>CAZSEL010000035.1:0-44901 GCA_964605905.1 uncultured Chloracidobacterium sp. | reverse complement strand
GAAAAAGCTCGGGGTTTTTTAGAAAAAACTGATGCAGGAAAAACTGCACCAGCTGTACGTCACTTTTCTTGCGGTTGTCGCCATTCTTTCCGATCGGAGTTTCATTAAGTGTGAAAACGCCGTCCGACCCATCCATTAGTTCTTTCCTTGCCATAACTTTCTCCCTTCCGCGTACTGCCGGACACAATTTCGCCGCTTTCAAAAACTGCTCACTATTCTGAACATCCTTTTTACTAAATGCGGTTTAGGATTATAACTACTCTGATGTGTAGGGAGGAAAGAGGATGAGGGAATGAATAAGAAGCCGAAGTTTAAACCAGCTTTTCGCGCAATGCTTTGGCGACGGCCTCGGTTTTTGAGTGGACTTGAAGTTTTTGGTAGATGTTTTTCAAGTGAAAGGAGACCGTGTGGAACGAAATGCCGAGATCACGCGCTGCGGTCTTTTTATGATGGCCTTCGGTAAGTAACTTTAAAAGGGCCATTTCCTGCGGCGTTAGGTAATAATCGGCGTGTTCAGGCGGGCGAAAGGTACGAAAGAGATTGACGACACGGGCAGCAATGCTTGGCGACATCGGGGAGCCGCCATTGACGGCTTCCTGCAATGCTTCGAGAAGGCGGGCGGGCGGCGTATTTTTTAATAGGTAGCCGTTTGCTCCATTGCACAATGCATTAAAGATCTCTGTGTCGTTGTCATAGATAGTGAGAGCAATGATCGGCACATCGGGAAAAATCTCGCGCAGCCGCTCAATGCCTTCGATGCCGCTCATCCCAGGCAAACCCAGATCGGTTAAAATCGCATCCGGCTTCTCTTTTTCAATCCGTGATAACGCGGTTTCCATATTTCCAAACGCCGCAATACATTTGAAACCTTCAGTGCCGTTGATCAACGCGGCCAATCCTTCGCGTATGTCGCGAAGGTCTTCGATCAGGACGACCCGCATTGAGGGCGATGCTCTAATTGTCAGTGGTTCGGTAGTTACGATCACTTCAATTTAATTTATCGGAAAAATATCGAGATGTCGCCTACCTACTTGTGTAGGCAGGCTAAAGTTGATTAATCTTTGGTAAAGGGAAATGAAAGTTAATATCGGTTCCGCCCGATTGCGAAGACACGATATTCAATATGCCGCCGAGAGCTTTTGCGCGGCGAGCCATGCTTCTCAATCCTTGTCCGTCGCTCTCGGAATTTGCGGATTCGAAGCCTTTGCCGTTGTCTCTGATCTTCAGCGTTAAAATCCAATTCTCACAACGAAAATCGATTTGAACCTTCGAGCAGCCGGAATGTCGCGCCGCATTGTTGACGGCTTCCTTAAAGATCAGCAGTACGTCGCGCCTGATGCCGATGCTCAATTTCAAATCCGAATCTTCAGCCGGTGCGTTGAAGTCAAGTTCAATGTCGCGCATTTCAAAAATGTCTTCGGCGTGTTGGCGCATTCTCCGAGTTAAATCAAGTATACGGTCGTGATCAAGGCCGATCGCCCAGACGATGTCATTCATCGAAGCAACGCTTTCACGGGCGATATTTGCGATCGAACCCAACAGATTGTCGTTTCCGTTAGATGATTTTTGTTTCGCCACCTCGCTCAACAACGAAATACGCGTCAGATTCGCACCTATATCGTCATGCAGATCGGCCGCGATACGGGTACGCATTCGTTCCATTTCAAGCAGCCGTGAGAATCGGTTCTTATAGAAAAGATAAATTGCCGATACGATCAAAAGTAAGGTGAGAGCGATAAACCAGGGGCGTTGCCAGATCGGGGCAGCGATTCGGAAAGCGGCGGTAGCGGGTGCAAGGCTGTAAATTCTGTCGGCTGTCTGAGCGCGGACTTCAAAACGATAATCACCCGCCGCGAGATTTGCAAAATTAAGCGTTCGTTCAGTCGTTGTGGTCCAATCGGAATCTCCGAAACGGTATTCGTATTTTAATTTTTCACCCAAAGTTGCGCCCAGACCAAGAAAATCCACGCTTATCTGACGCTGCTCGGAACTTAAATTAAGGTGCGGAATCGCGGCCTCGCCCAAAATCGACACCGCTTGAGCCTCACCATCGATGCGCAAACCGGTAATTAAAATGTTCGGCGGTTTTCGCTCCATTTCCGGTTCGGGTACGAAACGAGCTAAACCGTACGTCACACCAAACCAAAGGGCGTTTTTGCGATCACGGTAAGCTTCATTGACCCAGCCGTGCGGTAAGCCGTCGGCAGACGCAAAATTTTCGACTTGTCGAGTAACAGGATTTAATCGGTCAAGTCCGCTTCCCGTTCCCGCGTAGATCCTGCCGAACTCGTCCTCAGTTACGGAATAAACTCCATTACTCGAAAGCCCGTCGGTAGTCGTATAACGAGTGAAACTTAAATTGTCAGCGTTTACTTCGTCGAGCCTCAGCAAGCCCCATGTATTGTTTGCCAGCCAGATCCGTCCGGCGTGGTCTAAAAACATATCCTTCGTCCAGCCGGGCGGTGAGCCGTCTGTTTGAGTGAAAACTTTGAATTTGCCGTCGCGGTAGCGGATCAAAGCACTGTCGTTGTCGTCGCTTCCGGTAGCAATCCAGAGATTGCTGCTTTGATCTTCAAGAAAAACGATACCGAATCGTTTCGATGAAAAGCCGACATCTTTCGTGTAATCGTGCCAAGTGTTCGTGGCGCGTTCCCATCGTAACAACTCAAACGCGGATACATTTGTCGTAATCCAGATATTACCCGCTGAATCCTCAAAAATGCGAGAAATTGAATTACTCATCGCGCCGGTTTTGACTTCTACCGGCGCAATTCGAGCCAAATCGATGAAATCGGTATTTTCCGGATAACGAAAAAGTCCCTGTGCGGTCGGAATCCACCACATCCCACGGCTGTCTTGCCGAATGGTTTGCTTGGAGTTTAGAGCTCCATTCAGATTTAGTTCTTTCGTTGCAAAGCGGCTGCCGTCAAAACGATTGACTGTTAATTTGTTGGTTTTAGTATTGACGTAAACAAACAAATCGCCCGCCGTATTTTCAAAAATCGATTTAACATTGGTATTATCCAGTCCGTCCGCTTCAGTGTAAGTCGTAAAACCGTAACGCGATAGCTTTTTAGCTCCGCACCCCGTTCCTGTCCAGAGGTTTCCGTCTTTGTCTTCCGTTATGCTCCAAACGTCGAAGTCGCATAAACGGTTCTCCGCGGTATAGGTCTCGCAAACCTGATTCTGACCATCGCCTTGCCAAAGACATAGACCGGAGAGTGTCGCAATCCAGAATTTCCCGTTTCTAGCCTGATAAATGTCAGTCACCCAATCTGAGGGTAATCCGTCGTTCATCGCAAACGCACGCTCGACAATTGATTCGCCGCGCGCGGGTTCAGAGACCAGTCGCACCAGACCGCCCTCTTTATCAGGGCGTAGGCCCACCCAAATTCGTCCATCGCTGTCTTCGAGCAAAGATGCGACATTATTCGCGGGCAAGCCGTCGGCAGTAGTGTATTTGTTGATCTGCCCTAATGAAGATAAATGAAATAAACCATTTCCAAATGTTCCGATCCACAACGCCCGGCGCCGGTCTTGAATGATTGAAGTAATTTCAATTCTGCCGGTTGGAGAATCTTCAAGCGGCACGTTTTCGAGTTCATCGTTTTTGTTTAATTTATAAAGTCCATCGGCAGTGCCGGCCCAAACTGTCTCGTCTTTGTCTTCAAACAAAACCTGAATCAGTTTTGCTTTTGGATTATCGGGCAGATAAATCGTGAAGAGAGGGCTTTCCTTTGAGCCGCGAATTCCTTTTGGATTGAGCCTTGCCAATCCCGCGTCGGTCGCTATCCAAATCGAGCCGTTCTTCGTTTCCAAAATATCTCTAACATGGCGATCCGGCAGACCGTCATCAGTCCGGAAATTGGTAAATCCGTAACCGTCGAAACGCGACACGCCTTCAAATGAGCAAAACCACAGAAAACCACGCGAATCCTGCCTAATTTTTTGCACATCGTCACGCAGCAAACCGTCGGCGACATTATAGGTTTTTATTGGCAGGAGTTCGGCGTGAGTGACTATCGAAAAAAACAAGAGAAAGCCGACACGGACGAATCGCGCGCATCGTGGAAACGATAGATGATTTTGATCTGCGCCAGAAGACGAGAATTCATGTTCGCCATGTTTGCCAATTTCTCCATTTTCGATTGAAAGATTAGAGTTAATTTAGAAATCATCGCATCTGGAATGAGTCTTGACAAGATAATTATTATGTTTATCGCAACAGGAGACAGGATTTGGCAAGTTGTAGGTTTTGGATGAGCCGAGGGCTTTCCAGACCAGTTGCCGAAATTATCAGCCGTTCTTTTTTGAGAATTTATGCCGAAGCCATTGACGCATTCCGAAGACCGTGAGCATTCGGATAGCGGTTCGGAACAGGTGCTTTCGGGGCTTATTCATGAGCGAAAGCTGGTAAACTTAACGACGCAAGAGTCGCCCTTGAGGAATGCTCAAATCGTCACAGACGCGCTATATACCTGCTTCAAATATCGCTCTTGGTTACAACGGGCTTGGCGAAACAGAGAAGGCTCTGGAGTATCTGGAAAGGGGATTTGTCGAAAAAGACGTGCGTATGGCCTTTCTCAAGGTCGAACCAAAGTGGAATAATCTGAGAAACGAGCCGCGCTTTATTGAACTGATGAGGCGGATGAACTTTGAATAACCTATGAGAATTGCACTGATAGGCCATGGCTCGATGGGGAGCATGGTTGAAAAATTGGCGACGGAACAAGGGCATGAGATCGCTGTTGTTGTGAACAGGAATCATGATGGCCTTGTTGCGGCTCAACTTGCCGAAACGCTGCGGATCGCCGATGTTGCGATAGATTTCACCGTCGCTGTTGCTGTCCGCCGCAATGTCGAGGCGTGTGTTTTGGCAGGCATACCGCTGGTCGAGGGCACGACCGGTTGGAATGAACAGCGCGATGAGATCGAGCGGATCGTGACCGATGGCGGCGGAGCGATGGTTTACGGTGCGAATTTTTCAATCGGAGTAAATTTGTTTTATCGCATCGCCGAATTTGCCTCGGAGCTTTTTGCGAAATTTCCCGAATACGAGGCCTTTATCGAGGAACAGCATCATTCAAAAAAGAAAGATGCTCCAAGCGGCACTGCCCTGAAACTGAAAGAGCTCGTGTCAAAACAGGTCGCGATCGGTGATATCGCCGCCACGCGAGCCGGAAATATTCCCGGAACGCATCGCGTCGGTTTTGACGCCGCCGCCGATCAAATATTGCTCGAACACACCGCTCGAACTAGAGAAGGATTCGCTCTGGGGGCCGTGATGGCCGCCGAATGGATCGAGAACAAAAAAGGTTTCTACGAATTCACCGATCTAATGGCCGAACGCCTGTTGGCAATACCTGCATGATCCTTCAATGAAACAAAACCATCAAAATGCTCACTTTCCCCGATTATTGTTCAATTGTGTGCGAGCCCGAATTGAACACGATTGAACAAAAATCGCTGTTTTTGCCCATTTTTGTTCCGCCGTGCGCGAGCGCGAACGGAACAGAGCGGAACAAAGATCGCTATTTTGCCCATTTTTGTTTCAGTCGGTACAAGCGCGCCTGAAACAAGCTGTAACAAAAGTCGCGGTTTTCGAGCATTTCTGGTCTGGTTGTCTCGATTCACACACTCCGACCACTAAGATAAAATTCTCAAAGAGCAAAGGTTTGCGTTCCATCGAACGCCATTTCAGAGGATAGCATCTGTTGCAAGTATTGTAAAGAATATTATGTATGCAACATGCGAGATCTTATTCGCTGCTGCAAGGTCAGGTAAAGCGCGGAGGTGGAACACCTTCGTGAACTTTATTTTTCGAGTCGCTGGTCGAGGAAGTCCGACGGATCGACCCAACCAGATCGTTCCGTCGAATAGCCCGGACCTACCTTGTCCCACATTAGTGACGATTGTTCTCTAATTTCAAAGTGCAAATGGCAGAGATACTTCCCGTTGGCGTTGCCGATCTTTCCGATCTGTTCACGCTTGCCGACCTCGCCGGAAGTTTTCACTATCTCCTGCAAATGTCCGTAGAGCGTCTGCACCTTTGAGCGGTTTGGAAGCGTGTGTGTGATCATCACGACATTTCCCCAACCCGGCCCGGCGTCAGATGCATAAGTGATAACACCATGCGCGGTGGCGAAAACAGGTTCACCGCAATCGGTATTCCCGCCAGAGTTTTTATTCCAGTCCTCGCCGAGATGGTTGTCCTCGCCAAAGTCCAGTGCATTGAACCATTCGTCTTTCGAATCCCTCGCCTGAGTAATGATCTTGTCAGGACCGACCGGATAGCCGAAATGATCTGCTATCGGAATGATCCTCGCCGGTTCGGGAGTGCTGTTATCGGCCGGCACTTTCTGCTGTTGGCATCCACTCTGAAACATCGCCAATAACGAAACTACAAAAGCCGCCGCAAGATATTTGCTTATAACGGTGCTCACAACGAAAACTTAGCAAAGACGGCCGAAGAATGAAACAAAAAACAACTACAAAATGTCGGGTCCTTACCGTAAAATAATAGAGCCTAATCTCTCATCCCGTCGTTCTACGATCTCACAGATTCGTCCGACATTCTTGTATTGAGCCGGAATGTAGCATTATTGGCAAATGACGAGGAGAACGGAAAGCCCCGCTTAGCAAATGCGGAAAAACCTTATGCCGAGTAGAAATAGAGTTAAACAGGTCGTGTTTGTTGAAAGGACCACTATTTGCAGTAATGGCTACACTACTCGAATTCGCGTAACCACCGATCCTGACGGCGACAGCAGTTATGAAATCGTGTTAATTGGCCAACATCCGAACCTAGAAGGTATTCATACAGTTAGACCGAGCGATACGGGGTCGCATTTTGGCAAATTCGGCACGCTATTCGAAGACGAGTTCAAAGGGATGTTAACGCAGGCCGGGATAGAATTCGACGAGCGGTATCTGTGGTCCTAAGCGGTGTCGCTATCTACGATAGCTCGGAGATCGGTTGGCTCGTTCCCATAGCCGTTGGCTATGGGCTACATGCTAATTGCCCGCTACGCGGGCGTTTGATGGAGATCGATCTTACTTCGTGCGGGCTTCTGCAAATAGGTGTTATAAGATATCTGTATGACTTTGCGGGTTGATTGGATGCGTGGTGTGGGGACGGCATTGGTTACGCCTTTTTTTAGGGACGGGTCGGTGGACGATGCGTGTTTTCAGCGGCTGGTGGAACGCCAGATCAAGGGCGGCGTGAAGCTTTTGGTGCCGTGCGGGACGACCGGCGAGAGCGTTACGATGTCGGACGCGGAGCGGCTGCACGTTATCAAACTGACGGTCGCAGCCGCGCACAGGCTTAAAGCAAAAGTGATCGCCGGAACGGGCAGTAATAATACGGCCGCGACCATCGATTTCACGCGAAAAGCACGCGAGGCCGGCGCCGACGCGGCGCTCATCGTGGCTCCGTATTACAACAAGCCGACACAGGAAGGGTTGTTCGCACATTATTCCGAGATCGCTAAGAGCGTGAAAGACTTTCCGATAATGCTCTACAACGTGCCTTCGCGGACGGCCTCGAATATTTCGGCCGAGACGACGCTGAGGCTTGCCGAAAAGCACGAGAATATCGTCGCGACAAAAGAAGCCTCAGGGAATTTTTCGCAGGTGATGGAGATCATCAAAAACCGTCCGAAGAACTTTAAGATATTTTCCGGCGACGACGCGACAGCATTGCCGTTGATCGCTCTCGGAGCTGATGGGTTGGTGTCGGTCTGCTCAAACGAAATTCCAAAAGAGACCGCAAAAATGGTCGAATACGCTCTTGCCGGTTCATTCCATTTCGCACGAAAGATTCATTACAAAATTTTGCCGCTAATGGATGCAAATTTTATAGAATCATCACCTGCTCCGTGCAAATTTGTGATGAAGGAAATGGGGCTGCTAGAAGAAAATCTACGGCTGCCGCTCGTGCCTGTTACATCTGAGACGCGAGCGAAACTGAAGTCCGTGATGAAAGAACTTGGGTTGAACTGAATTCTTGTTGGGCGGATTGGAGTTTTTGTTCAGCTAACAGCTATCAGCTAATAGCTGTCAGCCAGAAACAACACGTTAGTCGTATTTCGGAGAACAAAAGAGGCAATGAAATTGAACGCAATAACACGTATCTGGCATGGAATGACGCTTGCGAAACACGCGGACGAATACCTTGAGTTTCTTAACGTCTCGGGCGTTGCGGATTACAAAAAGACCGATGGAAACCTGAGCGTAAAAATATTGCGACGCGTCGAGGACGATGTCTGCCATTTCTGGACCGTAACGGAATGGGACAGCTACGAAAGCATCAAGAAATTCGCCGGCGAAGATTTTGAAAAGGCGAAGTATTATCCAGAGGACGAGCAGTATCTCCTTGAGTTTGAGCCAGACGTAATTCACTGCGAGACTTTTAAATATTAATGAGACTGCAAGACAAGATCGAGAAGCTTTTCACTGCATCGGAATTTACTTCTGATGATCGTGTCGTGTTTGAGGAATTCAAGGCTGCACTTCGTCGCGGCGAGATCCGTTCGGCTGAAAAAGATACGGACGGGAACTGGCACGCAAACGCCTGGGTCAAGCAGGGAATTTTGCTCGGGTTTCGGATGGGCAAGTTGGTCGAGATATCGCAGCCGACCGAAACCTTGAAATTTTTTGATAAGGACACGTTTCCGATCAGGCCGATGACGGTCGATGACAATGTACGAATCGTGATGGGCGGTTCGTCGATACGTGATGGTTCGTATGTCGCGCCGGGCGTTGTGCTCGCTCCGCCATGCTGGATAAACGTCGGTGCGTATGTCGATGAAGGAACGATGGTCGATAGCCACGCGCTTGTCGGTTCGTGTGCTCAGATCGGTAAACGCGTGCATCTTTCAGCAGCTGCCCAGATCGGCGGTGTGCTTGAGCCTGTCGGAGCCGTGCCGGTTGTTATCGAAGACGACGTTTTGGTCGGCGGCAACACCGGTGTTTATGAGGGAACGATAGTCCGGGAACGAGCAGTTTTGGCATCGGGCGTAATCCTGACGCGTTCGACACCTGTTTTCGATCTTGTAAACGAAACCGTCATCAAATCGGACGGCGAACGTCCGCTTGAGATACCAGCCGGTGCCGTTGTCGTGCAAGGCTCGCGGGCGATCACAAAAGGCTTTGGCCACGAAAACGGTCTTTCGATCTATTGCCCGATTATTGTTAAGTACCGTGATGAGAAAACCGATGCCTCTACAAAACTCGAAGACTACCTTCGCTAGAGCGATCATAGCCAACTCCGGTTTATCTAATTTCATTATTGTCTTAGAATCGAATTATGAGCGGAATTAACGACGAAACACACGACACACATAAAAAACACCCGATAGCCGACCGCATTACCGGGCTCGGCCAAAAGATAATCGGCGAGATCGAAACGATCGGCGGAATACTGACTGCCGACCCGAATACGGCGGCCGAAGGCGAGTTTAATCTTGAGGTCGGGGAACTACGCGAAGAGATCGAAGAAGATATTGAAGCCGAGGAAACTAAACAGCCTAGCTAGTTCTTTTCATTTTCTTTGTTTGATCTGGTTGATCTGTTTCGTGGATAGATATTTAAAGCGTTTTATCCACGAAATAAGAAAATAAGAAAATAGGAAAAAGAAGAATGAATGCAATGAAGGAAAAGGCTGAGTTTCAGTTGCCAAAGCGATTGCAGGGTTTGCAGCCGACGTTGATACGGCAGTTTTTTGAGCGGGCTTTGCCGGACAGTATCAATTTTGGGCTTGGCGAACCAGACTTGCCGACGCCGGATTTTTTGCGTGAAGAGGCGGCTCGGGTGACGCTTGGGGAACAGAACGGCTACACGTCGCATCCGGGATTACCGGCGTTGCGTGAAAAGATCGCGGAGCAATATCCACATCTGAATTTGGGCTTGAGCGATGTTGTCGTGACCTGCGGCTCACAGGAGGCGATGACGGCCGCGTTTTTGTCGATAGTCGATGCCGGTGACGATGTGCTGCTGCCGAACCCGAGCTTTCCTGCATACGATGCGTGTGTGCGAATCGCTCAGGGGAATCCGGTTTATTATCGTTTGCCCGCCGATCAGGATTTCAAATTTGATATTGAAGAATTCAAACGCGGCATCACGCCGAAAACAAAGGCTGCGGTCGTTATCTCGCCGTCGAATCCAACCGGGAAAATATTTACAGAAACCGATCTCAAACAAATTGCAGAAGTTTTAGACGGAACGGGAATTTATCTGATCTCGGACGAGATATACAGCGATCTTTATTTTACCGAGCGGCCGCATTCGGCGTCGGAGTTTTACGACCGTACGGTGATCGTCAGCGGACTGTCAAAATCCTTAAGTATGACCGGTTGGCGGCTCGGTTGGGCGGCGAGTTCGCGGCCTGAGATAATGAAAGCTATTCATGTGTTGCACGGATTTCTTACGGTCTGTACGTCGGCGATAACGCAAAAGGCTAGTTTGCTCGGCTGGACGGACGAGGCGGAAAAATTCAAACATCATGCCCGTGAAGTTTATAAAAAACGCGGCGATTTTCTTGTAGATCTTTTTGACAAGGAACTTGGCCTAAAAGCAACCTCGCCCGAAGGCGCGTTTTATACGATGCTTGACGTTCGTTCGCTGGGCGATGATCTTGAGATCGCTGAAAAATGTCTCCAGAATCGTGTAATTACCGTTCCGGGAATTGCCTTTGGCACTGAGGCGAAAGGATTTCTTCGCATTTCATTCTGCAACACCGAAGAAAAAATGGCTGAGGGTGTGCGACGGATGAAGGCGGCTATCGCCAAGTAAAAAGGCAAAAGTAAAAAGGTAAAAGTGAAGAAATATAGAGTTGGAATATTGGGCGCGACCGGAACGGTCGGCCAGCGATTTATACAGTTGCTGCAAGGGCATCCGCAGTTTGAGATAACGGCGCTTGCTGCGTCTGACCGTTCGTCCGGGAAGACGTATGGCGAGGCTTGTGCGTGGAAGTTGACGGGCGAGATTCCTGAGAATGTCCGTGACATCGTTGTCGAACCTATCGAGCCGCCGCTTGATTGCGAGATAGTTTTTTCGAGCCTGCCGTCAGCGGTCGCTCGTGATACTGAGGAAGCGTTTGCGCGTGGCGGATTTCCTGTCATCAGTAATTCGTCCGTCTATCGAATGGACGAAGACGTGCCACTATTGATACCGGAGATAAATGCCGATCATCTGGGTTTGATAGAGGTCCAACAGAAAAAGCGCGGATTCGGTAAGGGATTTATTGTCACAAATCCTAATTGCGCGGTTGCGAGTTTCGCACCGCCGCTCGCGGCTTTGCATCGAAAATTTGGCGTGGAATCAGTCGCTGTTACCACGATGCAGGCGATCTCGGGTGCCGGTTATCCTGGTGTTTCGGCGATGGATATTACCGACAACGTGCTGCCCTATATCGCCGGCGAAGAGCCAAAGGTCGAGACCGAGGCGCAAAAAATACTTGGCGTTTTTCGCGATGGAGCGATTGAAAAGGCTGATTTTACGGTCTCTGCACAATGTTTTCGCGTCGATGTGCTCGATGGCCATACGGCGTCGGTGCGAGTCGATCTGAAAAAAAGTGCGACGATGGAAGACGTGATCGAAGCGATGAAAGAGTTTCCTTCGCTCGGACTGCATTCGTCGCCGGAACGCTTTATGGATGTGTGTGACGAGCCTTCGCGGCCACAGCCGAGGCTTGACCGCGACCGTGGGAATGGAATGACGATAACCGTCGGGCGTGTTTTTCCCGATAATGTTTTTGACTATCGTTTTGTCTCGCTCAGCCATAACACTGTCCGAGGTGCGGCCGGGTCAGCGATATTGAATGCCGAATTGCTTATCGACAAACGCCTTGTTTAAACGATGCCCAACGCTCCTCACGACACATCGATAGCCCGCAGCGTGCTCGTCGCTACCGCGATAATTGTTGCGGTCATACTGCTGGTTGTTCTCATTTATTTCACTATCGACGTTATTTTGCTGATATTTTCAGCGGCGTTGATAGCGATATTTTTGCGCGGGCTTGCAATGCCGGTCGGCAGATATTTGAAGATCGGTGATGTCTGGTCAGTGCTGTTGGTTACCTTACTTTTGGTGTTGGTTCTGGCTGGCGGCATTACGCTGCTTGCTCCGAGCGTTAACGAACAGATTCAAGTATTACGAGTTCAACTGCCGCAAACGGCGCAGGCCGCGGCCGATTACCTTTCACATTACACTTGGGGCCAGGCGATATTGAGTCAACTGCCCGGCGTGAACGAGATAATGGCGAAGATCGACGCGGGAAGCCTGATCACGCGCGTCGGGGGATTTTTCTCATCGACCGTTGGAGTTGTTGGCAATTTCTTTATCGTCGTTTTGCTTGCCATCTATTTAGCGAGCGAACCGCGTTTGTATTCTGACGGGCTGGCAAAGCTGTTTCCGATTCGTCAAAGGCCGCGTGCTCAGGAGGTTTTCGCGGCCATCGGTGAAACGCTGCAATGGTGGCTGATCGGGAAGGTCGCGTCGATGATATTTATCGGCGTTCTGACTTGGATCGGATTGTCGATAATCGGTGTCCCGATGGCCTTGACGTTGGGGCTGATCGCCGGGTTGCTCTCGTTCATTCCAAATTTTGGCCCGATAATTTCGGCGATCCCGGCGGTTTTGTTCGCATTTATCGTCAGCCCGGCAAGCGCGCTTTACGCGGCAGGTTTGTTTATTGGCGTTCAGATAATAGAGAGCAATCTTGTAACGCCGTTTATCGAACGCCGAACGGTCGAGCTTACACCCGCGTTAACCGTAGTTTTTCAGTTAGGATTGGCGGTGACGATCGGCGGACTTGGGCTTGTGCTGGCGACGCCGTTGCTTGCTGTCGTTGTTGTGCTTGTTCAGATGGTCTATCTCGAAGATATTCTAGGCGACGGGGCGACTGCCGAGGCAATCGGGCCGGACGAACCAGCCTCAGCGTTTGAAGCGGAATAACTATCTCACTGCCTGATACTGTCGCCAAACATCTTCGAGAGACATAGACAGTCCCTGTACAGTTTCGAGCGAATCGTCGGCCGTCATCAGCGTATTTTGATAGACGCCCAATATCGCAATAGTCCGTTCGCGTTTGGCGACATCGGCCGGATCGCGGCGACGCATCAAGGCACGCTGGCGTGCGGCAGCATTCTGAAAGCCTCTAACACCGAACGATTTATACGCACCGAATGCCGTTGAAATGAACGGACATATTTCCATTGCACGATTGAATCTCGAGTTCTGCGCGGCCGCGGCCACGTTGATACAGCCGACGCGCAAGGCTTCGCGCAAGCCGTTTTCCTCGGCACGCGAATCGGCTTTGTTAAATACTGCGTCGATTCCGTCCGTTCGGCCAAAAAGATTGTCCACGGCGACCAGAAGTTCGCCACTATCCACGAGATATTCCTGGATCGGGCTTGCCTGATAAAAGATCTGGCCGGGCGAACAGTGCGCGGCCTGATGGCCCCCGGTCGAGCTGAAGTACTGAGCATGTGCCTCGCCAACCGCAAGGTCGCGGTCAACCAGCCCGAATTTCGCCATAAAAAAGACATGGACGAGTATCTCTTTAACGACGCTTTGCCGGTTGATCTCGTGCGATTTTGCGATACCGGACTCGCTGCCGGTGATCGGTTCGAGGGTCAACATTTTTGACAGCTGGTAACGGCTGCCCATTTCACTAAATCTTTCTGCCATAATTAAAACAAATCCGATCTGAAAGGTCAGATTATCATTTAGACGTTTGAAGCAGCAAAGGTTTGCGATTATCTTTACAAATATGCAGAAGCCCTCACGTTAGTAAGGGCGAAATGAAACCAGTCGGAATCAATATTTTTATGATCGAACGTTACACATTGCCCGAAATGGGATCAATCTGGTCGCAGAAAACCAAGTTTCAGAAATGGCTTGATGTCGAGATCGCCGTTTGCGAGGTCCATGCCGAGGACGGAACAATTCCCGCCGAAGCCGTAGAAGAAATAAAGGCCAAGGCCGCGTTTACGGTCGAACGGATCACCGAGATCGAAAAGACGACCGATCACGATGTTATCGCGTTTACGACGAATCTTGCCGAGAATATCGGCCCGGCGTCGCGCTTTGTTCACTACGGGCTTACTTCAAGCGATATTGTCGATACGGCGAATGCCCTGTTGTTAAAGGAGTCATGCGAAATTCTGCTTGCAAAGATCGATGCAATGCTGCCCGTTCTGAAACGCCGTGCGTATGAATTTAAGGACACGCCGCAGATCGGGCGGACACATGGAATTCATGCCGAACCGACCTCGTTCGGACTTGTCTGGGCACTGTGGTATTCGGAAATGCAGCGAAACCGCGAGCGGCTTTTAAGAGCGAAAGAGGCGATTTCGGTCGGAAAGATCAGCGGTGCGGTCGGTGCATTTGCACACCTTGCGCCGGATGTCGAGGAACGCGTGTGCGCGAAATTGGGGCTGAAAGCCGCAGATGTTTCGACGCAGGTTATCCAGCGTGACCGTTATGCCGAATATCTATGCACGCTGGCGATCATCGCATCGACGCTTGAAAAGATCGCGCTTCAAGTGAGGCACTGGCAGCGGACCGAACTGCGCGAGGCTCAGGAATATTTTAAGGCCGGACAAAAAGGCTCATCGGCGATGCCGCATAAGCGGAACCCGATTTTATCTGAACGCATTTGCGGAATGGCACGCACCGTCCGAGCAAACTCGATCGTCGGCCTTGAGAATGTTGCATTATGGCACGAACGCGATATTTCGCATTCGTCCGCCGAACGCATCGTTCTGCCGGATTCGTCAGCGACGCTCGACTATATTTTGGCAAAAGCGACTTCGCTGCTTGATACGCTCGTCGTCTATCCCGAAAACATGCTCAAAAATCTGAACCTGACTCGCGGGTTAGTTTTCAGCGGCCAACTGATGCTCGCACTCACGCAAAAAGGCGTGTCACGCGAGGACGCATATGTTTTCACCCAACGAAATGCAATGAAGGTTTGGGACGAGGGCGGCGATTACAACGAACTGGTAACAAAAGACGCGGACATTTCTTCGCATCTAACGAATGAAGAAATCGCCCGTGTCTTTGATCTGAAACACTATTTGCGAAATGTGGATAAGGTTTTTGAACGAGTGTTTGACTAGTTCTTTGCTTTGGGTTTGAAGCGGGACATTGCCAGAGAGCTTACTTCTTCAACGGTTTTTCCTTCCCATAAATCCTGGCGCCATTCAGTGTAGTCGAACCCTTCACGGTTCATCAGTGCAATAAACCTTTCAGCTTCGACAAGTCCCAGGTTTTCGACAAGGGTCTCCATTCCGCGGAGTTTTATTTCATTATCAGTTGTCGTATTCATCAATCTTTTCGACCATCCGAATTGGATCAAGCACGATGACACCTTCAAAGTCGGTCACCTTCTGATCGAGTGTTTGCCTAAGCTGCCAAAAGAACGGTCGCTGGTTCAGGGATGTTCAGCCCTTTGTCTCGGTAGGTTTCGATCATGAGGTCGAGAGCGACCTGAGCTTCTTGCAAAGCTTCCTCGCGAGATTCGCCGAACGCCGACAAACCGGGAAATTCGTCGCAGATGGCAACGAACGCGTCGTCTTCCTCACTCCAAAAAATATGAATTGCGTATTTCGTTTTCACTTTCTTATTGATATTGCTTTCAGCAGTTGTCGCACTTGATACGGCTTTGCTTTTCCGCGAAAGTTTTGAAAATTCATTATCCTGCCGTCATTAAGGTCAAGTTGAGGATTCTCGTATATTGCATGTGAACCGCTTTGCCTCTGAAAAACATAGCCGTAGCATTCGGCAAGTTCGCATATGTCATTGAAAGCAAAATTATTCGGCGAACTCCTCGCTTTCTCCAAAAGTTTATCACATTTGCTCATTTGATAATGACGGAATTAAACTGCTCGTGAAGTAAGAAAAACGGATGATCTTTCAATTAAACGAAAAATCATCCGTGTATTCTAGTAAAAATGGGATATTTCAGGCGATTCTATCTAAACCCATTTTTCGGCCATGTTGCCGACGAAGGGAAGTTTTGTCATTTCTCCGCCGAACGACTTGATCGCGCCGTAGATCAGGCCGCCGACCAGGGCCAGGATGAGGCCAATGTAGATCAGCATAAACAGCATACCGACGATCCATGCAAGAGTTCCGGAAACTGCAGCCAGAACCATGCTTATAATGAATCCGATTATAAAGACAGCAATAATCGCAACGGTGATGGCCACCGACCAAAGCACGGACTGCAGAGCGTGAAACCTGACAAATTTATTGTCTTTTTCAATAAAGATAAGCACGAGGGCCACGATTCCGATAAGGTATCCGATAAGTGAGGTGACGTTTCCGTCCATACCTAGCGCAGATTTTTGGTTTTGCATTTTTTCGATCTGTCTCCTTTCTAAAGGGTTTTGAATTGATAAAAGATTGCTGAGAAAAAACTTATGGTGAAAGTTACCACAAGACGTTGATTAAAACAACAATTTGCGTAACAATCTACAATTTATTTCAGGAGCTATAAATGAAAGCAAAGGTATTCGTTACGTTAAAACCCGGTGTGCTCGATCCGCAGGGAAAGGCCATCCATCATTCGGTCGAGCTGCTCGGCCATTCAAACATACACGATATTCGCCAGGGCAAATATTTCGAGATCGCCCTCGACGGTGAAGTTTCGGAAACAGACGCAAAGGAAGTGGTAGAAAAAATTGCGCGTGACGTCCTGGCGAACCCTGTCATCGAAGATTATAAGGTTGAAATACAGGGATGACGGATACAACCAATCTTGGGCCGGTAATCGATGTGCTTGCTGACATGCGTGCAGAAAGCGTCTTCTCCGACTATGCCATTGGCGGTGCGGTTGCAGGGATTATTCATAATGAGCCGTTCAATACTATCGATCTTGACATTTTCTTTTTCTTTGTCGAACAGCAAACCGGCCCGATCCTTTCGCTGGAGAAGATATATGATTATGCAAGAGACAAGGGATTCAGTTTTGATAAAGATTTCATAAATATTATGGCTGGCCCGTTCAGTTTGCTGAATCAAGCTATAATAAGCTGTGGACTGAGACCGTTGAAACGGCCTCGCTGAAAACAATTGACAAACGTCAAATAAAAGTCATAGACCCTGAGCACCTCGCAGCTATGTGGATACTGGCTGGAAGAAAAAAGGATTTTTACAAAATAGACCAATTCGATGACGCCCGAATCATGAATGCTGAAAAACTCAGAGATATTCTTGAAAGATTTAACCTTTTGGAGCCATGGCGTAAAAGACAAGCAGACTTTTCACCGGAATATAGATTCTGATATGAATTCGTTGGAACAACTAATTGAGAGCAAAAAGAACTTCCGCCGTCATGTTCGGAATATGTCACCGACGGAAAAGATTCGGCAGTTGGAGTTGCTTCAACGCAGATATTACTCGCTTATTGTTGATCGGCACGCCAATGGCGGCCGTCCCGTTCCCGCAGAGAGTGGATAAGATGGGCGGAGGCTCAACGGGAGATCGGTTTCAAATTATGAAATTCGGAGTTATAGTTTTTCCCGGTTCTAATTGCGACCACGACGCTTACCACGTGCTGTCGAAGCACGTCGGGCAGCCGGTCGATTTTGTGTGGCATAAGGAAACGGATTTGAGTGGGTTTGACGCTTTGGTGATACCGGGCGGGTTTTCCTATGGAGATTATCTGCGTGCGGGCGCGTTAGCGCGGTTTTCGCCGGTGATGAACGCGGTCAAGGATTTTGCGGCTAAGGGGAAGTTTGTTTTTGGCATCTGCAACGGTTTTCAGATACTTTGCGAAGCGGACCTGCTGCCCGGAGCATTGATGCGGAACGCCGATCTGCATTTTGTTTGCCGCCACGTCGGAATTCGCGTCGAGAACGCCAACACGCCATATACCAGCGAACTGGAAACAGGCCGCGTTTTGTCGATACCGCTCGCACACGCGGACGGAAATTATACATGCGACCCCGAAACGCTTGATTCTTTGGAAGAAAACGGCCAGATCGTGTTTCGTTACTGCGAGCCCGACGGCGAGATCACTGACAACGCCAATCCGAACGGAGCATTGTCGAATATTGCCGGTATCTGCAACCTCGACCGCAACGTCCTCGGAATGATGCCGCACCCGGAACGCGCCTGTGAAGAACTGCTCGGATCAAACGACGGCCGCGACATCTTCCGCTCGCTCACAAAAGCCATCGCCGCCGCGTGATTATCCGTGAAGTTCGTTGTTTCTGTCGCCGAGCGGAAAAGCTCCGCTTTTCCGGCAGCTCTTAAATCCGCTCAGCGGCTATGCCGCGACGGCGGTAGAGCCGCAGACTAATTGGCGTGGTTCGGCGAAGCATAGCTTCGCCGCTCGGCGAAAAAACCACCACTCAACCTCCAAATATAAAAAGGCCGCCCTTTCGGACAGCCTTTTTCGTTTCAATGAAACATGTTGCACTGAAGGTGAAACAAAACAAATTATTTCGATTCCGGCCCGTAAATATTGATATTTACACCGCCGTTGGTTGTGATGACCTTGAGCGGCGCTCCGCCGCCGTTTAGCGGGGCGTTGACGCGAACCGGTTTCGAGCGTTCGGTGCGTTCGACGTTCAGTGCGGGGAAGTCTGTCTTGTAACCGCCGTTTACGGTGCCGGTTTCGATATTTGCAGCATAATCCGCCGGGAGCGAGAGTTTGACTCCGCCGTTGGTGGTCAAAACATCAAGCCCGTTTCCACGCCAGCCGGTGCCCGACAGCTTTACATGCAGACCGCCGTTCGTCGTTCGCCCGCGAACCTCGCCGGCCACATCGTAGAGACTAATACCGCCGTTGACCGTGTCAAATGCCATATTCCCGTCAACGCCCGAAATCGATATGCCGCCGTTCTTTGCCGAGAGTTTCAGGTCGTGATTGCGCGGAACGGTCAACTGAAACGAAACGCCCCAATTGTTTTCCTCGACGCCATTTTCGGCCTTTATCACGCCGCTCTGGCTGATGGTTATGTTTTTGGCTATCGCCTGTGCCTCGGCATCAGATTTCGCCCAGGTGTTTACACACGCTTTGACGGTTATCTCGGTTACGTCGCCGCCCTTGACGGAAACGCCGCCGTTTTTGCCGCCATCGACCTCGATACGGCCCGTCGCGGGCAGTTTAAATTCGCGGACCTCGTTAAACCCAACGCGGTCGCCGCCAGAGTTATTCCAGTTCGAACAGAATTCCTTGTTTTTTGCCTTGTATTCGGCTTTTTCGGCCTTGTCCTGGGCCTGAACGGGCAGCAGAACAAAACAGAAAAGAAGTGCGGATGAAAGAAATGAAAAAATGGCTGATTTTTTGAGCATTACAAAATGTTCCTCCGGTTGTATTTGGTTTTGAAAATCGTTTTCTACTAACCAAACACCACCGGGAAACAGATTGTGACAAAAAATCTACCAGGCTATCTCGATCAGGTATTCCCGCGCGCCGCCGTCGTCGTCTATAATTTCGATGATGGCCTCGTAATTATTCGCGGCCGAAGGCTGCTGAACGACGGTGACTACCTTGCCGCGGCCTTCGAGCTTTGTAACACGGACGGTTGTGTCTGCCTCAGGCAGCGGAGCGGTAAAGCTGTACGAACCGTCGGCAAGCGTCTGGCCCTCAATGGTGCGCTGTTCGAGCGTCGTGCCTTTAATAACCAGATGAACTTTGTTATCGACCATTCCGTTCCAGAAGACCTTTCCGGTGGCGGTTTGGGCCGATGTCTCGATTGAAAATAACGCGATCAAAATTGCGATCACGGCGACACAGAGTTGATTTTTGGGCATAAAATGTTTCTCCAGTACTTTAAAGTTTAACCCGGACTATGAGATCTCATTCTTACTTTGCGTTCTTTGCGGCTTCGCGTGAAATGGCTTTTCTCCACGCAAAGACGCGAAGAACGCAAAGGAAATCGCTAAGAATAAGCACGAAGATACCTCAATCAGTCTTGTGCGTATCAAGCGTGGGCTTCGGTGCGAATTGTCAGGCCGTTCATTGAAAGATTCCAGTTCAAAACCTCCGCACCGGGTTTTGCCTTGAGAGCCGTTTCTACTTCCGGACGCCGTCCGTCCTCGCAGTAAAATGCGATACATCCGCCACCGCCGGCACCGCATATTTTTGCGGCAATGGCTCCGTTTGCGAGAGCGGTTTCGATCAATTCGTCCATATACGGCGTCGAGATATTCGGCGACAGACGGAGCCGTTCGGGATGAGCGTCTCTAAGTATCTCTCCGAGTAGTTCCCAATCCTGTCCGATCAATGCCTCTCTTGCCGCGAGCGACGTGTCGCGGATTCCATCGAATATCTCAAAAAGCTCTCGGTCGCCGTCGATGTGGCGTTTTGTCAGTTCCCAATTATTCGTCCCGGAATTTCGCGGTTCGCCGGTGTAACAGACTGCGATGCGCTTTTCCAGTTCTGCCGTGTCGATATCCAGTGCTTCGCGCCGCATTCCATCCGGGCCGAAGTGAATGCACGAAAGTCCGCCGTATTGAGCGGAGTAGTAGTCCTGAAAACCTGTTGGAACTTTTATCACCTGACATTCGACATTTGCGGCGATCGGGATAAAACGGTCCGGCGTGTAGCGATTGCCGGCCAATGCGTTCAACGCGCCCATGCAGGCGATGTTCAGCGTTGACGAACCGGCAAGCCCCGCTCCGGCCGGTGCTTCGGATTCGGTGATCATATTAAACCCGGTTTCGGGCCGAAAGAAATAGATGAGCTTTGAAAGCAGTTCGAGCCGCGGCTCGTCTTTCAAACTCGCGATGTTTTCGACCGTAGTTTCAAACTTTTCGTCGCGGTCGATAGATTCGATTGAAATTACGCGGTCGTCGCGTGTTTCGATCCGGCACTTTGCCATCAGATCGACTGCGAAATTGACGGTCGCGGCGCCCTCGTGAAAAAGAAAAAGCGGCGGAATATCTATTGTGCCGCCGGCAAGGTCAACACGTGTCGGCGCTGATGATTCGATTATCACGAAATTATTTCCCTCAAGATAAATTGGATCAGATGAATGACGAGTTATATTAGCCTAGTCGAGCCGTTAATTCACAACGAGCGGGTCATTTTTTTGCGGCTTTCGCGTTCTTGTCCGTGTCCTTTTCTTTCTCTTGATCGTCGTCTTTGTCGCGAGTCAGGTGCAGACGTTCGGTCAGGTCGTGGAGTTTTTCCTGTGCGACTTCTTCGACGGCGTGAAGTTTTTCTTCGATCTTGTGGATCGTTTCAGGGTTGGCTTCCTCTACTTTTTCCGAAAGCCAATATCTTTCAACAACATAAAGAACGATCACCGCGAACAATATCAGGAAGAAAAGTGCGATTCCTATCTGCTGGAAATCACCGATTATCAGAGTGATGGTACCGCTGAAGAAATAACCGGTTCCCGCAAGCAGCAAAACCCACAGCGAGCAGCTGATCGCGTCGAGAAACAAGAACCGCAGAAACGGCATTTTGCCGATACCGTAAAACACGCACATCGCGGCACGTATGCCGTATATGTATTTCGAGATCACGATGGCAAAACCACCGAACTTGTCGATCAAACGCTCAACACGCGGCTGTGCCATCTGATAGAAACGATAGTGCTTTGCTTTTTCGTGAAATATGCGCCCAACCGCGTACCCGAAGCAGTCGCCCGTCATGCCGCCCAGCGTTCCGAGCAGGAAAACCTTGAGAAATCCGTATCGCCCAAAAAAACCGCCCTGCGCCATCGCTCCAGAGATCAACAGCGTAATATCGCCCTCAATAGTGCAAAGCGCATAAACGGCGTAAATGCCATATGTCGCGATTATTTGCTCGAGTTCGTTCATATTCGGGGTGATTTCAGTGCGACCTGTTGCGGACTCTAAAAAGAGTAGCCTTACGCGTGAAGCTAGTCAATATTCGTATATGAAGGGTAGTGGGCGAATTTGATTTTGATCTGACAATCGGCTTCGCGTCCGTAGAAAGAATTTTCCGGCTCCATAGGAGCCAAATATTTGTAGAAACGAAATGCGAAAAAAGAAACAAGCCCGTTAGGGGCGACATCGAATCAATAACATGTCGCTCCTCTGGAGCTTTTACCATTTTGCTGAATCGGTTCTATAAACATATCGCTCCTCCGGAGCTGAAACCAGATGCACTGAACCTTGTTCCGTTAAATCCTGCAACACCCACAACCCGTATGCACCGGGCGTTCCTACGCAACCTACATTGAGCCCATTCGTTCCGACATCGCCGATTTTTTGTTATCAAGACGAAAAAAATGTGTTATCAAAGTGCGAAATATTGTTATCAGAGGGTACAAAACCTGTTATCAAGACCACTAAATGTGTTATTTGTTGATAACAAAAAAACGCGGGGCTGGGAAGGATTGACACAGCCCGTTAGCGTGGCTACAATCGCGCCGGAATCATCGAACGCGTATGGCTAGATTTAATAATTGGGATGGAAAACTGATAGGGCTGGAACTCTGTTCGAATGCGGTCGTCGCTGTGGCGATCGAGCCGGACGGAAGGGTTGTCGATTCCGTGACTTCGGGGTTTGAACGCGGGATAAATGCGTTTGGGCCGTTGGTGGAAAATATTCGCGAGCTGGTGCAGAATTCGCCGGGTGTTAGTTCGATCGGGTTGGCGTTGCCGGGATTGATCGACAGGAAAGCCGGAAGGGTCGCCCATTCTTCGCTCGTATTGCTTGAGAACGGCGTTGGTTTGGCTGAGGCATTGAAAGCTGAGACCGGTGTTTCTGTCGTTTTGGAAAACGACGCGAACGCGGCGGCGATCGCCGAGCATCTGGTCGGTGCGGGACAGTCGGCGAACAACCTGTTTTATATAACGCTCGGCGAAGGTGTCGGCGGCGCTGTAATAATTAACAACGAGGTGTTTCGTGGCGACGCCGGTTTCGCGGGCGAATTCGGTAATATCGCGATAAATTCCGAGGGAATGCGGCTTGAGGATATTGCGTCCGCAGCCAACATTGTCAGACGCACGCGAAACCGGATCCATCAGGACAGTACTTCATCATTAAGCAAACTTGACGAAAGCGAGATCACGATCGACGCGATCGTAAACGCCGCCAATGCCGAGGACGATTTTGCAATGCTGATGCTCGAACGGACCGGCACATATGTCGGGACGGCGGTCGCTTCGGTCGTGAATATGCTCAATATCGAAAAGATCGTTATCGGCGGCGAGGTTATGCGGGCCGGAAATGTTGTGCTTGATGCCATAACCGAGCGTGCCCGCGAATTCTCATACATGCCATCATTCAAACGGACGTCGATCGTCAGCGGGAAACTTGGGCCTTTGGCCGGCGCAATCGGGGCCGCGTTGACGGCGGAGAACTCCGGATAAATCTTTCATAATTCATTAGACACGGATTACCCAAAAGGGTTTCAGAATCTTGTTACGAAAAGCAAGCCCAAGCCGTTCAGAGTTTGTGTCGAAACTCTCCGTAGAGGTTTGTTGCTCTTCGTCGCCAAAGGCGACCAACATTAAAGCTGGGGTGAAGCCGTTTTCGGCGGAACCCCAGGACAGACGGTCGGCGAATTCGCTCCCTGAAAGGGAGCACCGATTGGCTTTTGTCAGTCGCTTTCAGCGACAGGAATTTTACGCGATATTCCTAGGGTTTCATTCGCTTCGCTCATTGCACCCTAGGCCTTAATGTCGGTCGCCGTTGGCGACAAGAACTAAATGAGTTTTGACACAAACTCTAAACGGCTTGGCTACGCTAAAACGAAACAGCAGACACTTAGATTGTTTTGGAGCTAACAGTAAGAAATGAACACGCCTTAGGGTAATCTTAGCTATCAGGCAAACTTATTTTGTGAAATATTGCACAAATAGGCTTTATTCGATAATTTTCAATTGGGACAGTTGCGGTTTTCTATTGTTTTAGTAGAATTGAGGCTGTTTTAAGGTATTAATTCTAAAGACAATCTAAAACTTTCGGTCTGCCCGGTGCAAAAGCATATCGGGAACGGGACTACTTTAATTGCAGCATCCGAGTGCTGTTAAAGAGATCGGACAATGGCACAATTTTTTCACAAGAGTGCGAATAACATTGCGCGGATCAGCATGATCGCGGGTGTGATACTTGCCGGTACGGCTTTTTTCGTTTACACGCAGGTTGCCCGTTCGTCGTATCTTACCGGGCGATATGTTGAAAAACAGCAGCCGGTTCAGTTCAGCCACAAGCATCATGTCGGCGACGACGGCATCGACTGTCGCTATTGCCACACGACGGTTGAAACGACCGCCTCGGCCGGAATGCCTTCGACGCAGACCTGTATGAACTGCCACAGCCAGATATGGGCAGACAGCGATTATCTGGAACCGGTCAGGGCGAGCTTTCGCGATAACAAGCCGATCGAGTGGGAACGCGTTCACGACCTGCCTGAATACGCATATTTCAACCATAGTATTCATATTGCAAAAGGCGTGGGCTGTTCGACCTGTCACGGCGAGATCGACAATATGCCGTCGGTTTATCAGGAAAACACATTGCAGATGGAATGGTGTCTGGCGTGTCACAGGGAACCTGAGAAATTCATCCGTCCAAAGAGCGAAATTTACAATATGCAGTGGCAGGACGGAGATATCACGGCCGAAAGCCGTCTGAGTCTGAAAGCGGACTATAAGATCAGAAGCAAGGAAATGCTCACGAGCTGTTCAGTTTGTCACAGATAGGAATTAGCCACAGAGTTCACAGAGGGATTTGAATTTTGTATTCGAATAATGCTGATAAGAAGTTTGAAAAGATCACCACTAACTCTGTGGTCTCTGTGGCAAAAATTCTTTGTGGCAAATTTAGAGAATCGAGAATCAATAGAAAAAATGCCAAGCCCTGAAAGCAAGCAACATTTTGCGTCCGTAAGAAACAAAATTCTTTCGCAGACCGGTAAAGACTACTGGCGAAGCGTTGACGAATTTGTCGATGCTCCGGAATTCGAAGATTACGTAAAAGGCGAATTTCCGCTACACGCTGAAAACTGGGACGATTCGCTCAGCCGACGTAACTTTATGAAAGTTATGGGCGCGTCGCTTGCCCTCGCAGGTATTTCGGGTTGCGTAATTCAGCCGCCCGAAAAGATCGTGCCGTACGTGACCGCACCCGAAGACGCTCTTCCGGGCAGGCCGATGTTTTACGCCACGGCAATGACGCTCGGCGGTGTCGCCACGGGCTTATTGGCAAAATCTTTTGACGGGCGTCCGATAAAACTGGAAGGCAATCCCGATCATCCGGGAAGCCTCGGCTCGACAGACGCGTTTGCGCAGGCGTCGTTGTTGGATATGTACGACCCGGACCGCTCGCAAGAGGTGACATACCGCGGAGCGTCGTCCAACTGGCAAAATTTCCTGACCGAAATGCGTTCGCAGATCGAGACGAACCGTGCAGACGGCGGAGCGGGAATTAGATTTCTGACCGAAACCGTTACTTCGCCAACCTTGCAGGATCAGTTCAAACGGCTCGCTGTGGAACTTCCAAACTCCCGCTGGTATCAGTACGAGCCGGTCAATAACGACAATGCAATGGTGGGAGCGAAACTCGCTTTTGGTTCGCCGGTCAACACGGTCTATGACTTCGCCAAAGCCGAGCGCGTTCTCACGCTCGACGCGGATATTTTTTCGGGTTTTAACGTCAGATATATAAGCGATTTTGCGCGGAGCCGTGAACTGACCGCCGAAAAGCAGGATATTAATCGTCTTTACGTTATCGAAACTACGATGTCGATGACCGGAGCAAAAGCCGACCATCGTCTCGCTGTGAAACCGAGCCAGATGCCGGACATCGCAAAGGCTGTCGCGGCGGCGTTGGGCGTTTCGGGTTCGACATCAACCTATGTTGATTCCAACGGCTGGATCGCCGCAATGGCTAAAGACCTGCTGGCGTTCAAGGGCCGTTCGCTCGTTATTGCCGGAGACCATCAGCCCGCGATAGTTCATGCTCTTGCACATTCGATAAACGCCGCGCTCGGTAATGTCGGTACGACCGTCAAATACATTGATCCGTTGACGCCGTCCGAAAAGACGCAAGTTGAGCAGCTTCGCGAACTAGTAACAGACATAGACGCCGGCCGCGTGAAAATGCTGGTGATGATCGGCGGAAATCCGGTTTACAACACGCCGTCGGATCTAAGAATCGATTTGAACCGCTTGGGCGCGGAAATTAATAATCCCAAAGTGCCGACTCGAATTCATGTCGGGCTGCATTTCGACGAGACTGCGGAAATCTGCCATTGGCACGTGCCCGGAAAGCATTATCTCGAATCGTGGGGCGATGCCCGTGCTTTTGACGGAACCGCGACGTTGGTCCAGCCGCTTGTCGCACCTTTATATGACGGCAAGAGCGCTCACGAGATCGTCCAGCTTTTCTTCCGCGAAAATTTCGAGAAAAAAGACAGCGATATTGTTAAGGAATATTGGCAGTCGCAGAACCTGAGTTCAACACCGGTTACGGCAACACTCGCTCCGGCGGCATCATCTACGGCAGCCCAACCAAGCTCGACTCCGGTTGCGGCTACGGCGGCACCGAAAACTTTCGAAGATAACTGGCGAAAAGCAATTCACGACGGGTTTGTTGCCAACTCGGCTTTGCCCGCGAAAACCGTCACCGCGGGAACCGCATATCTTTCTCAGCCAGCGGCAGCTCCGGTCGGCTCAGGGCCAATTGAATTTACGATTTTGCCCGATCCGACGATCTACGACGGCCGGTTTTCCAACAACGGATGGCTTCAGGAACTGCCGAATCCGATCAACAAGATAACCTGGGACAACGTCGCCCTGGTCAGCCCGGCGACCGCTGCGAGGCTCGAGCTAAATCGCGGCAACGACCCGGAAGAGATCTCCGGTGGAGAACGCGGCATTGCATTCGTCGAGACAAAGGGATCGAATATGTCTGCCGATATGGTCACCGTAAAAATGAACGGCGGCGAGATATCTAAAGGCGTGCCTGTTTGGATATCGCCCGGCCAG
Organism: uncultured Chloracidobacterium sp.; assembly: GCA_964605905.1. Classification (GTDB taxonomy): domain Bacteria; phylum Acidobacteriota; class Blastocatellia; order Pyrinomonadales; family Pyrinomonadaceae; genus OLB17. Next base: position 17,973 of record CAZSEL010000035.1, on the reverse strand, counting down.
CCGGACGATGTGATCACGCTGACGATGGGCTACGGCAGGAAAAAATCCGGCAGGGTCGGAACCGACATCGGTTACAACGCTTTCGATGTAGTTCGATCGGATGCAATGACCCTGGGTTTTGGCGAGATCGTGAAAACCGGTGAGAAGGCCGAGATCGCTTCGACGCAGATCCATTTCAGCATGGAAGAACGCGATCTGTTACGCGTTTTTGAGGTCGAGGAATTCAAGAAACATCCCGAAATGGGCCGGCAGGAAGATTTCGCGGACAAATCGATGTACCCTGACGAGCTTTATCAGAAGCAGTACGCCGAGAATTACAAATGGGGAATGTCGATCGACCTGAATGCCTGCGTCGGCTGTAACGCCTGCGTACTTGCGTGCCAGGCCGAGAATAATATTCCGGTCGTCGGCAAGGAACAGGTCAGCCGCAGCCGCGAAATGCACTGGATGCGGATCGATACATATTATTCCGGTGACAGCATCGAGGCTCCCGGCGGTGCTCATTTCCAGCCCGTTCTTTGCCAGCAATGTGAAATGGCTCCGTGCGAGGTCGTTTGTCCTGTAACTGCAACCGTTCACAGTCCCGAAGGCCTGAACGACATGGTCTATAACCGCTGTGTCGGAACGCGTTACTGCTCGAACAATTGTCCGTACAAAGTGCGTCGCTTTAATTTCCTGCTTTATCAGGATTGGGATACGCCGCAGTATAAACTGATGCGAAATCCAGAAGTCACGATCCGCAGCCGCGGCGTGATGGAAAAATGCACCTATTGCACGCAGCGTATTTCGCAGGCGAGGATCGAGGCGGAAAAGGACGGCCGAAAGATCGCTGATGGCGAAGTTTTGACCGCATGCCAATCGGTCTGCCCGACCGGAGCGATCATCTTCGGCGATATGAACGATCCGCTCAGCAAGGTTCACAAGATCAAGCAGGACACGCGTAACTACAACCTGCTCAATGAGTTGAACACGCAGCCTCGGACGACGTATATGTCGGCCTTAAAGAATATGAACCCCGAAATGCCTGGTTACGCGCCGCTTGCAAAGCCGAAAGCATATGTTCCGAAAGAGCACGCGGGCGAGAAATCGGGAGGCGGACACTAGATTTTGGATTGCGGATTTTGGATTTTGGATTTGAGATCAGCTGAGTCGAATGAGCTTGCAAAACTATGCAGGATGAACTTGAGTTAAAGGAAATTCAAAAGCGGATATATCCGCCGATGGTCGAGGGCGACCACACTTTCGGGACCGTATCCGACAAGATCGGTGACGTTACCCTGAAAAAGCGGACGCCGTGGCATTGGTTCATCGGCTTTGGCATCTCGTTTATCGTCGCGCAGTTATTGCTGTTTTCGGTGGTCACACTGCTTGCAAAGGGCATCGGAGTTTGGGGAAACAACCAGCCGGTGGGCTGGGCGTTCGACATTATCAACTTTGTTTGGTGGATCGGCATTGGCCACGCCGGAACTCTGATCTCGGCGATTTTGCTGCTTTTGAACCAAAAGTGGCGAACATCGATCAACCGGTTTGCCGAAGCGATGACGCTCTTTGCCGTTGCTTGCGCCGCGATGTTCCCGTTGCTGCACACTGGCCGTCCGTGGCTCGCGGCATATTGGCTGTTTCCTTATCCGAACACGATGGGCGTCTGGCCGCAGTTTCGCTCGCCGCTTATCTGGGACGTTTTCGCGGTTTCGACATACGCCTCTATTTCGCTGCTGTTTTGGTACGTCGGGCTGATCCCCGATCTCGCGACGCTTCGCGACCGGGCGAAGAACAAGTTCTTTAAGTTCGCTTACGGCATTTTGTCGTGGGGCTGGCGTGGATCCGCACGGCATTGGCATAGATATGAGATCGCGTATCTGCTGCTTGCGGGTATTTCGACGCCGCTTGTGCTTTCGGTCCACTCGATCGTGTCGTTGGACTTCTCGGTGTCGCAATTGCCGGGCTGGCACGCGACGATTTTCCCGCCGTATTTTGTTGCCGGTGCGATCTTTGCCGGATTCGCGATGGTGCTGATTCTGTGTATCCCGCTTCGCGTCTGGTACAACATGAAGGATTTCATCACCGATACCCATTTGGCCTATATGGGCAAGGTGATGCTCGCGACCGGGATGATCGTGATCTACGGCTACGCGATGGAGCTTTATTTCTCGTGGTACAGCTCAAGCCAATATGAGTGGTTTATGATGCTCAACCGCATCTGGTATGGCCCGTATTGGTGGTCGTATTGGATGCTGATCTTGTGCAACGGAGCGTCGATACAGCTTTTGTGGTTCAAGCGGTTCCGCGAAAGCGCGTTCTGGCTGTTTATGATCTCGCTGGTTGTCAGCGTCGGAATGTGGCTTGAGCGGTTCGTTATTATCGTCACCAGTTTGAACCGCGACTTTCTGCCGTCGTCGTGGGCGATGTACAGCCCAACGATGATCGACCTGTCGATGTTTGTCGGTACGATCGGTTTCTTTTTTACGCTATTGTTCCTGTTCGTGCGGTTTCTGCCGATCATCTCGATCTTCGAGGTGCGTACGCTGCTGCCTGAGGCCAACGTTCACGGCCATCAGCAGGATTTTGACGAAAGCGTGCTTGAGGTCGAGTACACCTATGACCGGACCGATCCGCCGAACAAATGAGGGATGAGGGAACGCAAGGTGCTAATGCTTGCTGCTAATTGCTAGGTTAGAGGTATGGAAAAGAAGATTTACGGACTTCTTGCGGAATTCGACACGGCTACTGAGCTGGTTGACTCGGCAACAAAGGTTAGGGAAGCGGGTTATACCAAGACCGACGCTTTTTCGCCCTTTCCGCTGCATGAGATAGACGAAGCTCTCGGCATCAAGCGGAGCATTTTGCCGGTGCTGGTATTTTTTGGCGGCCTGACCGGGTTGTGTCTCGGCGTCGGGCTTCAGGTCTTTGTTCACTACATCGATTACCCGATGAACGTCGGCGGCAGGCCGTATTTGAGCTGGCCCTCGTTCGTTCCCGCGGCATACGAGCTGACGATCCTTTTGGCCGGCTTTACAGCCGTTTTTGGAATGCTTTTTCTGAATGGTTTGCCGCGTCCGTATCATCCGGTTTTTAATGTTCCGCGTTTTGCACTGGCGACCCGCGAAAAATTCTTTTTACTGATAGAAGCAGCCGATCCCAAATATGACAGCGATGAAACGCGCAGCTTTATGGAAAGCCTTGACCCGCAGGAGGTGTTCGATGTTGAGGAATAACCGCCAGGCGGAAGTAAAAAGTAAAAAGGCAAAAGGCAAAATGATGAATCGTATAGGCTCGAGTGGCATTACTTTTTACTTTTTACTTTTTACTTTTGCCTTCCTCACGGGCTGCGGCGTGCGTTTTGATATGCAGGATCAGCCGCGATACAAGGCTTATAAAATGAGCGAGTTTTATTCCGATAAACTGGCGTCGAGACATGCGCCGGATGGAACCGTTGCGCGAGGATTTTTGAAAGAGAATAAGGCTTTTCATACAGGGAAGATCGATAACCCTGACCCAAATGTCCAGGTTGCGTCAACAACGAATGCCGCCGGCAACACCATCGTCACAAGTTTTCCGAACGCCATCGATGAGTTTCCGGTTCCCGTTACGCGAGAGTTGGTCGAGCGAGGCGAGGAACGCTACAACATCTATTGCATAGTCTGCCACGGCCCGGTCGGGGCCGGTGACGGAATGATCGTTCGCCGCGGATTTTCGCCGCCGCCGACGTATCACGACGACCGTCTGAGAAACGCGCCCGTAGGCCATTTCTTTGATGTGATCACAAACGGCTGGGGCAAGATGAATGGTTATGCGGCGTCGATACCGGCCGCCGACCGCTGGGCTATCGTCGCTTATATTCGCGCATTGCAGCTCAGCCAAAACCCGGAAGAAGCTTTAAAGATGAATTCCAATTCGAACGCGAGTTCGCCGGCTACGACACACGCTCCATCGGCTAACTCCAATACTTCCGGAGGTGCCCATTAATGGCGGAAATCAGTCAATATCAGGCGCCCGAGGAATTTAACCGGCTGCGAACGATATTTCTTGGTGTCGGCGGCATTGCGTTGATCGCGTGGCTGGTCGGTGTGTATTTGAGCCCCGAGCAAGGGCTTCGGTCGTGGCTGCTCGGCTTTATTTTTTGGGGCGGGATCAGTATCGGAAGTATCGGTATCCTGATGCTTCAATATCTGACAGGCGGCGCGTGGGGCGTGGTTATTCGCCGCATTCTTGAGTCGTCAGCCCGAACACTGGTCGTCGTAATATTGGCGTTTGTGCCGATCGCGGTTTTTGTCACTCTCTTATATGAATGGACGCATCTGCCCGCAGACGATATCACGCAGATACAACGCGGCGCATTTCAGACGCCGTTTTGGTGGATAGTGCGTTCGGTGATCTATTTTGCGGTCCTGGGTTTGATCGCATATTTGCTGACAAGTTGGTCGGCCCGGCAGGACAGTTCGGCGGATCATGAAGAAGCGGCAAAATGGCTCGGTCGCTCGACGGCGTTTTCGGGCCCGGCGATCATCTTTTATGTTTTGGTCATTTCGTTCGCCTCGGTCGATTGGGTGATGAGCCTTGACCCGCACTGGTTCTCGACTATGTACGGCCTGCTGTTCGTCATCGGCTGGGCGCTTTCGACGATGTGCTTTACGGTGATCGTGCTTCATTTTGCATCGCAGTATGCGCCGATGAACCGCGTTTTGGGCAAGCGCCATTTTCACGACGTCGGAAAACTGATGCTTGCGTTTGTGATGGTCTGGACGTATTTCAATTTTTCGCAGTACTTGATCATCTGGTCGGGTAATATTCCCGAAGAAACGACGTGGTACCTGACGCGAATTTCGGGCGGCTGGCAATGGGTCGGGTGGACGCTGCTGTTGTTCCATTTTGCATTCCCGTTCCTGATACTGCTCCAACAGGATTTTAAACGGCATACGAATAAGCTGGCCTGGCTCGCCGGATTTGTTCTGTTGATGCGTCTGATCGATATGTTTTATCTGATCTCGCCGAATCCGCGTATCTCAGAGCACGGCGGAACTCTGCCGCTGGTAGCGAGTTTTAGTTGGATGGATATCGCCGCGCCGGTCGCGGTTGGCGGCATCTGGCTGTGGTATTTCTTTGGACAACTGGCGAAACGGCCGATAGTTCCGGTAATGGACCCGTTTTTTGAAAATGCGATCGAGCATGGCCGCGGACACTAGGGTTAAGACAACTATATTAGCGGAAAACTCAAAATTTGGCTTGGATTTTAAATTGCCTTCACCTTTAGGTGGAGGATAGCTTGGTGGTAGAAGAAGCGAGGGCTTTAGCCAAAAAGTGTGAGATGTGAATATGATCGGGAGTTTGGGCTAAAGCCTTAAGGATGATTATTTTTTGAAATTTGGCTAAAGCCGATCGGTGCTGCACAACTTCCTCCAGCTAAAGCCGGAGGCAATTTAAAAGAGCAGACAACACATTTCGCACCGTAATTATATTGGTGCAAAGATCGTAAGAGTTTATGGCACACACAAAACACGAAGATTCGTTAATGGACCTCGATAAGCCATACGAGCAGAACGTGATCGGCGTTAAAGGCATCGCCTATTTCGGTACGGGCCTGTTTCTGCTTATCGTCATAACCTTTGGCTTAATGTGGGCCTTGTTGTGGGGCGTGCTCGAAAAGGAGGCCATCGAATCGAAGAGATCGGACAATCCGATGAGGATGAGCGACAAGGACCGTCTGCCGCCGGAACCGCGACTTCAATCGGCTCCCGGGTTTGGGGTCACGGGCCCCGATGGAAGGGCCAATTTTGAGCTTCGCGAACCACAGGCCGAGTATCGCGAACTAAGAAAGATCTGGGACGATCTGATAAAGAACGGGCAAAAGGATGCAGCCACGGGAACTGTCGTAAAAATGCCGATCGATGTCGCAATCGATAAGCTGCTGATACAGCCGATCAAGGCAAAGTCAGGACCCGATGCCGAGCAGGCAGGGATGAAGTCAAGGATGTATCCGTCGGAGTCGAGTGCCGGTAGAAACTCGGCATTAAAACGACGTTAGTTAATGATTATTTCGTTCAAAAATATATTTGCTCCGCTTGCGGTAGTCGTGACGCTGTTCGCGTTGGCGGCGGGCACGAACGCGCAAAAGAGCGAGCATTATAATTCACCGCTTTATTCGCCGAGAAAATATGATCCGTCGGTTGGAACGGCGAATGGAATCCCCGAACCGTTAAAGCGTGTCGGGATCGAGCAAAAACTGGGATCCAAACTGCCGCTCGACGCCGAATTTAAGAACGAGGACGGACAGGTCGTAAAGCTCGGCGATTACTTTGGAAAAGGCCGTCCGGTTATTTTGACGTTCGTTTATTATGAGTGCCCGATGCTTTGCAATCAGGTACTGAACGGCCTGACCGGATCGCTGAAAGGAGTTTCGCTCGATGCCGGAAAGGATTTCGATGTAATTGCTCTGAGTTTTGACAAGAACGAAAACGATAAGACTGGTCTCGCGGCAAATAAAAAGGCTTCATATATGGAGCGTTATGGCCGTCCCGGAACCGAGCCGGGCTGGCATTTTTTGACCGGCACGCAGGAATCGATAGATGCCGCGACACAGGCCGCCGGATTTTCTTATGAATGGGACGATGCGTCAAAGCAGTTCGCACACGCAAGCGCCGTTATCGTCGTTACGCCGGACGGAACTTTGTCGCGGTACTTTTACGGGATCGATTACTCGCCGCGTGACCTGAAACTGGGAATCGTCGAATCGGCTGAAAGCAAGATCGGCAGCGTGTCGGATCAGCTTTTGCTGTATTGCTATCACTACGATCCCTCGACCGGGAAATATGGTTTTGCCATTCTTAATGTCCTGCGGGCATTTGCCGTGCTGACGCTGTTAGGAATGGGAGTGATGGGCTTTGTATTTTGGCGAAGAAACAAACGCACCAGTAGTGAGTCGTAAGTCTTGAGTCCCGAGTCGGAACCGCATTCCGACTCTCGACTTACGACTCAAGACTCAAGACTTATGATTATGCAAACGAATTCGTGGGTTCCACTATTTCCGGATGCCGCATCCACATTTGCCTGGCAGGTGGACTTGCTATATTTCTACCTGATCGTGGTCAGCATCGTGTTCACGATCCCGATCGTGGTCGCGATCTTTGTTTTCTCGGTTAAGTATCGCGAAAAGGAAAAATTTGCGACTGGTGCCGAAATTCACGGGTCAATGGTGCTTGAGACGGTGTGGTCGATCATTCCGTTCGTTGTTTCGATGACGATCTTTCTCGGCGGCGCGTACGTTTTCTATAATCAGTTTCGCATACCAGAGGACGCGACCGAGATCTATGTCGTCGGAAAACAATGGATGTGGAAGATACAGCACGGGACCGGACAGCGTGAAATAAACGAGATGCACGTTCCCGTCGGTAGAAAGATCAAGCTGACGATGACGACGGAAGACGCATTGCATGATTTTTCGATCCCCGCATTTCGCACAAAGGCTGACGTAGTTCCCGGACGATATACGTACCTTTGGTTCGAGGCCACAAAGCCCGGTAAATATCATCTCTTTTGCGCGGAATATTGCGGTCTTAACCATTCGGGCATGGGCGGCTATGTTTACGTCATGGAACAGCGCGATTTCGATAACTGGCTCGCGGGCAGCGAAGCCGGCCAGACACCCGTCGAACAAGGCCGCGATCTGTTTGAGAACAAGTTAGGCTGTGCGTCGTGTCACGCCGGTGGGCCACAGCAGCGAGGGGCAAAGCTCGAAGGAATTTACGGCAAGGAAGTCGCTTTGGTCGGCGGCCAGAAAGTTACGGCCAATGACGAATACCTAAGAAACTCGATTCTTAATCCCGGTGCACAGGTCGTTGAAGGATTTTCGCCGATAATGCCGACATTCAAGGGGCAGGTTACCGAGGAACAGCTTGTTTCACTCGTTGCCTATATTAAATCTCTAAGCGGAGTGACGGGCACAACGGCCGCTCCGGCTGCGGCTCCGGCGTCGAATACGACAGCCCCCGCGACGAATACGAGCACTACCGCCAATAGCAATACAAGAGGTGGTCACTGATTATGCAAAATGTTGATGCGTTCGATGCGGGCATTCCCGCCGCGGAGCCAAAGACAAATTATCTAACTAACGGCTACACGCTAAAGTCGTGGCTGTTGACGAAAGACCACAAACGGATCGCGATCATGTATTTGATCTCGGTATCGCTGTTCTTCCTCGCCGGGGGATTGTACGCTGCTACGATCCGGCTTGAAATGCTCACGCCCGACAGCGATCTGCTTCAAACGGCGACCTACAACAAGGTGTTCACACAGCACGGGATACTGATGGTCTTTTTCTTCCTGATCCCGGCGATTCCTGCGATACTCGGCAATTTTCTACTGCCGATAATGATCGGTGCAAAAGATCTCGCTTTGCCGCGGATCAATTTGCTCAGCCTTTATATTTATTGGATCGGCGGTGCGTTGACCATCTATGCTCTTTTGCAGGGCGGCGTCGATACCGGCTGGACGTTCTATACACCTTACAGCACGACGTTTTCCAACACTTATGTAATGGCCGTCGGGCTCGGAATTTTTATTAACGGATTTTCGTCGATTCTGACCGGCTTGAATTTTATCGTCACCGTTCACACGATGCGGGCTCCCGGAATGACCTGGTTCCGACTGCCGCTCTTTGTCTGGGCACAGTATGCGACCAGCCTCGTGATGATACTCGGCACGCCCGTTATCGCGATCACTGTCCTGCTGCTGGCGATCGAAAGGTTTGCAAAGGTCGGCATTTTCGACCCGGCGATCGGCGGCGATCCGATATTGTTCCAGCATATGTTCTGGTTCTATTCGCATCCGGCCGTTTATATTATGATCCTGCCGGGAATGGGTATTATCAGTGAACTGATATCTAATTTCTCGCGAAAAAAGATATTCGGCTACGAATTTATTGCCTTTTCATCAATCGCCATTGCGGTTTTCGGCTTTCTCGTTTGGGGACATCACATGTTCGTCAGCGGTCAGTCGATCTATGCAGGACTCGTGTTTTCGTTCCTGACAATGGTCGTAGCGGTGCCGTCGGCGATCAAGATGTTTAACTGGACCGCAACGCTTTATAAAGGCTCGATCTCATACGACACGCCGATGCTTTATGCGATCGGGTTTATGGGTTTGTTCCTTATCGGCGGATTGACCGGCTTGTTCCTCGGCGCGATGGGCCTTGTCGTTCACCTGACCGACACCTATTTCGTCGTCGCCCATTTCCATTATGTAATGGTCGGCGGACAGGTGATCGCATATCTCGGCGGTATCCATTATTGGTGGCCTAAGATCACCGGAAAAATGTACTCCGAGTTTTGGGGCAAGATCTCGGCGATGCTTGTTTTTATCGGGTTCAATCTGACGTTCTTTCCCCAGTTCATACTAGGATACATGGGCATGCCGCGACGTTACGCGTCGTATCCCGCGGAGATGCAGGTGTTGAATATCTTTTCGACCGCAGGAGCCTCGGTGCTTGGCGTGGGAATGCTGATGCCGGTGGTTTATCTGGGCCATTCGCTTCTTTACGGTAAGGATGCGGGCGATAATCCGTGGATGCATCCGGGGCTTGAGTGGCGCACTAGCTCGCCGCCGCCGACCGAGAATTTTGAGGTAACGCCGGTCGTTACCTGGGAAGCATACGATTTTAGCGAGGAAAACGGGCTTGATATTGACAGTGCCCGTCGCAGACATACGGTTTCGACTGTAACTTAAATTCAAGCAGGATAGACAGGATAGATAGGATAAACATGATCGCTTATTTTATATCCTAAATATCCTGTGTATCTTGTTAATTAATTAGAAAATAATGTCGTCACACTCAGGCACACACGAACACGCCCACGCTCCGGGGCTGCAACACCAGTTCGAGGACATGAAGCAGCAGGAAGAGTCCGTCTCGATCGGGATGTGGATGTTCCTGGTGCAGGAGATAATGTTCTTTGGCGGCTTGTTCTCGGCGTATCTGGTCTTTCGCTCCAGATTCCCGATGGCTTTCGCCGCCGGCAGTAATCACTTGAACGCTTTCTGGGGCGGGCTCAATACGCTTGTTTTGATCGTCAGCAGCCTGACAATGGCCCTGACCGTCTATTACGCGCAAAAGAACAATCGAAATATGCAGGTGTTTATGATCATTCTCACCATGTTGTTCGGTTCCGTGTTTCTTGGCGTTAAGGCGATAGAGTACACCGATAAATACAACGACGGCCTCGTACCTGTTACGGGTTGGAATAAAAAGGCACCAGCGGTGGAACACGATACCGGACACGCCGCCGCACCCGCAAAGCCTTGCTACGAGGTCGAGCATGGAGCAGCATCCGAGCACGCTTATGTAAACCCTCGCGGCGAGTTTCTTTGGACAGACTGCTCACTGGTCAAACTTGCTCAGGACCATAATTACCTGACCGAATCAGAAAAGTCAGGCTATTTTTCGAAAAGCTCAAGCGGCGAGCCGTACATCGACATCGAGAAGTTCACAGGCAAGGTTCGCATATTCTATTTCATTTACTTTGTCATGACAGGCCTGCATGCCCTGCACATGGTAATCGGCCTCGGGTTGATGACGTGGCTGCTGGTTATGGCATGGCGGAGAACTTACTCTTCGGAATACTATGCGCCGGTCGAAATGTCGGGCCTTTACTGGCACTTTGTTGATATTGTTTGGATCTTTTTGTTTCCGCTGCTTTATTTGCTGGGACGACACTTTTTACATTAGAGAGGATAGATGACCGAAACTCATAGCGACGAACATCTTCATATGAATATCCCCAAGTATTTGGGAATATTCGGCATACTTGTGGTGGGCACGATCGCGACGTATTTTGCCGCGACCTATGATCTCGATTGGATTTTTCCCGGAGCGAATACCTTAGTTGCACTGTTGATCGCCTTTACGAAGATGACCTTCGTTATGTTGTTCTTCATGCACGTATATTGGAGCCCGCGTATGATCTGGCTGTCAGCCCTAGCGAGCTTTTTCTGGCTGGCGATCATGTTTTCATACACGATGCAGGACTATCTGACCCGGAGCATTGGCGTTTTCGGGTCCTAAACTTACGTTGAATAAAAAAATGACGCGGGATATGAGGCAAAAACGCCTTGTATTCCGCGTCTTTTATTGGTTAGGAATACTCATTTTGGCGTGTTATTATTTGAGGTTTGAAGAGTATTGTAGTTTGTTTTCGGAATATATTTAGCAACAGACCTGCGGGTCGTGACATCTGACCTCGAACATGTTTATTCGCAATAATAAGTTGAAAAAACAATTATTCATCATAATTTCAGCAGTCTTGTTTGCGGCGTCCTGCAACTTCGTCAAATCGGAACAGAAGACGCCCACGCTGCTGGGTACGGAAGAAGCCTCGCAGGACCAGTTGATGGCCGAGGTAAACCGTTTTGCGCGTGTCGAATCGATTGAGGCACGAATGAACCTTAAGTTTGAGGACAATTCATTCGCTGAGTTTGGCAGCAAAGAGGTCTATCGGGCGGCAGACTTACAAGTGGTTGTCCAACGCCCGGCAAAGATTTACTTGAAAGTACAGGCGCCGGTCATCAAATCCGATGTTGCACAAATGACGTCTGACGGTGAAAAATTCCGCGTAGCAATTTTACGGGATGGCGGCAGCGGCAAAAACAAACAGTTTGTAAGGGGCACGAACGCCGCAGACTACTCGTCGCTGCAAAAACGTCTGGGCGAGGAAAACGGAGATGGTAAGATCAAGCAAAGCGTAAATGCGTTTGCGAATCTGCGTCCACAGCACTTTACCGATGCCTTGCTCGTCAGGCCGACCGATGAGCAGAAACTATACACCGTAAGCACGATTTTCCAAGTTGAGGAAGAAGAAAAAGATGACAAGAAATCGCCCCTGAGAAAGGTTACACGCGGTTACTACCTGCTCGATGAATTTACGCGTGGTGACGACGGGAAATTGACCATTCTTCGACGGTTCTGGTTCGACCGAAATGTGAAAATACGTCTGGCCAGACAGCAGATCTTCGACGTGAAAGGCGAGATCGCCTCGGACATCTCGTATGGCCGCGAAGGCAAATTGACCGAGACCACCGATTACGACCGGTTGCCATTGCAAATAATCGTGACGCGGCCGCAGGAAAAATATTCGATGAAGCTGACGTATCAGTCGCCGGAATTGGTAAAGATCAGCAACAGCTATCCGGTGACGGCTTTTCTGCTCGAAAATAGCTGGGAGCTAAGGGAGCTCGATCTGGATAAAAAACTGCTCGAAGCGTCGGCGCAACAAACGGTCGTGAAGCCGGTCGAAAAACCCAATTCGAACTCCGCGACTCGTTTCCAATAATTTGATGACGGCAATTCTTCAGACCGAGGATCTGACAAAGTCCTACAAGATCGGAAAGCTTGAGGTCCCCGCTCTTCGCGGGGTTTCTATTGGCGTGGAACAGGGCGAGTTTGTCGCCATAATGGGCCCGTCAGGCTGCGGCAAATCGACGCTGCTGCATTTGCTCGGCGGACTGCTTTCGCCCACGAGCGGCTCGATCATCATCGACGGCGAAGACCTTGCGAAGGTAAGCGATGCACAACGGACGGATATTCGGCGCCGAAAGATCGGTTTCGTTTTTCAGCGATTCAACCTGTTTCCGACGCTGACCGCCGAGGGCAATTTGAAACTCGCTGAAAAGATCCACAGCGGCAACGGCAAAAGTGACGGCGTCAGCCGACGCGAGGTCTTGCGGCTTTTGAAACTTGAAGATAAAATGCACCACAAACCGCTCGAAATGTCAGGCGGCGAGCAACAGCGCGTGGCGCTCGCACGGGCGGTGATAAACAGCCCCGCGATCATTTTGGCCGACGAGCCTACGGGAAATCTGGACACTGAGAATTCGCAGATCGTTCTCGATATGTTCAGCAAGCTCAACAAGGAATTTAACCAGACGATCATCATGATCACGCACAACCCCGAGGCCGCCGCCGTATGTTCGCGTACGATAAAGATGCGCGACGGACACGTTGTAGAAGGATGAAGGCGGAAGTCAGTACCGCCCGCGTAAGCGGGTGGCTTCAAGCTAAATATCGGTCAAACGCGATAGACGAAATGAATTCAATAAAGAAACTTATACTCTGGGAATACAGCCGCGAGACATCTGTTTACGTGATATTTTGTCTGTTGATCGTGGCATTTATCTTTCTGACGCCAAAAGCGTGGTTCGAAAAAAGGGAAAGGCTTGCAACCCAAACCACGACGCCGTTCGTCCAAGAAAGCGGCAATTCGTGATCGAACCGAGCATTTAATAAAGGTACATTTTATGAAGAATATTTTTCGCTATTTTATTACCGCTATATTCACGGCCGCAGTTTTCGGCGGCATCGGAGCGGTCGAGACGGACGCCCAAACGATAAGGGAACTGCTTGACCGAATGGACAAGCATTACAAAGCTCTATCGTCGCTGCAGGCAAACATTAGCCGAAAACAGGCAAATCCGCAGGTCGGAACGTCCGAAGATTCTTCGGGAAAGGTGGTCATGGTGCCGGGGAAAGGCCGTGCCGTATCGCTCAGGCTTGATTGGTTAAAACCAAGAGAGGAAACACTTTCCGTGGCAAACGGTAAATACCAGCTGTATGTGCCCAGCATATCGCGTGCGTATCGCGGCTCTACCAGCTCGCAAAAAGTGAATGAAAGCGGCGGAGGCGTGCTTAGCCTTATGAGCATGTCCGAGACCGAGCTAAAGACGAAATTTTCGTCGAGGTATATCGGCAAGGAGACGCTCGGCGGTGAAGATGTTTGGCACATTGAGCTGACGCCGCGAGGGCGGGAGAACTTTAAGATGGCGGACCTTTGGATCGATTCCGACGGTATGCCGATCCAGGCAAAGATGACGGCCCACAACAACGAAACCGATACGCTCCAGTTCAGTGCCGTCAAACGCAACGAAACGATCAATGCGGCAGTATTCAAAGTAAAGGTTGCCAAAGATACTGAGGTCGTCACTCAATAAAACATAAAACCGTGATACCGTTGGGCCTCGGCCGTATTCGGCTGGGGCCTTTTTGCGATATTAAGCGGTTTGATATGTTTGACGGCGGACTTTATAATTAAGGGTTTGATAGACGTTTTGAGTATCTGCTTTAGTAGGCTCTTAGCGTGGAAATTCCAAACTTATGCCAAAGGCAAGTAGTTTCAGCAGGTTTACACGCGGCGTGCGGCATACGGTTCGCGCGTTCGCATCGACCAGGCATCCGGTGTTGGTGCATATTGTACCGATGCGGCGGTGTAATCTCGCCTGCACATACTGTAACGAATTCGACAAGACGAGCGACCCGGTAGCAATCGAAGTTATGCTCGAACGGATCGATAAGCTCGCTGAATTTGGCTCGTCCGTCATAACAATTTCCGGCGGCGAGCCGATGATGCACCCGGAAATTTACGAGATCATCGCCCGCATTCGCCATCACGGAATGATCGCCGGCCTGATCTCGAACGGCTATTATTTCCAGCCGGAAAAGGTCAAGAAGCTTAACGAGGCCGGCCTCGATTATTTACAAATTTCGATCGATAACGTAACGCCTGACGACGTTTCGAAAAAGAGCCTCAAAGTGCTTGATGGAAAGCTCGTCAACCTTCGCGACTACGCCAGGTTTAAAGTAAATATCAACTCGGTCGTCGGCGGTGGTGTGGCAAATCCTGACGAAGCTTTGATAATCGCGAATCGTGCAAGGGAACTCGGGTTTTCTTCGACGGTCGGTGTCATCCACGACAGCGATGGTCTCAACAAAGGCCTGACCGATCACGAAAAACGCGTTTACAAAGAGATCAAAAGCAAAGGCTCAAGCTCATACGCGCGCTGGAACTGGTTTCAGGACAAGCTAGTCGATGGCGGCGAATATGAATGGCGTTGCCGTGCCGGTGCCCGCTACCTATACGTTGACGAGGGCGGCATTGTCAGTTGGTGCTCGCAGCAACGCGGCACGCCGGGCATCCCTCTGCTCGAATACACCCACGCCGATATGCACCGCGAATATCACACCGAAAAATGGTGCGCCCCAACCTGCACCATCCAATGCGTCCACCAAGTCGGCCACCTAGACTCATGGCGCGACCCGCAAATCTCGCTCAGCGATTACAACAAACGAAACGGAAAAGGTTTGAAAAAAGAAACCGTCGCTCAGGTTCTGGATGCTAAATAGTTTCTAATCACTAAAATGGCAATCGAACGCAACATTGTTCAGCTTGATAAATTCAACCCGAATGCAATTTATCCATATCAGCTGCGTCGTGAAGATTTCCAGATGGGGATGCAGGACGTTTATGATTTTTTCTTTGACGTGAACTCAAATCTCATCGCTAAAGGATTAAATCGTCTCGACGATTTCCTGCGACCGGCAATTATGTCTGGCGTTTTGTCGGATATGCTGACGGCCAGCCTAGCTAAACATTCACGTGTCTTGACCGGGAACAAATACTTTAACGGACACCCCGATCTTGTAGTTCAAGGAATTTATCCTGATAATGCTATTAAAGCGGGAGCCGACGGAGTCGAGATCAAGACTACCAGAAAGTCTGGCGGCGCTGTTGACACACACGGTGCCCGCGATCAATGGATGTGCGTGTTTGTTTATCGAGTCGATACCGTAAGTCAGCCTGCGACCAGCCGCAATTCAATGACATTTTCCGAAGTCTATTTAGGGCAGGTTACAACAGACGATTTTCGCAAGAATGCTCGTGGCGAATTAGGTACGAGAACAGCCACTTTGCACAAAGAAGGCGTCAAAAAACTTCGCGAAAACTGGATATATCGTTTCTAGTCCTTTTCCTTGATTTGGAATTTAGCAAGCTTCGATATTGCCGTCGAACCTATTGAAAAATAGGTGTCATCTTTTTCCACACCGATGCTTTTATAACCTACGGCTTCAGCGGCAGCAAGCGTCGATCCCGTTCCGGCGAACGTATCAAGAACAACACCTTCACCTAGTGGTAAAACCGACCGAACGAGTTGCCGCAAAAAAGTCTGCGGTTTCAAGCTTGGATGAGGGGCAATGTCCCGTTCCTGTTTGCGCGTTGGGGCGGAAACAATTACATCACCAAACGGTTTTTGATCGGAAATTCGTCTAAAACCACCCGTTTTCCATCTTCGAAGATTATCCTGAACTCTCCCATCAAGCGGCTTCCGAAAAATTAACCACGGCTC
This sequence comes from uncultured Chloracidobacterium sp., assembly GCA_964605905.1. Taxonomy (GTDB): domain Bacteria; phylum Acidobacteriota; class Blastocatellia; order Pyrinomonadales; family Pyrinomonadaceae; genus OLB17. The sequence goes on along the minus strand of CAZSEL010000035.1, from coordinate 1,812 downwards.
CCACATCGAACGCGGCATCACGCTTACGTTTGTGAATTCATCATGAGCATTCTTCGGTCGGTCACCGCCACGCATGGTCATTGTCAGGCGTGCTATTTCGCCTCGTCGTTCAAGTCCCGCGTTTGCGAGAGAGTTCGAGATCAAATATGAAAGTAAGGGGTTCGACGCCACGACCACATTTGCTCCGGGCACTAGAATGGGAAGCAGTTGTTTTCCCCAGTCGAAAAAGAATATAGATAATTCGTCAAGCTGTTTCGCCGTTAAAGTAGTAAAGCGTGGCAGCGGCGAGCGTTTGCTTCCATCAAACGACGGCGGAATTCTCCAAACACCGCCTTTGCCTTTACGAAGCTTTTCGATCTGTTCCGAAGAGTATTCATGCAGCCCGTATGGCGGATCGGTTACGACCGCATGAATCGAATTCTTATCCTGCGATTTCAGCCAATCAACGCAATCTTGATGGTAGAGCGTTGCCTTACCAAACTCGAATGGACGATTCCATTCTTTCTCTAAGATAGCAACAGATTTTGCCGGTTTCGGGATTTTACTATTTTGCCAATATACACCGCGTTCGTTTTTTACGAATAAGCCCGGCGTATTTAACCGCAAGTACGATCGAATCGAAGAGCTAGGCGTCGCACCTAACAGTATCTCCACGTTTCGCTCGATCTCCGCGACACTCATTGGTTTCTCGGATTCCGAAAGAATCGTAATTATTGCGTCACGGACTAGTCCTGGAGATTTTTTTTGAATTGATGACATTATTAAAGACGTCTAGACGTCTTTAATAATGAACCTTAAAAAGGCGTTGGTCAAGGATCATGCTTGAAATTCCTTAAGTGATACTTTAGTATCACTTTATGAGAACTGAACTTGTTACTACGTTAAAACGCCGAGCGACGGAGTTACTTGCCGATCTTGAGCGCGATAAAGAGCCGATAATGATCACGCAGCATGGTTTGCCGGCGGCTTATATGGTCGATGTTGAGACGTTTGAGCTGCAGGAGCGGCGGATCGCTATACTTGAGGGCATTGCGCGCGGTGAGAAAGATATTGCCGAGGGCAAAGTTTATACGCACGAAGAAGTGAAGAAAAAGCTGTCACGATGGCTAACTTAGTTTGGACTCACCGAGCAACGTCCGATCTTAATGAGATCGCGGAATATATCGCATTTGATAATCCCGATGCTGCCACGCGTTTGGCAGGTCGGATCTATTCTCACGTCGAACAACTTATCAAGCATCCGATGAGTGGTTCGGTTCCAGCGGAATTGCCACGGACATCGGAGTATCGTCAGATCATTGAACCGCCTTGCCGCATTTTCTACAAGGTCGAAAAGGACACGATCTTTATTGTTCATGTTATGCGTTCCGAGCGTTTGCTGCGGCCCAGCCATCTTGAAGATTGAGAAGACTATGACGGCTTTGACTGATACCAAAACGGAAAAGGTCGCTCAGTTGATCGAGTATTTTTCTACCATCCTCTCACAGAAACGGTTTGATCAAAGCTATCGAGACTTCGCGTATATCGCATCGAATTTACCCAAGCGTATATTTCAGCGGCCGCAGGTAACAGGAGCAATATCATGAACGATTCAAAACTGTTTATTCCGCTTATTCTGGGTACCAACCGCAAAGATCGCAACAGCGAACGGGTGGCAAAATGGGTTTTCTCCAAAATGCAGGAACGTGATGAGATCGAATCGCAATTTTTTGACGTGCGTGATTTCGACCTGCCGCGCGATGATTATGGCACGGCGATCGGGCATTTATTTCCCGAATGGCGCGATGCGATTATTAAGGCAGATGGATTGGT
>CAZSEL010000034.1:0-45777 GCA_964605905.1 uncultured Chloracidobacterium sp. | reverse complement strand
ACATTGCGCCTGAAATTTTGAGCATCACCGCTCTGCCCGCAAACGTCGGCCTGCTCGCAAATCCGCCGATCCAGATCGATCCGAATATCGAACTGTCGGGCATCGACCCTTCATCTTTCGGGATCATCCTACAGCCGATCCAACCGCGCCGAGCATACCAGCGTGGAGCGAGAGCGTTTCAATGGACATCCGAGGACCGCAATGGCGACAAGATCGTTTACGACGTTTATTTTAAGGAATCGAACGACACCAGCTATAAACTGCTTGCGGAAAATATCGGTGAGATGTTTTATTCGATCGACGGACTGTCGCTGGCTGATGGCAATTACACTATAAGGATCGTTGCGAAAGATAATCTCTCGAATCCCGCCGGCCAGCAATTGTCCGGCGACCGAATCAGCGAACCGTTCACCATAGACAATACGCAGCCGACGGTAACGGTTTCCGGCCAACCTCAAATTTCCGGAGACAAGGCTCGCATTGTGTTCCTCGCGTCCGATAGTTCGAGTTATCTTACAAGGGCCGAGTACAGCATCAACGGCGGGCCGTGGATGAGCGTTTACGCCGACGACGGCATTTCCGATGGGCCGGACGAGCGTTACACTGTCGAGATTCCTGTGAAAGCACCTGGAGAATTTTCTGTGACGCTTCGGGTCCTTGATTCGGACGGAAATGTAGGTAACGCGAGGGCTGTAGTTAGGCGATAAAAACCTATTGTTTCGGCAAAGACATCGTTTCGTTCTCACGATCGATCTCAAGCAATTTTGTCGTGTTGTCTGTAACGCTTGGCGGTGCGAGATCGCCGGTCTTATAGCGGGATTCGGGCGAAATGTAGTCCGTATGTGTCGATGGAAGCGCGTGAGTTGCCGACGGTTGGCCGAGCGTGTTCCCGGCTGCGGGAGACAACGGCGGCCTCGAACTCTCCATCTTTCGCGATTTCAACAGGTCCGAGATTCCCTTCGCCAAAAACGTAAACGCCGGAAAGAGCATCGCCCACCACCACGCACGACCGCCCGCGACACCTGTCGTAAACAACACAATTGCCACAATTAGAAATCCGATACCCGAAATAATGCTCTTAATCGAATCGCCGTAAACCTCGGCCGGATTATTGTGGCGTCGGGCGGTGTCGTCCGATTCCGTTCCGCAATCCATGCCAAGATCAGAGAAAAAAGAAGCAGGCTTACCGCTCAAAGCGGCCGAAACATTGCCTAGATCAACTCCGCAACTCCGGCAAAACTTGCCGTCGTCAGGATTCTTAATTCCGCATTTTGGACAAAACATAGTCAGTTGTCAGTTATCGGTGGTCAGTTGCCAGTTTTCCGCTTATCTCCTGTCTCCTGTCTCCTGTTTCCCGTCTCTCGTCTCTCGTCTCCAGTCTTCCTCTCTGCCGTCTCGCTTCAAATAGAACTACGCCTGCCGCGACTGAAACGTTCAGAGATTCTATTTTTCCATACATCGGTATCTTAACCAAAACGTCGCAGTTTTCCGCGACGAGACGATGCAGGCCTGAGCCTTCGCCGCCCAAAACCAAGGCCGAGGCTCGCGTCCAATCCCAATCAGTATAGTTCATTTCGGCGTCGCCGGATGTGCCGACGACCCATACATTTTTTTCCTTCAAATCCTCGATCAAGCGATTCAGATTTTGAACACGCCCGACTTTTACATACTCTACCGCGCCCGCAGATGATTTCGCCACCGTGTCGGTAAGCCCGACGGCGCGGCGTTCGGGGATAAAAACGCCATCCGCACCGGCACACTCGGCGGAGCGCAGTATCGCTCCAAAATTTCGCGGGTCTTCGACGCCATCGAGAATCACGAAAAGACTCTCGGCGTTTGCCGCCTCGACCATCTCTTCGGCATCGGCGAAATCGGCCGCGGTTGCGACCGCGATCAGACCCTGATGATTCGCGCCTTTTTCAGCCAGTCTATCAAGCACATCGCGGCCGACTCGTTCGACAACGATACGGCTTTTGCGGGCGATCTCAGTTACCTCGCGCAGACGGTGTTCGGTTGCACCTTCGACGGCGTAGATCTTTGCGATACTTCCCGGCCGTGAACGTAGTCGCTCCAAGACAGGTAGAACGCCGAACAACAGGTCGTTCCGCTTGGGCTCCGACGAACGCGGTTCGGCACGGGTCAATCGACGCTCCGGCAATCGCTCGGCGCGGTCGTTTCGCGGACTCCGCCCTTTTGAATCGAACGCTTTCTTCCTCATATAGATAACCGCTGCAAACGGGAATATTTCGTGAACTGACGCATATTGTTCATCATTGAGATTTTCGTTTTGCCTCTCGTCGAAAATCCGGCACGAAGATCGCCGAAATGATCGGTTTCAGTTTCCAATTCCCAAATCTTATCGAGTATAGGTCTCATCAGGGCGTAATTTTTATCAAAACGGCAATCTTTTGAAACACTCTGCAGCCGTGCAGCTAAGAGTTTCATATTCTCGGCGGCAAGCAAAGTTTTCGCCGGGCCAAGACTGGAAAAATCGAATCCGTTTATCTGCACTCGATAGCCGAGCTCGTTTTGCGAGGTGTAAATATCGATCACCGGCCGGTCGCTGTCCAAGGTCGTTTCATCGGGGCGGTCGCTTTTCTTTGGTTTCTTTTTCCACTTAGTTTCCGTGCGTGATTCGATCAACTCGCCGGTAACAATAAGGCGAATTTCTTCAGTCAAAACGTCTCGACGATTGCCGGTATTAAACTCAACAAAAGTAAATTTGTCGTCGCCAAACTCTATCGAACGCAACCGAACCGGTGGCTTTTCCGCCATCAGCGATACATCCGAAACAACAATGCCTTCATTACCCAATTCCCTTAAACTCAAAACCATTGAATGGGCTTCCTGCTCTTTTCGCATACGCGCCACGGGCAGATACGAGACCCCGCGGAAGGCGACTAATGCTGCCAATTCGACCGCCACGATCCGCGACAAAGCGGCCCGCGAACTTTCCGGAAGTTCTTCCGAATTCACACGAATCGCCGCAGTGTAACCATTTTCCCAAGCTTCGAGAGCCTCGCTGTCGGCCGGTTTCGAGACGGCCAATTCCGATAAACCCAACCCTGTTCCACAGTAAATACAGGCCTTGCGATCAGGCGAATTCGGACGCGCGCATTTCGGGCACGATAAAAGGTCGCCTGCGGCAAATCCGATCTCTTCGGACCTGACACGCATGCCGTCGGGTAAAATATCCAGAGTTTTATTGCTATCGGATGACATCGAAAACCGGGAAAAACCAAGAAATGTTAACACGTCCGAAACAATATTGCTTGACCATTGGGCTTGGTCGTAGCAAACTGTAAATGGTCATACTCAGAGGAAACTGCGAACGAAGCTAATTGGACAGTTGTTTATAAAATTGTAATTTGACGCTCGTATTTTAGGCTTTGTACTTAAAATATTTTGAAATCCGCAGGTTGGAAACAACGCTTCGCCAGGTAACCCCGCTGAACACTGACCGCCAGACACGTTTTTAGGGGTCAAACTAATGCATTTCGACACGACTACAAGTTCGTCGTGGAAATTCGGCCATCGCGGACGTGTTGCTGTTTTTATCGACGGCAACAACCTGTTTCACGCTGCCCGTTTCCACACGATAGATATTGATTACAACAAACTGCTCCGCATATTGCTCGGAGATGGGCGGCTTTTGCGTGCTTTCTTTTATACCGGCGTCGATGCCGGGGCAGAACGGCAACAAGGCTTTCTTTTATGGATGCGGCGAAACGGTTTTCGCGTGGTTCAGAAAGAGTTGAAAACCTTTTACGACGGAACGCGGAAAGCCAATTTAGATGTCGAGATCGCGGTGGATATGCTGAGCCTTGCCGGCCGTTATGACACGGCCGTCCTTGTTTCCGGTGACGAGGATTTCGTTTACGCGGTCAATGCAGTCGCGTACAAAGGATGCCGCGTCGAGATCGCCGGTTTCCGATCAAACACTGCTCCGCGTCTGATAGATGTTGCCGATTTCTTTATTGATCTCGGTGAAATTTCCGAACTGATACGTAAAGACATTACGCAGAGCGGCGAATTCGAAATTCCCTCGTTTCTGCCGCCCGACACGATCGGCCTGACGGAAAACGGACGCAGCGAACGCCGCTCTACATCATTGGATCAGCCGGAAACCCGCAAATCCGGCGGGTTTGTCAGGCCTAACGACGATCAATGAAATTGTTTACCGTCCAGGAAGCCAACGTTTTACTACCGCGGATCAGGCTAAAACTAGAAATGATCCGCCGGTTGTACGAGCACGTCGGCAGCTATCGCGAATCGGCCCGTGCCGCCGCCGCGGCCTCGAACCGAGGCGGTGGAATGGCAGGCGGCTCGAAATACGTAAAATATCTGTACGAGATCGGCAAGCTGACGACCGAGATAAACGAGGCGGGCGTACAGCTAAAAGATTACCAACGCGGGCTGATAGATTTCCCGTCGATGATGGAAGGCCGCGTAGTATTGCTCTGCTGGCAATTGGGCGAGCCTGACAAGATCGAGTGGTGGCATGATACCGATACCGGATTTGCCGGCCGCCAACCGCTTTTGTCCGATTCTGATTTTCCCGAAGACTTATAACTCCCATAAACGCGCCGGTTTACGAGTACTTCCCGTAAGCGCTAATTCTTTGTGCGCTTTAGTATTGACTAGTTAAAGTAATTTCTGATATTATCAGGCAGATTTAGTCCTTTCGCGCTTCGCTTACAACCAATTCTCGTTGATGGAACGCTTATGATCTGCCCGGTCTGCAAACGCGAACTTGCATCCACACTTTCAATTTGCCTCACCTGCGGCGCGATGATGCACGACACCGTCCGCGAGGAACTTGAAACAAAAATCAGCGCATATTCAGACGGCATTTCGGCCCCGCCATCGGTAAAACTGCCGCCGCGTCCAGAGTTTCTTGCTCCGCAAGAAGAGCCAAAATTCGCCGAGCCTGAAAAACGCCCGGCTCCGAGAATGATAACCACTGAGCTGCCGAACAAGAATACGAGCCAGACACTTGTCGAATTTCAGAATAAAAACGCGATGCTGCCGGATTGGCGATTGCAGCTGCAAAATGCTGTTCGCCAGCGTGGTTCAAACGGACGCGAAGTCGGTACAGTCGAAGCGGCACCGGTCGCAGCCTATCGCTCACAGCCCGCAACAAACGGAGCCAATGCGCTGAAACTTGAGATCGAATCCGTTCCCCGAACCGGTGAAAATGCAAACCCGATGCTTGCGTCTGCAATGCAGCGGATCGAATCTTCGCGAAAAGCTTTTTTAACACGAAAAGCTTTCTTAAAAAATCAACCCCAAAAGGCTGAAACAACTGCCGAAACCACAGCCCGAAAATTTCCGTTCGAAGTTGTCGCCCCAAATGATGCGATACAACCGAAAGCAAAAACTGCCGAACCTGTAAAACTCGAAAAGCCAAAACTCGTCTCCTCGTTCAAGATCGAGAAAAAGCCGTTCGATACAAACAAACTGCCGCCGATACCACAGCCCGACACGGCTCCGACACATATCGGCACGATCATTGACGGTCAGGATGCTATTGCTGAACTCGCGACGCCAAAAATTGAAAAGCGAGAGATCGAAACGGAAGAAAAACAGATCGACCCGTTTGTCGAAGAGACATTTTCCGACGAGATCGACGATCTCGCGCCGTTTTCGATGCGGTTTGGGGCAGGTTTTTTCGATCTTATCATCGGCGGATTTGGCACGCTGATAATTCTTTCGCCGTTTCTGATGAACGGCGGGACGTGGCTTTCGGTTTCGGGCGTGCTGACGCTCGTCGCCGCGCTCGCGATCTTTTTATTCTTGTATATGACCGCCTCGCTTGCGGTTTGGGGCAAGACATTCGGCATGCGGCTTTTCTCGCTCGAACTGATCGACGCCGACGCAAACCGATACCCGACCGTCCATCAGGCCGCGGTTAGTTCCGCCGTGTATTTGCTTTCCATGGCGTTCGTTGGCCTTGGTTTCGTCACTGTTTTCTACAACGAAGAAAAACGCGCGATCCACGACATCGTCTCGGGCACTCTCCTGATCCGCGAAATTTAATATTCCATAGCAACTCGGCGCGACTAGAAAGTCAGTACCGCTTGCGTAAGCAAGTGGCAGACTCTCGCCAAATTAGAATTCCGCACCGCGAGATAATGCCACCCGCTCACGCGGGCGGTACTGACTTGCACCACCGTTCGCAAAACCTGCCTACAACTGATTAAATAAATCCCGTGGACATCGCGACGCTTCGGGCGATACAGGTTGAGTTGGAAAACACCGTCGTGGGCAAACGGCTTGGGCGTCTTTTTCCGCTCACGCGGTTTGAGACGGCGGCCGACATGCACCTGGCGGATGGCAGATGGCTGTTTTTTTCGATCGAACCCGCAAGCCCGCGAATTTATCTGATACGCCGACGTCTCCGCGACATTGAAAAACAGAGCGGCAATCCGTCGCCGTTCCTTTTGCTGCTGAAAAAAAGGCTCTCGAACGCGTTGCTAACAAAGATCAGCGTGCCTGAGGAAGATCGCGTGATGCTGCTGGAGTTTGACGCGGACGACGAGCTGTCAGAACCGGGAGCGATAGCGACTGGGTTCACTAACGAAACGATCAATCACAATAAACTTTCCCTCGTGATACAGCTCACAGGCCGCTCGGCAAATATTTTCCTGCTCAGCGCCGAACAAAACATCCTCGCAACCGCCCGCGAATCACAAGGCACCGGCCAGACGATCGGCGAACGCTATGCTCCGCCTGAACGCCGGAACGCGGACACCATTGTCCGCACGTCAGAACCGGGAGCGATAGCGACTGGGTTCCTCGGCTCCACGTCTCTCTCCGACCAACTCGACCAGCAACATCTCGAACAACAGTCCGAGAAACAATTCCACCAGCTTGCGCAGAATACGCGGTCGAAAATTACGTCCGAGATCAAGCGCAAGGAAAAATTACAAAAGAATCTCGAACACGATCTCGCAAACCACGGAGACGCGACTCGTTGGAAGCATTTCGGAGACGTGTTGCTGGCGAATATCAGCACGGCAAAAAAAGAAAACGAGGCGTTTTTGGTAACGGATTATTTCGATGAAGATCAGACACTGATAAAAATTCCGTTCGAAAACAACGATACGCCGTCCGAGACCGCCGAGAAATATTTCCGACGCTACACCAAGGCACGCAACGCCGCGGACGAGATCGCCAAACGGCTCGCGGAAACTGAAAACGAGCTGAATAAATTACGCGAACGGTTGTTGGAAACAGAAAAACACATCGCGGAACGGAATATTACTGCGTTGGAATCAGGCACACACGCATCCGCGAAAGTCAGTACCGGGAGCGGTAGCGACCGGGGCAAGAATAAACCCCGCAAACACACCAACGACGAACGCAGCGGCTATCGCACGTTTATTTCTTCCGATGGTTTTGAGATCCTTGTCGGTAAAAAGGCAAAGGACAACGATCAACTGACTTCCCGCGTGGCAAAATCTTTGGACACGTGGATGCACGCGGCGGATTATCCCGGTTCGCACGTTGTAATTCGCGATAGCGGCAAACACGAGGTCCCGCCGCAGACGCTCCTCGAAGCCGCGCAGCTCGCCGCGTTCTATTCGCAGGGCCGCAAACAGGTAAAGACCGCCGTCCACTACACGCAAAAAAAGTTCGTCAACAAACCCAAAGGCTCCGCCCCCGGCCTCGTCTCCCTCGCCAGCTTCAAAACTTTGCTGGTCGAACCTAAGATTCCTGAAGGAGTTCAATTGGGCGGTGGAGCCGCGGGAGATTTTTAGAGCGTGCCGGAAAAGCATAGCTTTTCCGGGAGATTCTCTATAATATTTGCGGCTACGCCGCCAATTTACAATGTTCCAAATCTCAAGAAAAACGCCCGCATATTACTTCACTTCCGTCGCGCACCATCGCCTTCCAATCTTTCGCACCGATAAATTAAAGCAAGTCCTGTGCGAAGCATTTAACGAAGCTCGTACAAACCATAAGATTTTAATTTTCGCCTATGTCATTATGCTGGATCATGTCCACATGCTAGTTGCATCCGAAAAAAGCATGTCTGATACGCTCCGGCTGATAAACGGCATATCCGCACGCCGTATTATCCAGTTTTTGAAAGAAAATAATTATCAAAGTTCGTTGGTGAAATTACGCGGTGAAACGCGGGAACGGAGTCACAAACATTCGGTCTGGCAGCATCACTCTGATTCGTTAGATATATTCGGTGAGGAGACTTTCCGGCAGAAGGTTGAATATATTCATCAGAATCCTGTCCGGGCCGAAATGGTCGGAAATCCTTTTGAATATAAGTTTTCCAGTGCCAGACAGTGGGCCGGGCAAGCTACTTTGGATGAGCCGCTTTTGACCGATCATCTTGAGATAGATTGGCGGTAGTTTGAAAGTCGGCGGCGGAGCCGCAAAGAAGTTTTAGGTGCTTGCCGGAAAAGCATAGCTTTCCCGCTCGGCGAAAAGGAATCTACTATTTTTTCGGCTGCGATTTTTGCCCCGACGGATTCTTTTCGTCCTTTTTCGAGGCGTCGGGTTCCTCGTTTACCTCGATGAGTTCGATCTTTTGGCTTTCGGGTTTGTTTGCCGCGTTAGCCGTTGGCGCATTTGCCATATCGGCGGTTTCCTCGCCGGCAACGACCTTTGCGACGACCTCTTTCATTGACTTGACGACCTTCGGGCTGCCGCCGAGAAAGACTCCGCGGAGCCGCCCTTCGCGATCGACCACCAAACTGATCGGTATCGCCTGGAAATTAGTCGCTTTATAAAACTCGACCGTAGTTTCCTCAGAAATGCGCGCCAGTTCGTAGTTCAGCTTCATCGTCTCGGCGAATTTATTTATGTCGTCGATGCTCTCCGGCCCTGCCTCGTCACCCACATTCAGGCCGATGATCTGAAAATCCTGCTCGCGGTATTTGTCCTGCATCTCAACCAGGTGCGGCATCTCATTTCGGCACGGCCCGCACCACGTCGCCCACAAATTGAGCAGCAAAACTTTCCCTTTGCGGTCGGCAACCTTTGTCACCGTGCCGTCGATAAGCTCCAGATCCGCGTTCGTGATCGACGCAACCAACGGTGGATAATCCGAAGACTTGGCTCCGGGCTTCGTCGTCGCAGTATTGCCCGCCGAATTCGCCGGCGCGGAACCTCCGCAACCCAACAGTTTGGAAAAAACGATGGCAAAAACTGCCAATAACGCGAGATTCTTTAAAATTACTTTCATCAAAATTACCTTAAATTAACGAATATCTTTCAGCCGCATGACGATCAGCGTCACGATCACCAACATCCAAAACATTAGCATCAGTACGAGCTGATTTAAAATCTCGTTCATCCACGGATGCATGAACGTGACGTATTTGCTCAGGTCTTCGGGCAGCTTTTTTATCTCCGGGACCTTTAGCCGCTCGGCCATCGGCGTCGGATTTCCCTGTTCGTCCAACGGATCGGCGCCGCCGGACATCTGCTTATAGTCCGCGATGTCCTGCTCGGCCTTCTTGAGCGTTTTATCGTTCTCTGTTTCTATAAATTTATACAGCCCGAGTCCTTTTGTGCCGTCGCCGGGAAACGCGCCCTCGGGTTCGAGCGTCTCGAGCGTCGAGTAACGCTTCATCGTGTCGAACGACCACGCCGCCGGCATCGCGAGGCCTATCACCTTATTAACACCCTGCGGCACGCCGACCAATCCCGAAAACAAAATTTGCGGAATAAGTATTAGCGGCACGATGCTGGTCGCGATTTCCTGCGTGCGGAAAACCGCTGATATCAGCAGGCCGAGCGCAAGCCCCACACCAGCCGTCAACAGCATCGTCGCAAATTGCGGAACGCCGCCAAAATCTCCCGGCATCGGCATCGCGCCGATCAGATCAAAGAATTTGAGCGGCACAAACAGCATCATGCATTGCAGAAACACGATAAAACCGAGCACAAATAGCTTTGAAAAAATGTACGGCAAGATGCCGAGGTTGAACATTCGCTCGCGATTATAGACCGGCCGCTCGCGAATGATCTCGCGCGCCGAAACGCTCGTCCCAAACCATATCGCGACAAGAGCGAGCACAAAATAAACAAAGTCACGCGGTTGTTTTGCTCCCATCACAAAGAACGTGAGCAGTGCGATAAGAGGCGCCTGTATGAAAAGTATCGCGAGGTTTAATTTATCCTTCAGCAGCACCTCAAAATAACGCCGCGTGAGCGTTATCCATTGCCGTATCGAACCAAAAATACCAAGCCTGCGTTTCTTGCCCGCACCGGTTTTTTGCAGCGCGTCCAGTTCGCCGAGCGGCTTTTGGATAAGCTCTGCAAACTGCGGAGTTTTAAGATATTTTTGTTTCCAATCCTCGGCCGTGCGCTCGGTAATATCCTTTCGCTGCGTTTCGCCGTGTTCCGCAACGCCGCGTTCTGCCGGTTCCTCAAGCTTGTCGTAAAGCTCTTTAAAGCTCTTGGCATTCAGGTGCGTGAGAGCGTCTTCCGGCTTACCAAAGAAAACCAGTTTCCCGCGCATCAGGACGACGATCTTGTCGAACATCCGCACGTTTTCCATCGCGTGCGTCGTCATTATCACCGTCCGGCCCGATTCGGCGATCTGCCGGAACAGCCGCATTATCTTGTCCTCAGTAGCCGGGTCGAGTCCCGAAGTTGGCTCATCGAGAAAAATTACCGAGGGCTTTGTCACAAGCTCGACCGCGATCGAAACACGTTTTCGCTGACCGCCCGAAAGCTGCGAAACCGGCAAGTTGCGTCTTTCGGAAAGGCCGGTGACATCCAGAACTTCCTCGATCATCCGCGAGATCTCTTTCGACGAAACATCCCGCGACAGCCGCAGCTTTGCAACGTAAAACAGCGTGCGGTAAACCGTCAGTTCACGATGAATAATGTCATCCTGAGGCACGTAACCGATAGCCTGTTTCAGCGAATCGAGATGCCGGTAAAGATCGAGATTATTTATCCGCACGTAACCCGAATTGGCCGGACGGACACCATTCAAAGCCTCGATCAACGCCGATTTGCCCGCCCCCGACGGCCCTAATAAACCGACAAACTCATTCGGCTGGATCGAGAGCGAAATTCCGTCGAGAATTCTGATTTTCGAGCCGCCAAAACGGCCTCCGACCTCACGGGTTATGTTGACGCAATCGACCCGGGTTTTCGAACGCGTATCGAAAACCCCAACGCTTCCCGCCGGATCGACCTTGAGCAAAAACGAGCCGATCTGGATCGAATCGTTCGGCCCGATTTGCTGTTTTGTTACGCGCGCGCCGTTTACAAAAACGCCGTTCGTCGAGCCAACGTCCTCGACAACGAACTCCGCTCCTGAGCGTGTGACGCGAGCGTGAAACTTCGACATCTGCAGCCCGTCAAGCTGAATGTCGTTGGTTTTGTCACGCCCGATCTTTATCTTGTTTCTTTCGTCAAACGCAACCGACATCAACATCTGCGGCTGAGACGTGCCGGCATTCGGCAATGCGGACGGAGTTTTATCGAGCTTCAAAACGACTGTCTTCGGTGAACCGTCAGCGGGAATATTTATCGAATGTGCCGAGCGTTGGGCTGCAAGTTCCGCACCGGCCGGAGCATTTCGCCCCGGACAAACGAACTTGATAACAGGCCCGCCCATGCCGAGCCGTATCGCGTCGCCGTCGAAAAGCGGCACCTCGCCGCTGATCCGCTGTTCGTTTACCAAGGTGCCGTTAAAACTATTGTTATCGACCAGCAGATAGTCCGGGTCTTCGATCTTTATTGACGCATGCCGCCGCGAGACCGTTCCCGACGAAGCATCGAAAACAATATCGCATTCGGGTTCGCGTCCGAGCCATGTAACTGGTTTCGCGAGCTTTATAGGTAGAGCGTTTGTTCCTGGGCGTTCGAGCGATGCAGACGGCAGAGCGATCACCGCTACGGGCACTTGCGGAGCAGACTGAACATTCACGGCCTCGGGGGCAAATGCTCTGCCCGATTCCGCCAACACCTCAAACCAGACCACCTTGATCACTGGGCCGTCCTGACCGAACTGCAAACGGTTTCCCGTTGCGATCTGCGTCGGAGCAGCGATCCGCTGGCCGTTCAGATAAGTTCCATAGCTGGAATCCAGATCGATCAACAGCCACTTGCCCTCGTGCCAACGTAGCTCCGCGTGCTTGCGCGAAACCATCGGATAACGCTCGCCCTTGAAGGCGACATCGCATTCGAACGCATCGCGTCCGACCAGGATCAGTCCCTTTTGAAATTCCTGTTCGGGAACCTGTTCGCTGCCGGATCTTTCTTGGGCGAGAATTATATTCATCGGGTCGAAATATGAATGCCGCTTAACTGCTCAAGATTTTAGCCTAAGCCGATGCAAAGTTGAAATAAGGCTTTGCCGACGATAAAAAAGCCCGTCGTTGTGACGAGCCCTCCTAATTCTCAACTATATTAAGCCGCGATTACTTATCACGAACAAGCCGGAATCCGAGTACAGCGGCACGCGTCGTGATGGGCGTTTCGAGCCGGAACGTGGCCGTCGCCGCGTCCGCTCCCGTCGATTTGTATTCGGCGCTGCCACCGCGGAGCATTTTTTTCTTTTCGCCTTTTAACTCGATTACTCCGGCACTTCCGGGATAGAGCCACGGGTCCGAACTCGTCCATTCGATAAGATTTCCGATCAGATCATTTACACCCGCGTCATTAGGACACGATTTTGTCCCGACAGGTTCAGGATCGGAGCCGCCGCGGTCAAGAACTGCACAACTCTCTTTGAAATCATTTCCCCAGGGATAGAGGTTTTGCTTCGCACCGTTTCGAGCAGCATATTCCCATTCCTGCTCGGTCGGCAGGCGATACGTCGTGACGTCACGTTTCGAGCGCCAAACTGCAAAGGCTTCGATGTCCTCGAGGTTGACAAACCGGACCGGCATTTTTTCCTCACCGGCTATCGGTTTGCCGTTGACCCAGTGGGCAAGAAATCGCTCGCCTGTTTTCGGCTGATATTTTTCGGCGGTCAGGAATTCGCGAAATTCCGTATTGGTAACTTCGGTCTTGTCCATCATGAAATCTTTCACCGTAACCGAGTGCTCCGGCTTTTCAAGATTGCCGCCTTCGTTTCGTCCCATCATAAAGGTTCCACCAGTAATGGCCGCAAGATCAGGTTTTGTCTGCCCCGGTGTGTCAGGCTCGGGCGTTGGTGTTTTTTGGGCGTTGCTAATATCGATACCGTTTGTCCCGTTTCCACCGCCGCCGCCGCCGAAGCCGATCCAGCCCATCATCCATGCACCGCCGACACCGGCTACGCCCAGCCCACCGAGAACCATAACCGCAACGATTGCAAGGACAAGCGGCGAAACAAATGACCGTTTTGGCGGCTGGGAAATAACTGCGGACTGTTGTTCGCCGGTTTGATGGTGTTGAAACTGCGTTTTCTGTACATCTGGCATCGAACCAAGCGTCGAAGACAAATTCTGCGGGGTGTTCTGTGAAAGCCCGCCAGAATAAGCGACCGTCGGCCCGGCAACGCCGGCAGCGGCTCCGGCAAGATCGGCAACCACCTGTTGGGGCTTTCCGTCACATACCACATCACCAAACCAATCGTTGTAGCCGCTTTTTGATACACGCAGACGATGATTTCCGGTCTGAACGCCGTTTAAGGTTATCCAGCCGTCGTCGCGGGTTTCGCCGACGGCGACATTGTCCACAAAAACCTGCGACCTGGCCGGATTGGTAAGAACATTCAGCGTCGAAACCGGCAACGCTGCTCCCATTCCCGACGTAGTGTGAATGCCGATTCCCGGCGGATAAACAGCGTCCTTAAATTCCTGGATCATCTGTTCGACAGATGACGTTCGTTGGTCCTTTTCTTTTTTCAGCGTGTGGAGTACTGCGGCCTCGACCTCGGGCGAAATGGCGACGCCGACCTCGGCAAAACGCGGGGCCGGATCGCTGATGTGCTTTTTCATTATCGCCGGTATCGACGATCCCTTGAACGGCACATCGCCGGCAAGCATCTGATAAAGCATTACACCGAGGCTGTAAATATCTGATCGCGAATCAGGCTCGTCGTCGGCCCACTGCTCCGGCGCCATGTAATACGGCGAACCCATCAGCCCTGTGGTTTGCGCCTGAATAAACGATCCTAACAGTTCGCCGGACTTGATCTTTGCCAGCCCGAAATCGAGTATCTTGACCGCCTGTGAAATGCTCGGCTTGTCCTTGCAGATCATTATGTTCAGCGGTTTCAGATCGCGGTGAACAATGCCTTGGTGATGCGCGGCTCCGACGCCCGAACAGATCGCCGACATCAGCTCAAGCGCCTTTTCGGGTTCGAGCCGTTTCTCGCGCGTCAGCAGATCGTGCAGCGATTCGCCATCGACAAACTCCATCACAAGGAACGGGATCGAACCTTGAATTACGCCATAGTCCGTTACAGCGACGACATTTTGATGACGAATTGCGGCGGCGGCGAGAGCCTCCTGACGAAACCGGGTGACAAGCTGCGGGTCGTTTCCGACCAGATCGGGCAGAATTATTTTGATCGCTAGCTGAGTTTTGAGATATGCGTGGCGCGCCTTGTAAACCACACCCATACCGCCCTGTCCGAGGCGGCTTTCGAGGTGGTATTTGCCCTCCAATACAGGCTCACCGGCGATGGTGTGCATCGTCGGCATCCCGTCTTTTGGACAGGTCGCTACGTCATCCGTGTAGCAATTTTTGCAAAGCTGGCACTCTTTCATCTATCTCTCGACACCGGCCCAGGCCGAGGGGGAAAGTCTAAGCCTATTATATTGACACATTTCCAGTGAACTTTTGCCGAACGCGAACACTTTCATTCTAGTTTTTTTGCATTGCTCAAGCAAGGTTTAAAGAAACTGTGACCGTTTGAATGCTTACGTCGCTATTGTTTATATTCCGTTATGATGATCCGATTCGCCGGATATATGCTGTTTGGCCTCAAGGTAATGCTTTTCCCACAATTCGCAGAGCTCTATATATTGATCCGTAACGAGAGGCAAAAGCGGTTTTGCATAATCCGGAGGGTTCGGCGATGTCATGACTTCTTTTTGAAAGGGTTTCGGCCCGTGAAAATGAATGATTTTCGCATGGTCATATGCGCCCCAATATGGCTTTTGGTTAAATTCGGGCGGGAGTTTGTTCCAGTGGAAACCGAAAAACTTGCCCTTATAAAAAAGTCTGTAAGCACCCTGGTCCCACCCGTAATCCACCAATCTTTCCATGTTTCGCACCATAAAATCTCGAAATTCGGCATCACGACTTCGTAAATTCTTCAAATTCATCAGCATTACGCCGGAATTCATTTTCTTATAATTTGTTTTGTCATGCTCAGGAGCAACGGCAAAGTATTTCGGCCGCAGCCGGGTCAATTGGTCCCCCACGTCATCCATAAACATTATGTCGACATCGGTATACAACACGTATTCGTCCGCGATCTGCATTTCCTCGGTAAGCTGCGGGATCTCGGTCCGCAGAAATGCTCCCGCGCCGATACGTAATACATCTTCATAATTTCTTAGATCTGCGATCTGCTTCAACCTGTCGTAAAGAAAAGCTCGGCGTTTTACCACGGTCACACCTCGCTGCCGCAGAGTTTCTGTCAAATCATTTTCGTCGCCGTCGTAAAGAAAGTAAGGCTCCAGAGACGTATGCTTTTGCGCAGTATGAACTGCGACCAAGATCATCCTGGCATAATCCAGAAAACTAGAGCTGTCTTCGTTTAGGGCAAAAAACCACTTCATCGTCAGAATCCGGCCAAAAAATGAGAGTACGACTGAGCGATCGTCATTATCTCACAACTATACTTACCAAACGCCTGGGGACAACTACCACTTTTTCAATTTCTTTCCCGTCGGTATACTCCTTCACCTTTTCATCGCTCAGAACCATTTCTTGCAGTTGCTCGTTCGTCGCCTCGGGCGATGCAAAAATGCGTGAACGCAGTTTTCCGTTTACCTGAACGGCGATCTCGATCTCGTCGGAGCTCGCAAGTTCAGGGCTGTATTCAGGAAACCTCTCGTTGTTCGCCATCATTCCGTCGTCATTTCCTACGATCTGCGCATACAGTTCCTCCGCCGAGTGCGGGGCAAACGGCGAGAGCATAAGCGTCAACGCCATCGCCGCCTCGTAAACCGCATATAACTCCTGCGGAGCGGCATTTTCCGGCTCGATCTTTGAATCGTAAAGAGCGTTGCACAATTCCATAAGCCCGGCAACCGGCGTATTGAACTGTAGAGATTCCAAACTATCCTGAACGCGCTTGATCGTCTGGTGAGTTTTCTGCCTGAGTTTTTTCGCGGCATCTGACGGCTCTTCGGTCGGCTCCTGCATACTGAACGACTGAAAAACGCTATGCCATTTATGCACGAAACGCCAAACCCGTTGCAGAAAGCGAACCGCACCCTCGATTCCCGATTCGTGCCAGACAAGCTCGTTCTCGACCGGAGCAGCAAACAAAACGAACAACCGCGTCGCGTCCGCTCCGTAGATCTCGACCATTTCGTCAGGATCGACGCCATTGCCCTTTGATTTAGACATCCGCTCGATCGCGTGTTTCAGCTTGATGCCGTCTTTCGATCTTGCAGACGTTAGTTTGCCTTTCGCATCCCGTTCGACGTTCACATCGGTAGGCGGATAATACGTCCGCTTGCCGCTGGTTTCATCAAAAAATGTCTCGCCGACGACCATTCCCTGCGTCAGTAAACGCTGAAACGGCTCATCAAAACTGACCAGACTGAGATCACGCATCACCTTAGTCCAAAACCGCGCGTAGATCAGATGCATCACCGCGTGGTCGTCGCCGCCGATATACTGATCGACCGGCGTCCAATACGCCGCTTTTGCCGAATCGAATGGCATCTCAGTGTTTTTCGGATCGAGATAGCGGAAAAAATACCAGGACGAATCGACAAAGGTATCCATCGTGTCCGTTTCACGTTTCGCCGTGCCATCGCATTTCGGGCAAGTAGTCTCGAAAAACTCCGGCACCTTCGCCAGCGGCGATTCGCCCGTTCCCGTAAACGGCGCATTCTCCGGCAATTCGACAGGCAGATTCTCTGGCTTTTCGGGAACAACGCCGCATTTGTCGCAATAAATTATCGGGATCGGCGCGCCCCAAAACCGCTGCCGCGATATTCCCCAATCGCGAATACGAAACGTAGTCGCAGCTTCGCCAAAACCGCTTTTTTCGGCAAAACTCGTCATTTCGCTCTTGGCGTCGGCCGAGGCTTTTCCAGACCATTCTTCGGAATTTATAAGAAATCCGTAATCAGTGAAGGCTACTTTAGGGGTGAAGTGCGCGGAGGAGGACCTACGGGCGGAACTACCGATGACATGTTTCGAATCACTTGCCGGTGCACTTCCTCGCCCCACGCTTCCACTTCCTCTGGAGTCATCCGTCTCTTTTGAGTCGGCGACGGTGTTTCGCAGTTCTCTTCGGTATTCACTTCTTTTGTATTGGTCGTTAATTCCATAGATTATTTTTTGTAGAACCTCCTCCCTATTACTATACGCCTTTTCCTTTAGTTCGTTCAAAGAAATCTCTATCGGCGGCCCATTCTCGATAGTTTCGAAATAATAAATTACAAAACCCTTGCTCTCAGCGTAGGCGTGCGTATCATTGATAAATGCCTGCTGACTCCCGAAATGCCCGCTCGCCATATTTTCTTCTGAAACCGCCCGTCCTTCGGCTGTCTGACGTTTCATCATCGCAACAACCGCGTGCCCGACAGGCCGATGAACATAAATTATCCTTGCAAAATGTCCGTGGTCAGCAATCAAGTTCAATACTTTGCGATTTCCTTCTTTACTTGCCATAACCGAATCGTAAATCAAATCGGCGCCCATATTTTCTCTGATAGCCGTTGTTTTGCCTGCGGCCTGCCCGCCGGCGGTTAAAACAACGGTCGAGCCTTCGGGTAATTCGTTCAAACGCCTTCGCAAAATCAGTCGTGTAAGAGCCGAAGCGGATGGCCGGGCCGGACGGTCATTTTCCAGACGGTTTTGGTTATAAATGTCAAAAAGCTCTTTTGATCTGTCGGCATTTATTATTTGAGTTCCATGTATTTCATAGTATTTTGCGATTAGCTCTTCGACATTTTCCTGCAAATACGCAAAAGTTTTTTCATGGATTTTCAGATCTCTTTCGGATAATTTCGGATTTTCAAAAAGCTCGACTTCTTCGTTGTAGACGGTTTTGAGCAATTGTAATTCAGGCTCCTCTGAAATCACCCGCTTGATCGGCAGACCGAATTTCTGAGCAAACTCAAAATCCCGCTCATCATGCGCCGGGACACTCATCACCGCTCCGGTGCCGTATTCCATCATCACGTAATTGCCGATCCAAATCGACAGTTCCTCGCCGCTGAACGGATTGATTGCTTTCAGGCCGGTGTCGATTCCGTCTTTGATCGCCTCGGTCTCGTGATTCGTCGGGTTCAGCTTTTCAGCGCGGATCTGCTGTATCTTTGCGTGAACCTCGTCGGAAAACTGCGATAAATGCTCGATGATAACCGGATGCTCCGCCGCAACAACGACCGCATTTGCCCCGTAGATCGTATCGATCCGCGTCGTGAAAACCGTAAGAGTGACGGCTTTAGCCGTTCCCTCTTGAACGGGGCTTGTGCCAGGCGTCACTCTTACTTCAAAATCAACATACGCACCGGTTGATCGCCCGATCCAATCGCGCTGCCTTTTCACAACGTGTGCCGGCCAGCCCGATTCGATCGTTTCCAGATCGTCAATCAACTGGTCGGCATATGCAGTCGTTTTCAGGAACCATTGTTCAAGGTCTTTCTTTGTTACAGGGTTGCCGCAACGCCAGCACAAACCGCCGCTTGCCTGCTCGTTCGAAAGCGTCGCCTTATCGTGTTCGCACCAGTTGACCTGCGTTTTCTTTTTGTACGCCAGCCCCATTTCGAACATTTTCAAAAAAAACCACTGGTCCCATTTGTAATATTCGGGCCGGTGAGCCGCCATCTGCCGCGACCAGTCATAACTGATCCCAAGCCGTTGCAATTGCCCGCGCATCGCCTTGATGTTTTCTTCGGTCCACTCACGCGGGTTCACACCGCGTTTTACGGCCGCGTCCTCGGCCGGCTGGCCAAACGAATCCCAACCGATCGGGTGCAGTACATTAAATCCCTTCAGCCGCTTAAACCACGCAACCGCATCGCCGACGGAATAGTTCCGCACGTGGCCCATGTGCAGATTTCCTGATGGATAGGGCAGCATCTCAAGCTGATAAAACTTAGGCTTCGCGTCATCGACATCCGTTTCAAATGCGCCCGATTCGGCCCATCTTTTCTGCCACTTTGCTTCTATCTTTTTTGCAAAATACTTTTCGTCCATATTTGTAGCACTGAGTTCCCGAGAACCCGGGAAATCGCAAAAGTGCAATTCTACCGGATAAATTTCATCTATCCAATTGCGTTGCTGTCTGATCGTTAATTATGGTTTGAGGTCGCCACGTCGCGAAACGATCGCGAGTGGCTAAATAAGGGCGAGTAAGTGTCGCGAAAACTGCATGTCGCTATTCTATTGGAAACTCCACGAAAAGTCGAAATTTCTTTACCAGATTTTTAACATTTATGTTATTCTGACAAAACCGTAAAGGTAGGAGATTTAACACACGAAATTTTTGACGTTAAGAAAATTTTTGTTGCAGGCGGTACCGACTTAAACATTTAAGCTGCGGTTTGACCGTCTGGCCTACCAAAAAGGGGGCTAAAACGATGGTCAAACGAAACCAGACAATTCCGCCGCACGACATAGACCGACTACCAAACGCCAATTCAGGCCGCTCCTCGATCCGAGACACACAACGCAGAATCCGAACCGCAACCGACGACGTAATCCAGTCGCTTTCCGGCGCCTATGAAAACGAACGCGCCCGTCAGGTCGGCGAATGGGAACGCGTCCAGGCCACCACCACACGGCACGCAGCGTGAGAAAGAAGCGGACAAAGGAAGGGAAAATGAATGGAAGATGGTGTTTTGACCGCTTCCCTTTGTCTTTTCTTTATTTAGCGTTTTTCGCGTGTTTCGCGGTTAATTCCTCAGCCCAAAATCTCGACAACCTCGCTCTCACCCTGCAATCCGGCTCGACCGAACAAAAACGCGACGCTCTGTTTCAAATTAGAAATCTACAAACCGAACAGGCATCGCGGATCGCAATTCCAGCATTGAAAGATGCCGACGAAATAGTCCGCGCAACTGCGACATCGGCAGTCGTCTTCTTGCAATCTTCCGAAGCTACTCAGGTTTTAATTCCGTTGCTAAACGACCAAAAGCCGTTCGTTCGAAAAGAGGCAGCGTATTCGCTGGGTGTTGTTCGCGATAAATCTGCAACACCACCACTATTGCGACTTCTCGAAAGAGAAAAAGACCTTGAGGTTAAAAGTGCTGTCGTTATCGCTCTGGGCGAGATCGGCGACATATCCGCAGTCGAAACACTTAACAAACTCCTTAGCGAAAGGCCTAAAGAAGAGACTGAGTTTGTCCGCCGCTCTGCTGCACGCTCTATCGGGCAGATCGCTCAGATCGTAAAAATAGGCAACGCCTATATTGTCACGCCGCAAAATTTTCTGCCGGACAAGTTCAAACAGAGCTACGGTCGGGACATCACGAAAGAATTTCCAGTTTTTGGTGCCGCCGCGATAAAACTGAGCGACGTAATACAGAATAAGAACGAGTCCGACGATACACGCCGCGAAGCTGCATTCGCCCTCGGTGTAATAGGAAGCCGCTCGTCGATAAACATATTACAAACACATCAAACCAGCCACGATCCATACCTGGCAGAAATCTCCTGCGAAGCACTTATTAAGATAGAGAAATAGTCTTTCACGAGATAGCGCATTTTTGATTCATAAGAATTCTTTGAAAAACTTGCCTCTAAGTCTGGTTTTTGCACAGAAAGCAGTCTCTTCGCGGCTTGCCGCTCTATTTGCGGAAAAGCTTGCTTTTCCGGCATGCGTTTCTTGAAACTCGCGGCTACGCCGCCGCTTTTCGGTATGGCTAAGAAGCGGCGGCATAGCCGCGATTGATCATTTTCAGTCGGCCGGCGAAGCACAGCTTCGCCGCAAATAGAGCGGCAAGCCGCGATTTTATTATTTTTCAAAGAACTCGAAATCCTTTGTAAACCCGGAGCAATTTGTTCTAATAGAACAATGCAGCCTGTTCAGAAACATTCGTCCGAAACGGAGACGCTTGCGGAATTTTATAAGCGCGTCCGCGGCTTTACCGAACAACTCTGCGAACCGCTCGAGATCGAAGATTACATTCCGCAGCCGACAGTCGATGTCTCGCCGCCAAAATGGAACATTGCACATACGACCTGGTTTTTTGAGGAAATGATCCTCAAAAAGCAAGCTCCCGGTTATCAGGTTTTCGACGAAAATTTCGGCTTTCTATTTAACAGTTATTACAACTCCATCGGCGACCGTACGTCCCGAGACCATCGCGGCGACCTAAGCCGCCCGACTGTAAAGCGCGTATTCGAGTATCGAAAACACGTCGATCAAAAAATGCTTGAATTGATCGGCAGCGACAATCCGGATTCAAATCCGCAGTCCGCTATCCGCAATCCGCAATTGAATGACCTTGTCATTCTCGGCCTAAACCACGAACAGCAGCATCAGGAATTATTCCTGACCGACTTGAAATTCATGCTCGCTCAGAATCCGCTCTTTCCCGTTTACAAAGAAAATTTTGCACTGGTCGAGGCGGTTGAAAATGCGGCCGGTAACTTTATTGAGATCGCAAAAGGAATTTACGAGATCGGCTACAACGGCAACGGCTTTTCGTTCGACAATGAGCATTCGCAGCACAAGGTTTACCTAAACGAATTCGCGATCTGCGACAGCCTTGTAACAAATGCCGAGTTTATTGAGTTTGTAAAAGACGATGGTTATCGCAATCCGCTTTTGTGGCATTCGGAAGGTTGGGATTGGGTAAACCGCGAAAACATAGGGACACCGCTTTACTGGCACAACCTCGACGGCGAATGGCATCATTTTACGCTCGGCGGGCTGCAAAAACTGCCGATGGGCTCTCCGGTTTGTCATATTTCGCTGTACGAAGCAGCCGCCTTTGCCGAATGGAAAAACATGCGACTGCCGACCGAGTTCGAATGGGAAGCCGCAAACGAAAGTTTCGATTGGGGCCAGCGTTGGGAATGGACAAACTCGGCGTATCTGCCATATCCGGGATTCAAAAAACCGGCCGGAGCGGTCGGCGAATATAACGGCAAGTTTATGATAAATCAAATGGTCTTGCGAGGAGCCTCGGTCATAACACCGCAAGGCCACAGCCGCCCGACCTATCGCAACTTTTTCCACCCGCACCTGCGTTGGCAGTTTACGGGAATTCGGTTGGTAAAAGGATAATTTAACAGGATGCACAGGATATTTAGGATCAAGCCCAGACCCTGAGATAATCCTATCTATCCTGTACATCCTGTTTGAATAATGTATGGACACCTCTACTTCTCCCGAACTCACGCAGTTTGCCGAGGACGTGCTTTGTGGGCTGATCTCCACGCCAAAGCAGCTTTCGTCGCGTTATTTTTACGATGACGAAGGCACGCGGCTTTTTATGGAGATAATGAAGCTCCCGGAATATTATCCGACACGCGCCGAGTTTAAGGTTTTTACCGAACAAACCAAGGAAATTTACGAGGCGTTTACCGACAATGCGAGTGACATCGACCTGATAGAACTCGGCGCCGGCGACGGAGCGAAAACTGCCGTGTTGATCGATCATTTCCTGAAACAAGGCCTCGATTTTACTTACTCGCCGATCGATATTTCTCAGGAAGCAAATGATGTTCTCGCAGCAAGATTCCATGAAAAATTCCCGTCGTTAAAGATAAATCCGCACACCGGCGATTACTTTAAGATACTTGGCTCTTTAAAGAGCGAAACCGGACGCCGAAAGGTTCTGATGTTTCTTGGTTCAAACATCGGCAATTTTTCTCGTCAAAAGGCTTTGGATTTCTTTCGCGAGTTGCGCAGTGTGATGAACGATAACGACCTGCTCTTTATCGGTTTCGATATGCAGAAAGATCCCCGCGTGATAGTCGCCGCATACGACGATAAACAGGGCGTGACCGCAGCGTTCAACCTGAATCTGTTGACTCGCATAAACCGCGAACTCGGCGCCGATTTCGACATCGAAAATTTTTCTCATTACGCACAATATCGCCCGGTCGAATGTGCGGCTCGTTCGTTCCTTATCAGTCGCGAAAAGCAAACCGTGCACATCGCTGCGTTAGATCGCACTTTTGATTTCGAACAATGGGAACCGCTGTTTATGGAGATCTCACAGAAATACACCCGTGCGATGATCGAGGGCCTCGCCGCCGAAAGCGGATTTGAAATAGATGCCGATTTCTTTGACAAAGAGAATTTTTATACCGATTCCTTATGGCGGCCTGTATGACAGGCTGTTAGCCTGTCTTTCCAATGAACACCAACATCCTCACCTACGACGCAATTGATTCCACTAACACCGAAGCCTTGAAACAAGCGCGGTCAGGTGCGGATGAGGGCCTGTGCATCGTCGCGCGGCAGCAGACCTCCGGCCGCGGACGGCACGGACGGGTTTGGGTTTCGGACAACGACGCCGGGCTTTATTTCAGCATCGTTCTGCGGCCTAAACTGGAAACCAAAAACCTGCCGCTGATTACGCTGATGACCGGTGTTGCGGTGCATGACACGCTCGAAGAATTCGGCGTCAAACCCGACATCAAATGGGTTAACGATCTGCTCGTAAATGAAAAAAAGATCTGCGGAATTCTTGCCGAAACCGCTGAAACCACAAAAGGGCTTGCGGTCGTTGTTGGGATCGGGATAAATATCCGATCATCGAATTTTCCGCCCGAATTAGCCGATATCGCAACATCATTAGAGCAATCAGGCCCAGCGGCCGCGTCCGGTTCATTGTCCATTGCCGTTCCCTCAGTCGAACATTTGACTCAGGTTCTGACAAATTACTTTGGTCATTTTTACGATGTTCTCGCCGGCGAAAACGGCCCGGCCAATATTATTGATGAATGGCGAAAGCGTTCGAGCTATTTCACAGGCAAATCCGTCCGCGTGATGATACAAAATGAAACGGTCGAGGGCACGACCGACGGCCTCGAAGAAAACGGGGCGCTTCGTGTTCGGCAATCTGACGGCAATGTTACGATAATCCAGGCCGGTGACGTTGAAAAACTCAGAACGGCGAGCGGCATCGACCGTCCTGTCAGAACCGGAAGCGGTAGCGACCGGGCCAACTGAATCCGCCATTTGCTTGAACATTCCCGCTCAACGGTGTAACTTCTAACTACGAGTTATGAAAGACGATTTTGATTTTGAATCCGAATTAGACAATCCGGTTGATTTCGACGACGAACTGGCCACGTTTGAGGACTTTGACGTCGAGAACGACGATGTACGGCTCCGCACCGCGATCCTGCAAAAGGAAAACATGGTCGCATTGTTGTGCATTAAAAGCGCCTCGGTCGGGGCCGCGATCTGCCGCGTCGATCCGCGCGAACATCTTCCTTCGGTCCAACTCTACGACGATCCGACCGCCGCACATCATTGGTTCAGCCGAAGCCTGAGAACAAGTAAATCAAACGGCTGGAACGTCGTCTATGACGGCCTGCCGCTGCAAGGATAAGAAAAGTTCAAAAGTGAAAATGTTTAAAAGTGAAAAAGTAGGAGACCGCTATCCGCCTTTTTCACTTTTTCACTTTTCAACCTTTACACTTTAAATGCTACTGGCAATCGACATCGGAAACTCCTCGATCAAGTTCGGTATCTTCGACGGAGCTAATCTCGTCCATAAGTTCAACATTGCTACCAGAATCGACTACACCGCTGACGAACTGGTCTTCGACCGCTTCCACGTTCTCAATGAAAAATTTATAAAGTTAAAATTCGCGTCAGTTATCGTTGCTTCGGTCGTGCCGGTGCTCAACGATGTTTTCGCAAAAGTTTGCCTTGATCTGTTCAAGGTAAAGGCGGCGTTTGTGGACGCAACGTTCGATCTCGGAATGCCGATCGCTTACGAACCGCCCTCAGCCGTCGGGGCGGACCGGATCGTTAATGTATTTGGTGCGATTCAAAAATACGGAAAACCGTTGGTCGTCTGCAGCTTTGGAACAGCAACGACGATGGATGTGGCAAATGCTCAAGGCGAATACATCGGCGGGCTGATCGCTCCGGGAATGAGTACTATGGCCGAGGCTCTTCATCTAAAGACCGCAAAACTGCCGGCTGTAAGGATCAAGAAACCGGAAGCAGTTATTCGAAACACGACCGAGGGATCGATCGAATCAGGCGTTTTTTATGGCCACATTTCTATGGTCGAAGGATTGATCGAACGTATCAGTTCCGAATACAGCCCAAACGAAAAACCAAAGGTCGTCGCGACCGGAGGTTTCGCGACTCTCATCGCCGCTGAGACTAAGGTTTTCGACATCGTCGACGAAAATCTCACGCTCGATGGCTTACGGCTTATCGCCGAACGCATCGGTCTGCCGCAATGAATTAAGCCAAATAAGTTGGAAGAAATTTCGGTTTCCGTCTTAACTTCGTCGTTTGCTCAAACGCATACGCGAGCTTTATCAACGTGCCTTCAGTAAACGCTTTTCCAAAAAATGAAATACCTAATGGCAGTTCGCGTTCGAACCCGGCCGGAACGGTAATGTTCGGATAACCGGCGACGGCCGCCAGCCCCGAACTCGAAACATAACCGCTGCCGCAATCGCCGTTTACGGTGTCGATCATCCACGTCGGCGCATTCGACGGCCCCACACATGCGTCGAGCTTTTCCTTGTCCATCACCAGATCGATTCCCTCGGCCTGCGTCAGGCGTTTCGCTAGTGCAAGAGCGTCAGTGTATTCCTTTGTCGTAAGCGGCCCTTTCTTTGCCGCCTGTTCAAATATCGTCTGGCCAAAATACGGCATTTCGCGTTTTGCGTTGTCGGTATTGAACTGCATCAACTCGACTAGCGTTTTGTGCTCAGCGTTGCGTTCGGTCAGATATTTTTCGAGGTCGGTTTTGAACTCATAGAGCAACACCTCAAACTCCGCGGCACCGAATTTCCCTATCGAATCGAACGTCACGTCAACCAATATCGCTCCCGCCTTTTTCATCGCATCGAGAGCCGCGTCCATCACCTTATCGACCTCTTTGCGTTTGCCCCAGTAATTGCGCGCGACACCGATACGGGCACCTTTCAGTCCATCGGCTTTCAGGAAGCTCGTATAATCAACACGCTCACGCTTTCCGTTTGCGGTCGTTGCAGCGTCTCGCGAGTCAACGGAATCGAGTACATTTAACATCGCAGCCGCGTCCGCAACCGACCGCGTCATCGGCCCCGCCGTGTCCTGTGAATGTGCGATAGGAATGATACCGCTTCGTGATACTAATCCAACAGTGGGTTTCAGACCGACAATGCCGCAGATCGACGCCGGACAGAGTATCGAACCGTCAGTCTCGGTCCCGATGCCCAATGCTCCAAGATTTGCCGCGATCGCCGCGCCTGTTCCCGATGACGAGCCACACGGATTACGATCCAGAATATACGGATTCCGCGTCTGCCCGCCGCGGCCAGACCAACCGCTGATCGAATCGCCGTCGCGGAAATTTGCCCATTCGCTTAGGTTTGTTTTCGCCAGAATCACGGCTCCGGCCTCGCGAAGTTTCTCGACTATAAAAGCATCTCGTGCGGGTGTAGGAGCGTTCAGCAAAGCGAGACTTCCGGCCGTCGTCTTCATCTTGTCGGCTGTGTCGATGTTGTCTTTGATAACAACCGGAACGCCGTGCAGCGGCCCGCGAATTTTGCCATCACGCCGTTCACGGTCGAGCTGTTCGGCGATCTTCACCGCATCCGGATTGACCTCGATGATCGAGTTTATCTGC
This sequence comes from uncultured Chloracidobacterium sp., assembly GCA_964605905.1. Classification (GTDB taxonomy): domain Bacteria; phylum Acidobacteriota; class Blastocatellia; order Pyrinomonadales; family Pyrinomonadaceae; genus OLB17. The sequence continues at coordinate 18,895 of CAZSEL010000034.1, read as the reverse complement.
TTATCGACGGTTGCGATACGTTTCAGATATATCTCCGTTATCTCTTTAGCGGACATCTCGCCCTTCGCCATCATCGCCTGAAGTTCGACAGCGGTTTTCTCTTCGAGCTCGAAAGATTGCAGCGGCAAGGCCTTACCAAACGCCCGTTCAGTTGCCGCAATACCGATAGCCGCTGCGGCCGCTGTGCCCAGAAATTCTCGTCTTCTCATTGCTCTTAATTTGCTCCTTTCAGTTTTTTCGCCTTTGGCTTGATCTCGTCTTCGACGTTTGGAACTTCGCTATAGTAATCCTCAAGCAGCCCCTGTCCGCGAGCACGAAATAGCCGGGAACGGACTATCTTGAACTTGTGAAATCGATAAGAAACCGAGGTCGCCAAAACGCCAAAACCGTATTTCACGCTTCGCGAAAAATTGATCGACGATGCTTCCTCAAAATACCTTGTCGGCGTCGAGATTTCGCCGATACGAAACCTGAAATACACCGCCTGTGCCAACATCTGATTATCGAAAACAAAATCGTCCGAGTTTTCATCGAGCGGCAATGTTTCGAGCACCTCGCGACTAAACGCCCGGAACCCTGTGTGATATTCCGACAGCTTGTAATTCAGCAATATGTTTTGAAACAGCGTCAGCAGGCGGTTCGAGACATACTTGTAAATCGGCATGCCGCCGGCGAGCGCGCCTTTGCCGAGTATGCGTGAACCGATCACCGCGTCATATTCGCCATACGCGATCATCCCCGTCATCGGCACGATCAGGTTTGGCGAATATTGATAGTCGGGGTGAACCATTACGACAATGTCCGCACCGAGTCGCAGAGCCTCGCGGTAGCAAGTCTTTTGATTGCGTCCGTAACCATAATTAGTTTCGTGCAGAAACACCTTAAGCCCAAGACGGTTCGCGATCTCGACAGTTTTATCCGAACTCGCATCATCAACCAGCAAGATCTCATCGACAATATCGCGCGGAATTTCCGCGACCGTACGCTCCAGCGTTTTCGCTGCGTTGTACGACGGCATCACGACCACGATCTTTTTACCGTTGAGCATTTCCTTTGTTCACTGGCCCGACGCTTGACGCAGATTGTTCTGAGCCGGTGCGAAATTTGGATTGATCTGCAGCGACCGGCGAAACTGAACCTTTGCTTCCTCGATGCGATTGGTCTGGGCGTACATCAGCCCGAGACTGTTGTGAAGTTCCGCCGACCCTGAGCCGACCCTGACAACCTTTTCAAGTATCTCGATCGCCTCGCTCGTCCTTCCCGATTGATGCATAGCCAATGCCAGGTTTCTGCTCAGCTCAGGATTATTCGGCTGAGCCGATAAAGCTTTTTCATACGCCGACGCGGCGATCGGGTACATCTTTTGCTGCATCGCTCCGTTTCCGATATTCGAATAGAGATCAACCAAACGCTGCCCGTCAAAAAAACCCTGGTCGTCAATCTCCACACCTTTTGAAATGTAGTTCACAGCGGCAGCAAAATCGTTCTCGCCTGCGGCGGCTAACGCGAGATTTGCATACGCCTGCGGATATGCCGGCTTTAGCTGAATCGCCTGCTCAAAACCGCTCTTTGCCTCAGCAAATTTCTTTTGCTTCAGCTTGATCGTGCCAAGCGTATTATGCGCCCCGGCCAATTCAGGGTCGTGTTCGATCGCAGCCTTGCAATAGTTTTCAGCCTCACCCAACCGGTTATTTTTTTGAAGATAAAAGCAGTAATTGTGTTCAATAAAATAGTTATTATTGGTAACCGAAAGCGTGTGCTGAAAAAGCGTCTCGCTGTTTTGCCAATAAGACACCTGCCGGAATGAAAGCACGCCGAACACCGCAATAATAATTGCCGCAAATGCCGCAGTAATTCTTTGGTCGATCTTCAATTTCGCCACTAAATCAGCGATCAGCCAAACGACCGCAATCGTCAGGCCAATATACGGGATATAAGTATAACGATCGGCCATCGACTGCCGCCCAACCTGAACGATCCCGATCACCGGAACAAGCGTTCCGACAAACCAAAACCAACCGACAAACAAATATTTATGTGAGCGTATCTGCCAAATACACAAGCCGGTTACCGCCGCCAGTACTAAAACCGCAGTGATAACCCCCGCTACCGGCAGATCGCGTTCGAACGGATACCACGCTCCCAAATTCACCGGGTAAAACAGCATCGCGGCGTAGGTTACATACGCCGTGACGGCGTTCGCCAACCGGTCGGCCATATCGAATCGCTGAATGCCCTGTATCGCACCGCCCGTGCCCTGTGCAAAGATCGTCACTAGAACCGATAAGATGCTCAATACAAAATAAGGGAGCTTTTCTTTTATAAGCGGCAACAACGATGAGACGTTCCATTTCTCAAACCGCTCAAGCGCCCAATAATCAAGCAGCAAAAGCGTAAACGGCATCGTAACCAGCATCGGTTTCGACGCAAGGCCAAGCCCGAACAACACCACCGAAGCCCAAAAATAATTTGTCCGCTCCGGCTTTTTGACATAGCCGATGTAAAGCAAAGTCGAGGTCAGCCAAAAAACAGTGCTCAGCACATCCTTTCGCTCTGAGATCCACGCGACCGATTCGACATGAACGGGGTGCAAAGCAAATATCGCCGCGACAATCGCACTTTTCCAAATGGCTCCGGTCAGATTTCGAACCACGAGAAAAACAAGTGCGCTGTTCGCAATATGTAAAGCCAGATTTACCGCATGATGCCCGCCCGCATTTAGTCCAAACAAACTTATATCCAGCGCATGCGACATCCAGGTTAGCGGATGCCAGTTCGACGAGTGAACCGACGTCCATGCCCACAACGTGTTCGCAAATGACAATCCCCCAGCAATAAACGGATTTTCGCTGACGTAAACATCGTCGTCGATCAAAACAAAATCGAATGTGAAAACGCGGAAATATACGAGCAGGCACAGCACCGCCAGCCCGGCCATTATCGCAAGCGAATAATTCGTCGAACTGGTCATTTCGACCGGCACAACCTTTGTGCCGGTCCCGTTTACCATTGCGGCAACGACATTCGATTGGCGAGCGTCCTTTTTTCGAGGCATAGCGATCGTGAAATGAAATCCGGTCAGGGAATTGGAATGCTTTCGTAGATGTTAAGCGTCCTGATACGCTCGGTCAAACCTGCACTTTCGGCTCCCGTATAAACATAGCCAAGCATCTTGCAATTCGTGTTAATATTAACGAATGGAAACTCTTTCTGATCGGATTACGGTCGACCCGGATGTCTGCAACGGCAAACCGACTATTCGCGGCAAGAGAATTACGGTTCAAACCGTTATCGAATTTCTGGCGAGTGGCGACTCGATCGACGATATTCTCGATCAATACCCGACGCTTGAACGCGAGGACATCTATGCGTCTCTTCGTTTTGCTAGTTCAGTTATGAAGAACAGTTATGTTCTGGAACCGGTCGGTGCATGAGCAAATATTTGATCGACGCTAATTTGCCGAACCGGATCAACGCCTGGCAAGGCGATGAATTTGTATTCGTCAGTCGTATAGACGACGAGATGTCCGACAGTGAGATCTGGAAATATGCAAAAGAGCGCGATTTGACCATCGTCACGAAAGACTCAGATTTCTCGCATCGCATAATCGTTAGCATCCCGCCTCCTAAGGTAGTTCACATCCGAATCGGAAATATGCGGCTTCGGCAATTTGACACCGCAATCTCGAAAGTTTGGCCCGACATTGTTGCACTTTCGAATACAAATAAGCTCGTAAATGTTTTCGCAGATCACATAGAAGCGTTCGACTAACCTCACCGGATCGGCTCCCGCAGAATGATCTCCGCCGTCTCTCTGGCTAGTGCCGCGGCTACCGGGTTTGAACCCTTAAGATGTGCGATCTGCATCAGTGCTTCGCCGGTGCGGGAAAGCAGCCTTACCAGATCGCCTTCTTCGGCCTGCGTCTTGCCGACAAGTTGGCCCCAGGTAATTCCACGCGCCCAATGCTCGGCGGCAGCGGCGGCGGAAAGATTTATTTCTTCTGCCGGTTCGATGCCGTTTCGCCACTCGACGCGCGACACATCGTGAATGATGTCCTCGAATCCGGAGATCGCGTCGAGCAGTTCGTCCGACAAATAAAGCTCGCCGTAGTTTCTGTCCGGGTCGGCCGCGAGCGCCGCCATCAGACCCGCGACGGCTTTCGGCTGTAGGTCTTCGAATATTCCCTGCTTAAGAGCCTCGCCGACAAGCAGCGGCCGATCGACGCGAACGTCTGCCAGCCACTTGCCAGTTTCGGTCACTTTTTCGGTCGGAAAATCGATGTACCCAAAATGGTCGAGCACTCTCGCCCGCTCATCAAAAGGCCGCCAGATATAATCGCGCAAATGCTTTAGATCGCGTTCAGCCTTTTCGATGTCCGATGCATCTTTTGCTGACAGCCACAGCGTTTCCAGAATACGACTGCGTTCACTTTCATCAACATCTTGCGGCACGAAATTATCGATCAACCTGTCCAGAATTTCGCTCGCGTCATCCGTTCCTTTTTGAAATGAGACCTTTGGTTCGGCGATCGGTTTGTTAGTTTCGTCGAACGTCTCCAAGAAAGCGCTCTCGATCGCAGATTCATTTAGGCTGTAAGTTTTCTCGAAAACTCGGTTCACACGCGACAGCGGAAACGTTCGCCCTTGCCCATCGTCACGCATCGCGCTTATCGCATCGCCGCGAACGCTGATTATCATAAAGAGGCGCTTCGCACTGCGGCCTTGGGTCACGATCCGGCCCGGCGTGACGTTTTCCTCTAGCCAACGGTAACGCAACTCGGCATGCGTCGCGGGCAAGCGTTCGTCCAACCGTCGCCTGGCGCTTGTTAAGCGTTCAAAACCACGCATTTCACCAAGTGAAAGTCCGGTGCCCGCCTTCTGCATTCTCTCCGCCGCATCGTTGCGACGTTTCCTTATCGACTCGATCTGACGTACCGTGTCCTGAAACGCAAAGCTCTTTTCCGCGATCTCGCGTACCTGCTCAAAGCTGCCGAATGCGTCGAGCAGATTTACCAAACTCGTGTATGTCGCGCGAAATTTGCTCTCGAGCGGATCGGGCGTCGCCTTTAGCAATTCGGCGATCTTTTTCGGGTTTTGAAATTGTCCCGGCGCAAGCACACAAAAGCCAACATTGTCTTTCCCGCGTCGTCCCGCACGGCCAGTCATCTGATGAAGCTCGTTTGCCGAAAGCGGCCGCCAACCGTCGTTGCCGCGTGTATCGGCATTAGTAATGACGACCGTCCGAGCCGGAAAATCGACACCGGCCGCGACGGTCGAGGTCGCAAATATCGCGTTCAAGAGTCCCGCCGACATCATCTTTTCGATCAGCAGCTTCCACGACGGAATATGCCCCGCATGATGCGCCGCGACGCCGGCGTTAACCAATATCTTTGCGTGCTTATGTCGCCGGACTTCGGGATTCGTCTCGGCATATTCCTCAAACATGGCCTCGCGCAGTTCGAACTTGGCGGTGTCAGTTTTCTGGCTTTTATCGCCAGCGACCTCCGACGCCGATTCGTCGCACTTTCGCCGCGTCGGCAAAAACACGATCGCCGGCAGCAGATTATATCCGCGCAACGCGGAGATCAATTTATGTGGAGGTATTTCAGGAGGCCTTCCGTTCATTGGTTTTGATTATTGCATACCGTGTCAGTAGCCCGTATGTGACCGTGTAAAATTCAGGCAGTTTCATGTCGCCAACGGCGACAGACATTAAAGCCTATGGTGCAGTGAGCCGCAGCGAACGGAACCATAGGAAAAGCAAGGAATCCATCCGTCCCTGAAAGGGACGAACAAATGCGACCGTTGCTCCCTTTCAGGGAGCGCAATCCGCGTGCGACGTTCCTGGGGTTTCGCCTTTGGCTACACCCCAGGCTTTAATGTTTGTCGCCGTTGGCGACCTTTGTCCGTATTGCTTACCAATTCCTTGCGCCATTTGCTAAACTAAACAACGATGGAAGTCTTACTCGCAGACGAATACGGATTTTGCTTTGGCGTTGAGCGTGCGGTCGATATGGTCGAAGAGGCCGTCGAGCGCGGCGAAACCGTCCGTTCGCTCGGGCCGCTTATCCATAACGAGCAAGAAATGCAGCGTTTAGGCTCGTACGGCGTGACGACCATCAACGAGCCGGTTCAGATCAGCCGCGGCGAAACCGCCGTTATCCGTGCTCACGGCGTAACGCCGCAGGTGCAGCAGGAACTTGAAGAAAAAGCGTCAAAAGTGGTCGATGCGACCTGTCCTTTCGTAACGCGAGTCCAAAAACTCGCTGCTCGTGCTGCTGCTGAAAACCGCCACGTCGTCATCGTCGGCAGCCCCGACCACCCCGAAATGATCGGCGTCAAAGGCTACGCGCCCGACCATGCGTTTATCATTAAGGACGAGACCGAGATCGACACTCTGCCGCGTTTGAGAAATCCGCTCGTCGTCTCGCAAACAACGATAAAATCAAAAACTTTTTTTGATACAGCCGAGGCCGTAAAGACCAAGACCGACGACGAGGTCCAGATCATCAACACCATCTGCTCGGCGACAAAAGACCGTCAGGAATCGGCCCGTGCACTCGCCGGAATGGTCGATGCGTTCTACATCATCGGCGGCCGCCATTCATCCAACAGCGTCAAACTCCTCGGCGTCTGCAAAGAGCAATGCAAAAAAAGCTTCCTAATCGAAACCGAAGCCGAGATCAACCCAAACGACCTATCCGGCGCAACCCGCGTCGGCGTAACCGCCGGTGCCTCAACCCCCGAATGGCTCATCAAAAAAGTCGTCAGCCACCTCGAAAAAATCGGTTCTAAACAAGAGAACGATTTGGGCCTCAGCTAATGTCTTAACTTTGTCCCTTATCCTTTCGCCGTAGCAGCTCCATTCTTTAACCCGCGTAGCGGGTATCAGCATAAAGCCACGGGTGTAAACCCGTGGTAAGTCAACAAAGCACCATCAAGCTATCGTAGATAGCGACAGCGGTTTCAAACGATTCAATCAATGGATTCATCGTTTCCTCGGATATCCAAATTTCATTATGCTGTTCTGCCGCCCGCTCTCACGGGCTACGATTTACACGTCGTTTTCCACGGGTTTACACCCGAGGCCTTATGCTCTCACCCGCTACGCGGGCTATACAATTTCTTGGTTTCTGTCACCGCTACGCGGGCTATGCGTTCGTCTCCACCTTCCCACGGGTTTGCACCCGTGGCTTTATGCTCTCACCCGCTACGCGGGCTATGTCGGACGCTGGGACAAATGGGACAAAAAAGACCACCCGCCGAAGCAGGTGGTCTTGGGTTTCAGGATGTTCTACCACCCCGTCCATCGAAGCGATGGCCACCCCTCCTAATCAAGGAGGGGAGTTTGGAACTATGGAATTACCAGCGTCTGGCCGACCTTGATGTTGGTGGGACTTGAAAGCTGATCGCGATTTGCCTCGTAGATTTCCATATATCGCGAGGTTGTGCCGTAAAAGCGGCTGCTGATCTTTGAAAGCGTGTCGCCCGAACGGACAACGTAGCTCTGGCTGCCGGTCGGCGTTTCACGCGGGCCGTCATAAGGGCCTTCGTTTGATGCTTCGGCAAATTTGGGAAGCGTGACCGACTGATTTAGGTAAACGCCGAATTCGCTTCCTGATTTGACTTCGGCATCTTCGCCCTTGGTAAAGCGTTCGCCGAGAAATCCTGCGCCGGCTCCGATCAAACCGCCAATCAGTGCTCCCTTGCCGCCGCCTACCACTCCGCCAAGTATCGCGCCACCGGCACCGCCGCCGCCGATGAAGATGATCTTACGGTGCTTTGTCTTGTCGCCCTTTGCCGTGCCTTCGTTATCGCTTTTGGCGTCGTCCTCGTTCATGTCGGTTAGCGATCCGTTGATGGTCCGCTTTGTGCCGTTCGGCAAAACTATCTGACGAAAACTGACGTCGATCTCGCCGACCTTGCCGCCCTTGACGGCTTTCTGCACGCGATCGACGCGTCCGACGATCTCCGATCCCTGCGGAATAACGACAGCGCCGTTAGACGAATAGACCGGGTCGAGCGTCTTGGCTGTAAATTTGTCGCCGACCTGCGAGACCTTAGAGCTAAGGTTACTTTCCATGCGCGCTCGTATCTTCGTCCCTGACGGTACAGTCTGCCCTGCGGCCGGACGTGCCTTTGTGGTCGAACCTTTTCGTAAAGCGGGACGCTGCGCAGCCGTGTCCATAACGAACGTCGCCGCAAGCAGCGACGCTGCCGCGATTGAAAATGCAATATTGTTGATCTTTTTCATAGTTTCCTCCCCTCGAAACGAAAAAAACAGTGTGTTCGGTGTGTCCGTTTGGACGCGCCTTTCGACGCGTTTGCCGTGCCGAACGGTTGCAAAAAAACTCAAATCGATGTGAGTATTTTACCACCTTGAGCGACGTTTCAGCCAAGAATTTGGGGACAATAATATTTTTCTGAAAAATGGCGTGATTTGTGTGTATTATGAAGGCGTTAGGTTCATTTTATTTCATAGCTCCGCCCCCGGATGAATAAGTATCCGGGGGCAAGTTTCTTTCAGGGGCGTGATTTAACAAGTTTTTACACGCGGGAATTATATGCACTTGTTTCGTGAGACGTTCCTTTTATTCATCCTGAACCTGCTTGATGCTCTGCTGACGCTTGTTTGGGTGCGAACGGGAACGGCATCAGAGGCAAACGCAATAATGGCCGGTCTACTTGAGATCGGCGATTATCCTTTCATCCTCGCCAAACTTGCGATCGGAATTTTGACCGCCGTAGTGATCCTGAAGTGGGGATACGTCAAGATAGCAAAGCCTCTCGTCTCGGTCGCACTTGCCGTCTATATCGGCCTGATGGGCATCCACGTACTGACCGGACTCGCCGCTTTCGGCTACATCTCAGAACATTTTCTCGAAGACGCCGCCCAGTTTTTTGCTATGTATCTCTAAAATGTCAGAACCGGGAGCGGTAGCGACTGGGTTCTTTCATCGGCGACGCGGAACCCGGTCGCTATCGCTCCCGGTTCTGACCCGACAAATCCTAAAGCCGTAACCGAAACATCCGCGCTTCCGTTTTCGTAATTGAATAAACAACGCGATTTTCCGTAAACTGCATCTTAACTCTCGCGTTATCATATTTTCATACGAGGTTAATTCCATGGCCAATTCACCAATTTATCAACTTTCGGTCCGACAGCTGTTGCTGTTGTCTTTTGCGACGGCGCTCATCGCGGTCGGCGGAACACTCGGCTTTTTTAAGCTCAATCAGATATGGATCTCGGCGGACGCATCGGGCACGACGTTTGCCGAGGCGACACCGGCGAGTATCTCCGACCCGTCTTTGGTCTCGGACGAACAGAACAGCATCGAAGTCTATAAATCTATCTCGCCCGGCGTTGCGTTTATCAACACGACATCGTTTTCGCAAAATTGGTGGGGCGACGTGCAGGAAGGCCGCGGCAACGGCAGCGGTTCTGTGATCGACGCGCAAGGGCATATTTTGACGAATTTCCACGTCATAGAAAAGGCACAAAATATAACAGTCAACTTTGGCGGCGATAAAGTTTATCCGGCAAAGCTGGTCGGCGGCGACCCGGACACGGACCTGGCCGTAATCAAGGTCGAAGCACCGGCAAGCGCTCTTACGGTTGTGCCGCTAGGCGATTCGGACAAACTGACCGTCGGGCAAAAGGTGCTGGCGATCGGCAATCCGTTTGGACTCGATCGAACGCTGACGACAGGCGTTATTTCGGGGCTGCAAAGGCCGATCCGAGCACGCAACGACAGGCCGATCGACGCGGCGATACAGACCGACGCTTCGATCAACCCGGGAAACTCGGGCGGCCCTTTGCTCGATAAATTTGGCCGGATGATCGGCATTAACTCACAGATACTGTCACCCGCCGGCGGCTCGGTCGGTGTCGGTTTTGCTGTCCCGGCCAATACAGCAAAACGGGTAATTCCGCAATTGATACAGTTTGGCGAAGTTCGTCGTCCGAAGCTCAGTGCTGACTTGCGTGCGGTTTCCGAGCTTTCTGAACGGCAAGGCATTCGTCTTCCGGTAGGCGACGGACTGCTTGTGGCAAACGTGATTCCCGGCGGTGCAGCCGCAAATGCCGGTATTCGCGGCCTGTCACGTGACACTGACGGCTCGGTCCTGCTTGGCGATGTGATCGTTTCCGTCGATGGCGAAAAGATGTCGGGCGTCGATGATCTGTATCGTTATCTCGACAAAAAACAGTTTGGCGATACGGTGCAGGTTGAGGTTTTCCGTGGCGGACGGCGAACGACGCTGCCTGTAAGACTGACCGCGCCGCCCGCGCAAACTCGTTCTACGCGGCGGCCACAGGAATAAGGCAATTGCAGGAAACAAACGATTTTTTCAATAAGGGATTTGGCTGGGTTTGCCGTCATTGCGACCGCGAACTCAGCCAAAGTTTTTCCGACAACCGTACTCACTCTCGGCTATTGGCGGAGGGCGAAGCGGAATCAAAAACGCCGCAGCTTTCCAGTCTCGCGCTTGCAAAATGGGCAGATATCGAACGCCGCACGCTTATGTGCCCACGCTGTACGATCACTGAACGCATCGATATCGCCTGATGACAGAATTCTTTTAAATTGCCACTAGCTTTAGCTAGTGGAAAGGTCAGGCCAGGACAGCGGCTTTAGCCAAATTCTGGCGTAAAAAACAATCATCCTTGGTGCTTAGCTAAAGCTGCAAGGAATTCATTTAATTCTTGAAGTTCGGCTAAAGCCTTTTTGTTTTTTAATTTACCCACTAGCTAAAGCTAGTGGCAATTTATAGAAGTGTTTATAATTTTCTAATGTACGAAACTGAACTTCTCGCGGCTGTGGCAATTGCAAGAACGGCCTCGGAAGCAATTCTAAAACACTACGCCGGAGACGTTGTCGCCGAGAGCAAGATCGGCGTGGACAGCTTTACCGAGCCCGTAACCATCGCCGACCGCGAGGCCAGCAGGATCATAGTTGATGCTTTAACCAAACAGTTTCCCGACGACGGCGTTCTTTCCGAAGAAGAGGATGATGTTGTCGATCTGCGGCTCGGCCGCGAACGTGTCTGGATCGTCGATCCGATCGACGGCACTTCCGGGTTCATCAAAAAAGACGGCGATTTTGCCGTGCAGATCGGATTGGCCGATAAAGGCGAGCCTGTCGTCGGCGTCGTGCTGCTGCCGGCTCATAACGTGCTTTACTGTGCGGCGAAGGGCGCAGGAGCGTTCATCGAACGCGGCACGGAAAATCGCGAACAAATGTTCGTTTCCGATAAATCGAATTTTCCCGAGATCAATCTGGCCGTTTCCCGCAATCATCGCAGCCCGAAAATGTCGCGGATCGTAAACGAATTTGGCTTTAACAGCGAGATTCAGCGTGGTTCGGTCGGCTTGAAAGTCGGGCTGATCGCGGAGCAGACGTGCGATGCTTACATTCACCTAAGCCCGCGTACAAAGATGTGGGACACCTGCGCACCGCAGATAATTCTTGAGGAATCGGGCGGAAAGCTAACCGATCTTTGGGGCGAAAAGTATCGCTACAACATCGGCGACGTCCAGAACTGGGGCGGCATTGTTGCAACGAACGGCGTCGTCCACGACGAAACGATTAAAAGGCTAAGGCCTCTGTTAAATAAATTCGGCAGACTGAAAGTCGCAGGTCGGGCAACATAATTTGAATCGATTGCTCGTCACAGTTTCTTTGTCGCCAACGGCGACGGACATTAAAGCCTAGGGTGCAATGAGCGGAGCGAGTGGAACCCTAGGAAGTGGAGCGTAAGATTCCTGTCGCTGAAAGCGACTGACAAAACGCCGTTGTTGCTCCCTTTCAGGGAGCGAATCCCTCGACCGCCTCACCCAGGTTCCGCCGAGGCGGCTTCACCCCAGGCTTTAATGTCTGTCGCCTTTGGCGACGAAGAATCCGCAAACCCTCCACACAAGCAGTCCGAAAATCCTCTTACTTCAGAAAGATCTTTTTCACCGCCATACGGAACACGCTCTCGGGCAGAACTCGCTTTAGTGCGGGCATTCCTTTTGTGTTTACGCCGTATCGAAGCCGTTTTGAGCCGTCGTTCACGGCGTCGTAAATTGCCTGGGCGACGATCGAACCGTCCGGTGCATCCGCACCGCCTTTATTCATGAATTCAAGGAATTTTTCCAGCCGTTTGTCATAGATCGCCAGGCCGTCTTTCCGGGCAACTTCCTCGGAACGCCCGTAAAAATCGGTATTTATCGGTCCCGGTTCGATCAGCTTTACGCGAATGCCGAACGGCTCAAGCTCATATTGCAGCGATTCCGAAAACCCTTCAACGGCGAATTTGCTCGCTGCGTACAGCGAAGAGAAAGGAATTGCGCCGATTCCGCTGATCGACGAGATATTTACGATGTGCCCGCGTTTCTGCTCGCGAAAATATGGAATAATCTCGCGGCAGACGTTCATCAACCCGAAAACATTCGTGTCAAATTGTTGCGTGATTTGTTCGGGTGTGGCTGCCTCGAACGGCCCAAGCAAGCCGTAACCGGCATTGTTTACCACCACATCGATCCGCCCGAGTTTCTCAATTGTCGCGTCGATTGCAGCTTTGATCGAGCCAGCGTCAGTCACGTCGAGCCGGAAACACTCAATATCCGCGATCTTTTGCAGGTCATCGTGTTCCTCGGGCCGACGCATCGTCGCAGCAACCCGCCAGTTCTTTGTCTGAAACAGCTTCGCGGTCTCACGCCCGATCCCGCTCGAAGCTCCGGTTATTAAAACGGCCTTATCCATATCTGAAATTTACCACAAACGAACGGAGCGGGGACACTCTGTCCCCATGAGTGCGAAGCACGAAGACAGTCTCGCCGGAGGAACCGGCGATGGGGACAGGAGTGTCCCCGCTCCTGTGGTAAAATCAAACTATGAAGTTTTTGCATATCGCCGATGTGCATTTGGGATGTACGCGTTACCAATTGCCTGAAAGCCCGCGTGATTTTTTTGATGCGTGGATCGACGTGCTGCGGCGATATGCTATCGACGAGCAAGTCGATTTCGTCATAATGTGCGGCGATTTCTTTCATAAACGCAGCGTTCCGCCCGAGACTATGAACTACGCGGTCGCCGGGCTACAGTTGTTAAAAGACAGTGGGATTCCGGTCGTCGCGATCGAGGGCAATCACGATCAGAAATATAACGACAGCGATTACAGCTGGCTGCGTTCGCTTGCAAACTGGAATCTAGTAAACCTGCTCGAACCGACTAACGAAGAAGGAAAGATCGCTTACAACCCGCTTGATGACGGACGCGGCGGTTATATCGACATCGGGAACGTGCGAATTTTCGGCTCACACTGGTACGGAGCCGCCGCGAACTGGGCGATCCCGATGCTGACCGAGGCGATCAAAGAAACCCGCCGCGAAGGCGCGTTTCACCTGCTGATGCTCCATACGGACGTCGAGGGACACCAGACGCACCCGATTCCCGCACTTTCGCTTTCCGCACTGAAAGAGCTAAAGTCCGTCACCGATTACGTCGGCCTCGGCCACACGCATATGCACTACGAGATCGATAATTGGGCGTTCAATCCCGGCTCGATCGAGGTGACGAACATTTCAGAGTTCCGCGAAACCCGCGGCGCATTCGTCGTTGAGATCGACGAAGATAATTCGGTAAATGCCAGACACGTCACGGAATATCGCCATCGTCCGTTTCAAAGATTAAAGTTTGACGTAACGTCTTTTTCGGAACCAAAAAGCATCACGGAAGAGCTTTTGAACATGGTGAGCAACTCCGCAAGACCGGTCGTCGAAGGCGATCCGGCCCCGATCATCGAAATAACTCTTACCGGACAGCTCGGCTTTCCAAATTCGCTGCTTGAGTTAAAAAAAATGCGTGACGAAACTCAAAAAATGACCGGAGCATTGCACGTTCGCATCAAAAACCACGCGGCCCCGATAGAGTACGCTGTCGCTGCGGATGTCGATGCCGATATTGGCCGCGAAAAACTAGAACGCCGCGTTGTCGAAGATCTGGTAACACGCGACAAACGCTTTAAATCGAACGTCGCAAATCTTTCGCTGGCCGTAATCGGAGCAAAACAACAAGCCCTGCTCGGCGAAGAACCCGAAAAGATCGCCGAGTTCATCGGACAATTAGCCCCAAGTCCCAAGTCCTAAGCCCCAAGTTCTAGACTTGGGCACGGACATCGAACCCACTTGGGACTTTTGGGACTTGGGACTTTTGGGACTTGGGACTTAGAAAACATGTCGGAAGCATTAGAAAAAGTCAGCGGCATTGTCGACCTGCCGATATTCCCTTTGCCGCTCGTGCTGCTGCCGAACGAGATTTTGCCGCTGCACATTTTTGAGCCGCGTTACCGGCAAATGCTTGAAGATATAAAACCGGGGAAAAATATCTTCGGTGTCAGCTTTTTCGATCACGAGGTCGATTTTGAAAAGCCCGCGGTCGGCTCGGTCGGCTGTGCGGCGGAGATCCGCGAATCGCAGGAACTTCCCGACGAACGAACCAATATCCTGACAAGCGGTGTTGTCCGTTACCGGATTCTCGATTATGTCGATCTCGGAACGCCTTATCTGACGGCCGAGGTTGGTTTCTTCGAGGACGAACCTGAGGACGCCGAAGCCACTGCGGGAATCGCCGATGAGGTTTACAATCTTTTCGAGCGCATTGCCAAAGCTGCTTTCAAAATGAGCGGCAACCGCGGCCAATTTCCCGAAGTTCCAAAGACAAACCCCGAGGCACTTTCATTCCTGGTTACCGCGGCCTTTAATCTCGAAAATCAATTAAAGTATTCGCTGCTAGAAATGACCTCGACCTCTGAGCGGCTTGAGCGGCTCAAGGGAATATTGCTCCAGGCCGTTGTACAGATCGAAGAAAGCTCAGACATCCACGCGCTCTCGCGAACGAACGGCCACACCAAGAAAAAGCTCGATATTTAGGCTTATTGCATCGTCAGAGATTGTTTTAGAAAGTCGATCACGCGTTGCTCGTATGCGGCCGTGACTTCGAGCGATGCGCTGAAAAGGCTGTAACCTGACGGGCTGAGGTCGGTTTTGGCATTGACCGTCGTGCTCGCAGGAAAGCACTTTGCAAATCGGGCACTTGAGTCCTGAAAAGCTGGAGCATCGACGCCGGCAAGCACCATAACACGTCTGTTAGCCAGCATTTTCGCTGTTTCGCAAACCGGAACACGTGAATAACAGCCTTCCTGATAGAAATACGGATAGGTCCCAAATTCGGCAATTTTCGCTGTAACCGCACTTGCAAACGGAAAGCGTCCCTCGACCGAGTTTCCAAGCAAAGCATCGGACGACTGAGGCACAGAATCGAGCACTAAAGCCTTGATCGTCGGGTCGCCCGCTGCCGTCGAGATCGCCGCCAACGCACCCATTTCGAGGCCATAGATACCAATTTCGTTCCCGACCAGCGTCAGTTCTTCGGGTGTTTTCAGTCCGCGAAGAAATGCGATGGCGGCCTTGGCGTCCTGTGACTCACAACCGCCAAACGTGGTTCGTTTTACGGGAGCGGCCGAGCCGTGGCCGCGGCTGTCGGGCATTAGAATCGTGAAGTTTGTAGCCTCGTTCAGTTTTACCCCGAGGTTCAAAACATGCGACCGGTCCGCTCCGTATTTATGCAGCAGCAAAACCGCGGGCGCGTTTGGCATGCCGCGCAGCAGCCAACCACGCGCGGTCGTGCCGTCTGTGTTGGCCCAGGTTTCATCCGTAACCTGAGCGCCGCGGGCGCTGAGCCAGCCGTATTTTTCAGGGGTGACAAGGTATGCCGATGAATTGGGCAATGAAACCTCATGAACGAGCCAGACGGAGGCAGCGACTGTCGCCAATACTAAAAGTATTACAACCGGCAGCAGCAGCTTGAGAAAAGTCTTGAGAAGGCGTGTAGTTTTAGCCATAAAAATTGTGGTTGGAAACGAGAAAAGACAACCGGAGATAGTTTGAATGAGTCTTAAACTGGAAGCCAAAGAAAAGGCTTCTGAATTGGCAGTTAGAATGCTACCATACATTGCTGTGAAAAGGAATATGTTTCGAAAAATTTGCCCTGTTTTTCTGCTGGTTAGTTTTGCCCTTTCGATCTCCGCCATGAACATTTTTGGCCAGGCATCTGCGGCGTCCGCCTCGGCAGGCTCGGATCGTTTTTTGCCCGTCTCGGCCGTCAAGGAAGGGATGCGTGGAACCGCCCGTACCGTTTTTAATGGCACTGAACCCGAAGAGTTCAACATCGAAATAATGGGTGTTGTTCCCGGTGCTATCGGGCCGAAACAGGACCTTATCGTCGGACGGATCAGCGGCGGCAAGGCTGATAGAACAGGCGTTTTTGCCGGAATGTCGGGCTCGCCCGTCTATGTGGGCGGCAAGTTGATCGGCGCGATCTCATACAGTTTTCCTTTTTCAAAAGAGCCGATGTGCGGCATCACGCCCATCGAGCAGATGATCTCGATATTTGAGCAGCAGCCTTTGCCGCCAAAAGCGCCGGAACCGCGTATGCTTTCGTTTGCCGATCTCGCCTCGACGGACTGGCTGCCGACGCCCGGGAAAAGCTACGCAGGAACCGATCCGATAGTTGCGATGGGCTCAAACGGCTCGATGCTTTCGGCTATCGCCGGACAATCGTTCCGTCCGATCGGAACGCCTATGACGTTTAACGGAATTTCGGCAAAAGTGCTCGAAATGTTTGCACCGCAGCTTGCACAGGCCGGTTTAATCCCGGTCGCCGCTGCGGGCGGCTCTGCCGCTATCGGCCCGATGAAGAAAGCCGATGAAACAACTCTGGTCGGCGGCGATTCCGTCTCGATGCAGTTGACACGCGGCGATATCAGCATGGCTGCCTCAGGCACTGTAACGCTCCGCGACGGGACGCGCATCTACGCTTTCGGCCACCCGTTTTTGGGTCTCGGCAGTTCTGAGTTGCCGATGTCCGAATCCAGCGTCGTAACGGTCGTGCCGAACATTAATAACTCATTTAAGCTGGCCGTTCCGGAATCAATGGTCGGGACGATGACGCAGGACCGGGCGACCGGTGTATTCGGCAAGCTCGGCCAGGCCCCGAAAATGATCCCGGTGAAGATCACGCTCGAAACCAGCCGCGGCCAAAAGGAAACACTCAATTTCGAGATAGCAAAGGACAGCTTTCTGTCGCCGCTGCTTATCAACATCGGCATTGCAAACGTTCTGCTTGCACAGGAACGCGGGCTCGGTGATTCGACGATCGAGGTTGATGGCGAAATAAAGATCAACGGCAACGAAACTGTCAACGTCGAACGCCGTTTCGCCGGTTCGCAGGCAACCGCGATGGCCGCCGGCTCAATCGCCGCACCGGTTTCGCTGCTTTTTCGGAATGGTTTTGAGGGTTTTGAGGTCGAATCCGTTTCGGTCGTGCTGAAATCCACCGACGGCAGCCGCACCGCAGCACTTGAACGGATAACCGTTGATCGAACAACGGCGAAGGCCGGTGAGACAGTTCAGATACAGGCTTTCGCCCGAACAAATACTGGGAAAACGCTCGTTCAAACCATTCCGCTGCTGATTCCAAAAGACACGCCGACCGGTAATTTCAGCATCGTTATCGGTGACGGCAACTCGATTGAAAAAGCTTCGGCGATTCAGCAGTTCGTTCCGCGCAATCTGAGCGAACTGGTCAAAACAATGAACAGCCTAAAACTGTCTGACCGGCTTTATTCGCAGATATTTAGAGCGAGCACCGGTGCGATAGTCGGCGCCAGCGAAATGCCCGACCTGCCGCCGTCAATGCTCGCAACGCTAAACAACGAACGCGCCAGCGGCGGCATCAAGCCCGCCGCCCGAACCGTCATCAGCGAGGCCGAGATCGCTCCGGCCGAATTCATCATCTCCGGCCAACAGTCACTGACGATCGAAGTAATAAAGTAACTCGATTGTGAATAACCTAAGTAAATTATTAGAAGCGGCGAGCTACGCGGCTCGTCAACACGCCGGGCAAACCCGCATAGGCGAACGCAACGAGCCATATATCAACCATCCGATCGAGGTCGCAAACATACTTACTAACATCGGCCGCGTCGAAGACCTCGACATCCTGATCGCGGCCATTCTCCACGACACTATCGAAGACACCGGAACGACCGCCGACGATCTAACCGAAAGATTCGGCAAACGTGTCTCAGGATTTGTCATCGAATTGACCGACGATATGTCGCTGCCAAAAGCGACGCGCAAGCAAAAACAGATCGAACATGCCCCGCACCTCACGCCCGAGGCAAAACAGATCAAACTTGCCGATAAAATAAGCAATATAACCGACATTACCAATTCGCCGCCCGCAGATTGGAGCCTCGAACGCCGCCGCGAATACATCGATTGGGGCGTTGCCGTCGTCGCCGGATTGCGAGGCTCGAACGAACCGCTCGAAAAACACATCGATAATGTTGTTGATAAAGCAAGGAAGGCTTTTGGCAGTTAATAATTCTTGATTGCTTCTGTATCTTCTTGCTCGCTTCTGCATCATCAATCGCCTCAAACGCCGTCCTGTCAAGAAGCGTTTTTTGTGAAAAAATACTGGATTTTATATTAAACGGAAGCCTTTTTATCAAAAACAAAGACAAATCAATATAAAAACAAGCCAATTTCATATTAAAACGAGCCGTTTTTATATAAAAAACCGTCAATTTAATATAAAAACGGGCCAGTTTAATATTAAACCGAGCCGATTTTATATAAAAACGGGTCAATTTAATATAAAAACGAGCCAGTTTAATATAAAAACAAGCCGGTTTTAAGCTAGGGAAAAGCTAGGCGTGCGATTCTGCGATATTCACGTATTTTGTTGAAAATCCAGTTTTTTAAAAAGGAAATAAACTTGCGAGAATCGCAATATCGCAGACCTGATGCTATGAAGTTGACCCTGTCGGGGCGAGTTTTAGTAAACTC
>CAZSEL010000033.1:0-47652 GCA_964605905.1 uncultured Chloracidobacterium sp. | reverse complement strand
TGAAGGGTCGTACATCAATAAAGTTGTATTGCTCGCATGTCCGCCGCCGCGCAGCCCGACGAGAACAACGAGATGGCTATCATCCGGTGTGGAGCCTTGCATATATGAATTGACGCCTTTCATGTTAAGCATCACCCGCCCGTAACGATGAACCATCTCGCAAAGCTGTGGGCAAGAAAGTTCGCCTTTGGCCATTTCAAAATTGTAATATCCCGAGAACTTTTTCATGTTCTCGTCCGAATTATACAAACCGCCGACCTTGCCATCCGAACGATTTTCAATGTTGATACTTTTGTCAGATATGTGCGACTTATCCAAAGGACAAGGCTGATCCAGCAACATTGCGGTCGCGGCCGCCCAACAATCGGTGTCATCCGTCGCTCTTACAAAATTGGGCAGGTCATAACAATTGTATTTTTCCTGGCCGAGCAGTGCCGCCCAACTTTTCGGGCCGACCTTGCCATCCTTGTACAGATGAGCGGCATTTTGAAAATTTTCAACGAACTCTTTTGTATGGCCGTTAAATTTTCCGTTTACTTTTATGTCTTGTAAATAATCAGGATGAACCCTGTCTTCGTATTTTAGTATCCCGTTTAGCAGTACTTGTAAATCTTCGACATGTTTTCCCGTATCTCCGAACATTAAATTTGGACGTGACATTCTTTTTAACTCCTTCCTGAAAAAATAATTTTGTTCCTTACAACTACTAATGCGTTAGAACTTTGAAAAAACAATCATCCGCAATTTTTTTCTTTTAACTCTCTAGTAGAATATCGCGGGCCTAACAATCACCTTGGTCTAAATCATTTAGTGCCCGCCTCTATTTGTGCTAATGTGATCGCTAAATGCTTTATTACTCAAAGCCGATCCAGTCAATTCTTTTTAGTGCGAGGCTTAGGCTGCGGTCAATTGCCACGTCGCGAAGCTGGCTTATGACCGCCTGTGCCCTCATATTTTTCATATCGGTGCCAGTAAACGCGCAGCAGTCTGATCCTAACTCGCCGCCGGTCGTGGTGCAGCCCGGTGCTCCAGGCGAGGCAACACGAACTTTGCCGCCATCGACAAGGGCGAAACTGCCGCCACGTTCACCGAAAGATGTGGAGTTTATGCAGGGGATGATAATGCACCACGCTCAGGCCGTTGAGATGACGGCACTGATAGAGTCGCGCACGGTGAATAAGGATCTTCGCCTATTGGGCGCGCGCATCAGCCACTCGCAGGCCGAAGAAATGAGGTTCATGGAACGATGGCTGCAGGCGAGAGGCGAGCAAATCTCGATGCCGATGCCAAAAATGTCCGGCGATCACGCGCATCACAACATGGATGCGTCAAGCCATCAGATGCTCATGCCCGGGATGCTTACCGCAAAGCAGATGGACGCTTTAAATAAAGCTAAAAATGCGGAATTCGATCATCTGTTTTTGGCCGGAATGATCCAGCACCATAATGGCGCATTGATCATGGTAAAGGAACTATTCGATACGGCCGGAGCGGGGCAGGATGCTGAACTTTTCAATTTCGCAACCGACGTCGACAGCGGCCAGCGCTCTGAAATTAAAATAATGGAAACCATGCTGGGTAAACATCCGTAAAAGTCACCATGAATCGAGTACACACTATCGCTTTCCGTTTACTACTGACTTCGCTTATTTCGTTTTCTCTTTTTGCTGCCGTAACGCTGGCACAAACACAGACGCCGTCTCCGTCTCCGGAACCCAAACCGGCTGACCCGAACGCAGGCAATCCGTTCGCTCCTCAACCGGCGCCGCCATTGCCGGCGGGAATGACCGGCTCGGACGCCGCTGATCCGCGAGCCAAACTGACGCCCGGATTCTACGATGCAGGTGAAACAGCGTTGGGGCTCAGGCACCTGACGCTGATCAAAAAGCCTGACGCCTTCCAACTCGGCACAGAGAATCCCGCTGATCCGAAAGTGGACAAAGCGATTACCCAACTCGGGATGGGCGACCCAACGAAAATCCCGCCGCCGCTCAAATTGGTGCTTGCCGGGCTCGGTTTTGCTAATTCCGATCTCGCATTCCAAGGCAATCGCCTCTTTCTGGGCAACTTCTACGGGCTCAGCATGTACGACATCTCCGACCCGGCAAATGCCAAATTACTGACTACGCTGGTCTGTCCGGGTGGTCAGGGCGATGTCTCGGTCTATAAGAATCTACTTTTTATGTCGGTTGAGATGCCGAATGGCAGACTGGATTGCGGCACCGAGGGCTTTCCGCCACAGACCACGCCGGGACTGCCCGCAGTGTCGAAGGATCGCTTCCGCGGCGTGAGGATCTTTGACATAACCGACATCACGAACCCAAAACAGGTGGGGGCCGTGCAGACTTGCCGCGGTTCGCACACGCACACTCTGGTCACCGATCCTAAAGACAAGAACAACATCTATCTCTACGTTTCCGGCACCTCTTTTGTCCGTCAAAACGAAGAGCTGGCCGGGTGTTCTGGTGAGCCTCCTGCCAAGGACCCAAATACGGCTCTTTTTCGCATCGAGGTTATCAAAGTGCCGGTGGCGGCTCCGCAGAACGCCAAGGTCGTGTCGAGCCCGCGAGTGTTCATGGACCCGCGTACGGGCGTGATCAACTCATTGAGCAGCGGCGGCTCGCACGACAACCCAAAGCCTGCTAACACCGATCAGTGTCACGACATAACCGTGTACTCGGCGATAGGTCTGGCAGCCGGTGCATGTTCGGGCAACGGTATCCTGCTGGACATCAAAGACCCCGCCAATCCAAAGCGAGTGGACGCGGTGAACGATCCTAACTACTCGTACTGGCACTCGGCCTCGTTCTCGAATGATGGAAAAAAGGTTGTGTTTACTGACGAGTGGGGCGGCGGATTGGGTGCGCGCTGCCGTGAGAACGATCCTAACAAATGGGGCGCCAACGCGATTTTCCGCCTGGCGGATAACAAACTAAGCTTCGCGAACTATTACAAGCTGCCCGCCGCGCAAGGTGACAGCGAGAATTGTGTTGCACACAATGGATCGCTCATTCCGGTTCCCGGCCGTGACATCAAGGTACAGGCATGGTATCAGGGCGGCATTTCCATCATGGACTTCACAGACCCGGCTAATCCGGTTGAGATCGGCTATTTCGATCGTGGCCCGATCGACCCCAAGATGCTCATACTTGCCGGCTCGTGGTCGGCTTACTGGTACAACGGCCACATTTACTCGTCAGAGATCGCTCGCGGCCTGGACATCCTGGAGCTTACGCCGACAAAGAACCTTACGCAGAACGAGATCGACGCCGCGAAATCAGTTCGCGTAGCCGAGTTGAATGTGCAGAACCAGCAGAGAATTGAGTGGCCCCGAAAATTGGTCGTAGCAAAGGCGTATGTCGATCAGTTGGAGCGTTCACAAGCTCTGCCTTCCGACCAGATCACGGCAATTCGGCAGGGTATTCAAAAAGCAGAAAGTTCAAATCTGAACAAAAAAGAGCGTGGGAACCTTAAGGCACTTGCGACGTTGTTGAAGAAGAGTGCTGGCTCGACGAAGAGTGAAGCCGACTCAGATCGGCTGCAAGCCTTAGCTGAGATCCTGAATCAGCCCTCACTTTGATCGATACCTTTAGGCATCGGTTCGATTCGGATCGCCACTTCTAATTGAATTAATCATAAAAGCGACTGTTCCGCAGTCGCTTTATTTGTGCGTGAAACATCGAAGTTCCAAACCACTGCCCACATATGAAACTGAGCCGCAAGTAAAAAAAGGCGGCCCGAAGACCGCCTTAAAGTTGCATTGATTATTTGAGCTTTTACGGCTCGGCCACAAAATTCAGGTCCGAGAGGTTTTCGGTTATCTGCATTACCTGAGGAGCGGGGAAGCTGTAACGCTTTGATACTGCTCCGACCGTGTAGGTTCCGGTTGGAACATTACTGATGCTATAGAAGCCAAACGGGTTTGATATCGCCGAACGGGTAATACCGCCACCATCGATCATAATTACGGTGATATTTCCGATTCCCGTTCCAACTGCGTTGGTCACCCGTCCGGAAACGGATACATTAGCCATTGCAGTCGGGGTAGGGCCTTGGATCTGCACGGTGATCGGTGCTCCCGTTTTAAGGAATCCGATCGTTGCATTCGCGGTCTGCGGCGGACGATTAGAATTGAAACGGAAGTTGTACATCGTGCCCCAACGAATGGCGTTTGCATTGGGATTCTGAGCAAGCGTCTCAGAGCTCCAGTTCATGCTTCCCCCGGTCTGCGTCTGTGCCCACGGGGTGCTGCTAAATCCGGCATCGCCTGTTGTTCCATCGGCTGACGAACCCGGATGCTGCGGCGGATTGCGGAAACCGATGTTGCTCAAAGTAACTCCGGTTCCAAGCGGCACTTCAAAAGATTGAATAGCGCGATCGAGATTCTGGTTATAGATCGCGTACTCGTAATGCCAAATTCCCGGTGAAGGATTGGTTACTTTATAAGCAACTACCGCAATACCGTCGTTGACCGCATCGGGCCTGACTTCGACAGCCGTCGATCCCGTCCAGGCAGAAACGGCTGTTTTGGCCCGCTGGGTCGATCCGACTTCTGAAAAGCTGAACGGGCTGCCAGTACCGGAAACATTATATCTTCGGTACGAGACGTTGTTGTTCATGTTGCACTGAGTTGGATTCGCCTGGCACCAGACATACTCGTGCGGGGTGACGTATTGTGCCTCGGCATAATAGGTCGCACCGGGATTCTGCGTTGTGTTCAGGTCGCTCATCTCCGTAAGTATCCGGTGCATGGTTCCGTTGCCGGGATGATTGTGGCCGCCATGAGCGTTATTCGGTGTTGCGGAATCATTTCGCGGGAAAAAACCGGTAAATGGGTTGATCCATGCTTTCGAACCGAGATTCGGCCCGGCATTAAGGCCGGCTCCATAAGGATCAGAACATCCAGAGCCAAGTCGGCTGCCGCCAACTCCGTTACAACCAAGGTTGCAGAGGTTTTGGGTCAATGCCGTAAACGCGTGTTTTACGCTCGATTGGCCGATCTGTTCAAAGCGTTCGTCGTTACCGGCGCCTCCGCTCATTCGATAGAGGTTTTGCGGGATCACCGGATGGTCATTGCTTGGATTGGCAAACCAGTTCAGGTCTATCGTGCCGAAATTGCATGAGTCAGTACCCACCGCTAGTCCGACCTGTGTTCCGAAACTGCTGCCAAACTGTGCCAAGCCCATTACGTCACCGACGACAACATCCGGTCCCGGAACTGTTCCTACCTGCGGATCGGCGCCTGTGCCGGCAGGCAGCGTCGCCGATGTAGTTTCGCCGTTGTCGATGTATTGGACCTCGCTAACACGCATCCTGGTGCTGCCGGAGATTCTCCCGATCACGGTTCCTGCGTCGGACGGGCGTCCGAGCTCCGTGGCAAACTCTTTCGATATCAGGATGCGGCCTTCCAGAAGATTTAGCACACGGCCTTCGGGCTTGTACTCAAATTGATGGCCTTCAATGTCGAAGAAATGGAAACCGGTTTTCGTGTCCCGAACTACCAGCTCATAATCATTGCCAAATGGCGCGCTTTCGAGACCAAGCTGCTTGAACGAAGCTCCCAGCCTTCCCGGAATTGCCAGAGAATCCTGCGGAACAAGACTCATCGAGCTTGGAAGAGCAGCGCGAAACTCGTCGTTGAAGGCAATGATCGTAAAGAACGCATTCGGCTCCGACTCAAAACGGAGCGTGGTCTCCTGCGACCCCGACTTTTTACCGTTTAGACGGTTAAGGTCGATACTCATCTCTATATCGCCGCCCGCGACGATCATCTTTTCAAGCTTACCGGTTTCACCTTGTGGCCCGGCGACAGTTCCTTGTTCGGAAAAACTTACAACGAAAACGATCAACAGCCCTAGGCCTAACGCTGACAAAACAACCTTTAAAAGGCCGCCCCGTAATTTCTTCATTATTCTTCTCCTATTTTGTTTAACCTTTGGTTTTTCGGAAGCCCAAACACTTAAGCATGAATCAGCTTATTTTTATTTGGAAGATATGCGAAAAATTCTAGCATAAATGGCCGGTGGCAAACAACGTTGAAAATACAAATATGAAACTTCGACGAAATGGCATCCAATCAGTATCGTAATTTTTAGTTCCCAGATGAGCCAATTGGCCTTTTATGCTTTAATTAGAGTTCCGCAACATTTATGAAAACCGGTTGTGAAAACCAAAAGAAAAAGCGTTCGATTCCGCTTCCTGTCCTTAAAAATCGGAAAACAGAGATCGCGCATTCTAAAACGAGTCGCTGGCGGGCGCTTTCGTTGATCGTTTTGCAGCTTTTGATGATCGCGCACATTATTCAGTGGCGGATCAGCGGCAGCACGGTCACGCCGATCGAGCCTTCTGAGGCAATGTTCACCTTGCAGAATGGCGCGGTGAACGCGGGGTTTATCTTTTTCACGCTGGCGATACTCGCGACTTTGATTTTCGGGCGGTTTGTCTGTGGTTGGGGCTGTCATATTGTTGCTTTGCAGGATTTTTGCGCGTGGCTGCTCAGGAAAATGGGCCTGACGCCGAAGCCGTTTCGGTCGCGGCTGTTGATCTACGTCCCGCTGATCGTCGCACTGTATATGTTTGTCTGGCCGACGGTTGCCAGATTCCTCGTAAAACCCGCCAGCGAGCCGCTTATTCCCGAATTTACCAATCATTTAATAACCACGGAGTTCTGGGTCACGTTTCCGCCGGTGTTGGTGGCGATTCCGTTTCTGTTTATCTGCGGATTTATGACGGTTTACTTCCTTGGGCAGAAGGGTTTTTGCACTTACGCGTGTCCGTACGGTGGATTCTTCGCGGTGGCGGACAAAGTCGCGCCGGGAAAGATCCGCGTTACGGACGCTTGCAACCAATGCGGGCTTTGCACGGCGACGTGCATGGCAAATGTTCAGGTCCACGCCGAGGTTGCGGCTTACGGGATGGTGATCGATCCCGGCTGCATGAAGCACATGGACTGCATCAGCGTCTGCCCCAACGACGCGCTGTATTTTGGCTTTGGAAAACCGTCGGTTTTATCGGGCAGGGTCCCACACACGGACGAATTGATCGACAATCCAAAATCCAAAATCCAAAATCCAAAATCCCAACTCACCTGGCCCGAGGAAATTGCCTTCGCCCTAGTGTTCGCCCTCAGTTATTTCGCCGTCTGGGACGTTTATCAGCTTGTTCCGATGCTGATGTCGCTTGGCGTGGCTTGTGTTACGACTTTTTTGGCGTTCAAGACTTACAAATTGTTGACGGCGTCGGACCAGATCTTCTACAAATACACTTTAAAATCCTCAAATGCTATAAAAACTGCGGGCTGGGTGTTCTTAACCTTCTCGGTCGCGTGGATCGGGCTGAATGTTCACAGTGGATTTATCCGTTATCACGAACGCGCGGGGACGATCGCTTATGAAAGCGTCGCGATCCCGGACGAACTTGCCCTCGCGAACGCTGACGCGAGCCAGTGGTTTAGTGCGGCTGACCGGCAGAACATTGCCGATGGCAGAAAGCATTTGGAAACTGCCAGCCGTTACGGAATTTTCGTCAACGAATACGCGATGCCGAAGCACGCCTGGTTGGAATATCTCGGCGGGAATGCGGAAAAGTCTCTCGAACTGCTGAAAACGGCTTCGCAGCACCAGACGGGACAGCCGAAGGCGTTGAGTTTGTACTATCGCGGGGCGATTTTGAACAGGATCGGGCGGTACGAAGAGGCGATTTCCGATCTCGACGCGGCTTTAGCCGAGCGTGGCGACCTCGTTACGGCCCGCGAGGAAAAGGGATCGGCGGTTTGGCAGCTTGGAAACAAGGAATTGGCGGTCGCGATCTGGAAAGAAGCCGCTACGCAGAACCCCGCGTTGCCTTTGACCAATAATTTTCTCGCCGGAGCCGCCGGAATTGCCGGTGAAACTGACGAAGCAGCCAAGTTTCAGCAGCTTGCGAACCGTTCGACGCCGAACGACGCTCGTTTTCACTGGGCGGTCGGCCTCAGATTACAAAACGCAGGCATGACGGAACTCGCCGAGAAGCATTTCGCCCGTGCAATCCAACTAAATCCCTCGTTTATCCTCCGGCGGAAGTGAAATGCTGCTCAGATTTCTTCTCGCCGAGCGGCGGATCGCCTGCTCTCCGGTTATTTTTCCGCGACGACGATCAGGTTTTTTCCGATCAACGGGCGGAGGAGATTTTCGAGCGGCTTGATGAACGGGACGGCGGCTTTATCGTATAGTTTTACGGCGCCGCTTTCCATCGAGAGAGAACCCATAAAGCGATATTTGACCATCCACGGCAATATTCCGAGCAGGTCGAAACCGCGTGCGACGAGAACGCGGAAACCGACCTGCTCGCATTTGCCGATCAGATCTTTCCGCGTGTAGCGGCGGAAATGGCCGATCTGCCGGTCGAATTCGCTCAGCAGAAACGGTATCGCCGGAACGAAAATGCAGGCACGCCCGCCGGTCGGCAATGAGTCGTGCATTAGTTTCAGCTCCGCTCGGTCGTCTTCGATATGTTCGAGAACATTTATATAAACAATGCTGTCCGGTTGGCCGCTTGCGACAATCTCCTCGGCGGCGTTTGCGAAAATTTCATTGTAAAACAATATCTCGGTCGAATAGCCAGCGGGATCGATCTCTTTCTTCAAAGTCTCAAACATCGCCGACGGCTCGACGAGACATAATCTTTTCGGCGTTTCGGCGAGCAGCAGACGCGAAAACGAACCGGTCCCGGCTCCGACCTCGACGATCGACTCCCCGAGGAACGGACGGAAGATGTCCAGAATCCAGGCGTGGTAATTCTCGGCAAAATCCATCGATTCGAGATCCTTGCCGACGTACTCAACTTTAGATCTCTTCATTAATATTTAGAACCGATTGCCGCGATTGCCTTATTAGGCCGCATGTCCGGGAGCGATTTGAATGAGCTCGCGCGGCTGCAGAACAAATTGTAACGAATGACGTAATACGACGCCGCCACGCCGTCGCGCCAGGTTATTTTCTTTCCTTCCTCGTATGTGCGGCCGTAATAACTTATCGGAACTTCATAAAGCGCGCAGTTTAGTTTTGCAACTTTTGCCGTAACCTCGATCTCGAAACCGAACCCCGAAGAGTTGATCGTCATATTTCTAATGATGTCTCCGCGAAAGGCCTTGTA
Source organism: uncultured Chloracidobacterium sp. (assembly GCA_964605905.1). GTDB lineage: Bacteria > Acidobacteriota > Blastocatellia > Pyrinomonadales > Pyrinomonadaceae > OLB17. The sequence continues at coordinate 38,520 of CAZSEL010000033.1, read as the reverse complement.
GCATGTCTCGACATCCGTGATGTTGAGATTGGTCAGCATATTCGAGAGATAGGTCAGACACTTGTTTGCAACGTAATGGTAAAAATAAAGCACGCGGGCCGCACGCTTGACCATGAAACGCGAGCCATACACAACGTCCGCAAAGCCGCCGAGAATTGGATAGATAACTCCGGGAATCTCAGCCGGGTCATATTCGAGATCGGCGTCCTGAATGATGACGATCTCGCCGACCGTCTCTACAAACCCGGCGCGAAGCGCGGCTGTTTTCCCCTGATTACTTTCCAGATAAACGGCACGGATATTAGGATTTTCCCCGGCAAGCCGTTCGATGACAATTCTGGAATTGTCGGTAGAATGATCGTCAACTAAAATTATCTCAAGCAGCTCAGGAACCGCGAGCAGTTTTTCTATAATGGTCGAAAGCGTCTTTTCTTCGTTGTAAACCGGCACGACGACCGACAGGCATCGCTCACTTACTGTTGTCATATGTGTAATTTCGTTTGCGGTATAGACGGACATTCTGCGATTGATAATATGGTTCCGCCTCAAAATGACGGGTAACGAGAGCGTCGATCTCGGCAAATGAGCCCCAGACAATCAGGGTTTCGATACGCCCGCTGGCGAACGCCGCGTCCAGCTTTGCAATCTTTTCAGAGAAATTAACGCTTGGTACATCCAAAACAAATGAATTCGAACTCGTAAAATTAAAAACAAATTCCTTATCCGCCGGATCGCGGGCTATTACAGGAAAAAGATAATGGGCAATCTCGTAATTATCCCACACCGTTAAATTTCTTCCAAAACCGTTGTAATTACCCATATGCGAAACAGGCACCGAGTGAAAACGCGTCCCGTTTTCCACGATTGTTATAGCTGCAAGCGAGCGCGTGTCGCCAATCGCGGAACCTGCGGCAAGAAATTCGCTCGCAGTCCGGCTGGAATCAATTGAATATTCCATGAGTGCGGCGGTTTGAAAAACAATAACGAACAAAAGGCAAAACTGAGCCAGACGCTTTGTTACGAGCGAAGCCCCGGTCTTAAAAAGAGGTATAAAAAAGAAGAGGGAACATAGCAAAATCCGTTCACGCAAAAGGGTGCCGTGCTTTTCGCCAAAGTCGTCCGGGGCGAACAGTGCCGTTAAAAACGCTGACACGAACAATAATGCGAAAGGAATTAATGGCCTTTCCAAAAATTCTTTTTTGCCGCGAAATGACACTATCAAGAGTAATCCGAATCCAGCTAAAATCCATAGTATCGGGGTGAATATGGCGAAAATAATCGATTCCGCATCGATAAAAGGAAGTGTCTTGCGGCTAATGATTATAAAAACATCGGCCGTGCGCATATGAGTGAGCCAATTCACTATCGAAAATGGGTCGGCGAGCGATCTCCAAGTAGGTGAAAAGCCGCCGGCAGAAGCCGAAACTTGAGTATATAGAAGCAGAAGAGGCAAGACGGGAACCATCGCCGCGACAGTCAGGCCGATATTGCGGAAACGATTTTCCACCGAAGCGAAAACCGCGATTACCAAAACGCTTCCCGCCAAAACAGCAAAGGCGATCAAATGGCTGAAATAGGCCGCTAACAGAAGAAGCGCCAGCATAAAAGCTCGCCGCAGACTAAATTCCCCTCGCCAGGACCAATAAAGGCCTATTCCTGCGGCAAATATAACAACACCAATGCAGAAATTGTAAGTACCGACGAGCCACAGCCAGTTGAATCCAAGCGCCGCGCCGATCAACATGCTGGTTTTCACCCCATCGCTGCCGACGGTTAAATACCGCAGCCAGCCCGCGGCGGCCACAAATCCGCCAAAAATAAGCGTGGCGACGATTTTTGTTGCGACAAAAGGCGTCACCAACAACAGCAGCCCGGCCAGCAGCCAATGCCCGCTCGCATTCGGAATTGAAAAGGAATTAAAAGAAAGAAGCGAAGCAGCTTCGGCGTTTCCGCCAAGAAGCAGTGTCATCAAATGAGCATTGTAAACATGTGCCGGGCCGTCCTGCTGCACGAAATATTCGACGCTCCACACCGGACTGACACACACGGCAACGAGTGTCAAAAAAAAAGCCCACGTTAATGAGCGAGGCGATCGAAGCGAAATCATATCAGGGAAGTATAACAGAAGAAAAACATGTCAAAAAGCGCTTTTCTCAATATCTGCAAGGCGTAACGCAGACTTTTCCGGTCTTGGATTAGCGCATTTTCTTTTTCAATCTGATAAAATTCACATGTCATATTTTTTGCAGCTTTTTTTATGATTTCAGGTACGCCCAGAATCCCTTCATATCCGCAAAGATTTGCTATTGTGTCGGACGCCAGATTCAATCTCCTGTATGCTGTCGGCGCACTCTGGGGCTTGATGATAGTGGCTATTGTCGGATTGTTTTGGTACGCTGACGGCTTTGCCGGCTCACGTGATTATTATTACCTTCTTCCATGGTGTTTCGCCACCGGCGCCGTGGTGATTTCTCCGATACTATATTCTGTTTATAAGCAGCCGTTCGATCCTTTTCACCCGCTTGTTTATGCCTCGTGGTCCTATTTTCTGCCCGGTTTTTTTATTGGCGGCCTGACCCTCGCGTTCGGGGCTTCGCAGCCGTATTATCTCGCATTTGTTCTGGACGAACAATATAACCTGCCGCTCACGTTTGTCTATGTAATGATCGGGTTTGGCGCCTTGATGCTCGGTTTTGCTCTGCCGTTTGGCCGAAAGATCGGCGAGGCCATCAGCAAGAAACTTCCTGTCTGGAACTGGAATTCTCAGCAAGTAATGAAACCCGCGCTGGTACTTCTTATTATCGGCTTAGCAAATACGGCGATCGCTTTTGCCTACGGAATTTTAGGTTATCAAAAGGTTGATGAGCTCGGTTCTTATGACGGCATAATATTTCTTCTTTCAATGTTCTGGCTGGAAGCGAGCTTTTTGCTATGGCTCTGTGTTTTCCGAGCAAAAGAGTTAAATACGACACATTTTCTGGTTATCGCAGTTCTGCTTTTCACCTCTATTACCAAATCAGCATTTCAGGGCAATCGCGGCAGCCTGATAACTAACTTTACTCTGGTGGCATGTGCTTACGTTTGCTCAGGAAAAAAAATAGGTCTAAAACAAACCTTTGTGGGGGGACTAATCATTTGTGTTGCTCTTATTGTGGGAATGTTGTACGGAACGACGTTTCGCGGTTTGAAGCAAACGCAGGACAGAATGGAAATGACACAATACGCCGGATTGATAGGGTCAACACTTGGGACCATAACTGAACAGAATCCGGTAGAAAATTTATCGAAAGCATTCGGAACTCTTGCCGACAGGCTCGACTCGATAAGTCCCTTGGCGGTAATCGTTTCCAATCATGAAAAGCTTTTGCCCTACGAAGAGGGATGGGCCCTTGCGAACAATATCATTGTTGAAAGCACTACATTTTTTATACCCAGGGTTTTCTGGACCGAGAAACCGATTACTACGGAAGCCTCAAAATATGGAGACCTTTACTTCGGATATGCCGATAATTCCTTCACAATGACTCCAATGGGCGATCTGCTGCGAAATTTCGGGCCTTGGGGAATACCGTTAGGAATGATATTTCTCGGGTTTCTGCTACGGGTTATTTACGCCACCCTGCGAGAAAATCAACCGTTTTCCTTTTGGCGGCCAACGCTCTTTTTCATGCTCTTAACGATTGTATCCTATGAAGGCACGTTCGGCATGATAGTTCCTTATCTTTTCAAGGTAGGAGTGTTTTCGGTTTTTGGCTTGCTTATTATTCGGTTTTTGGCTGGACCTGGCGACAGCAGGCCAGCGGCAGCCTGAACCTAAAGTCTTACTTTACACTTTCCCGATTATGGAAATCCGCGTCTTCACCAACGGTTGTTTTGATATTCTTCATCCCGGACACATTGACTTGCTTGCTCGATCCCGCGATTTGGGTACTAAACTGATTGTCGGCATAAACAGTGACGATTCTGTCAGGAAAATAAAGGGCAATGGGCGTCCGGTTATGAGCGCCGAAGACCGCAAGGCAGTGCTTCTGGCTCTGAAATCCGTTGATGAAGTCATTATTTTTGAAGAACTTACGCCTGACCGTTTAATAAGACAGATTATGCCTGACGTGCTTGTAAAAGGTGGAGATTGGAAGTCTGACGAAATAGTCGGATCCGATTTTGTTCTTGGAAACGGCGGCAAGGTGTATTCGCTGCCTTTGCTTGGCGGATTTTCATCGAGCAGCCTTATTGATCGGATGAACCATAATCCTGAGATCAAACCTGAAAACGGAGTATCGTCCAAAGCCTCTTTGACTGAGCACATCTCGGTTTTTGAAAAGCTGACAGCCGAACATCAGAATGTTATCGCCGAATGCGCCGAAATTATCAGTAAAACATTCAAAAATGGCGGAAAGCTTTTGCTTTGCGGAAACGGCGGAAGCGCGGCTGATGCTCAGCATATCGCCGCCGAATTTGTCGGTCGCTATGAGACCGAGCGTATCGCATTACCTTCAATAGCTTTAACCACTGATACATCAGCACTTACTGCTCTTGCAAATGATTACGGGTTCGAGCGTGTTTTCGCCAGGCAGGTCGAGGCTCTGGCTCGTCCCGACGATTGCCTGATCGCAATCAGCACCAGCGGAAACTCGCCAAATGTGATCGCCGCGGTGATGGCCACGAGAAAAATTGGTGCGTCGGTAATCGGTATGACAGGTGCCGCAGGGAAAAAACTCGCGTCTTTATGTGACTCTTGTCTGATGGTGCCGTCGGAAAGAACCGCTCGTATTCAAGAAGCTCACATTACCATAGCTCATATTTGGTGCGAAATGGTCGATGCGGAGTACGTAGAGTCTGCCGGACAACTATGAAAAGTTTGAAAAAGTTTGCAGATGCGCGCGTTTTAGTGGCCGGCGATGTAATGCTTGACCGGTACTGGTGGGGCAGCGTAAATCGTATTTCGCCTGAAGCTCCAGTGCCGGTTGTAAGCCTGCAAAAGGATACTTTTGCTCCCGGCGGCGCGGCGAATGTTGCCGTAAACATAGCCGGGCTAGGGGCCAAAGCTTGTCTGCTCGGGATTGCCGGAAACGACAGGGAAGCCGATTGTCTCGAACGCTCATTGCTTGACCGCGGCGTTTCGACGGAATTCCTTGTCCGTCTTTCCGATCGCCGGACTAGCGTAAAAACGCGGGTCATCGCTCATAATCAGCAGGTAGTAAGAATAGATGACGAGGAAACCGGCGATCTGACCGAGACTGACGCTGAGGCTGTCCGCGACGCTGTAAACACGATCCTTCCGAATGTCGATCTTGTTATCGTCTCTGACTATGCAAAAGGGCTTTTGTCGGAAACGGTACTTTCTCATTTGATCGAAAGAGCGCGTTCGCTGGGCAAAACAGTTCTGGTCGATCCAAAAGGAAAAAACTTCTCAAAATATGCCGGAGCGAACATGCTCACTCCAAACCGTAGGGAAGCGGCCGAAGCTTGCGGCCTTGACGAGCATATTCCCGATCTTGTGAAAATTGCCGGGCAAAAAATGCTGAGGGACTTAAATCTTGACTCAGTGCTGATAACCGAAAGCGAAAACGGCATGACGCTGTTTCAAAAAAGCAGCGAGCCCGTTCATTTCGACGCTCATGCACAGGAAATCTACGATGTCACCGGAGCCGGAGATACCGTAATTGCCTGTCTTGGCGTCGCTCTCGCCGCCGGTGCCGCCATGCGCGAAGCAGCGGATATTGCAAACACAGCCGCTGGAATAGTTGTCGGGCAAATAGGTACAACCGCAATAAAATTTACCGAATTGGAACGGGCGGTCAGGGAACGCCCGATTGGAGTCAGCCGGTCTTGAATTTTAAGAACATATTGGTATTTCGTATCGGGCATCTGGGCGATACGGTCGTGGCGCTTCCCGCATTTTGGCGAGTGAGAAACGCTTTTCCCGATGCAAAAATAACACTGCTCTCGAATGCCGATCCGCAAAACCCGCAGTACGTTTCGGCGCGCGATGTTCTGCCGGAAACTGGGCTTTTCGACGAATGGATCACCTATCCTGCCACTGCCGGAAAAACGGGATCTCTGATTGCATTCAAGAATTTATTCACCAGGCTAAGAAGCGGCAGATTCGACGCCGTCGTTTATTTGATGACACGCAATCGAACGAGGTTTCAGATAAACCGCGACATTATGTTCTTTAGTTTTGCGGGCATATCTAAGATTTTCGGAGCAAACTATCTAAAGAAAAATCACCTCGCTTTCAATTGTCCACGGCCGTCACCGGAGGTCGAACAGGAAAGCCGGTTTTTATATGAGTGCCTTTCCTTCGACGGCTTTCCGAATGAAAACGAGACGCGGTCGCCGGACATGCGTTTGACCGATACGGAAATAAATACTGCGGGCGAATGGCTTCGAGAAAACGCAGGAGATCAAAACCAAACAAATATGATCGCCGTCGCGCCCGGAAGCAAATGGGAATCGAAAATATGGCCCGAGGAAAGATATGCTGAAGTTGTCGAACTTCTGATAGCAAAACATGATGTTTTCCCGATTATTTTCGGCGGGCCGGAAGATAGTGATACCGGAGGTCGGCTTCTGAAGCGTTTGGGCAGAGGAGCAAATGCTGCCGGCGTGTTGAATGTGCGCGAAGCCGCAGCCGGATTGAAGAAATGCCGAATATACCTCGGAAACGACACGGGAACTATGCATCTTGCGGCCGCCGTCGGAACGCCCTGTGTTGCAATATTTGCCGCGATCGACTGGGCCGGCCGATGGGCTCCGTTTGGCGAAAACAATGTGATTTTTAGAGAAAATGTCGAATGCGAAGGCTGCCACTCGCATATATGCTTTAATAGCGGCAAGTGTCTGCGCCTTGTCGGAGTTGAGGATGTTTACAAAGCGTGTGGGCGATTACTGCAAACGTCTCGACACCAGGATTTGTCAGAAACAGGAAGTTAAAAGCTGGTTGGTTGATAAAAAGGTTTAGCAGTCGGATTTCCGACTGTTAATAATCTACTTAACCGTTTGACGATGAAAATTCTAATTTTCGGCGGAAATGGAATGCTTGGGCATAAACTTGTTCAGGTATTACATGAGCAAATTGAAGTTTGGGCAACGATTCGCGGTGCATTTTCCGACATAGAGCATTATCGTGTTTTTGAAAAAGAGCGAACAGTCGAAAACGTTGAAGTTACCGATCTTGAGTCGGTCGTTGCCGCAATTGAAAAATCGAGGCCGGATGTTGTTATTAATGCCGTTGGAGTTATCAAACAATTGCCGGATTCCAAAAATGTTATAACAACTCTCTCCATCAATTCGATCTTTCCGCAACAGCTTGCGAATTTGTCTGAAAAATATGGTTACCGGCTTATTACAATCGGCACGGACTGCGTTTTCAGCGGAACAAAGGGCAATTACACGGAAACCGACATGGCCGATGCAGTTGATCTCTACGGCCAAAGCAAGCGTTGGGGAGAAGTATATGGCAAAAACTGCCTGACTTTGCGAACATCGATCATCGGGCACGAACTCGGCACGGCCCACAGCCTGCTCGAATGGTTTTTGAGCAATCGGGGCGGAAAGGTCAAGGGCTTTTCGCACGCAATTTATTCCGGCTTTCCAACTGTCGTATTTGCAGATATAATCAGGCATTTGATCGTCAGCCAGCCGTCGTTGAACGGCCTTTTTCATGTTTCGAGTGAACCGATCAGTAAATTGGAACTGCTTCGGCTGATCGATAAGGCATACGACGCGAATATCACAATCGAGCCGTCCGATGAGGTTCGAATCGACCGCAGTCTCGATTCGACGAGGTTCAGAAAGACCGCGAATTTCGAACCGGAAAGCTGGCCGGAAATGATAAGAAGAATGCGTGACAACGCGAAAATTTACGACCGATTTAATTAAATGAAGGAACTTGAAGGAAAGCGAATACTTGTAACCGGCGGCACCGGATCGCTCGGGCAGACGCTGGTTCGCAGGCTGCTCACGGGCGAAATGGGCATGCCCAAAAAGATCACTGTCTTTTCCCGCGACGAAGCAAAGCAGCATTATATGCGGCTTGATTATATGCACCGCGAGACGGCGACCGACGATGTGATCTATCAAAATTCGCGTGACCGTTTGAATTTCAGGATCGGCGACGTTCGTAACCTTTCGGCCCTGAAATCCGCTGTAAAAGATTCGGATATCGTCTTTAATGCCGCCGCTTTGAAACAGGTTCCGTCGTGCGAATATTTTCCTTTCGAGGCGGTTCAAACAAATATTATCGGCGCCCAGAATATCGTCCAGGCGATTCGCGATACCGGTTCAAAAGTTGAAACTGTCGTCGGCATTTCAACCGATAAGGCTTGTAAACCGATCAACGTGATGGGCATGACAAAGGCTTTGCAAGAGCGGATATTGCTTGAAGCAAATCGCGAACTGCCGCAAACGCGGTTTATGTGTGTCCGCTACGGCAACGTCATCGCCTCGCGCGGTTCGATCGTGCCGCTGTTTGTCGAACAAGCAAAGGCGGGCCAAACAATGACAGTAACGATGCCGGAAATGACGCGTTTTTTGCTCAGTCTCGACCGCGCGGTCGATACGGTTTTTGCAGCGATCACAACAGGCAACCGAGGAGAAACATTCGTGCCAAAGGTACCATCGGCAAACATCGTCGATCTGGCAAAAGCCATCGCCGGCCGCGAAGACGTCGAGATTCGTTTTACCGGAATAAGGCCGGGCGAAAAGATACACGAGATAATGGTTTCCGAAGAAGAGTGTTTCAGAACCGTCGAACGCGGCGATTACTACGTAATAATGCCCGTGCTGCCTGAATTGCGGACATCCACGGAAATCGAACAGGCACTCGATGGGGAATATTCATCAAAAGATGCCAATCTTTCCATCGCCGAGCTGCGGGAACTGTTGTCGAGTTCGAACGAGGAAATTGCTCGGTTTCTGACTGCGGGTAAATAGGTTCCACGGTTTTGTTCTTTCTTGTTCGTCTTGGTTCTGTGGTTTGGCTTTTTTTTACCACAGAATAAGAAGAATAAGAGGAACATGAATGAAAAGAAATGAAAATAATGACCATCTTCGGCACTCGGCCGGAGATAATCAGGCTCAGTCTCGTCGCAAAGATCCTGGATCAGTATTGCGACCATATCACCGTCCACACCGGGCAGAACTATGACGAAAGCCTGAGCGATATTTTTATTCGCGATCTTGGTGTACGGACGCCTGATGTCCACCTTGGTATTCGCTCAAGCAGTTTTGGCGAACAGGCCGGATTGATCCTTAAAAAAGCCGATGACGTTCTTGACGAATACAATCCCGACCGAGTTTTGATCCTCGGCGACACGAACAGCGCTCTTTCGGCGATAGCCGCCGCAAGACGCGGGATTCCGGTCTATCACATGGAAGCCGGCAACCGCTGCTTCGACGATCGTGTTCCAGAAGAGATAAACCGTCGGATAATCGACCACTCGAGCACGATCCTGCTGCCGTACACAGGTAGAAGCTGTGAAAACCTTGTCGCCGAAGGCATTGAACGCGAACGCATTTATATTACGGGAAACCCGATCTTCGAGGTGTTGGAACATTTCGCGCCAAACATAGACGGTTCCGAAATACTGACTGAACTTGATGTGAAACCGTTCGATTATTTTTTGGTAACACTCCACCGGGCCGAGAATGTCGATTCCGAAAAGCGGCTGAATCGTATTTTTTCAGCCTTTCACGCGATTGTCGAAAAATACAAAAAGAAAGTGCTTATCAGCGTTCATCCGCGAACGAGGCAGAAACTTGAGCAGTTCGACACGGAAATTAGATCGGAAAAGATCGTGCTTCTTGAACCGCTCGGGTTTTTCGATTTCGTAAAACTAGAGAAAAATTCGCTTGCGGTTTTGACTGACAGCGGCACGGTCCAGGAGGAATGTTCAATATTCGGCATACCGAATGTGACCCTGCGCGATGTGACCGAGCGGCCGGAAACCGTCGAGTGCGGCAGCAATATCATCGCAGGTTCCGATTCGGACACGATTGCCAAAGCCGTCGAACTCGCTGTTTCGCAAGCTGCGCTATGGACGCCGCCGGCCGAATATTTGGCGCCCAACGTCGCCCAGACAGTGAGCCGCATCGTGCTCGGCCATTTAAGCCTTCGCAACCATCATTGATGAAGCCTCGCATTCTTGTCTTTTGTGATTATTACCTGCCCGGCATCAAAAGCGGCGGCGGAATGTGGGCTGTTAAAAATATCATCGAGCGTTTCCACGACGTTTATGATTTTTTCGTCGTAACAAGAAACCATGACGGCTGCGATGATCTGACGCCATATACGTCGGTTAAGACTGACAACTGGAACGATGTCGGCAACGCGAAGGTTTTCTATCTTGCTCCGCAAAATATTACATCCCGCAGGCTCGGCGATCTGGTGAACGAGATAAATCCTGATGCGGTTTTCTTAAACAGCATATTTAGCAAACCGGTAGTAAAGTTTCTTGTCGCACGAAAACGTAAGTTGTTCCGAAATATCCCGGTGATCCTCGCAACCTGCGGCGAGCTTTCAGCAGCAACGCTAAAGATGAAGCGGGCGAAAAAAACCACGTACTTAGCCACCGCCAAGATGTTCGGCCTTTACAACGGCCTGATCTGGCGGGCCTCTTTCAAGGAAGAAAAATCCGAGATCGAAAATATGTTTGGTGCGGACCGAGAAATCTTTGTCGCCCCCGACCTTACCCCTAAAACGATTCTTCCTGCGTACAAATTCTCCGACAAACCACCGAAGTCGTCCGGTCATGTAAAATTTATTTTTGTTTCGCGTATTGCACGTAAAAAAAACCTTTCGTTCTTTCTGGAAATCCTTCGGAAAGTCGATAGCGGAAATATAGAACTTGAGATCGTTGGCCCGGCCGAGGACGCGGGATATTGGGCGGAATGCCAAGAAGCAATTTCGAAAGTCGGTGGAAATGTTAAAGTTTTGATTTCAGGCGCTGTCAACAATGCGGAAGCATTAACGAAGCTTACTAACTCGCATTTCTTCGTTTTGCCGACGATTTACGAAAACTTCGGCTATGTGTGTATCGAGGCCTTGGCGGCGGGCTGCCCGCTCTTATTAAGCGATCAAACGGTTTGGTCGGAACTGGAACATCGTGAACTGGGTTGGGACCTGCCGTTGAACGACGAGCAAGGCTGGATTGATGTTATCGAATCAGCGATCTCAATGGACGCGACAGAATTTGAAACATTGTCACAAAACGCTCGTCAGTTTGCTCTTGATTGGCTCGCCGATACGTCGATAGAACAAGCAACGGCCGATCTGCTCAAAACAGCTGTGTCTCGATCAAAATGAGCGACGAAACCACAGATAATAAACAGTTATCGCCCAAACCAACGCTGTGGGTCGTTTCCGAGCTCTATTATCCCGAAGAAACATCTGCCGGTTACTATTTGACGCATATCGCCGAGGGCTTAGCGGATGACGCTCGGGTAAAGGTTTTGTGCGCCCAGCCGACATATTCCAAACGGGAGTACGAGCGGCAAAGCACGAGGTTCACAACGGAGTTGAGATCTTCCGGGTTGCGAGCACAACGCTTAATATAAATGTGATCCCGTTTCGCGTTATTAATATGCTGACGCTCGGCATCGAGGCATTGAGGCGTTTTGAAAAAGGCGACCGCGTTTTGGTCGTGATTACGCCGCCAAGCACTCCTTTTGTTATCGCTCTTACAAGTTTGATCAAAGGAGCGGGTTATACGCTTTTGATACACGACAGCTATCCTGATCTGCTGGTCGCGGTCGGTAAAACAAAAGCGGACTCGATATTTGTCCGAATGATGAACCACGCGAATCGCTGGCTATACAAACACGCATCAAAAATAATCGTGGTCGGCCGCGATATGCAGGAATTAACCGAGCGGAAAGCTGCCGGCCTGGACATTCCGATCGTAAACATTCCGAATTGGGCCGAGTTTGAGATCGGAAACCGACCGGATCATCACGGAAGAGGGAATTGGCTGGTCAGTCGATCCGCAAAAACCTGATGAGTTACTCGTCACAATAAAAGAAATTGTCCGAACAACCGAGAAACTGCCTGAAAAGGGCAAACGAGCAAGGGTCGCCGCCCTTCAGGATTGCTCGCTTGTTCATGCGATCGAGCACTACAGAAAGGCAATGATCGAAAACGAGCAATGAAATACCGTTTCCCGGAACGGTGGGATGATTAAACATTTATCCGAACATGAATGTTCTTAAACGCAAAAAGAATTTGACTCGGGCGATAAAAAGATGATAGCTTTGCAGAAAGTTTGTTCACCTGTGAGAGAATTTCTGCCTTAATTGATTTGCGTCGTAATAGCGTAAAATAGTGTTATATTTACGCTGAGCCGTTCATTAGTGAGCGGGTAAAGTAACAGAATTCCTTTGTTCACAAGAATTTATCGTGAATAGTATTGAAATTGATTTGCAAAACGTGCAATAATCTTGTGGCTGACTGTGATCTAAGTTGTACACTCGTCACATTAATTCGCAAAATTGAAACTTGAATAACTGATTTTTTGCTTAACCCTCATATCTAGTTAAGCTGACATTTGGAGGAGAAAATGAACAATTCGCAATTCCCAACTGCTCGGAAGGCGGGCCTCGTAGTTCAAGAGGTTCCCGACGAGGTGCTCGTTTACGATTTGGACACGAATAAGGCCCACTGCCTTAATAAGACGGCAGCAGCCGTTTGGCAATCCTGCGACGGAACAAAGTCGATCTCGGACATTGCTTCGATCTTAGCCGGACAGTCAGGAGCAAGTGTCTCTGACGAGATCGTCTGGTTGGCGATTGATCAACTTAATGAGAATAATCTTCTCGAAACCCAATTGAAGGCAGATTTCGCAGGCCAGTCACGACGCGATGTTCTGAAAAAGTTGGGACTTGCTGCGGTGATCGCTTTGCCGATCGTTGCATCACTCGTTGCCCCGAAAAGCGCAATGGCAAGTGTTTCGTGCGGTTGTACAGCGTCATCGCAATGTCCGGCCAGAACAGGATGTGCAAGTTTGACATGCTGTAACGCCGATCTTATTTGCGCACTGGAATTGCCGGCTCCAAATCAAGGTTGTCTTCCTGGTTAGTCACAATATATTTTTGATTTATCCGGTAGCGATGGCTTTTACGCCATTGCTACCGTTTATTTTTGGTTCATGCAAACCCTCGATAACGAAACGGCAAAATGGGTACTGCTAAATCAGAAGCGCCTTGAGGTACGGGCGGCTGGTGTTTTTAGCGAGCTGCGAGCATCGGGATTTGAACCGGTACTGATAAAAGGCTGGGCCGCCGCAAAAAATTACCTGCCTGATCGCCCGCGTTACTATTCAGACATCGATATTGCTGTTTCTTCGGCTGATTTCGTCGCGGTAAGCAGCCTGATCGCCGCGGCGCGCTCGTCGCTCTCAGGAGTGGATCTTCATAATGAGCTTCGGCATCTGGACTCGGTTCCGTGGACGGAACTTTTCAGCCGATCCTCGGTCGTCGAAACCGACGGCGGAAGTATTCGCATTCTGAGCCCGGAAGATCATCTTCGTGTGATGGCGACGCACTGGTTGAACGACGGCGGAGCGAACAAGGAAAGGCTTTGGGATATTTACTACGCGGTAGCCAACCGCCCTAGTGATTTCGACTGGTCGAAATGCCTCGATCCGGTAAGCAGAACACGCCGCGGCTGGGTAATTTGCGCTGTCGGGCTTGCTCATAAATATCTTGATCTAAACATTGATGATCTGCCTTTCCGGGATGAAGCATTAAAGATTCCCGGATGGGTTATTAGAACCGTCGAAAAAGAATGGGCGAGCAATGAGCCGCTCCGACCGCTGCAAACCTGCTTCGGCGACCCGAAACTTTTCGTCCGCCAGCTTAGAAAGCGCTTTCCTCCAAATCCAATACAAGCGACGATCCAAATGGAAGTTCCGATAGACGAGACCGACCGAATCGCAATTCAATTCCGGAACGCATTCCATCGGACTAAACCTTCATTGTCGCGAATATTCGAAGTGCTAAAACGACGCGGCTAGTGCGGCTTCGCCGCCGGGCTTTACGCGTATTTGCCAAAGACGGCGGCAAAGCCGCAATATACTTTAGCAGCTTGCGGAAAAGCGGAGCTTTTCCGCAAATAGAGCGGGCAAAGCCGCAATATGCCGATGCCTAAACCCCATGATAATCCGACGATCCTCGCACTTGAAACCGCTATCGGCGGCGGGAGCATTTGCGTCTATCGGGGAAGCAGCGAGGCAGCATTTATTGCAGGTGACGACAGCGTCTCACGCTCGGAAGAATTGCTTCCAAACATAAAGTCCTTGCTTTCTCAGGCGAAAATAGAATTGACTGAGGTCGATATTATAGCGGTATCACGCGGGCCGGGAAGTTTCACCGGAATACGGATCGGTCTCGCTACTGCGCTCGGCCTGTCGAGGTCGCTTGATATTCCCTGTGTTGGCATTCCCGTCATGGACGCTATAGGAGCGTCTCATCAAAACGAATTTCCTCTAACAGTTGTGCTCCCGATGGGAAAACACGAAGTTGTCTGGAAGACATTCTCAGACACGCTTTATTTAAATTTCAAAGAACACGGCAGCGTTTGTTCAATCGACGAAATTTGGTCGGTGGTTAATACGGCAACCACTGCTCTCGTCCACGAATCGCTTATGTCAAGACTTCCTGATCCGCCCCCGGATATCCGTCTCGAAAGTTTGGGTTATGATCTCGCAAAATTTGTTGCATACGAAGCTCACCGATGGTCCGAGAAAATCGATCTGTCCCCGATCTACATTCAGAACCCTGCAAAAAGATCGAATCTGTTTTAGACTCCATACGTGGAAACGATCCGTATCGAACCTCTTAAAAACCGTAATATCCGCGACGTGATCGAGATCGAGATCGAGTGCGGGTTGAGCCGCTGGTCGCACACGGATTATGTCGATGAACTGGCCCGGCCCGATTCGGTAATGCTCATCGCGTCGGTTTCCGATCACGACTGCGCCGGTTTTCTTGTCGGACGGATTATTCCCGGAACATCCGCCGACGCTAACGAGGCGGAGATCTACAACATCGGCGTCCGTTTGAGCTTACAGGGGTTCGGCATCGGATCGAGGCTGATGAATGAACTTTTTTCGATCTGCACCCGTGATCGAATCGAGAATATTTGGCTGGATGTAAGGCAGTCGAACGAGCGGGCAATTGCGTTCTATAAATCGTTCGGTTTCTCTCAAACCGCCGTCAGACGGGCGTTTTACCGCGATCCGGTTGAGGACGGCATCATCATGACAGTTCGCGTAAACGAACATTTTTTTACAGAAACGTAATATTGCTTGAATCCGCAACGGCTTTGGGCTAATATCAGGTTTACACCGTTGGTTAACCCGAATGTAACCGGGTGTAATATTTGAAAAGTGAGGAAAAGAACGATATGGACATGTCAACCTCTGATCCTGTGAGAGACGAATTGCTGAAAACAAACCCAGAATTTCGTGATCTAGTTCACCGACATCAGAATTATGAAGACAGGCTTTCACAGTTATCCGGCCTTTCGTACCCGAGCGACGACGAACAATTCGAAGAATCCACACTTAAGAAAAAGAAATTGCTCGTCAAGGACGAGATCTATTCGATCATGCACAGCTACGACGTAGCACATTAGAATTATTTAGAATTTGAAACTGGCGGCGCATCTCGCGTCGCCTTTTTTATTTCCTGCATCCGCCGAAACGCACAACGCTCAAACCGTTTTGGAGCGGAAGAATCACACTTCCGTCGCTCGCAAGGATCGTGCTTGCGATCTTGACGTTTTCTGCTCCAAATTCGATTGTTTTAATTGTCTTTCCGTCTTTCGCATCAATTATTACGGCGGACGATTCGCCAAATGACGAGACAACAAGCATAGATTCCCACAGCAGCGGACGACCGTCGATTCTAGCGGTAAGCCTTTTCTTCCAGACCACGCTGCCTTTATCGGTCGAGATCGAGTAAACGAAATTATCGACCGACGCCGCGTAAACTCTGTCGTCACCGACAACAATATGCTCGACGCGGCCGCCGGTTTTGAACTTCCAGTTTATGCTTCCCGAATCTGCGTCGGTGCTGTAAATTCGTCCACGTTCGTCGCCGATGTAAAATCGGCCATCCGCGTCCGCCGCGATCGCCCCAATAGACGTAGCAACGCTGCTGCCGTTATGTTTTGCGATCGTCTCGCCGTTTGTGAAACCGATCTGCTGTATGGATTTATCCAGGAGCGGGATCGTAATTCCACCGCCCGATGTAAAAGGGTCGGCCGCAAGTCCGCTGGACATTGCGAAATTCCAACGCGGCTTTCCGTCAAGAGTTAAACCGACGACGGAGCCCGTCGAGCCGAGCGCCACTATCGCGTCGGTGCCGGTGACAAGGTAAGTTTTCTTCGCAGCCGGAACTCTCACCGAGAAAAGTGTGAGTCCCGTTTCCTTGCTTAAAGCCCGCAAGGTCGAGCTTTCGCCGCCGGTTCCGTTGGCCTCAACCGACGAAGTGACAACTAGAATACGATCCGCAAGATCGACGATGTTCGACGAGATCCGTCCGCCGAGATCCGCCGACCAGCGGTCGCGGCCGTCTTTTAGGCCGAGAGCTTTCACCGTTCCGTTATCGAATGCGGCGAAAACATTGTCCGCGTCGGCGGAAATTGCGATGACAACTGATTCGCCTGTTGGATAATTCCAGCATTTTTCGATGAGCAAAGGTTTTTCGGCGGCGGTTTGAGTGACGACGGCGAAAGACATCAGCAAGATGGCGGCAGACATCAGCAATATCCGCAACACCGAACCCAAAACCTTGTGTAAAAATTGATTAAATGCCATTAAAAAGAGGCTCGTGCCGCGGTTCGGTCAAAATTTCGTGTGGAGCGCTTGACCGTTATGGATTGATGAATGTAACATCCCTGAAAGTTCGCTCAAAACATATTCTACCAACGGAGAAGCGTCAACAAAATGTCCTTTAACAAAATTATTCTAGTCGGAAACCTCGGCAAAGACCCGGAACTACGTTACACGCCCGCAGGCGACGCAGTCTGCGACATTTCTATCGCCACAAACGAACGCAAAAAAGATAAATCGGGTGAGTTTCAGGAAATCGCAACCTGGTTTCGCGTAACGCTTTGGCGAAACCAAGCGGAAAATGCCGCCAAATATCTAACGAAGGGAAGCCAGGTCTATCTCGAAGGGCGTTTGAGCCTCGAAGAATGGACCGACCGCGACGGCAATACGCGTCAGACGCTAGCCGTGCAGGGAACTGATATGCGTTTTATCGGCTCACGCGGCGACGGCGGCGGCTCAGGTGGCGGACATTCCGAAAACGAACAGGAATTCGCCGGCCCGGCCTCAAGCCAATCGTCCGGCGGAACAGCAACGTCCCCGGCCCCACAAGCCCCCGCAGCCGACGACGACATCCCGTTTTAATGCAAACGCCCGAAGTGTCAGTAGCCCGCACGTAAGTAAGGGCTCCTCTCGTGTGGGGAGCCGTTACTAACGTGCGGGCTACTAACACGAATAAATTTCTTGGTCGCCAACGGCGACAGACATTAAAGCCTAGGGTGAGCGAATGAAATGAGCGTAACCCTAGGTTTGCTGCGACAACGATCCCGACGCTGAAAGCGTCGAACAATTCGCGGCGTGTGTTCGTCCCCTTCAGGGACGGAACGGTCTATCGTACGGTACCTAGGGATGCACTCGCTTCGCTCGTTTTCCCTAGGCTTTAATGTTTGTCGCCCTTGGCGACGCCGGAACTAAACGCGGTCGGCGAGGTGTTAAAAAATAGATTGTGCTGGAATCGCAAGATCGCAGGCTTGACCTCAGTTTTTCCACCAGTTTTTCCAGTTTTTGAAAGATTTAATTGACAAGACTCGGCTAACAAGACTATCTTCTTGCAAATGGCGCTGGGAAAGTTTTCAGAGAATAAATTGGTTTACGTATTGTCGTTTATTGGCATTGGGTTCGTCGTCGCCTGGTATGGAGTGAGCGAGTATTGGGGATTAAATGCGTTGCGATACCCTGACGAATCAGCCGGAGCACTTTATTCGTTGAACTACCATGGAACCGTTGTTTACGTCACTTTTTACCAATACCTTCTTACTTACGGGTTACCAGCCTGCGGATTCCTGATTCTTTTGCTGCTGTTGTTTATTACCCGAAACGATAAATCTAATAATAATTAAGGACCGTAACCTACTTATCGGGTAGTTAAACCCAGCTTCCCATTTTGCGGAACTTTTTGAAGCGTTCTTGTGGGAGCTGTTCGGGGGTGAGTTTTGCGAGGTCGCTCAAGTTGCGTAGGATGGCGGCCTTTAGGGCCCGGTTGATGCCGTCGAACGCGGCTTTTTTCTTTTTATCGTCGTCGGTGTCGATCGCCCAGGACTTGGGTTCGGGGATGACCTCATCGACGAGGCCGAACGATTTCAGGTCTTCGGCGGTGAGACGCAGACAGGCGGCAGCGTCGCTCGCACGAGCGGCGTCCTTCCAGAGAATTGCGGCACAGCCTTCGGGCGAGATCACGGAATAGACCGCGTTTTCCATCATCAGCACGCGGTCGCCGATGCCGATAGCGAGAGCACCGCCGGAACCGCCTTCGCCAACCACGACCACGATGATCGGAACACGCAGACCCGCCATTTCGCGCAGATTAAACGCGATCGCCTCGGCCTGGCCGCGCTCCTCGGCGTCGATGCCGGGATAGGCTCCGGGCGTGTCGATGAACGTGATGATCGGCCTGCCGAATTTCGCCGCAAGCTGCATCGCACGAAGCGCCTTGCGATAGCCTTCGGGCTTGGGCATACCGAAATTTCTGACCTGACGCTGTTTCGTATCGCGGCCTTTCTGCTGCCCGACAAGCAAAACTTCCTTGCCGTCAAGCCGTGCAAACCCGCAAACGAGCGCCGCGTCGTCAGCATAACGGCGGTCGCCGTGAATCTCGATAAAATCCGAAAAGATGTTGTTAAAAAGATCGAGCGCATACGGCCGCTCAGGATGTCTGGCGTTCAAAACCCGGTCAAATGCAACGCTGTTGGTTGATTCCATATCTTGGTCAACAAAGGTTGGATAAATTTAGTATCGCTTAAATCTCGCCCCTTTCCAACTTCTCCCGAAACTCGGTAGTGGGTCAGTTTGCTTTCCGGCGAATTTTTGTCAGCTTGGCGAACTTTGTGAATAACTTGGCGAAACTTTGCGGTAGAAAGGTTTAACCGCGAAGGTCGCGAAGTTTTCGCAGAGTTTCGCAAAGTTCAGATTTGATCAAATTTGAAATTTCAGATTTGAAATTTGAAAAATGCTCGTCGCTCTCGCAAGGCCTGAGCATCGATCTTGTTTCCCCGGCAGAGCCGCGTGAAATATATAGAAACGCGATTAGCTCCCTCACTCGAAACTTCCGCGATGTTGTTTGAGATCGAATTCAAAGGGTCCACTCGATGGTGCAGCCTTTGTCGGTCAATTCCGATTCTACCTTTCGCGAGCCCTGTATCCTAAGCGATTGAGACTGCAAACGGACGCGGCCGCGGTCGAATTTCATATCGACATAGACCTCACAGTTGTTGCCGCGAGAATCGTTTAGGATCGCGTAAATGTCGTCGAGATATTGGTCTTTCGAGATATCGGCAGGCACGGTGATCAGCACGGAGCGGGCGTTTCGCGTCACCTCTTCTTTCAACGAGCGGACGTCGTTTACGATCAGCGTCGTTTCCTGCCCCTCGGCCGCCTCGACCTTGCCCTCGACGATCAGCAAAGCGTCGTTATCCAGCAGTTCGGCAAACTTTCCATAAGCATCGGCCCACATCACGCATTTGATGCCGGTCGATTGGTCCTCGATGCGATAGGTAGCGAAGCGGTTTCCTTTCTTGCTCCAGCGGACTTGGAGCGCCGAAATGATTCCGGCAAGCATCAACGTCGAACCGGGCTTTATGTCGTCGTAATCGGCAACGTTTCTGATACGAAGACTTTTCAAGGTTTCCGCATATTCATCGAGCGGGTGCGCCGAAAGGTAAAAACCGATCGCAGCTTTTTCCCGCGAAGATATTTCTGCCTGCGACCACGGGGCCGCGTTCGGCAATTCTACATCCGATTCCATAGCAGACGATGCGGAACCGAACAAACCTGTCTGTCCCCGGTTGCGGTCGTTCCAAGCGCTTTGTCCAAATTGAACAGCCGAATCGATTGCCGCGAACAGTTTCGCACGCCAGAGATTATCCGGTTGCTCGTCGCGATTGAGCGTGTCAAAAGCTCCGGCAGTGATAAGGCTCTCAAGCGAACGCTTGTTTACTCCACCTTGTTCGACCCGCGATGCGAAATCGAACAGGGAAGTGAACGGGCCGTTCGCACGCGCGTCGATTATCGCCTTTGCCGACGCCGCACCCATTCCTTTTATCGCACTCAAACCGAAACGCACCGAGCCTTTTGCGGGTGTAAAACCTTCGTCACTTTCGTTTACATCCGGCGGCAGCAAGCTAAGGCCCATCGACCGAAGCTCGTTGGAATATTTATAGACCTTCGCGCTGTCGTCGGCTTCGTGCGAAAGAACGGCAGAGTAAAAGAACGCGGGATAATGCGCTTTTAGATAGCCCGTCTGAAACGCAAGATATGCGTAGGCAATACTATGACTGCGGTTAAAACCGTAGTCGGCGAATTTCGCCATCAGGTCGAATATCTCTTTCGCGGTCTTTTTCGCGATGCCGCGTTCGATGGCTCCGCCGATGAATTTGACCTCGTGCGGCTCCATCTCTTCGCGCTTCTTTTTGCCCATCGCCCGACGCATCAGGTCGGCCTCGCCAAGACTGTAACCCGCCAGCTTTTGCGCGATCTGCATGATCTGTTCCTGATAGACGAGCACGCCGAATGTGTTCTTCAGGATGTCTTCCATCTCCGGGACGATGTACTCGATCTCCTTCGTCCCGCGATGGCGCAAAATAAATTCTTCGACCATTCCGCCATCGAGCGGGCCGGGACGATAGAGCGCGTTCAGAGCCGAAAGGTCTTCGAGTTCCTTGGGTTTCAAACGACGGCAGATGTCCTGCATTCCCGACGATTCAAACTGAAATATTGCGTCGGTTTTCCCCTCGGAGAAAAGCTGCATAGTCTTTTCGTCGTTGAGAGGAATCGTCGTCCAGTCGATCTCGACACGCTCTTTTTCTTTTATCGATGCGAGACAGTCGGCGATGATTGTCAGCGTTGTCAGCCCAAGAAAATCCATCTTGAGCATTCCGGCGGCCTCAAGATCGCCCATCGGATACTGGCTCGTGAATTCGTTCTTGGCCGAGATTGCGATCGGTATGATCTCGTGCAACGGCTTGGGCGAAATGACGACACCGGCGGCGTGAACCGACGTGTGACGAGAGCAGCCCTCGACGCGGAGAGCGAGATCGATCAATTCGGAGACTCGTTCGTTGGTTTCTTTGTGGTCCTTTAGTTCAGGAACTGTTTTGAGCGCATCGGTAATGCTGATGTTGCGGCCGCGAAACGGCGGCGGTATCAGCTTGGCGATTTTTTCGACTTCGCCGTAAGGCATGTTGAGGGCGCGTCCGACATCTTTAATAGCCGCACGTGACGCCATCGTACCGAATGTAACGATCTGACAAACCGACTCGCGGCCATACAGCTCGGAAACATGATGAATTACATCGCCGCGTCCGCGAATGCAAAAATCGATGTCGATATCAGGCATCGAGATGCGTTCGGGATTCAGGAAACGCTCGAAGAAAAGATCGTATTGAAGAGGGTCAATACCTGTGATTCCAAGCGAATAAGCTACAAGCGAACCAGCCGCCGAACCACGTCCCGGCCCGACCGGAATGCCTTTCTCGACCGCGTATTTGATGAAATCCCAAACGATCAAAAAGTAGCCCGCGTAACGCATTCGTTCGATTACGGCTATTTCGAGATCGAGCCGTTTATCGTAATCCACGAGCGGATATTTGAGCGTTCCGGCGGCCAGCATCGCGTTTAGAACGATGCTCTTTCGCATCTCAAATCCTTCGCGAACGACCTTTACGAAAAACTCATCCTCGGTTGCGCAGCCGGAACTATCAGGAATCGGAAAGCTCGGAAGAAACAAATTATCGCCGCCGACCGCGAGGTCAAGATCGCACATTTCAGCGATCTTCGTTGTGTTAGTCAGAGCCTCGGGATAGGTGTCGCCGAAGATCTCCCACATCTCCTCAGCGGATCTGACGTATCGTTTGCCGCCGACCGCATTGGCCTTTTCGGATTCGGTCAGCGTTCGTCCGTCGGCGATACAGAGCAGTATCTGGCGAGCTACCGAATCGTCAGTCGTCAGGTAGTGAGCATTGTTGGTAGCGACCAAACCGACGCCGGATTCACTTGCTAGGGCAGCGAGTTGTTCATTCATCTGAGGCTCGTCTGCGGCCCAATGATCCTGTATCTCGATGAAGAAATTTTCTTTGCCGAATAGTGTTGCGAGTTCGTTTGCATTTGCTAACGCACGATCGCGATCATCTTGACGCAGGAAATGGTTTAGCGAACCGTCTCTACCGCCCGAGAGAGCGATCAAGCCTTCGCTAAACTGCAGCAGCAGTTCCATGTCGATACGCGGTTTGTGGTGGAGGCCTTCGGTAAAAGCACGCGAGGCGAGTTGGACAAGGTTGTGATAACCGGTGAGATCTTTCGCCAGTAAAACAAGGTTGTAATACGGCCTTTCTCCGGCAGCAACGCTTGACGAACGATCCAAACGGCTGCCGCTGGTGACGAAGGCTTCGTATCCGATGATCGGCCTAATGCCGGATTTCTTCATCGTTTTATAAAACGAAAGCGAGCCGTACATATTCCCGTAATCGGTAATTGCACACGCTTTCATCTCCAATTCGTTGAGCCGCTTCGCCAGAGGCTTAAGTTGGATTGTGCTCTGCAACAGGCTATAATCCGAGTGCAGGTGAAGATGGACAAAGTCGCGGGTTTTGAACGTAATTGGTTCCATTCGCGTGCGGTGCGTATGAAGAGAGTTTACCTTGAAACCTTTGGCTGTCAAATGAATGTCTCCGATTCGGAACGAGTCGCGACATCGCTTGCCGGACGAGGTTTTGAGATCACACATTCCGAGGAAAATGCGGATATTATCCTGATAAACACTTGCTCGGTACGCGAAAAAGCCGAGCAAAAGCTCTATTCACGCGTTGGCCGGATCAGGAAAAAACACGACGAAAAACCGGTCATCGGCGTGATGGGCTGTGTCGCTCAATTAGAAGGCGAAACGCTCTTCGATAAGATCGAAGGACTTGATTTTGTGATCGGCACGCGAGCCGTCGGGCGCGTCTCAGAAGCGATCGATAAAGTGTTGAATGACGAAGCCGGTTTTGCTGATCTAGGCGAAAGGGAAGCGGACTATGATTGGACCGTTGCCGATGCTCAAAGAAACTCTCCGTACGTTGCTTTTATCCCGATCATCGAAGGCTGCAACAAGTTCTGCACATACTGTATTGTCCCATTTTCACGCGGCAGGGAACGGAGCCTTCCGGCGACTGAAATTATACGACAGGTTTTAGAGCTAAAGCGGCGCGGCGTGAAAGAGATACATCTGATCGGCCAAAACGTGAACAGCTATCGACCGGAAACGGATTCCGGTTTGGAGACATTTCCCGGAGCGACGCCGTTTTCAAGATTGCTTAGAGCAGTCGCATCAACCGGTATCGAAATCATCAAATTCAATACTTCCTTTCCGCGAGATTTTCATGCCGATATTATCGATGCAATAGACGAGTATCCGAATCTAGCCAACTGGGTGCATCTGCCCGTGCAGTCCGGCAGCGACAAAGTGCTTAAGGCAATGCGGCGGCTCCATACGATCGACAGCTATTTCAAACGCATAGATAAACTGCGGGCATCGAACCGTGATATTTCTTTAACGACCGATATTATTGTTGGGTTTCCGGGCGAAACTGAACAGGATTTTCGTGACACGGTAAAGATGGTCGAATATTGCAATTTCGATTCGGCTTACATCTTTAAATATTCTCCACGACCCGGAACGCCTGCTTTCGAGGTGGAAGATGATGTATCGCCTAAGGTAAAATCCGAGCGGTTTACTGAACTCGAAAACATCCAGAAAGCATTACAATCAAAGAACTTAAAGCGTTACATCAACTCTAGGATAGATGTCCTTGCAGAACGCATTTCAACTCGTTCTGCTGACCATCTGACCGGACATTCTTCGTGTCACAAGATTGTGAATTTTGCGGCGTCGGATGATATGCTTGGAAAGATCGTGAACGTGAAGGTAACCGAGATCAAATCGAATTCGCTGTTTGGCGAACTGAATTAATTCGAAAATGGGCGAAGAATCAAATCTTGTCGAAGTAAAGATCGGGGCGTTGATAATGGACCCGAACACGAACACGCCTATCGTCGTACTTAAGGGCATTGATTCAGAAACGGTGTTGCCGATATGGGTAGGCGCATTCGAGGCCAATGCAATAGCGCTTGAGATCGAAAAGATCGTGCCACAGCGTCCGATGACGCACGACCTGCTGCGAAATCTGATCGTTGAATGCGGATTGAAAGCCGCAAGAGTGATGGTGACCGATCTACTCGACAACACTTTTTATGCAGTCGTCGAACTCCGCGACGGCAACGATGATGTGGTGTCGATGGACGCCCGCCCGTCGGATGCCATCGCGTTGGCCCTCCGATTGGATTGCCCCATTTTTGTCGAACGCCGCGTGCTCGACCTCTCCGCCGCTGCAACCGTAACGGAACCGGATGGCGAATTGGGCGAACCGCCCACAACGGGTGATGACTGGCCGGAACTGATCGGTTAGAATTCTGCCATTCAGTTTTATTTAATTTGCCCGCTAAGCGGGAACTCAAAACCTCTTCATGATAATTGCCATTGCAAATCAAAAAGGCGGCGTTGGCAAAACAACAACTGCCATTAATCTTTCGGCGGCATGTGCCGCTCGGAGAAAACGTACGCTGCTTATCGACCTCGACCCGCAAAGCAACAGCTCGCTTTCGTTCATTGAGCCCGAACGCGTCGAACAAGGCTCGTACGAAATGTTTACCGAGCCGGATCGACCGCTTATAGATTTAGTATATGAAACGCGTGTCGAAAATCTCGATCTGATTCCGGCTCGCATCAATCTGGCAAAGCTCGAAGCCAAGCTGGTCGGCGATTTCGATGCCGCTTACAGGCTACGTGACCGATTGCAAAAAGCAACAAGCGAATACGACCTGATATTCATCGACACGCCGCCGACGCTTGGGCTGATTACCGTTAACGCTCTTGTCGCGGCGCAACATGTGATGATCCCGATCCAGTCGTCTTACTTTGCGCTCGAGGGAACTGACGACCTGTTGGAGACGATCGAAAAGGTACGGTCGCGTCCAAATCCCGAACTCGATCTGCTTGGCGTTTTAGTTACTTTATTTGATCGCCGGACGGCGCTTTCGCGTGATGTCGAAGCCCATATCCGCCAGGTGTTCGGCGAGAAAGCGTTCAAGACGGTGATTACCCGGAGCGTCCGACTCGAAGAAGCACCGGCACATAAAAAATCTATTTTTGACTACGCACCGCGTTCGTCGGGTGCGGCAGAATACGAACAACTTTCCAGGGAGGTAATTAAGCGTGTCCAAAAGAGGGCTGCCAACAGGCGTGCAAATGCGGCATGATTCGCATTACGTTGACATACTTTCAACCACGAGCCGTGCGATAGGTAAAACGATTCCGCTCGAGCTTATCGAACCCAATCCGGAGCAACCGCGCACGGAATTCGGCGACCTGACCGAATTGACGGAATCGATCCGCGAAAAAGGGGTTCTAGAGCCGCTGCTAGTAAAACCGCGCCCGGACGGCACGTATATGATCATCGCTGGCGAACGCCGCTGGCGCTCATCAAAACTGGCGGGCTTGACCGAGGTGCCGTGCATCGAGATCGACACGGACGAACAAGGCATCGCCGAGATCGCCCTGATCGAAAACCTTCAGCGAAAGGATCTTAACGTCTGGGAAGAGGCCGACGGCTTGGCCGCACTCGCCAGTAAATTCGGATACACGCAGGACGACATCGCCAAAAAGATCAGTAAAAGCCGTTCGACCGTAACAGAGTTGATGACGATCGCCGGACTGCCGCCCGCGATCCGCGAAAAATGCGCCTCCGCAAATATAAACTCAAAGGCTACACTGCTTGATATTGCGCGACAATTCGACGAAGCCGCGATGTTCGAACACCTCGACAATATCGTATCAGGCAAAAAGCCTGCAAAGGCGGCTAAATCGAACGGCTCGACCGCGGCGGCAAAACCATCGGAAAGCCCGAAGAGCGCTACTGATCTCGCGAACACTTTTTCGTTTGAGTCCGAGTCGGGCGAATTTAGCCTGGTCCTTACATTCAATAGTTCCGGGAAGCTCGAACGACCAAAAGTGCTTAAGGCCTTAAAAGAAGCCTTTGAAGCTGTAAAATCAGGGTCGGCACGAGTTTAAGCATTTTTCACGCCTAATCGCCAAGACGGATTACATACCTAAGTTTTGCACCAATTGGACGTTATCAGGACGCGGCGTCTCTCGATTTAAACAAGGAGTGATCCAATATATTCATGCGCTCGACGGTCTTTGTGGTTCACATTCTTCTCGTCACTTACCCGCATCGAGATGCCATCCAACATTTTCGAGGGTATTATTTCGCATCACGAAAATCTCAGTGGCTCGGCCTGAGTACGCCTGCTTCCGGCCTTTGGTATCAAGCTCGTATACGTAGTCGGAGTACATTATGACCGTCGAGCCATAAACTTGAATCTCGGTTGTCGGAAATTCGAGTTTTACGAGTTTTGCTCCGCTTTCGGCAATGGATTTCGCCGTTCTAAAGATCGACGCATGATCGTCGAACTTCGCTTGTCCAGGATTGATGGCAACGATTTCCTTCGGTATCAGCTTTTGCAGTTTTGCGATGTCGTTGGCAAAGAAAGCGTACCAGACTTCGTCACGGGTTTTGAGCATGGAACTTCGCATTTGCGCCGAGATGGGCCGCAGCGCCGAGTTAGAATCTCCGTCCGATTCGTTGTTTTTTGCGGGCGGCGGACCGATTTTTGAAGCAACCTGATTCCATGCGCCATTCTCTTTGGTGTAAATATCGATTGACTGAAGTTGGTATGAACCTTTCCAATCCGGGCTATTCCAAGTTAATTCGGCGATATAGGTGACGATGCCGGTATCGCCGTAAAAGACAATATCAAAATCCAACATCTTGTAGCTGGCGATCCGCCCCGGATTTTGTTTGTTAAGCGCTCCTTGACCATCGACTTCCGTCATATAGGCGTCAATACCGCGTAGAATCTTTGTGGAATTCGACAAAAATCCGCGCCAATTTTTAGAATGCGTGGCTTTGACAGTTTCGCGATCTTTCTTTATATAGGCCTGAAAGATCTTGTCTATATGTTCTCGGATCGCCTTCTCGTCCGCGGCGCGATCAATACGGTCATCGAACCCAAACGCCACATTGAAGGAAAAAAACATTGTTATGGCGAATACTCCGAGTAGTTTATTCATAGCTGTCGATCTCCTATTGTTCTATTAAGCTGGATTTGGTGCGGTTCTCGACAGACGTTTTTGCGAGCTAGTCGGTCAATGGATCGCAGTTTTCCGCGCAAGGTAGGTTTGCCCTCCGCATGACTATACCGTTACTTGTTTGAAACGGTGATAATTTTATTACGGTAGATCGCTTGATAAAGGTTTTGCGCTAACTTCGGATCTAGGGTCTTAACCTTTGCATATTGGGTTATGGCACCATGGTGATTTTTCGTCTGAAGATAGAGGTTTCCTAAGAAGAATTGAGCTTGAGAATGATCAGGTGAAAAACTAACGAATTTTTGCATTTCGACGATGGCCTCGCGATATCGCTTTTGCTTGGTCAAGGCGAAGCCAAGATTAAGCCTGATCTCTGGATTGTTTTCGTCAAGGTGTTTTGCTTTCTCAAGCCATTCGACCGCTGCCTTGAAGTTTTTTACTCGGATATAAGCACATCCAAGATTGTAAAGGGCGACCGAATTATCTGTTCTATGATGTATTGCTTCATTAAACGCGTCAATGGCTTTCTCCTGACGGTCGGTTTCCAGATAGGCAGCACCGAGTGCGTTATACGCCGCAGAATAAGACGGGTGAAGCTTCACAGCCCCTTGAAATGCGTCGATGGCTTTATCAAATTGTTTCAAATCTAAATAGACGTTGCCAAGATTGTAATGGGCTATCGCATAGTCCGGTCGTATCCGGATCGCCGCGTCAAACGATTCGATCGCGGATTCGAATTCTTGTCTATTAAATTGGGCAACACCTCGATCATTTAGTTCAACGGCCTGCTGGCTTCGGTCTTGTGCAGAGACAAAAAATGACGTCGTTAAAATCAGTACGCAAATCAGAAAAGCATTTTGTTTCATGTATAGCTCCATTGTTTATTGACATTACAAAACAAACTATATTTACCAATCGGTTCGGCGTAATGGCGTATGTATGACTTTTAGATGACTTCTATCTGACTTTCCAAAGTGGAGTCTTTCCAACCCGATTTGATGTCATTAAATTCAGAATGACGGTGTATTCTAAGTAAGAACTATCGGCGGAATATTTACTGTCTTACGAATAAAAGTTTTGAGCTTGGCGGCACCTAGTAAGGAAAGTGTTTTTTGCTTTGACGACATAATCGTTGACGCCGAGGGTTTTCGCGTGAAAAAAAGCGGACAAAATATTAACCTGACGCCGCGTGCCTTCGATGTTCTTACATTTTTGATAAAACGTGGCGGACGCGTAGTGGAAAAGCAGGAGGTCTTTGAAGCTGTCTGGAAAGATACGTTTGTCAGCGACAACGCTTTGACGAAGATTATAAAGGAAATCCGACATGCGCTGGAAGATCCCGCTGATAATCCGCGATACATCGAAACCGTACCAAAACGCGGTTATCGATTCATCGGTGACGCCAGACAGAACGGCGATCAAATTTCCCCCGTACTTGAAGAAAACCGGCTTGGGCAAATTACCGGGAAAGGAGATGAACCCAACACGTCGACTTTTCAGCCGCTGCACCGAAAACTCTCGCCGCATGTTGTTTTGTTGGTAATTGGGTTGATCTTAATTTCGGCTCTCGCCGCATGGTTTATGTTTAGCCAAAAGCAGGCCGTAACCCCGCCCGCGCCGGTTCGTTCAATCGCCGTTCTGCCTTTTCAGCCATTAAATGCCGATAGCCGGGATGAGTCGCTTGAAATGGGAATGGCTGAAACCCTAACCACCCGACTAAGCAATCTCAAACAGATTGTCGTGCGACCAATGAGTGCGGTGCGTAAATATACGGATCCTCAGCAAGATCTCGTGAAGGTAGGTGAAGAACTGCAAGTAGAAGCTGTGTTGGACGGCAGCATTCAGAAAGCGGGAGAACGCGTAAGGGTGACGGTGCGATTGATCAATGTTCGCACTGGTTTGCCGATATGGTCGGAACAGTTTGATGAGAATTTTATCGACATCTTTAAAGTTCAGGATTCCATCGCCGAACGGGTCACGGATGCCTTGAAACTCCAAATAAGCGGGCAAGAGAAAGAACAGTTGGCCAAACATTACACAGATAACCCGGAGGCGTATCAGCTTTATCTGCGAGGACAGCTTCTCTGGCACAGGCGACGGCAGAATTGGATCGAGCAGTCCTTAGCATATTACCAACAGGCTTTGGAAAAAGATCCGAATTTTGCTCTTGCCTATATCGGGGCGGCGGATGCCTACATAATGCTGAATGGTCATCATAAAATGCCGGCGCAAGAGACGGAAGCGAACGCGAGACCTGCCATAATGAAGGCTCTGGAGATCGACGATACGCTGGCCCTGGCTCACAACGCGCTGGCTGAGCTGAAATATCAATATGAATATGATTGGACCGGAGCGGAAAAAGAGTTTAAGACTGCGATCGATTTGAATCCGAATATTGCGTGGATACATCAGGCGTATGGTTGGTTTCTGATGTCCGCAGGCCGTTTTAACGAAGCAGCCACTGAAATGGAACGGGCCCGGGAGCTTGATCCGAACTCGCTTACGATCAATGTTGGCAGGGGACGGCTTTTTTATTTTTCGCGGCAATACGATCGAGCCATCCAGCAGATCGAAAACATTATTGCCGTTGAACCGAATGAAGACAGTTCGTATACTGCACTCGCAACAATCTACGAACAAAAACAGATGTATTCGGAAGCCCTCGAAACGTCTTTAAAAGTCTGGACCCTGAACGGAACTCCACCCGAGAAAATCGAAGAATTTCGGGAGGCGTTCCGGTTATCCGGATGGCAAGGCTTTCTTCGCAAACGGCTAGACGGTTTGGAGGAGAGAGCAAAAACTACCTACGTAAACCCATACAGCTTCGCCACTCTCTGTGCTCGTCTCGGGATGAAGGACGAGGCTTTCGCATACCTCGAAATGACACTTGAACAACGCAACCCTTCGATCTTACAAATCAAGATCGAACCCGAATTCGACGCCATCCGCGACGATCCCCGTTACGTCAAATTGCTTAGTCGGATTGGTTTGCAGCCGTGAAAACTATTAACTTAGCGGCTCCCACCAAATTTAGGACATAATCTCTATTATCAGACGCAGAATATCTGCTTAAGGGAACTGCAGCCTTCCCTCACTGTCAGTTCAATATTCTTCTCGACCTTTCCAAACGTTCCATTTATCACAGACGCTATCAAATCGCTCATTCTTCACATATCGCGCAAATCGCGCCATTTGCTATTCCCGAATTATCGGCATCTATCAGATAATTTGCGCGAGGCCTGAACCGTGTCCGGGCAAGATCTTTGATATGTCAGTAACCCGCACGTAAGTAAGGGCTTCCTTCGGGTTAAGCCAAAAACGTCGATGTTTGTTCAATGCTGTTCAATTCGCGCGCTTCGCAAAATGAACAAAAATGGGGAAAAAACGTCTCAAATGAGTCTCTTTAGGTGACCCGAGACAGAAAAACGCCAAAAACGCCGATTTTTGTTCCGCAGTGTTCCGCTCGCGCTCGCGCGGAATGTAACAAAAGTCGCGAAATGGCAAACAATGCTCCACGTTGGCGTCTCTATATCGCCCTAGCTTGAGTAACACCAAGGCAGTTCTGATGAGTTCAAACCTAAAGGACCGTGACTGCTTTGACATAACCTTACTAAAAAGTTAAGATTTCTGTTTTGGTATTCTATCAGGTTCTACACTTAATAATAGGAGTTACATTAACCATTGAGTAACGGAAATTTTCTATTCACGTCCGAATCGGTCACGGAAGGCCACCCGGACAAGATTGCAGATCACATTTCTGACGCGATCCTAGATGCGATCCTCGAACAGGATCCGACGGCTCGTGTTGCGTGCGAAACGCTCGTTACAACCGGTTTGGCTGTGGTCGCCGGTGAGATAACCACGACCGCTAAGGTCAATTATAAGCAGATCATTCGTGAAACCATCGAAGAGATCGGCTACAACAACGCTGAGTTCGGCTATGATTCGAACACCTGCAGCGTGATTGACGCGATCGGGACACAGTCGCCTGATATTTCGCAGGGCGTTGATACGGGTGGTGCAGGCGATCAGGGTTTGATGTTTGGTTACGCTTGTAACGAAACGCCTGAGCTGATGCCGATGCCGATACAGATGGCGCATAATCTGACGCGCAAATTGAGCGAAGTTCGCCGCAGCGGTGAGATTCCCTACCTTCGCCCGGACGGCAAATCGCAGGTTTCGATCGAATACCGTGACGGCAAGCCGTTCCGAGTTGAGGCGGTCGTTATT
The DNA here is from genome assembly GCA_964605905.1 of uncultured Chloracidobacterium sp. Classification (GTDB taxonomy): domain Bacteria; phylum Acidobacteriota; class Blastocatellia; order Pyrinomonadales; family Pyrinomonadaceae; genus OLB17. The sequence goes on along the minus strand of CAZSEL010000033.1, from coordinate 6,780 downwards.
TCGTCACAAACGTCCGATATGCCGATCGAACAGATCCGTGCCGACATTCTTGAAAAGGTTATCAAAACGACGATCCCTGCCGAATTGCTTGACGAAAACACCAAATATCACATCAATCCGACTGGAAAATTCGTGATCGGTGGCCCTATGGGCGACGCCGGTGTTACGGGACGCAAGATCATCGTTGACACCTACGGCGGTTATGCTCCGCACGGCGGCGGTGCTTTTTCGGGTAAAGATCCGACAAAAGTTGACCGCTCGGCCGCGTATATGGCGCGTTACATAGCGAAAAACATCGTCGCAGCCGGACTTGCCGATAAGGTGACGGTCCAATTGGCTTATGCCATCGGCGTTGCCGAACCCGTTTCGGTGCTTGTCGATACGCACGGCACCGGAAAGGTCGATGAAACCAAGCTTGCAGAGGCAGTTCGCAAGAACTTCGCATTGACGCCAAAAGGCATTATCGAAATGCTCGATCTTCGCCGTCCGATCTACAAGGCAACCGCACGTTTTGGCCACTTTGGCCGTAAGAATGACGAGTTCTCATGGGAAAAAACCGACAAGGCCGATGCCCTGCTCGGTGCCCTGAGCGATGCAGCAACTGTATAACAGTGGTCGGTGGTCAGAAAAATCTGTCCGCCGGTCACTACTCACCGTCCTTTTATTATTCTGACAACCGGCCACCGGCCACTGACCACTAATTTTATATGGCAACCGAACAACCATCTATTCAACACGATATTAAAGACATCAGCCTTGCTCCGCAGGGTAAGCAGCGCATTGAGTGGGCTGACCGCGAAATGCCGGTGCTTCGCCTTATTCGCGAGCGTTTTGAGCAGGAAAAGCCGCTTGCCGGCGTGAAGCTCGTTGCTTGTGCACACATCACGACCGAGACGGCAAACCTGGCCCGCACGCTGCAGGCCGGTGGTGCCGAATCGCTCCTGATCGCCTCGAATCCGCTTTCGACACAGGACGACGTAGCCGCTTCGCTTGTGGCCGATTGGGGCATCCCGGTCATGGCGATAAAGGGCGAGTCCACAGACACTTACGTCAGCCACGTTAAGGCAGCACTCGAAACAAATCCGAACCTCATCATCGATGACGGATCGGACGTTGTCGCGACGATGATCAAGGAAAAGCCTGAGCTGATCGCTAACCTGATCGGCACGACCGAAGAGACCACGACCGGCATCGTTCGCCTAAACGCGATGGTCAAAGCCGGCGTGCTCACCTTCCCTTCTATCGCTGTAAACGACGCACAGACCAAGCATTTCTTTGATAACCGTTACGGTACGGGCCAATCGACGCTCGACGGCGTTATCCGCGCGACCAACATTTTGCTCGCCGGTAAGGTTATCGTCGTTGTCGGCTACGGCTGGTGCGGTAAGGGCGTTGCGATGCGTGCCCGCGGTATGGGCGCGAATGTCATCGTCTGTGAGATCGATCCGATCAAGGCGATCGAAGCGGTCATGGACGGAATGCGTGTGCTTCCGATGAAGGACGCTGCAAAGATCGGCGATTTCTTTATCACGGTCACCGGCAACCGCCACGTTATCGACAAGGAACACTTCGAAGTAATGAAGGACGGAGCGATCGTCTGCAACAGCGGACATTTCGACCTCGAACTCAACCTCGACGCACTTCGTGAGATGTCGGAACCGGCTGTAACCCGCCGTCCGTTCGTCGAAGAATACATCGGCCGCGATGGTGGAAAGAGCGTTATCGTTTTAGGCGAAGGCCGCCTGATCAACCTCGCCGCCGCCGAAGGCCACCCGGCATCGGTCATGGATATGTCGTTCGCCAACCAGGCACTTTCGGCCGAATATCTCGTCAAACAGAAAGGCAAGCTCGGTGCAGGCGTCCACGTCCTCCCGAAAGAGGTCGATCAAGAAATCGCCAGCCTAAAACTCCACGCCATGGGCGTCCGAATGGACATCCTAACCCCCGAAATGCTCGAATACATGTCGAGCTGGGAAAGCGGAACTTAATTGATAACTGATAGTTGAGAAATGAAAATGGCTCGGCGGGAACGTCGGGCCATTTTGTTTTGGCTCATTTTCTGCGGATCTTCTTATAAACTTGTTTTCGGTCCTCGACCATCACCACGCGAACCTCTTTTCCTGAGTCGTCGATCTCATAAACGATCCTGTAATTACCGACGCGCAGTTTATAGGCGTTTATTGAGGTTAGTTTTTCCGCTCCAAAGAGCCTGGGATTTTCCTCAAGCTGGCGGAGGTGGTCAACGATCTTATTGTGTATTTTTAGAGGCAGGCCGTCGAGTTCCTTAGCGGCCGATTTGGTCAGAGCGATCCGATAGGACATTACTTTTTCGTTGAACGCCGCGAAAGATAGTCATCAAGCGAAACCGTCGCCTCGTTTTTTCGCTTTTCAATAACGGATGCATATCGCAGATCTTCGGCAAGCCGTTTGTCCTTCATCAGTTTCCCGATAAACGCCTCCCGCTCGGCCGGCTTCATCCCCTGAAACGCTGTCCAAAAAACTTCCGCTGTAGCTTGTGGCTGGTTCATAACGAAGAAATTATAGCATTTTGCGCCTGAAATGCGAGTGAAGATGTCAGAACCGGGAGCGATAGCGACTGGGCTCTTAAAGCTCCCCTCCTGGTTTGAGGAGGGGTGGCAGCCGCTTCGGCTGACGGGGTGGTCGCGACCCCCGCGATTTTGGGTCCCAGCCCCGCGTTTTTGACCTCCAGCCACGCGATTTTGACCTCCAGCCCCGCGTTTTTTGGCCTCCAGCCCCGCATGTTTTCGGGGCCAGCCACGCGTGCTTTCACCACACGCCTCCGCGAAAGGTGCAGATTTTCAACCCGCTCCGCCACGCCCCACCACAGCCGCCGCCTTCGTCAGTAATAGCGTCGCGCTCAAACTTCCCTCTTCCACAACCCCAAAAACCCGCGTCAAAAACACCCACTTCCCGCATCAGCGACCAGGTGGTAAATCCCATGCCAAACCGATCTGACACAACCCTCGACACCACGCCGAAAAACCTCTGACCGCAGTTCGACCTAATATACGTTTGAGTCGAGTTTGGCACACGCTAACTAAAACAAATGGAAGTGTTATGAGACAATAGCGAGGCGAAGTATCTTACGACTTCTAATTGATTTTCAAATTCTACTAGATACCGTTCGTTCCTAGATTGTCTTAATGTCCGTACCTTTTGTTCGCAAGAGCGTAAAAATTCTTTCCCCGCTACGGTATCCAGGCGCAAAGAGGCGGCTTGGTGCGTATATAACTGAAGTCTTAAGGCTGAATGATCTCAAACCTAAGTTGTTTGTCGAACCATTTGCAGGCAGTTTGAGCATTTCATTACAGCTGTTAGATAGCGGAACTGTTGAAAAGATTGCTGTTGGTGAAAAAGACCCATTAGTCGCAAGTTTTTGGAAGGTCGCCTTCAATGACACAGAATGGCTGAAGCAGCAAATTAGAAAAATTCCGGTAACGCTTAAGAAATGGCAATATTTCAAAGATAACAAATTTCGGACAAATCGCGAGCGAGCTCTTGCGTGTCTATTTCTTAACAGAACGAGTTTTTCTGGGATCCTATGTGAAAGTGCTGGGCCGATTGGTGGTAAAGCCCAAGAATCTGCTTACGCCATTGATTGCCGGTTTAATGTCGATACCTTAGTGAAGCGACTTGATAAAGTGGCGGCATTGAAGCATAAGGTATTGTTTATCGAGAATGGCGACTGGACAACGACGATTGACCGCGTAAAAAAACTCGGATTCGAGAAAAATCAAGTATTTTACTATTTTGACCCGCCATTTTACGAAAAGGCAGAAAAATTATATCGATATTTCTTCGACGACGACGGCCATCAGAAACTTCATGATAAAATTATGAAAATCAATAATCCATGGCTATTAAGTTATGATGCGGCGCCATCCATAATTGAGAAATATACGAACAATGGCTCGTCACCGCAGCGCGTAGGTTTTTTGTATTCTACTGCCGCTGGTACGGTTCGACCGGAGGTAGATGAACTGATTATTACGAATCTCGAAAGCCTACCTAATGAGACTCGGCTATGGCGAAAGACCGCCGAATGGAAAAAGATTGGGTGACGACTAAAAAGTCGAAACCCGTTTTCAAGGAGTAGACATGTATGTCAATAAAAAATAACGGCGATACGATTCAACAGATTCAACGAATTCCCGTTAGGCAACTTGATCTCGACCCAGAAAATCCACGCCTTGCTAGCGGTCGTGGCGGAGATACACAGCTCGATTTGCTAAGAGTTCTTTGGACTGAAATGTCGGTGGATGAGGTAGCTCTCTCGATAGCAGCAAACGGCTTCTTCCCGGAAGAGGCTTTGTTTGCAGTTCCTCAGAATCCAAAAGAGAAAGATCCAGAGAAGAAGCGCTATTTTGTCGTGGAGGGAAACCGTCGGTTAGCGGCCGTGAGGTTGTTGAAAGATGAAAAATTAAGAGAGAAGCTTAAGGCTACCGACCTTCCGAAAATTACAGAAAAAGCCAAAGCCGCACTTGAGACGTTACCCGTTTCTATATACGAATCAAGAAAGGACCTATGGCAGTATTTCGGCTTCCGCCATATTAATGGCCCAAAGCCGTGGGACTCTTTTAGCAAAGCCAAATATATAGCTGATGTAAAGAATAATTTCGACATTCCCCTTGACGATATCGCTAGAAGCATTGGCGATCAACACTCAACAGTTAGACGGCTTTATCGTGGTTACGTGGTTTTACTGCAAGCAGAGGCATCTGCTGTTTTTGATCGAGAAGATTCCATACGAAACAAGTTTTATTTTTCGCATCTGTACACGGCACTAGATCAAACTCCGTTTCAGAGTTTTGTAGGTATAACGTCGGCGAATTCTCTTAAAGCGAATCCTGTTCCGAAATCCAAAATCAAGGAATTAAAGGAGCTGATGACATGGATATACGGCAGTAGAGAGCGAAAGATTCAGCCACTTGTTCGAACCCAAGATCCAGATCTGAATACACTGCGGGAAGTCATTTCAGACCGGCGGGCTTTGTCTGCAATCAGGGCCAATTATTCACTCGACCGAGCCTATGAAATCGCAATCGGAGATGAGCGCCGTTTTCAGGAATCTCTAACTAGAGCAAAAGAAAGCTTAACTGATGCCCAAGGAACAGTGACACTTGGCTATAAGGGCGACGAAGATTCGTTTGAACTCATCACGGAAATTGTAAAAGTTGCACGAAGCCTCCATTCAACTATGGAAAAGAAATTCGGTGATTGATTCAGATATGCCAAAGGTAGAATTCCCCTCACAACCAACCGACGAGTTAAAACTTGCAGACTGGCTTGAGATTCGAGCTTTTTTGGCGGCAGATCGGAACTCGAGTATGGGCGACTTAGAAAGTGGTCTTAATTTGTCGTCCGTGCTGGAAAGGGGAGGCAGTGATGCGGTCGAAAGGAAATGCCTAGACGCATTCAATGAACTTGAAGATCGAGCGTTTTGCGCAGGAGACGGCTACCCTTTCGAAGTTGACGGTTCGGTGTTACGAGCGAAAGCGAATATAGAAGAGCATTCCGCATATATATTTTGCCTCTGTTTATCCTATTTTCAATGGTCTACCCTGCGGAAGTGGGAAATTAATATTGACCCATGGCTACTCTTTGAAGAACTCTCTGCAATTGCGGCCGCACAGTTTATTGATGGCAAAGTTATGAATTTCGGAACATCGCGTAAGGCTACGAAGACTGCGACACGTGCGTTTCGTGCAACGGTCGATGTACTCTGTAAAAATATTGGAGAAGGAGAAGGATTTAAGGACCAAGATATACTCGATACTAAAGACGATAAAGTTGATCTTGTCGCTTGGAGAGATTTTGCCGACGGCAAATCTAGTAAGTTAATCATGTTTGGCCAATGTGCGGGCGGCGATGGTTGGTTGGGAAAACTCTCTGAACTACAACCCCAGGAATTTTGGGATCAGTGGATGGTTCGAGGTAAGGTCAGTCAACTAATTAAATCATTCTACATCCCGCATCGCATTCCAAGTCCTAAGTGGGATAAGCACGCCCGAAAAACAGGTCTAATGTTTGATCGATGCAGAATTGCTTATTGGGCTTTCCAAGACAACACGACCTTACAAACGGACAAACGGTATCGGCGCTGGTGCAAGCATATTTTGAAATTTCCAACTCCTCGACCGAAACCTTAACCGGTTCTGACATCGTTGCAACATCGTTGCATCTATGCTACGCTTATTTCCGATTAGGAGATGGGTGTTTTATGGATGTGCATTGGGTGGTGTTGCCGAGGGGAGATGTGGCGGCGCATTGGTCGGGGTTGTATGTGACGATGAACCGGACGGGTTCGATCGTGATGAGCCGGGTAACGCATGAGCGACTGGGTTCGCCCGAGGCGTTTTTGCTGATGTTTGACCAATTTAACCGGCTGCTGGGCTTGAAGCCGGCCGGGATGGAGACACCGAACGCCTATCCGGCCAGAAAATACGGCCGCCGCGGAGCAAAGATCGTAAGGGCATATCGGCTGGTGACCGAGTTTGCGTTAAGGCCGCCGGACACGATCGAGTTCGTCTCGCCCGAGATCGACCGCGACGGAACCCTCATCCTCGACCTGGAAAAAATACGTGTCTCGCCAAAGGCACATTCGCAGTGTCGGAAGAGTTAACCCGCGAAATACGCTAAATACACGAAATTTTTTTTGATTTGTTTCGTGTGATTCGTGGATAAGAAAAGAGATTTATCCACGGAGAACACGAATAGGAACGGAGCCTAACACACTCCCTACCGGTCGTGTTTCCGCCT
>CAZSEL010000032.1:0-48039 GCA_964605905.1 uncultured Chloracidobacterium sp. | reverse complement strand
TCGGGCATTTATTTCCCGAATGGCGCGATGCGATTATTAAGGCAGATGGATTGGTGATCGTTGCTCCCGAATACAATCACGGCTATCCGGGAATATTGAAGAGCGTTCTCGATACGCTTCTGAAAGAATACATCCACAAGGCGGTCGCTCTTGTCGGTGTTTCCGCGGGGCCGTTTGGCGGGACGCGTGTTATCGAATCAATGGTTCCGATGGTTCGCGAGCTCGGTCTTACCGTTACTTTCACCGACCTTCATTTCCCAAAAGTCCGTAATATTTTTGGCGAAAATGGCGAATTGCTCGACGATGCGTTCAATAAACGAGCCGACAAATTCCTTGACGAGATTGTCTGGATGAGCACAACTCTCCGCTGGGGCCGTAACAATTTGAAAGCCTGAATTGACCAACTCTCCCGCAAATTTTCCCTGAAAATTCGTCCTTCTTTCTGGAAGACAATTTCTGCAAGAATCATCCGTTTATGTTGCTTACCTGAACTGATCGCCGGAGCGTAGCAAGAAAGTTCTTCCTATTTACGGTCTTAGCTATTATAATCCGAGCTCAACAGTTGATATTGTTATGCTGGTTATTCGGCTACTTGCAGGATCGGTCAGATCGCTTTTGCAGATACTGACTTTTCGGGGCGTTTTACAATTCCATCGCATTTTTGACGAAGAGGATAGTTATGCCCATTGAAACTAGTTTTGTAAATGACGGACGAGGTATTTTGCTTTACGGCCGGGCAGTTATCGAAGGCAAGGAAATAATTTCGATAAAGCAGGGCTTTTTAGACGACCCTGACCGGATGAAAGACACGTTTTATTGGCTTGTCGATTTTTCCGGCGTGAGTGAACTCCGGATGTCGACGGACGAGCTATCGCAGTTGATCGAGATCGAACGGCAACTCGCCAATACGATACCAAACTCAATGGTAGCCGTTGTGGCCGCGGCTGATTCCATTTACGGTTTTGCTCGAATGTGGGAGATGAAGATCGAGAGCGTCGGGTGGGCCACAGCAGTGTTCCGGGATCTGACGAGCGCTGAACTTTGGTTAAAGTCACGAACGTCACCCGCTGTTCAGATTCCTGGCTGATCTCACTCGGAATTTAATATGCAAAAAAGTAATTCGAACAAGACCATAATTTTCGCCCTGCTCGGCTGTGGCGGACTTTTAGCAATTCCGCTTTTAGCATTTGTCGGGTTGATCGGTTGGTTTGCAATGCAGCCTGAGGGCGGCGTAAAGCTCGCTCATGAAATGGATCCTTACGCGACTGAATATCTGCAAAAACACAATATTCTCGAAGCGGACGAACAGCTTATTGCATATTACGACGCGACCATCTCGATGGATGGAACGGAAGCCGCGATACTGACAAACCGTCGTCTGATACATCACATCGGCGGTAAAACAGCTTCGGTACTGCTTGAGAAAGTCGAGGATATCCGTCACCGGACCGAGGGATTGCAGGGCGATATTATTGAGGCAGAAGAATCGTCCGGCACAATACTCAGAGTCGAAATTGCGCCGCTCAATCAAGGCGAAACTTTCAAGAACGCCTTAATGTCCGCCTGGAAAAAAGCAATTAAAAAAACTAACGATGGGTAATATCCGCTCCGATCGTCCAGACGACCACTGAGCTTGAAAGCCCAAGGCCAGACAATCGTCCGGCCATCATAATGATCGTTTCGCCGGGGCTTACCACGTTCGCTTCGAGCAGTTTTCGTTCGCCGATTTTGAGCATTTCCTGCGTCGCCCACGGCACCTCATGCACAAACGGCTGTACGCCCCAGATCAATGCGAGCTGATTGCAAGCGTCTTGAGAAGTTGTAAGGCCAAAGGTCTGGAGTCCCGAACGGACGCTCGATAAACGCCGGGCCATCAACCCGGATTCAGTAAATACAGCAACCTTTTCAGTAAGAACTTCTTTCGCAGCGTAGGCCGCAGCTTTGCACAGGGCTTGGCTGGTTCGGCCTGAGGCAACTTGAGAAAATTTTATCGGTTTTTTTAGCTGGGCGGGTTTGATGGTTTCGGCGGCGTCGATGATTCGGACCATTGTTCGGACGGATTCCACGGGATAAGTGCCCGCCGCCGTCTCTGCCGAAAGCATAACCGCATCGGTTCCGTCCCAGACAGCATTTGCGACATCCGATGCCTCGGCACGCGTCGGGTTGGGACTGTCGATCATTGATTGGAGCATCTGAGTTGCAGTAATTACGAACTTATCGTTCGCAACCGCCCTCTCGATAATTCGCTTCTGATACACAGGAACAAGCTCGACGCTTGTCTCAACACCGAGGTCGCCGCGGGCAACCATAACGCCGTCGGTTTCCTCTATGATCTCATCCAGGTTTTCGATCGCCTCGGCTTTTTCGATCTTTGCAACGAGCAACGCCCGGCCCATTTCGCGGGTATTCAGTTCCTTTATTCGTTCTTTTACCTCGCGGCAATCCTGCGCCGTGCGGACAAAGGAAAGCGCGATGTAATCGACGTTTTGAGCCATCGCCCAGACCAGATCGGCGTGATCCTTTTCGGTCATTGACGGGATCGGCAAGGGTGTATTAGGCAGATTTATGCCCTTTCTTTCCTTTAGCCAGCCGCCGACAATTACCTCGCAAATAACGTCCGCTCCGTTTACCTCGATCACCCGCAGCTCAAGTGAGCCATCGTCAAGCAAAATTGATGAGCCGGGTTCGACGACCTCGGGCAGTTGCGTAAAATTCGTCGAAACGCGCTGACTGTTGCCGACGACGTCAGTGGCTGTAATCGTAAATTGCTTGCCGACAATCAGTTCAACCGGCAAACCGCCTTCGAGACTTCGCGTGCGTATTTTCGGGCCGGAAAGATCGACCAATATTGCGATCGGAACGCCGCGTTTCTGTGCCGCTGCCCTTACAAGAATAATGTTCGCCGCATGTTCTTCGTGCGTTCCATGCGACATATTTATCCGCACCGCGTTCAAACCGGCGTCTATCATCGCTCCGATCACCGTATCGGTGTTAGAAGCCGGCCCAAGCGTTCCAAGTATTTTAGCTTTGCGCATAAATTCTATTTAATCTTCGCGCAGCAAGGCACGAAAGCCTGCCTGAACGAAATGAGTGTCTGTCGTCAGGGCACTTTCAATATTTAGATTTTCCATTACAACAAAAGAAATACAATCGACAAGACTCCAATTCTTATCCATTCGACTTTGGAAAAGAGCGAAAGCCGTATTGACCAGATCATCAGTTATTTCTACAACATTTACGAACGGCTCGGAACGCAACCGATTTAAAACTTCGACAGCGTGCGGTCGGAAACGGGCTTTTGAAAGTGAATTTCCGATCTCAAGCAAAATCGCCACCGTTGTCACGATTTCGATGTTCTGGCTGGCAACGTGTTTTGAGAGTTGCTTGGCTTTAGCGTGGAATGCGTCTTTCGAGATCGCGAGGGCTATCGAAAAAGAAGTGTCCAAAAAATAGCTATTATTCATCAGGGAATGGCTTGCCGTGATACAAATATTCGTCTAAGTTCTCTGACCAATCACTAGGCCCGTCAAGCTCCAGAGATTCGAGATATTTCAAGAATCCGTATGGCTCTCCTCCATTTTTTCGCTTGCAGAACTTAAGCTCCAACGCATTTGGCGTTTTTTCGAACAAAAGGCGCACTTTCGTATTTGACTCGAGATCTACTGGCTCGTCGGGTCTGAATACTTCGCCATCAAATATCGCCGTAACACTTTTTTCCATCACGACCCTATTTTACGTTATTTTGGGTTAATTGACGAAAGTTTTCTCATATAAGTTAAGACGGTGGCAACAAAGGTAGAATGCGACCATGTAAGCGGGGAAACCGACACATTTTCACCGGATTGCGGATCGAATTGTTCGGCGAGTACACCGGACGGCAATGCGCGGTCGGCGACCCATTCGATCAAGCCGAGAGACTTGGCGAGATCGTCGGATGACTTCGCCCGGGCGATGTAGTATTCGGCAAGCCAGAGCGTGCAGATATACCAGGCGTTGCCGGTGTAAGGGCCGAGCCCACGCATATAGCCGTCGTTTTCGAACCGGCCGACACCGCCGTCAACCGCCAAATTCTTTTCGATCGCGGACATTGTGTTTGTGACAACTTCGTCGTCGGGATCGAAACAGCCAAAGAAAAAGATTGCGAACATCGACGAATCGACCGTTGCGTCGGGAAAAAATTCGCCGCGATGATCAATCTCGATCGAGCGCAAAAAGCGTCCGAGCTCTTTGCTGTAAAGATGTTTGCGCATTGCGGCGACGATCTCATCAGCGGCTACAGAATATCTTTGGGCCCGTTCGAACTCCGCAAACAACACGGCGAAGTTCGACGCGGCTCGCAATCCCGCAACAACCGTTGAACAGGTGAAGGTGTGAATGCCTCGGCGATCTTCCCACAAGTTCCAGCTCGGAAGGGGAAGTTTTGTAACGGCATCGCGGAAATTGACCATAAAATCCGCGCAAGGAACGGTCAATTTTCGATAAAGCCGGTGAGCAAACTCGATGTCACGATGCAGTTCGTAATGCTCCCAAAGGGACCATAGAACAAGGGCCGTCTCGTCTTCCTGGATCGGTGCCACCTCTTCGTGTCGAATCGTGTCCCATGCAGAGTGCCAGCCCGAAGCGACGGTGCCATCTGCGTTGTATTTTTGCAGAAAGTAACCATTCTTATGCACGATCTCGCCGCAGAATCTGAAGAACTTTCGCGTTATATGCGAATATCCCGCGAGGTCGAGAGCGTTTGCTACGAATGCGCCGTCACGCGTCCAGAGATAGCTGTAATGGTCGGTCGCGCGCTCCGTTACGTCGTGGTCGTTCGCCGCTAGTATCGCGCCGTCGTGATCGATCTGGGTGTGAACGATCAACATCGACTTTTTATACAGATCCACTACCTTGTCCGGCAGCCCGTCGAGATCGGTCTGGTTCTTGTTCACCCAGGCCCGCCAATAATTGGCTGTATAGTCGAGATAGGCCTCAGGGCCGCGGTCTATGACCAGTTCGTTCAGGGCGGTGATTTCGTCGATCGTAGTGCCTGCGGCGATCCAATGCAGAAACTCGAATGAACCGGCCGGTTCAAGCTGAAAATGAACGCCGATCGTCGAATCGACCGAGCCTTCGGTCTTTGCTCCGCCCTGCAGATTTCCGTCCTCGGCGTCGCGCCACGTTCCTTCCTGTCCCTGAAACGCCTTGCGCCCGGTGGCGAATGAATCGAAATGCGGATCGGAATTTATCAGGAAATATCGATGCTTTTTATAGTGAACGATGCTCTTGCTGTCCGGTTCATACATCGCCGTGTCGCCGAAATTGCTCTCGTATATGCGGAAATCGTGATGCAGAAACACCTTAACATCGCGGCTCTTGCCGATTAGGTCGTGGACGGTTGTGCGTCTCAGAAAAACGTTCTCGTGGCTCGCAACCGTGTCGTTGCACGAAATGCGGACGCCGAGTTTTTCGTTGAAAAGAGCGACGTCTGTAACGAGAGTTTCTGGAAGATAGGCGAGCTTTCGTTCCCAGTCGACGTCCGAGATCCATGAAAACTGGCCGTCGATCCAGATACCAAAACGGCACGGAAACCCTTCGGTATGATTTTCCTGCCCGACATGCGGGAAATAGATATCACGTATCTGATATTTGTCGTCGAAATTGACGAGCAAAGAACTGTTACCGACGGGAATATCTCGCATTTCTAGCTAAAAAAGTAATCAGCCGAGACCACTTCTAGTTTCGGCATTTCGCGTTTTAATATCTCAAAATCGTCAACGTCAGACGTTACGACAAAACCTTGATTTTTAACCGCAAGACGAGCGATCAAACCGTCGTTCTGAAGCGTCCTCAATTTACTAACCGGTGCCATTTTCTTTAGATAAAGACGACGAATCGATTTTGCGGTTTCCCACCAATCCGAAGATGTTGGAATCAACAAGCGGTTATTCGAAATCAAAAGTTTTCGCCATCGATCGTATTTCCGGAGTGTCGATTCATCAATCGTGGTCGCCGTAAGTTTCGTATAGAACAATGGCGGGCATTAGCGAAAAACCTATTTTTGGCTCGATCTGATTTTTAAAAGGCGAAAAAACGGAAGTATCAAAGATTGGGCTTTTTGCCATATTTTTCTTCTTCGTGTTGCAGGGCTTCCATCGCTTCGCGCGTTGCTTTCATCAACGCCTTTAACTCCGGAGACAATTTTTTTGGCAGTTTGAAATCACGTGCTCGCGGCAGATGCGAGTAATCTCGCGTCCCGTTTTGATTTCCGTTTGTGTTTGTGGATTTCGTTTTCATCTCAATGAAATACTAACATAAACTGTTAAACGACAGAAGGTATTTGGAGTTCAGGTTTGTGGTTCGATCAGGTCTAACCCCGTGCGAACCACGGTGCGTTCCGACTCAAATGCCAGCATGCTAAAAGCTGTTTCCGGCGTTACCCAACGAGCTTCGGCGACTTCGTGGTCGTGGTCTGTGACGTCACCGGAGCGGTATTCCATCAGGAAAAAATGGACGAATTTATGAATTCGCGTCCAGACACCTTCACGGTCTGCCGAAAACCAGTATTCTATTTTTTCGATCGGTGCGATCATTTCACATTCGATACCGGCTTCCTCGCGCACTTCCCTTAAGGCTGCGATCTCAGGCGTTTCACCCGGATCGATAATTCCTTTCGGCAACTGCCAACGCAGTTCGGGGAGCATTTGAATGATCGCGATCTCGATCCCGCTTTCGGTTTTGCGATAGGCCACGCCGCCGGCCGAGGTTTGAATTACGACTGGCGAACTGTCTTTTTGTGCTCCAAATCTTTTCAAATCGTCTCCATTGTTTTCCTGTTAACGTATAGTTTTGAACGGATAGTGAAAAACAGCTTATTTCCGGCTGACTGTCGATGCGACCGCATCATCAAGCTCGGCTTTGATCTTGTCGCTGAACCCGACGATCTTTTTTACAAGTTTACCGTCACGGTCAAATATCGCCGTTTGCGGAATCGCTGTGTCGGTGCCGAAAACATACGCTGACAGTGCGTCTTCGGGATGGCCGAGCGGATATGTGATCTTTAATTGCTCAACGAATTCCGGTATTTTCGGTTTATCTTCCTCACCGCCGACGTTCAGGCCGATCACTTCGAGATCGTTGCCGTACTTCGCTTTTAGCTCCATCAAATGCGGTATCTCTTCGATGCAAGGCAGGCAGTAGGTTGCCCAAAAATCAAGGATAACTACTTTGCCCTGAAAATCCTTAAGTTTTTTAACGCTTCCGTCAAAGCCTGTCCAACTCATCTCGGCCGGTGGTTTTAGCGGACGTGACTGCACGTCTTTTCCCTGAACGCCGTTGACTACAACGGGTTTTTCGCCGACGGCGATCGGCGCGGCCGCGGGCCTGCAGCCGGAAACTATTACCGAAGTCGAAATGGCGAGAAGAAATAACCGGATCATTAGATACATATTACACGCTTGTGGGCAAAGCCCGGAAACTCAACCGGCTTTACATTTACGGCTATGGTGCTAATTTTTAGATGTGTCCATATACCCGGCCAAGATCGCCGAGATCATCGCTAAAAAGTCACGAGACACCATTGTCAATAATGGCGAGGGCCGCGCGATGAGCTTTGAATGCGGTTCGATGGCGCAAATTCAACTTCGGATCGACACAACGACAAAAACTATTGACACAATCGTCTTTTCATCCAACGGCTGCGGTTATATGGTCGCGGCGGCGCAGAGTTTAGCGGATGAATTCAAGGGGCGGAATTTAAAGGATCTTCACGGCGCCGAGTCGGACGAGATATCAATCGCAATTGAACGCCGAACCGGAGAACTGCCCGTGTCACGAAGACAATGCCTACACACCGCGATAGAGTCGTTTAGAAATGCTGTCGCAGATCATCGAAAACGAGTCGTCGAGGAATTTCGCGGCGAAGTCGCCTTGATCTGCACCTGTTTCGGCATTGGCGAAGATCGGATAATCGATGTGATCCGTGAAACTAATGCCGTCGATCCAAATGATGTGGCTCGTGCCTGTAACGCCGGAAATGGCTGCGGTTCGTGCCGGATGCTGATCCAGGAATTGATCGACACGCAGTACATAGACTGATGACAATCATTGTTTGCCTGACGTTTGCCTATGCTATAATCCATGAAAGTGCCGGAAACAATCCCGGCGAAGTATTTCTTTTTTTGATGGAGCAATAAGACGGCCCGAGAGCCGGTCAAGATTTTAACGATCGCTTATAAATGGACGACCCTGCTAGTTTATCTTTCCTGATGTTCTTTGCCGATTCCGCGGCAACATTCGAAACGCCTGATCCGGTCTTGAGCCTTGTTGGCCTGATACTCGTTATTTTTCTGGTGCTTTCAAACGGCTTTTTCGTCGCAAGCGAATTTGCCATGGTCGCGGTGCGCAAATCGCGTATCGAAGCCCAAGCGGCCGAGGGCGATAAGGCAGCCGTGAGATTGTTGGCGATGCTTAACAATCTGAACGCCTATATCTCGGCGACCCAACTTGGTATCACCTTATCTTCGTTGGCACTCGGTTGGATCGGTGAACCGTTTGTCGCGTCATTGCTCGATCCGCTGTTTATGTGGGCCGCTACCGCATCAGGGATTGATGTATTAGCCTCCGGAACGATTGTTCATACCATTTCGTTTATCGTTGCGTTTTCGTTTATCACGTTTCTTCACATCGTCTTTGGCGAACTTGCTCCGAAAACAGCGGCGCTTGAGATCTCCGAAAAGGTCTCCTATTTCATCGCCGTTCCGCTCCAACTTTTTTACAAAGCTTTCTATTACCCGATTCGGCTTCTTGATTGGGCGGGCACGAAAACTGCAAAGTTATTCGGACTTGAACCGACAGGCGATCATGGCGCGAGTTATTCTGAGGACGAGATTCGCCAGCTTATCAACGCCTCGCAGGAAAAGGGCCTGTTGAATGAGGACGAGCGGCGGTTGATAAACCAGGTCTTTGAATTCTCCGAGACAACTGTAAAGGAAGCGATGATCCCGCGAACCGAGATCGTTGCGATCCCTGAAAACACCGATCTCGAAACCGTCGTGAAAACCTTTAGACAGCACGGCTATTCGCGGCTGCCGGTTTATCGCGAGTCCTTGGACGATATGCTCGGCTTTGTGCACAGCAAGGATGTTTTGGCGTTCGTTCTGCGTCCTAAAGCGTTCAAGCTCGAACCCATTCTGCAAAAGCCGGTCTATGTCGTCGATACGGCGCGGCTTGAGGACGTGCTCAGGCAAATGCAGAAAGAGAAGTTCCATTTCGGATTTGTCGTCGATGAACACGGCGGAGTCGAGGGAATTATCACTCTTGAGGATTTGCTCGAAGAGATCGTCGGCGAAATTTCCGACGAGCATGACGAAGAGGTTAATGAGCAGATCCACACTCAGCCTGACGGCTCAGTCTTGCTCGACGGCGGTGTCGCTGTTCGAGACGTAAACAAGCGTCTTGGCATCAACCTGCCTGTGTCCGAAGGCTACACGACCGTCGCGGGATTTCTAATGTCCGAGGCCGGACAGATATTGAATGAGGGCGATACGGTGCCGTTCAACGGACACGTTTTTCATATCGAAAAAACTGCCAAACGGCGCATCACGCAGGTTCGTATGAAGGCTAATGAAAGGGCAGAATCTGCAAACGGCGATATGCCGGAGCATTGATCTTAATCACATTTCTCCTTCGCGGGCTCCGAATTTTCGGAGCCTTTGTTTTTGCGGCGTATTCGCGTTACATTATCGATTATCACTATTAAATATTCTGGAGATAGATCTAAAAATGTCATTGATCGAACAAGTATGGGCGCGCGAAATAATGGATTCGCGAGGGAATCCGACCATCGAGGCGGAAGTTATTTTGGAAGACGGCACGACCGGCCGTGCGGCGGTTCCGAGCGGAGCTTCGACCGGCGAGAACGAGGCCGTCGAGCTGCGCGACGGCGACGATCTGCGCTATCTGGGCAAGGGCGTTTTGACTGCCGTTGAAAACGTAAACGGCAAGATAAATGATGAGATACAGGGACTGGATTGTCTCGACCAAACGCTGATCGATGAAACCATGATCGGTCTTGACGGCAGTTCGAACAAGGCAAATCTCGGTGCTAACGCGATACTTGCGGTCTCTCTTGCAAATGCACGGGCGGCCGCGGCCACGCTCGAAATTCCGCTTTACCGTTACATCGGCGGTGCGAATGCAAAGACGCTGCCCGTGCCGATGATGAACATCCTGAACGGCGGAGCGCATGCCGACAACAACGTCGATTTTCAGGAGTTCATGGTGATGCCGGTCGGCGCCGAGAATTTTTCAGAAGCGCTTCGCATGGGCGCCGAGATTTTTCATAACCTGAAAGGCGTTTTGAAATCGCGCGGATATTCGACCAGCGTCGGAGACGAGGGCGGTTTTGCACCGAATCTGAAATCGAATGAAGAAGCCGTCGAAACGATTCTGGAGGCGATCGATAAAGCCGGTTATTTGGCGGGTGAGAATGTAATGCTCGCTCTCGATCCGGCGGCGAGTGAGTTCTATAAAGACGGAAAATACATCTTCAAAAAATCTGACAAACGCGAACTCTCGTCCGAGGAAATGGCGGCGTACTGGACAGATTGGTGCGATAAATATCCGATCATTTCCATCGAGGACGGCATGGCCGAAAACGATTGGGATGGCTGGATATCTCTGACCAAATCGGTCGGCGACCGCGTCCAACTTGTCGGCGACGATCTGTTTGTAACGAATGTAAAATTCCTACAGCAGGGAATCGACGAAGGCGCGGCAAATTCGATCCTTATCAAGGTCAACCAGATCGGCACGCTGACCGAAACGCTCGACGCGATCGAACTTGCGCGGACAAACAATATGACCGCGGTCATCTCGCATCGCTCCGGCGAAACCGAGGACACATTCATCGCCGATCTCGCAGTCGCGACAAACGCCGGACAAATAAAAACCGGGAGCCTGTGCCGCTCGGATCGCATTGCAAAATATAACCAACTCTTGCGTATCGAAGAAGACCTCGGCGATTCCGCAAAATATCCGGGCCGAAAAGCGTTTTATCAACTGAAATAACTATCAACTTTAGAAAGAGAGAGTTTTTATAACAGTTTGAAGTTCTTAGTTGTGAGTTGATAGTTTATGAATTGGACGAACGGCGAATTTACGATAAGCACAGACGCATCGAGACTTCAGATCGATGTGATCCAGTCGTTTTTGGCGAATGACTCTTACTGGGCGAAAGAACGCACGCTTGAACAGACCGTTACTGCTATCGAAAATTCTATCTGTTTCGGTGTTTACGCCGGTGAAAGACAGATCGGTTTTGCACGCGTTGTTAGCGACAAAGCGACGTTTGCGTATATTGGCGACCTGTTTATTGTTGACGAATTTCGCGGGCGTGGATTGAGCAAATGGCTGATGCAGGTTATTGTCGAGCATCCCGAATTACAAGGACTTAGACGCTGGGTTTTGGCTACGCTCGACGCTCATGGGCTTTACGAGCAATTTGATTTCGCCGGGCTGCGCCACCCCGAGCGGTGGATGGAAAAGACCGCGCCGAATGCCTATTGAGAAAATGTTGGATTTACGCGCTTCTTTTCCGTTATAATGAGAAAGGTCAACCTCTGACCGGATTCTTTCTGCTCCAAGTACTTCATCGTGTCGATTTCCCAAACGACTAAAACGAACAATCCCGACTATGAATTTTCCTACTAAAAGGCCTGTTGCTCTGATAATCCTCGATGGCTGGGGTTTTTCCCCGGAACCTCACGGCAACGCAATTGCGATGGCTCATACGCCAAATTACGACGCTATCTGTTCGCGATACCCATCGACAAATATTGCTGCATCGGGTTCGGCTGCCGGCCTTTCCGACGGAGCGGCGGGGAACGCCGAGAACGGCCACGTAAATATCGGGGCCGGCCGCGTAGTCAAAACTGTCGCCGCTCAGATAGCCGACGCGATCGGTGCCGGGACTTTTTTTGAAAATGCGGTGCTTACGACGGCGTTTAAAAAGGCGTTCGACAATAGATCATCCGTTCATTTCATCGGGCTTCTTAGCGACGGCGATGTTCATTCGTCGTCTGAGACACTTTTTTCGCTGCTCCGAATGGCGAAACGCAACGGCATAACGAATGCGTTTGTCCACGCGATCCTCGATGGCCGCGATGTTCCACAGCGAACGGCCGACATCTACGTTGAGGCGCTTGAAATAAAGATGGCGGACATCGGCATCGGCAGCATTGCAACGCTGTGCGGACGTTTTTACGGAATGGACAGCAGCGAAAATTGGGAGCGGACGGCACGTGCGTTTACGATGCTCGTGCATGCCGAAGGCGAACGGGCAAACGACCCGGTGAACGCGATCAGAAGCTCTTTTTTGCGAGGCATTTCGGACGAATTCATTGCACCGATCGTGATCGAAAGCATGCCTGACACGCCGACAGCAACGGTAAAGAACGGCGACCTTGTAGTTTTTTTTAACCATCGTGCCGACACAATGCGGCAATTGGTCCGCTCGCTTGCCGTTCCCGAACCAGGCGAAGCCGCCCTCTCAGTAAAACCGCAGATCGACGTGGTGTGCCTAACCGAGTTCGAACGCAGTTTCGGGCTTCCGGTAGCGTTTCCACCGCCGTCAAGATCGGACAATCTGGCCGACGTTTTTTCGCAGCTTGGCGTGAATAATTATCGTATATCTGAATCCGACCGGTTCGCCCATATCACAAGATTTCTTAATGGCGGCGGCGATGCAGCGCCTCCGACCGAGCTTCATATGCAGGTGCCAAACTCACCGCGTGCGTCCGACCGTGAATCGGAACCCGAAATGCGGAGTTTTAAGATCACTGATACTTTAATGCGTGTCGTCGAATCTGACGCGAGCGGCGTTTTTATCGTCAATATTCCCGCTCCGGGGCTTGTTGCCGAAACAGGAAATCTGGATCGCACGATCGAAGCGGTTCAATATGTCGATACATGCCTCAGCGGCATCATCGATACGATCCGCCAGGCTGGCGGCGTGGCGGTGATAACGTCAACGCACGGCAACTGTGAAAATATGCTTTTGCCGAACGGCGAGCCAAATCGTCTTGCGACAACCAACTCCGTGCCGTTTCATATCGTCGATGACGAATTGTGCGGAATACGGCTAAAGTCGGACGGTTCGCTCCAGGATGTTGCCCCGACGCTGCTTGGAATTCTCGGGATAGAAAAGCCCGATTCGATGACCGGTTCGGATCTCAGGTTTGCTTAAATCAGATTACGCAAAATGGTTTTTTCTTTGCTCATCTTGTTCTTTCCGGTTCAGCCTGCTCTGTGGTTTAGTCAAGATGAAAAAGAATGAATAAGATGATCCAGCGGTTAGCTAATTCTTTATGGTTTCAAAAAACTAAATATCGGAACACAGCATAAGACGCTGAAAGCTATTGCATTATTGAATTCAAAAAAAGGCCGCCGTGCAGTAAATTCGCATCGGCGGCCTTTGCCATGCTAATATCTGAACTTCCATTTATTCCAATCCAAAACTCGTCCTTATGGTTGAAGAATTTGCGTTCGACAATAGCGAAGAACGCCGCAAAAACAGGCAGAACGGAACCGGCTGGATCGAGGTGATCGTCGGTTCGATGTTTTCGGGAAAATCCGAAGAACTGATCCGCAGGCTGAACCGGGCACGTATCGCGCGGCAGAAAGTTCAGGTATTCAAGCCGATCATCGACGCCCGTTACTCTGTCGAGCAGATCGCCTCGCACTCCGGCCAAAAACACGATTCGAAACCGGTCAAGTCGTCGGCGGAATTGCTACTGGCTGTGGATGCGGAAACACAGGTCGTCGGTATCGACGAAGGCCAGTTCTTCGATGCGGGCTTGGTTGAGGTCGCCAATAAACTCGCCGCTGATGGAAAACGTGTGATCGTCGCTGGACTCGATCAGGATTACACCGGTAAGCCATTCGAGCCGATGCCGCAGCTTTTGTGCGTCGCCGAGTTCATCACAAAAACCCACGCGATCTGTGTAAAATGCGGCAGCACCGCAAACTATTCACAGCGCACCGTCGAATCCGACGCCCGCGTCGAGGTCGGCGCCGCCGACAAGTACGAAGCCCGTTGCCGCAAGTGCTTTATCCCGCACGCCGACGTCCCAACCCCCGAATAGATAGTTGATTTTCACCAGATCGGGTGTATATTGTTCGTATTCACACAGGTGAGATTACTCGTCTTGCGGCTTCTAGATCGAAGCCGTGGTGGAGGTGTTATGAACACGCTTGAATTGGTGCAAAAGGGTTACGAATGTTTCGGGAAAGGAGACATTGACGGCTTGATGGAATTGATGGCCGATGATGTTAAATGGACCACGCCGATCATCGAAAATGCTCCGTTTGGAGGGGAACAGACAGGAAAACAATCGGTCAGCGATTTTTTCAGGCTGCTGAGCGAATCCGAAAATATCACACGTTTCGAACCGCTCGAGTTTATCGCTCAGGACGATAAGGTGGCCGTGCTCGGCGAGTACGCCGCGACAGTGAATTCGACAGGAAAAAGCTATGAGACCGAATGGGTCCATCTTTTCCACATAAAGGACGATAAGGTCTCAAGCTTTCACGAATTCTTTGATAATGCCGCGGCCACAAGGGCGTTCCAAAAATCGGCAGGAGCCGAAGCCTGATAGAAGAAAAGAGACCGTAACGCCGCCAAGATGGCGGCGTTACAACTTTTCAAACTAGCCTTTCGCGATCTTCATTGAATACATTATCGCGGCAAATGTATCTTTTTGTTTGTCGAAATTCCCGCCGTTTGTTGAGAGCATGATGTTTAGCATCTGGCTTTGCCCCTGATAGTTACGGTACGCGATCCATTGGTGGCGGCGAATACCGTCTTTCGCTTCCGGGGCCGCTTCGACAAATTCGACGCCTTTTATTCCGTCGATCTCAAGCCAGCGTGCGCTTGCGTAATCACCTTGTTTCAGCTTTTCAAGGGCACTGGTGTAATAGGCGTTGATGCTCGATTCGACCGGGAAATCAGCCGACATTTTTGAGATCGTGCCGATCAAAAAACCGCTGGCCGGAGAGCCGTAATTAAACGATTCCTTCGTCACGGTCATCTTAGGAAAGGCGGACGGCAGTTTCCACGAGATATTCTGGTCGTCCCATTTGACCTCAGACGCGCCGTCGGCTATCGCCTTCTGTGCCGAGGTCATTTCGGCCTTTTCGACATTAGTGCTGTCTGCCTTTCCGGTCGAATTCGACGACGCGGAATTCCCGGCCGATCCGCCGGACATTGATTTCAACCTGTCCCCTATTCCACAAAACGCCAGAGCCATTCCAAGAACGGCAAATCCCAAAAAGTTCATTATTGCTCCTCCTGCAAATGTGATAAACCGCGAGCATTGTCACCGCAAACGGACCGAAAATCAACGCACGGTGACATGGAATCGGAATCTGGGCTATTATTTACACACAGCAAATGCACACTCCGCAGCTTTTTGGCGACATTCTGATCATCATTCTGGCCTCGCTTCCGGTGGCTTATATTTGTTTGCGTCTAAAACTGCCTCTGCTGGTAGGGTTGATGCTGACCGGTATTGCTATCGGGCCTTACGGTTTTGGTTTGATCGTGGAACTCGAAGGCATCGAGATGCTTGCCGAGATCGGCGTGATGTTGCTGCTGTTTACGATCGGGCTCGAATTCTCGCTCAAACGCCTGAAAGAGATGAAACGGCTCGTGCTGCTCGGCGGTGGCATGCAGGTCGTCGGCACAATCGCGGCGGCAACAGCGATTGCGGTTTTGATGGGCCGCTCGCTGAATCAGGCGATTTTCTTCGGCTTTCTTCTCGCGCTTTCCAGCACGGCGATCGTTCTTAAAAGTTATGTTGACCGCAACGAGGTCGATTCGCCGCATGGCCGCGTCGGAGTCGGCATTCTGCTGTTCCAGGACATCTCGATTGTCCTGATGCTGCTGCTTGTCCCGCTGCTTGGCGGCGGTGGCGAGGGAGCATCGTTTTCGTCGGTGCTGTTACAACTCGGCCTGTCATTAACGGCGCTGATCGTTGTAATTCTTGCGGCGTGGTTCCTGATCCCGAAGGTGTTGAAACGCGTCGCCGAGCTTCGCAGCCCCGAGGTTTTCATTCTCACAATAGTTTTTCTGTGCCTCGGACTTTCGTGGGTGACGGCGAGTCTTGGGCTGTCGCTCGCGTTGGGCGCGTTCATTGCCGGTGTTGTTCTCGCCGACTCGGAATACAGTCATCAGGCGACGGCGGAAATATTGCCGTTTCGCGACGTGTTCAATAGCCTGTTCTTCGTTTCAATCGGAATGCTGCTTTCGCTAACGGCACTCGCGGCGAATTTCGGCAATGTTGCTCTGCTTGTTGTCGGGCTGATAATCGGAAAAGGCCTGCTCGTTTGGGCGGTTGTTCGCGTTCTCGGTTATCCGCAGCGGATCGCAGCGATGGCTGCGCTCGGGCTTGCACAGATAGGTGAGTTTTCGTTCGTATTGGCCAAAGCCGCGCGTGGGACCGACCTTCTTCCCGATGTCGATTATCAGGCATTTCTTGCGGCGTCGATAATATCGATGATCGCAACGCCGTTTATGATCGCGGCCGCACCGAAATTCAGCTTTTTCATTCAATCGTTTCTCAAAGACGGACGAGTGCAGGATCTCGGCAATGCCGAATCCGACGAGATTCACATGACCTCAAGCGGCGGTTTGCAGCAGCATGTGATAATTGTCGGCTATGGTTTGAACGGCCGCAATTTGGCGCGCGTTTTGCGTGCAGTCGGCGTGCCTTACGTCGTGCTGGACGTAAATGCCGACGCGGTAAATCGTGCCAAAGCCAAAGGCGAAAAGATCAATTTTGGCGACGCAACCCGCCGCGAAGTTTTGCAGCACGTAAACATCGACAATGCATGGGCGCTTGTTCTTGCGATGTCCGACCCGCAGGCCGCACGGCGAACCGTTCGTCAGGCGCGGCACGAAAACGGCAAGGTCCATATTATTGTTCGAACGCGTTACGTTTCCGAGATCGCCGAGCTGTACGATCTTGGTGCGGACGAGGTCATCCCTGAGGAATTTGAGACCAGCATCGAGATATTTTCACGCGTCCTGCATCGTTACGGCATTTCCCGAAAAGTGATCGAAAGCCAGATCGACCGTATCCGGCAACAGGGCTACGAAATGCTGCGGTCAACCGTGCCGGTGCCGACGATGATGGACCAGGTCAACGTCGCTCTCGATGCGGCAAATACGGAAACCGTTCGTATAGTTGAAAACTCGCCTGTGGCCGGTTCAGACCTCGGAAAAGTCGATCTTCGCGGCAAAACCGGTGCAACAGTCGTAGCGGTTTTACACAACAACGAAACCGAAATAAATCCGGGAGCCGACTATATTCTAACCGCCGGCGATACGGTTGTCCTGCTCGGCTCGCCCGAACAGATCGAGCAAGCAACCCGCATCCTACAGCCAGAAGAGAGTTTTGGCCATTCGACACTCGGCGGGTTCAATCCTTAGCCATTGATTTCTTTGGGCGTGCGCGTTATTATGTACATGGTAGTGTAATATATGCACATCCTAGATATGGAAACAACAGCAACATCTAAAAGAAACAAGCATTTGATTCTGACCCAGAAAAAGATCGAAAAAGCGAAGTCGATACTAGGAGTCTCTACTGAGACCGAAACAATTGAGATCGCCCTCGAACGCATCATTGACGACGCAGAGACCGACAGAAAATTAAGCCTGGCACATGCCCGTTTTGTTAAAAATCTGACTGGCGGGAAGGTTGATATCAAAGACGTTTTTGGAAACCTCGAATAATTACCGATGGGTGGAATAGTTTTCGATACATCGGTTTATATTAAGGCGATAAGAGACGGGCAAGAAGAATTATTGCTCACGAGATCGGCTTCGCCCGATAGAAAATATAGGCCAAAACCGCTCTGGCTCAGCATTGTTGTTCTTCAGGAATTGATCGCTGGTGCGCGAGATATAACGTCGCAGCGATCATTGGCAAAGCTCGAAAAAGATTTTAACGGTGCCGGACGTTTGTTGGTTCCAAACAAGTCTGATTGGGTTGCCGCCGGAGCGATCATTCGCGGCATTGGCGAAAAGTACGGTTTCGAACTGGTCGGCCGTTCTCGGCTCACCAATGACGTACTTATTGCTTGTAGCTTGGCCCGGACCGGCCTAACTTTGATAACCGCAAACAAAAAGGATTTCCAGCGTATAAAAGAATTTCGGCCGTTCGAAGTAAGCTACGTTTGATCTTCGTTAGGCTATCACACCTCATTTTCCTTCAATAAAACTCTAAATTCTACCGGGCGGCATATTTTATATGCAAGGCCGGCCAGCGTCGAGCGTTCTAAGTTGAACAAGCTTTCCCCGGGTAAGTAATTCTCAAAAGAAGGAGCAAGTTAAAATCATGAAACACCAACGCTATTTTGTGGCGTTTGCCGCGCTGTTGTTTGCGATAGGCGCGACAAATTTCGCCACCGCACAAAGCCCGGTTTACCGCATTTCAACACCGCACACATACAAGAATCTGACCGTATTTCTGATTCACGGAAAGAACGAAACAACGAAAACAAACGTCATCGCATTGCCCGAGGCGATGGAGCGAAAGATACTGAAAGTGTATGAAACGTCTGACGTGAATGAGCTTGAGGTCGAGAATATTTCAAAAACGCTCGACGTTTTTATTCAGTCCGGCGACATCGTTAAGGGCGGAAAACAGGATCGCGTGCTTGCAGTCAGCATAATTATCCCGGCGCGTTCCGGTCGCGTGAAGATCGACGCATTCTGCGTGGAATCCGGCCGCTGGCAAAAACGAAAGAACGAGAACGTGAATGAATTTTCATCCGCGAATGATCGCATCGTCTCGAAAGACCTGAAAATGGCTGCAAACGGAGCGCGTTCGCAAGCAGAAGTTTGGAGCAAAGTTTCCGAGGCGCAGAAGAAATTGAGCGACACGGTCGGCGCGCCTGTTGCTGCCGCGGAATCTCGTTCGAGCCTGCAGCTAAGTCTCGAAAACGAAAAGGTCTCGGCCAACGCCGAGGAATACATCGCTAAACTCTCGTCCGCGATCAATGGAAAGTCGGATGTTATCGGCTATGCGATCGCTATCAACGGCCAGATAAACAGCGCCGACGTTTACGTTTCGAACGACCTGTTCAAAAAGCTCTGGCCGCGAATGTTGAAGGCCGCCGCGGTCGAAGCCGTCGGCGAATCGCGAGCCGTCAGGCTTGCCGAACCGGTTAAGGCAGACGCTGTGAAATTGTTCCTCGCCGACGCCGATAAAGGCGAAGCCAAAGAACGTGCCGTTGCAGGCAGCGCGAGCGTCGTTACCCGCGAGCAAAAAGAAAACGCCGTTTTCGAAGCACGCGACGACCGCTCGAAAACCATCGTGCACCGCAACTATGTAAAGAAGAACTGATTGGACCGCAAGCATCCCTGCTTGCCAGTGTTCTAACTGCTGGCCGCACCGCAAATTCGCATTCAAAAATGCGTCTCAGCGGTGCGGCCTTTTTTGTGTTAGTTTAGGTACGTCATCTAAAAACTTATGAAGCTCATCACAATTGCATTGTTATTGTTCGCTGTAGGAGCCAACGCACAGACTAGGACCTTTCGTTGGAGTTCCGAGCTTTGCGATCATGTCGGAACTTACGATTCAAAAAAATACAGCGAAACACAGCTTCGAAATACGATGAAGCTAATGGACTATACCAACACGTCCCTTTCAAACTCGCCGTCGGTGTGGAAGTGGGAAGATATCGACAAACTGGACGTTGACGCGCTTGACGCGGAATACCGCGAAAAAATGGCAAAGATTAAGGCCATTGAGGTTGTCGCGGTTCCCTATTTTCAGAACGCGAAAAACGCTCAAATCAAAGAACTCGATCAGAGATACGCATTGGGCCGTACAAAATTGCTTGCATTCCGAACGCCGGAAGTTTTGCGCGATTATCCCGCCGCCGAAGCATGCAAAGTAAAGTTCGCCGAGCCGCTTATTAAAAAGGACGAAAGCCTACTTAAGGTCTGGCTCGACGTGAGTATGGCGTCGCGTGAAAGAAACGGTGATCCCGACCGCTTAAAACGTATCTTCGACGAACAGATGGCGTCACCAGAGAAAATACAGTTTGCGATCATCGAGGTGATGGGTTTCGGATTTGGAAATTGTGCCAACGCTCTTATCGAACGCGACGAAGGCGGAAGTGATGGCTCACACGAGAGGGAATTCCGAAAACTTTTTAGACGTGTTCGTGACGTGAATTGTTCTGAACCGTAGAGATCATTTCTGCCGGGCGGCTAGCGATCGCTGCCGCTCGAAATGGTCGAAGATATCGTTCGCGGCCTTGTTTCCAACGAAAGGTTTTAACTGCTCGACGTCGGCTTTTGCGATCCGTTCGATCGATCCGAAATTCTTTAACAACGCCATTTTTCGCTTATCGCCGATGCCCGGAATTTCTGAAAGCTCCGAAGTGAAATCGCGCTTCTCGCGGCGTTTGCGGTGGAACTCGATGGCGGTTTTATGGGTTTCTTCGCGGATCTGCAAGACCAATCGAAAAGCTAGCGAAAACCTGTCAAAAGGGATCGGTTTGTCCTCGCGTCCGTAAACAAGCAGATGCGAGATTTGATTATGCTGTTTCGGGGGTTTCACAATTCCGACGAGCATAATTTGCTCCAGATCGAGAGCACGCATCGCCTCGGCCGCAGCGGAAAGCTGGCCTTTTCCGCCGTCGATAAATATCAGTTCGGGAAGCTGGCCGCCCTCGTCCATCATTCGTTTGTAGCGGCGAAAAACGGCTTCGTTCATTGAGGCGAAATCGTTCTGCCCGTCAACGCTCTTGATTATGAATCTACGATAGAGATTCTTCGCCGGCTTTCCGTTATCGAAAACGACGATACCGGCGACGTTTTCAGAACCGGAGATGTTCGAAATATCGAACGACTCGATCCGCTGTGGGAAATAGGAAAGCTCCAAAATCTCTTGCAGTTCTTCGAGCACTTTCTGTGAGTCCGGTTTTAGAACTCGAAAGCGTTGTTCGAAAGCGATCCTTGCGTTTGTTTCGACCAGCGTTATCAGTTCTTTTTTTCGGCCTCGCTTCGGGTCCAAAATACGCACGCGGCGACCGCGGCGTTCGGTCAAAAGCTTTTCCAAAACCTCTCTGTCCTCAAAATCATTCGGGACGTGAATTTCGAGCGGAACATAATCGGTCGAGTAATATTGGACGAGCACCTGGCCGAGAAATTCGAACGCGCTAAACTCGTCATCGTCTTCGGCGAGATCTTCCCAGAAAAACTCGCGGCGGCCGACGATTCTCCCTTCGCGCATTGTAAATAATTGAAGTGCGAGACGCGGCCCTTCGCGGTGGAAACCAAATATATCGATGTCGCTTTCGGCGGTGGTCGCCATTTTTTGCTGATCGCCGAGCTGCAAAACTGTTCTATGCAGGTCGCGAAACTTTGCCGCGATCTCATATTTATCCTCGGCGGCAAACTTCCACATTCGGCTTTCCAGATCGGCGGCAAGCTCTTTGTTTTTGCCTTCTAACAAAGTTTTTACATCGCGTGCGGCTTCGACATATTCTTCCTGCGTACAAAGGCCTTTGACGCAAGGGCCGAGACATCTTTTCAAGTGATATTCCAAACACGGACGGGGAAGTTTCCCGTCGATCTCGATCTCACAGGTTCTTAGCTGGAATGTTTTATTTATCAGGCTGAGAGTTTTTCTCGCGAGCGTGACCGGCAGAAAAGGCCCGTAATAACTGCTGCCGTCGCGGACTACGCGGCGTGTGATGACCACTTTTGGAAAAGGCTCGTTTGTCAGCTTTAGATGCGGATACTGCTTGTCATCTTTCAGCATGACGTTAAAACGCGGCTTATGTTTTTTGATCAGGTTCGATTCGAGAACGAGCGCCTCGACCTCGTTATCGACAACGATATATTCGAAATCGACGATCAGTTTTTTGAGTTGCTGCGTTTTATAATCGACGGCTTTGCTCGCCTGAAAGTAAGACCGGACGCGGTTTCGTAAATTCTTAGCCTTTCCGACATAGATAATTTTCCCGGCTGCATTCTTATGAATATAGATGCCCGGCCCGGTCGTCAGATTTTTCAGCTTTTCCGCGATAGTCACTAACTCAATCGTAAATCGTGAACCGTGAATAGTAAATCGGCGTTGTCAGAGGATTGCGAGCAAGTCAGTACCGCCCGCGTAAGCGGGTGGCGAAGCACGACATTTCTATCACCTTGATTTGAACGTGAATATCTCGCCCTTCGCTTCGCAAAGGGTACTGACCTGACGATCGTCCATAAAATGAAGCCTGCGAAAGACAACCGGATCACCAAACAAAAAAGCCCGGCCGATTCCTAAGAACCAGCCGAGGCTTAAGTGTGCCGGGGGAATGTGGCACTATCTTTGGACTGCCGGTAAAAGCAGGCCGATAAGGATTGCGATGATTCCAACTGTTGTAGTAAGTGTTGCGATCGGGTTCATAATATTATTGCTCCTTTGAATTTATAGGGGGATTCGATCACCCCTGTATATCAGTTGACGGAAATCGGGCTAGTTTTTGCGTTCCTTACGCAATTACGTGAAACTATTTTTTGTGATAACAGTTCTGACACAGGATGCGACCGAGGCCGCCACGTTCATTCGCTCGGGCGGCATTGCTGCGTTTCCGACCGAGACGGTTTACGGGCTTGGGGCGAATGCGTTTGATGGCGAGGCTGTGAAAAAGATATTCGCGGCAAAGGGAAGGCCGGCGGACAACCCGCTGATAGTTCATGTCGGCGATGCGAGCCAGATAGCGGAGATCGCGACGGAGCTGACGGCGGCTGCTCGTCTGTTTATCGAAAAGTTTTTCCCCGGGCCGCTGACTATCGTCGCAAAAGACGCGAGAAAGGTTGTCGCGTTGGCGACGGCGGGACTTGGGACTATCGCGTTTCGGATCCCGGCGAATGATCTGGCGCAGGAACTGATAAAAGCATGCGGAGTTCCGCTGGTCGCTCCGTCGGCAAATATTTCGGGCCGTCCAAGCCCGACGACGTGGGAAGCAGTTTTTGAAGATCTCAATGGCCGCATCGATTGTATCTTGCAGGGCGATGCGACCGAGATCGGTCTGGAATCGACCGTCGTGGATTGTACGGGAGATATTCCGATTTTGCTCCGAGCCGGTGCTGTCTCGTTGGAAGAGTTGAGAGACGTTGTTGTGGAAACAGATGTATTAAATTCCGCTGATGGTGCCGAGATTCGCAGTCCGGGACTCAGACATAAACATTACTCGCCGCGTGCGAGAGTTGTAATTATTGAAAACGAGGCAAGGGTTGAGGAAGTTTCTGAGGCCGCGTATATCGGGATCGATCTGCCGGTCGGAGTTTTTGGTTTATTAAAGATTTGTTCTACGCCCGAGGAATATGCTCACGCGATGTTTGAGTTCTTCCGCGAATGCGACCGAGCGGAAATATCGATCATCTACTGCCAACTGGTCGCCGAACAGGGAATCGGGACGGCGATAATGGATCGATTGAAGAGGGCCGCTGCGGGATAAAGTTCTTTAAATTGCCTCCACCTTTAGGTGGAGGACAGATGAGAACAAATAAAGGCTTTAGCCAAATGTAAAAAAAGAAATTCTTCCGATTTGCTTTAGCCAAAACTTCTGGAGAGTTTGGACTAAAGTCATAAGGAAATGAGCTTTTAGACAATTCGGCTAAAGCCGGTTGTCTTTCACAAACTTACCTCCACCTAAAGGTGGAGGCAATTTAAATAAAGTTACGGAAAATCGTCGCGGACGATAGCGATGGCGAGGTCTCCGTTTGTGGCGATAATTTCGTTGTTTGGGAAATCTGTTTGGGTTTGCAATTGGTGCAGCCATTCGAGCGGGACGAGGACGAGAATTTCTTTGCCGCCGGCTTGTTGGATCGCGGACCTCAACTCAAGCGGCTCAAGCAGTTTTCGCAATTTCCCGTCGCTGTTTCTAAGCTGGCGGCCGCTCGCGTAAAACTCGGCGTTGTGCGAGATGGTGTGAAGCCCCACAACTTTGAGGTCTGAATATCCGCGTGCGTCCGCGGCGGCAATTAACGATTTTACCGAATCGCGTTCGGCAAATTTCGGAACTACAAAGATAAGCAAAGCAACAACGACCACAAACGTCGCGACCGCGAGGCCTTTCACTAACACATCACGCCACGCTCGCTCGCCGACCCATTTATAAATAAAGACGGCTGTAATGATTATCGCCGGTGGAACGGCGGGCAAGATGTAGCCGGGAAGCTTCGATCCCGAAAAAGAAAAGAATACGAGCGGGACCATCAGCCAAGACGCCGAGAAAAGCAGCAGCGGCGAATAGGCGACATTCTGATATCGCAAATCGATATCATTGCCGCCGAGAAGAAGCTGCTTTGCACCCGACCAAATCCCCGCAAAGAAAAACGGCAGCCACGGAATTGTCATCAGCGGCAGCACCCAAAAGAAAAAATAAAACGGCTGCGGGTGAAAGTATTTGTTCGATGTATATCGCTGGAAATGATGCTGGATAAAAAACTCGTCGATAAACGGCCAACCGTGAGTAAGGTACATCGGCAAATACCAAAGAGCCGCGACCAGAAGTGCAACCGGCAACCCCCAGATCAAACTCAAGAAGAATTGTTTATTAGGCAGCCGGAAACTTAAGACGTGAAAAAACGAAACGATGGCAAACGGGAAAACGATCCCGACAAGGCCTTTGGCCAGCACGGAAACGCCGATGAAAAAATAGAAAGCAAATAGCCACGGGCGGCCCGTTCGGTCGGTATTCTGCGAAATGTGATCGAACAAAAAGTAACCGACGCAGGCGGCGGTGATCGGAAAGGTCAGAATAATATCGAAACTTGCTCCGCGTGAAAATACGATTATTCCTAGTGTCGATGCGGCGATCAACGCGACATAGTTGCCGAAACCATTCTCAATCTTTACATCTTTATTCGGCGAAACAAATCTTGTCCCGATCAGCCACAGGCTTCCGATCGTGCCTAAACCAAACAGAGCCGAGCCGAATCGTGCGGCAAATTCGTTAACGCCGAAAATGTGGTATGACGACATTTGCAGCCAATAGAGCAACGCCGGTTTTTCGAACCAGTTAAAACCGCCGAGCGTCGTCGTCACCCAATCTGAGCGTTCAAACATCTCGCGTGCGACCTGCGCATAGCGCGGTTCGTCAGGTCCGAGCAGCGGGATCGTTAGGCCAAAGAAATAGACAAACCCCGTGAGAACGGCGAAGAAAAACCAGAAATATCTAGACTTAAGAAATGCGGAAACTGCTTCCATCTTGTTATTTTTGCGTGCGTAACTGAAAATGAGATTATAACGAATTCATAAGCTGGTTCAATTCAAATGACAGATATCCGCAATCCGCAATCCGCAATCCGCAATCTGAGAGGAGCAGCAATTGGCGTCGGCTCTCTTGGCAGACACCACGCTCGAAACTATTCGGAACTTGCACGCGAAGGCCGTGTTGATTTCGTCGGTTCGTGCGATGTCAATGCTGACACAGTCGCACAAGTTGCTGCCGACAATGGCGGCGAGGCGTTCACAGATTGGCTCGAATTGCTCGACATGGTAGATGTCGTGTCTGTCGCGACTCCGACCGAGACGCATTGCGAGATCGCGTGCGCATTCCTCGAAAAAGGCGTTCACGTTCTGGTCGAAAAGCCTATAGCGATGACGCTCGAAGAAGCGGATAAAATAATCGCGGCGGCGAAAGCCTCAGGCGCAAAGCTGATGGTCGGACAGCTAGAACGATTCAATCCGGCGATGGTTGCTTTGCGGCCGCACGTCACAAAACCGCTCTATTTCGAGATTCATCGCGTGTCACCGTATCCGAACCGTTCGCTTGATGTCGATGTTGTGCTGGACGTAATGATCCACGATCTCGACGCTGTTCAATGGATGGTTGGCGAAGATGTAAAAGTCTCGGCGATACACGCAGTTGGCATTCCGGTAATTTCAAATAAAGTTGACGCCGCAAATGCCCGCATCGAATTTGAGAACGGAGCCGTTGCAAACATTACCGCTTCGAGAATCGGCACCGAAAAGATCCGCAAAACGCGGTTCTATCAAACTAATGCTTATGTAGTTTTGGATTACGGGACGAAGTTTGCCTCGCTTACTTCTTTGAATCCCGAAGCCGCACATCCGCTGCTTGGGATTTCAATCAACCGTCTGGAAATAAACGATGTCGAACCCTTGCGTGCTGAGATAACAGCATTTTTGGACGCGATCGAAAGCGGAGAGGCGATTCCGGTTACTGGCGAAGACGGCCGAAGGGCATTGGCACTGGCCGTCGGTGTTCTCAAAAAGATCGACGCACACCGCAGCCGCTTGAATGTATAGGTAAAGAATAGAACGCGGATTTTACGGATCAAGCGGATTGACGCGGATAAGTTCTTTTAGAAAAATCCGCGTCAATCCGCCTGATCCGTTTTATCCGCGTTCAAAAAGGCCACTTAGCTACGCAGCCGCTGCACCACTCTGTGCTGCGGCGATCTGCTCGCTGATGGATTTCATCCATTCCTGCGTTTTCTTTAGTTTCTCGGCTCCGTTGGGCTGGTCGAGAATGACTTTTTCGAGATGCTGAAACGCTTTTGGTTCCTGGAACATTTCCCGCAATTCGGCAAGAAAGGGCTCGACCTTTGCGAAAACCATTGTATGTTCGCCGGCGGTTTCGTTGAAAAGATCGGCATCGATCGCACCGTGATTGACCATCGCGGCGGCCATATCCCAATATGATGTGACCATTCTGAGATAGCCGCCGACCTCGGGGTCCATCATCGTTTTCATGTAATCTTCCGCGCTGGTCGGGTTGAAACTGAACATCCAGTCACGTGCCTTACGCATTGTCGCCTCGCGGCGCAGATCGTACAATTTTAATATTAAGTCTGCTGATTCAACTTTGCTCATAGAAAAAAACCTCCAAAAAAATTTATAACTGAAGTCTATTCCTCGCTTTTGCGAGTGTCAATCGCGATGGTACGAGTTAGGATAAATGTAAGATGAACGACATCATTTCAGGGTTTATCGGCGAAAGGATCGAGGCGGGAGATTTTCCGTCGGCCGTCTATCTCGTTGCCGAAAAAGGCGAGATTATTTTTCAGGACGCTCTGGGATACGCCGTTGTCGAACCCGAAAGAATTCCCGCAAAGTTGGATACGATCTATGATCTGGCGAGTTTGACGAAAATTCTGGTAAGCGGAATATTAGCTGCACAATTCCAAGAATCCGGCATTATCGAATTGGGAAGGACAACTGATCATTACTTGCCGGAATTCAATACAAAAGAGGCCTTTGGTGGCGCATGGGACACATCTGTCGCAGAATTATTAACGCACACAAGTCTTTTCCAAGCGTGGAAACCGTTCTATTTATTTTCTCTGGAACGAGAAGGCGTTCTATCTGAAATAGTCCGCACTCCAATGAAACTTGATGGTCCAAATGTCCTTTATAGCGATCTTAATTTTTTGGTTCTGACGTTTCTGCTGGAGAACTTGGGTGGCAAACGGATCGATGAACTGGCGAGGGTGGCAATTATCAACCCACTTTGTCTGCGAGACACATTCTTTAATCCGCCCGAGGCACATAAACGGCGAATTGCCGCGAGCGAAAAGGGAAACGAATATGAAAAGCAGACCTGCATAGAACAAGGTTATTTGAGCGAGAAGAACCCGGTCGCTATCGCTCCCGGTTCTGACAGGACACCGCAGCCAAACCAAATCCGCAATCCGCAATCCGCAATCCGCAATCACATCATTTGGGGTGAGGTTCATGACGGGAATGCATATTTTATGGGTGGAGTTGCCGGACACGCCGGATTGTTTTCGACTGCGGAAGAGGTCTTTAAGATCGCACAGCAATTCCTGCCGAATTACACGAAGCTTTTGAAGCCGGAAACCTGTGAGCTGTTTCGCACCAATTTTACAAAGGGTTTGAACGAAGATCGCTCATTTGCGTTTCAACTTGCTTCGACGAAAGATTCGACCGCCGGAACAAAAATGTCGCCTGAGAGTTTTGGACACAATGGGTTTACGGGCACGTCGCTGTGGATCGATCCGGTGAAGGAACGCACATTCGTTTTGCTGACAAACCGGACACATAATCATCCGCTGCCGTTCGTTAATATCAATTCGGTGCGTCGCAGATTTCATGATCTGGCGATTGATGCTCTTGACGCACGCTGAGTTCAGAGCCCAAAGCTGATTCAATTGAATTGAGCATTGATTCTTCTCTCTTTCTTGTTCATCTCGTTCTGTGGTTTGATTTTTCGACCACAGAACAAGATGAAAAAGAAGAACAAGACGATCCGGAAATATGGAGAAAGCCGAACAAAACGAGACGAGGGATAGACCGGATGTCCCGTTCCGCGAGGCATTGAAATTTTGGGTCAAGCTCGGTTTTATTTCGTTTGGCGGGCCGGCAGGGCAGATCGCGATAATGCATAAGGAACTGGTCGAGCGGCGCAAATGGATCAGCGAGGACAAATTTTTACACGCACTGAATTTTTGCATGCTGCTGCCCGGGCCCGAGGCTCAGCAGCTTGCGGCCTATAATGGCTGGCGGCTTCATGGGATAAAAGGCGGTATCGCTGCGGGCGCGCTTTTCGTTATTCCGTCGATATTTTTTCTCCTCGCGCTTTCGTATGTTTATGCCAGATTTGGCAATGTCAGTGAGATAGCCGCTGTTCTCAACGGATTTAAACCGGTCGTTGTCGCCATCGTCGTCGAGGCAGTGATAAAGATCGGCAAACGCTCGCTGAAAACCGGCGTACACATTCTTGTTGCGGCGCTTTCATTCGTTGCAGTTCAGTTTTTGCACGTGCCGTTTCCGATTATAGTTGCTGCCGCTTTGATTTTCGGGCTTTTCTGGAGCCGCAACGAGCAATCTTCCGAGCCGGAAATTCAAACCAACACAACGCCGCCCGTTCGGTTTCGTATTCTAAAGATCGTTACCGTATGCCTTTTGCTGTGGGCAATTCCTTTCAGTATTGCTGTCTATGCGTTCGGGCTGGAAAATGTCGCGGTCAAGCTTTATTTGTTTTTTACACAAGCAGCTTTTGTCACATTCGGCGGCGCGTATGCCGTGTTAGCCTACGTAAATCAGATGGCGGTCGGCGCCGGTTGGATAACGGCGGCACAGGCTGTCGATGGTTTAGCACTCGCCGAAACCACGCCGGGGCCGCTGATAATGGTGCTGCAATTTATCGGATTTATGACCGGCTGGCAAAACGCAGGGCAATACGATCAGGCTTCGTTTGCCGTCGCGTGTGCGTTGCTCGTTACGTTCGCGACATTTCTGCCTTCGTTTTTGTTTGTTTTTGCGGGTGCTCCCTATCTTGAAAAACTCCAGGGAAATCGCAAACTTAGCGGTGCGTTGGTGTTCGTAACGGCGGCGGTTGTCGGCGTGATTCTCAATCTTTCGATAGTTTTTGGCTCGGCGGTGATATTCCCAAATTATGTTCCCGATCTTTTCGCCGCATTTCTCGCAATTGCTGCTTTTGCCGCACTCTATTTTTTTAAGCTCGATGTGCTTATCGTAGTTGCCGCAGGTGGCCTGATCGGGCTAGCAAAATACCTGATTCTCGGCCCGTAAAATCGCTGGCATCTATTGCCCACCCATTCTAATCAAAACGAACGCTTTCCCCAAAGTACATTTCTGCTTGGAGTGCACGCAGCTATGAAACGATTTGCATTTTTGCTTATCTGTTTGGGGACATTGAGTTTAACCGCTATTCCCCAGACCAACCGTCAGACGCGTCCGCGTGTCGCGCCGACGCCAACGCCGCAGATTCTCGATCCGCAGCAAGATCGCGTTCCGCAGAACGACGGCCCGCCGGTTCTACAGGGCGGCCGTCGCACGCCTGCACCCAAAGCTAACACCGGAGCAGACGAAGATGATGAAATCGTAAAGATCGAAACCAATCTGGTGACGATGCCCGTTTCCGTGCTCGACCGCGACGGCCGGTTCGTTTCTGGCCTGACGCAGCGTGATTTCCAGATCGTAGAGAATGGAAAGGTGCAAAAGATCGACTATTTTCAGTCGGTCGAACAACCGTTCACGGTCGCGTTGATGATAGACGTAAGCCCATCGACCAAATTTAGCATCGATCAGATCCAGGATGCTGCGATCTCGTTTATCGAACAGCTTAGGCCCGGCGATAAGGTTATGGTCATCGAGTTTGACGACTCGGTTCGTATACTGAGCCGCCCGACCAACAACCGAAATCAGCTTCGAAATGCAATTCGTCAGGTTCAGATGGGTGAAGGTACTGGCCTTTATGAGGCGGTCGATCAGGTTGTCACCCGGGAATTTGCTAACATTGAGGGACGTAAGGCGATTGTCCTTTTCACTGACGGGGTTGACACGACATCGCGTCGTGCCTCATACCAGAGCACGCTTGTCGATGCCGAGGAAACAAATGTGTTGATCTACCCGATCCGCTACAACACCCAAAGCCAATACGCCGGACAAGGCGGCTGGGGCAACGGATCACAGCACCGTCGGCAATCGGATTGGGGCAATATTGCGGGGATAATTCTCGGTGGAAAGTTTCCAACAAATCAGTCTCCGGCCGGCACCACGTCCGAGGAATACGCCAGAGGCAACCAATATCTTGAGGGACTTGCGCGTAACAGCGGCGGGCGAAAGTTTGAGGCTGACACGACGGCCAATCTCGATGCGGCTTTTGCCGGAATCGCGGAGGAACTGAGGCGGCAATATTCGCTGGGCTATTACCCTGATACTCCCGGCCAGATCGGTGAACGACGCTCGATCCGCATTCGCGTTACGCGGCCAAATCTGGTTGTTCGTGCTAAAACGAGCTACATAGTCGGCCAAAGCGAAAATAGATTCGCGGGGCGATAGTAAATTAGGTTAAATTAGTGCTTCGGGCGTGACGGCTAGTTCGTCGCCCGAAGCATCTTTTGTTTACCGTCACAGCATCAAAAAGCCCGGAGTTGCAGCCCGTAATAATATGTCGAAAAATCTATCATTTGCGCTCGTCCTTATTGCGGTGTTTTTTGCGATCCCTTCGTTTTCACAGTCACGCCGACAGCCTCAGCAGCCAAATCAAAGGGTAAATCAGCGCCCTGCGGCCTCACCGACGCCAACTCCGACTCCGGAAGAGGTCGTTATCGAAGACAGTAATGCAACGGAAGACAATAGCGTGGTCGAGGTCGATACGCGTCTGGTTACAACGCCCGTACGTGTTTTGGATCGTAGGAACCGGTTCGTAAGCGGCCTCGAACGGCAGAATTTTACAGTGCTCGAAAACAATATCGAGCAAAAGATCGAACATTTTCAAAACGAAGAACAGCCGTTTACTGTCGCTCTTATCCTTGATATGAGCTATTCGACGCTGTTCAAGATCGCAGATATTCAATCTGCCGCCATCGCATTCATCGATCAATTGAAACCCAACGACAAGGTTACGGTCATATCGTTCGCTGAGGAAGTGCGTGTTCATTGCTCAGCCACCAGCGACCGAAACGAGATCTATCGTGCGATAAAAGAAACCAAAATTTCGACCGGTACCAGCCTTTATGAAGCGATGAATCTTGCGATGAACGAAACGCTGCGGGCTGTCGAAGGCCGAAAGGCGATCGTGCTTTTCTCGGACGGCGTCGATACGACCAGCCGGACGTCGCACGACCTTGGGAATCTGCGTGACGCATCGGGGATCGACGTGCTGATCTATCCGATCAGGTACGATACATACGCGGACGTTCAGGCGATGAAGGACAAACCTATCATCAATAAGCCGGATAATACGACCATGCGCACGCCGCCGACGGTTCCGACCAGCGGACAAAAAGGGGGATTTCCGTTCCCAATTCCCGGCCCGATGATAATGACGCCTGGCGACAAAGGAACTACCGCCGAGGAATATGCTAAAGCCGAGGAATACCTGAATCAAATGGCCGACCGCACCGGCGGCAGGATGTTTCTCGCCAGTACACTAGGTAATTTGAGCGATGCGTTTCGCACTATAGCCAGCGAATTGCGTGAGTTTTACAGCATCGGCTACTACGCGAACGAAGAAGCACGGCCCGGCCAAACACGTCGGATCAAGGTGCGTGTTGACAGGGATAATGTCGTGGTAAAATCACGGAACACCTACGTCGTTCCTGAATCGACCGCCAAGAAATGAGCGGTTTTAAATTTCCGTTCCGTCCTTGATCAGGGCTCCTTTAGGAATTATCACGATGCCTTCGCGAATGTAGTACGTTCCATTCGGGCAGTCCTCGTTTTCGACGCCATGCAGGTTTAATAGCTTTACATCGCGCCCGATGCGGACGTTTTTATCGATTATCGCCCGGCGAATCGTTGTGTTACGGCCGATGCCAATGTTTGGGTAATTGCCGTCGAGATTGTTTCTCAGATCGTCTATCGACTCAAAGTAATCCGAGCCCATCAGGATCGAGTTTTCGATTCGCACACCCGATTCGATCCGGCTTCTCAGCCCGATAACGGAGTTTCTCGCATGGACGCCGTTCATTATGCAGCCCTCGCTGACCAGCGTTTGATCGATGTCACAGCCCTGTAGTTTTGACGGCGGCAGATAGCGGCTACGGGAATATATCGGAGCTTCGGTGTCAAAGAAATTAAACTTTGGCAGCGGCGAAGCAAGGTCAAGATTCGCGTCGTAAAACGCGCGGATCGTTCCGATGTCTTCCCAATAGCCATTGAAGATATGAGCCTGGACATTACAGCTTTTGATTGCTGCCGGAATGACCTCGCCGCCGAAATCGTAACGCGTTTCGTCCTCGGCGAGCAGTTCGACAAGCCGCTCGTAATTGAAAACGTAAATACCCATTGAGGCGAGGTACGGCCGCTCAGCCGCTTCCTCGGCCGACAGGCCAAAGCTCGTAGTATCGACCCGCATCGCCTCAAGCTCTTCGCCCGTTGGCTTTTCCTTGAATTCGATTATCTTGCCCTCGGGCGTTGTTTTCAGCAGGCCAAAGCCTTCGGCGTCGTGCGGGTTTGCCGGCAAAACGCTGATCGTGACATCCGCGTTTGTCTCGTAATGGCGTGCAAGAAACTTGCGGTAATCCATTCTATAAAGATGATCGCCCGAAAGTATCAGCAGCGTTTTCACGCGCCAGTCACGCAAGTGCGGCATTATTTGACGGACTGCATCGGCCGTGCCCTGAAACCAGTCCGGGCTGTCCTTTCGCTGTTCGGCGGCGAGTATCTCGACGAAGCCGGACGAGAAATTAGAGAAACGATATGTCTGCGAAATATGGCGGTTCAGCGATGCCGAATTATACTGCGTCAGCACGAAAATATGTGTGATGCTGGAATTTATGCAGTTCGAAACAGGCACGTCTATCAGCCGATATTTTCCGCCAAGCGGAACCGCCGGTTTCGACCGCTCGCCGGTCAGCGGAAACAGCCGCGAACCCGCACCGCCACCCAACACCACCGCCATCACATTATCGTTGTCAGCCATATCGCCTATTGTAAATGCAATTCGGATAAAGCAAAATATAGAAACGGCCAAAGGGCTTTTAACTATCAACTTTACACTATTAACTATCCACTGAAAGGAAAAGAAAATTCTTAAAAGCTGAACTGCTAAACTAAAATGCAGAAACGGCCAGCGGGTTTTAACTATCAACTTTACACTATTAACTATCCACTGAAAGGAAAAGAAAATTCTTAAAAGCTGAACTGCAATGTGGTATTGGACCAAACTCTTATTCCTTATTCTCCTCGGCGCGATCGGCGTTTGGCTGATCTATGAGTTGTTGACGTTTCCGGGCATTTCGAAATTAAGAACCGAAAATCCCGAGACGACTTCGATGATCGAATACCGGCTTTCCGAGGCGCGTGCCGAGGGCCGCGAGTCGCGTAAGGCGATGATCTGGATGCCGATCGAACAGATCAGCCCACACCTGCATCGTGCCGTGCTCGCGGGCGAAGACTCGCGCTTTTTTGAGCATAACGGATTCGATTGGGACGCGATCCAAAAGGCCTGGGACGAGGCCGTCGTCGAGGGCGAAAAAGAGGCACGCGAAGAGTGCGAGGCCGAGGCCAAAGCGAACAACTCGCCGAAAACGGATTGCAAACCCAGCGAGGAAGATTGGATTCCGCCTATGCCAAGCTTCAAACGCGGTGCCTCGACGGTGACGCAGCAGCTTGCAAAAAACCTGTATCTATCCGAGGACCGCAATTTTTTACGAAAGGGCAGGGAAGCGATCTATACGTATTTCATCGAGCGGAATCTCTCGAAAAAACGCATCCTTGAGATCTATCTGAACGTCATCGAATGGGGCGACGGCATCTACGGCGCCGAGGCCGCCTCGCGTCACTATTTCAAAAAATCCGCCTCAAACCTAACCCGCGAAGAAGCCGCCTTCCTCGCCGCCATGATCCCCAGCCCGCTCAACGTATTTAACCCCACAAAAAACCGCAAACGCGTAACCCGCCGCCAACGCGTCCTCCTAAAATACATGAACGGCGTCGCTCTTAAATATTAATGCGCGATCCGTGTTAGTTTTTATTGCCTGTTCTTGTCGACGGGCAGATGTTCCCGCAAGTAGCGGGTCAAAAGCTCGTAAAGATGCCGTGTGGTTCCTTCGCCTTCGGAAATACTATGAGACCTATTCGGATACGGCATGATCGTAAACGGCTTATTTTTGGCGATCAAAGCATCTATCAGATATTCCGTCTGCTGATAATGAACATTGTCATCGCCTGTGCCGTGAACAATCAGCAAGTCGCCTTTTAAGCCATCGACATACGTGATCGGCAAGGAGCGTTTGTAATCTTCCGGATTGTCTTTTGGCAGTCCCATATAACGCTCTGTATAGATCGTATCGTAATACCGATTATCGGGTGCGGGGGCAACGGCCATTCCCATCCGGTAAATATCGGGATATCGAAAAAGAGCGTTGAGAGTTGAACAGCCGCCGCTGCTCCAGCCCCAAATTCCGACGCGAGAGGCATCGACAAACGGCATTTTGGCGGTAATTGCCTTGACAGCCTGAGCCTGCTCGTAGGAGCTTATAACGCCGATCTTACGATAAACGCTTTTACGCCACTCACGTCCACGCGGAGCAGGTGTACCGCGGTTGTCAACGCTTGCAACAATGTAGCCCTGCTGCGTAAGCATTAGATACCAGAGATAATTGGCTCCCGCATAGGCGTCGAGCACGGTCTGTCCTGCGGGCTCGCCATAAACATAAAACAATATGGGATATTTTTTGTTTGGATCGAAATCGGAGGGCTTCATCATCCATGCGTCGAGGCTAATGCCGTCGCCCACTTCCACACGAAAAAATTCCTGCGAACCTTTTTTTAATTTATCCAGTTTTGCCTGTAATTCGACATTATCGACCATCGTTCGGGCGACCGATTTGTTTGAAAGATCGACCAACGAATATTTAACAGGCGAGCTGAATGACGAAGTTGTCTGTATTGCCCAACGGTTGTTCGGTGAAATGTTGTAGTTATTCCAGCCCAGACTCGGGTCCGGCGTGACACGTTCTGTTTTACCGCTTCCATCCAGCCTTGCTCGAAAAAGATAACGCTGGGTCGCGTTGTCGGGCGAGGCGGTGTAATATAACCAACCGCCCGGCTCGTCCACGGACTGGAGACTCATTATGTCGGATTTGCCAGGCGTTATTATTTTGACGTCCGCCCCGGAAAGGGAAATCGAATAGACCTGTCTCCAGCCATCACGCTCGCTTATCCAGAGAAAACGCTTGCCTGATTCGAGCCATCTCATATTCGGCATTGTATGGTCGATCCATGCATCATCGTTTTCGGTTAGCATCGTTTGAACGGCCCCGCTTTTTGCATCCGCTGAAATAAGCTGCAGCGTGTTCTGCAGACGGTTCATTTGCTGCAGAAAAACCCGATTTGAATCGGTTGTCCAGTCAACTGAGACAATGTAGGTATTTCGCGGGTCTCCCGATGTTTTCATCCATCGTATCTGTCCACCCGCCGCATCGATTACGCCGACGCGAACCGCCGCATTCACCGTTCCAACTTTCGGATACGGAATTCGCGTCAGGCTCGGATAAAGTCCGGTTGTGTTGTTCAGAAGAATAAAATCCTGAATACCTTCGGCATTAAACTGCCAGAAGGCAATAGACTGGCCGTCGGGACTCCAACGCCAGCAATCACGCAATTCGAATTCTTCTTCGTTGACCCAGTCCGACGTGCCGTTGATCATTGTGTGCGAGCCGTCCGTGGTCAGGCGGGTAATTTTGCCGTCCGCCAGATTCTCGACATACAGATCGTTTTCACGAACATAGCCGACCTTTGAACCGTCAGGAGAAAATTTGGCAAACATCAGGGTTGATGGTTTTGCGTCGCCGCCAAGTTTTGTGAGCCGACCGCTTGAGGTGTCCAACACCCAATAATCTCCGCGCGTATTCTGCCGCCAAACTTTTTGAGAATTTGTATAGATCAGAATCTTCCGGTCGTCGGCTGTCCACTCGTAACCATCGATGACCAGCGGCGATGACGAGCCTTCGGGAATTAACTTTTCAGCCGGGATGAGAATGTCCCGTTTTTGGGTTTCGATATTATAACGGACAAGGTCCCTTGCTCCTTTGACCTTCTCAGAAGGCTCAAGCACAGCGTATGTATTGTCCTTCAGCCATCTGAACCCGGC
This sequence comes from uncultured Chloracidobacterium sp., assembly GCA_964605905.1. Classification (GTDB taxonomy): domain Bacteria; phylum Acidobacteriota; class Blastocatellia; order Pyrinomonadales; family Pyrinomonadaceae; genus OLB17. Next base: position 11,430 of record CAZSEL010000032.1, on the reverse strand, counting down.
GAATCTCTTTGGCACAAATTCATTGCTGGAAAAGATCCTTTCAAGCGTTAACTCCGAGGAGTCGACGGCCGCGGTTTGAGCATTCGCCGACGACAAGCAAAAGGTCAGGACGAGAAGAACTGCCTGGCCGAATGCGATGAATTGCGGAAAAAAAGAAGCGGTGCGGAACGAGAGGTCTTTTACTCTAAATAGCGACATATGTATTTTATAAATCCTTCACTTTAAGATGCCTAGAGCGTAGCATCTACAAAAGTCGAAAAATTGTAAAATTGTTAAGGGATCACAAAAACAGCCAGTTTATTTGGCCGTCTTCGATCTTGGAGATCTGCGAGAAAAAAGACTTTGGCGATAGCTTTGTCAGCGATCTGAAATCTTTGATCATGTGCGATTGATCAAAGTAATCCGCACCATGTGAGATCTCGGACAGGTTTTGACTGGATATCTTATTTCTGTGACGCTTCATTGCGTCTCGAAATCGTGCGACCTTCTTAAATTGAGACGGAGTTGTGCAAATGTGCAGATCGAAATGTTTGATCAGCGTCGTCCGCGAGATCCCGTGGCGGAAAGCCAATTCTGATATAGAGCCGCGAAACTCCTCACTCATTATTTCATCCACCACGTTTTGCAGAAACGGGTGATCAAACCCTTTGAGCCTGGATAACCAGTAGTCTTCTAAAGACTCGATTCGTTTTTCGTCTCCCTCAATAGAAAAGATATCGACCATACGGGCTCGATAGTCTTCATGCGGATCGAATCTCATGAAAAATGACGACACATAAGATCTCAGAGGTTTTTCAAGAAATGCGTTAAGGCCCAAAGGCTTGAAATAAACAACGATCTCATCCGCTGCTCCTTTGTACTTTATCCAACCAGAGTAATCGAAATCACATATCAGCGTGGCTTCGAGCGCGTTTTTCCGGCTGTGTGAAAAGACAAGATTATTATCTACAATATCTATTTTCGAATTCGCGTTAAGGCAGACCATCGAAAAAACATTCGGAAACGCGACATATTTAACCTCGCTTTCATCCCCGGTGCGCTTGAGCGTATAAAAGCATTCAATAAACGGCTTCAACAAAAGATTTTCCGGCCGGTACAACTTGATCTCCATAAACTTATGCCATCTTTTATGACACTACAAATGCCGCAGGATGTCTATTTCCAGCTCATCGTCTTCACACAACAACGCGTAACTGAAGTTCTTCGAATAATTTCTTGTCCATTTATGTTGTCCCGTAAATAGTACAGCAGTCACGGTTTTGAGCACGATTGTGTTGTCGGGTCGGACGATCGGGAATGTGCGGAGCACATACCAATAACTTTAGCTACAGGTGGAGCAAAGCGGAACCTGTAGTCAATGACCGGGAGAAAATGAGCGTGTGTAACATGCGAAACAATTCCGCGTGTTACACACGCTCGGGTAAAAATTGCGGCGCTTTACTACACGTTCCGCAAAGCCTTCACTTGTAGCTAAAGCTATTTCGCCTGCTCCGCAGGCTGTTCCGGACGGAGGAGGACTTTTAACACCGCCCACTTACCCTACACCTTCTTCTTCCGTCGCAGTTGGCGTGTGACGACAACGTCGCCTAGTTTTAAGATGAGGCGGCCGCCTTCGATGTCGGGTTTGATGAAGCGGAGGGTGGCGTCGGGGCGGATGCCGAAATGTTTGCAGAATGGCGAGGCGTTTATCCGCCAGCCGACGCTGTTCTTCATCTTTACGGGAAACGATTCGGGCAAATTGGCGCTTGAAACGGGCTCGACCAGGATGACATCGCGGACGCGGCTGTAATACAGATAAACTGCCGGCGGCTTGCCCAGCATGCGGTAGCACTTTTCGTTGATGCCGATAACGTACTCTTTGTTGATGGTAACGTGGACGCGTTCGGCCATACTCTCGGTCGGCCCGCCGCGGAACTTTTCAAACTCGCGCTCAATAGGTGTCTGATTAAACATCGCATACCATAGATAGCACATAATTGCATCAAAGGTCAAGAAAAATAGCGAATTACATAAATTAGAATTCGCCACGAATGCACGAATGTTTGCGCACGATGTGGACACGGTTTCTATTCGTGCATTCGTGGCTGAATTTTGTTAACACAGAATAAAGATGAAAAAGAAAGAAAAAGATGAACACCATTCCAAAGATCTTTCAAAGAACCCCAGAAATATTCTCGATCCGGCCGAGTGTCGTCCAATGTCGTCAGAATCATTGAAATTTGCGATCTGAAAAAAAATGCCGTTGCTGGCCCAAAAAAAACGTGTATCTGGAGGCCAAAAACGCGGGGCTGGGACGGAAAAACGCGGGGCTGGGAGATAAAATTGTGCATTTTCAGATAACAGCACCTCACATCACGACGATAAGTGCAGTTATTGCAATATTAAGCAGCCGTTATCAAAACGAAAAAGTTCAAAAAAGGGTAGAAAATCCGCAAGATCAATTTGTTCTATTTTGCGCTAAGATAACGCAAAAGTCCGGTTTTATCGAGTCAATTCTGTACAAGGCCGAAAGGCGATTTGAAATAAACAGATAAGAGGTATTTATGGGACTATTGATCGCGTTTCTTTTTTCCACGATTTTGGTTTCGGCTCCGGCGTCGGGCGAGGCTCCGAAAAGGCTTGAGCGGAGTTCGATAGCGTTGGAGCAGACCGCTTGCGCGACCGAGGATTACGATTGCCGGATCAAAGAGATCACAAAACAGATCAAGGCAAATCCGTCGAATAAATTGCTCTACTTCGACCGCGCCGACCTTTATTTTGACGCCAAACGTTTCGACAAGGCGTTGAAGAATTACGGTAAGTATTTGAAATGGGACAAGACCGATTCCGGTGCTCTCTATAATCGCGGGCTTTGCTATGACGGCCTAAAAAAATATAAGAAGGCGGTCAGGGAATATGACAAGGCAATACTAATCAAGGCGACCGATGCAGATTATGTTGCCGCACGCGGCGGCAGTTATGACGAACTTGGCATGTCGAAAGAAGCTCTCGAAGATTATACGCGGGCGATCGCTCTCGCGCCTGACAACGCCGACAATTATTACTATCGCGCGGTGATAAAGGCAAGGGCCGATACGGCAGGGGCACTCGATGATTACAATGCTGCCTTGCGTATAAAACCAGGCGACGTCGATTCGTTGATCAACCGGGCGTACATTTATGACGAGCAGGAGCAATATGACGCGGCACTAAAGGATCTGTTGGCTGCTCGTGAACTGGAACCTGACCGGGCTGATGTCCATCATGCTCTCGGGTACGTTTACGAGAGCATGGAGAACTTTGAAAAGTCGCACGAAGGCTATTCGAAATCGATCGATCTCGACCCTAATGATGCCGAAAATTATTATGGCCGCGGCTATTTGTTTATCAAGGTCGGAGAATATCATCGCGGGATCGAGGACCTGACAAAAGCTATCGCTCTCGATCCAAAACGGGGGGATCTCTATGAAACCCGCTCGGATGCCTATGCCGAGATCGGCGAGACTGCAAAGGCCGAAAGCGACCGTAAAATAATGGCGCGACTTAAAAAGAAATGAAAAAAGGCGGCCAGACATGACCACCTTTTTGGTGCGGCTTTGCCGCTCTATTTGCGGAAAAGCTATGCTTTTCCGGCCGTCACTCAAACGTCTGCGGCTACGCCGCCTGTCCCATCAAACTAAAGTTTGATGCGACATTTAAACCGAGAAGAACCTGGTCGCTATCCCGACAGGTCGGGATTCTGACTTAGTTCGAAGCCGCTCTGGCTTTTGGGCCGCCGACCAGGCTCATTTCGTTTAGTATCCATCCGGCACCGCCGAATTTTTCGGTGACGAAGAGAACGTAGCGGATATCTACCGAGATCGTCCGGTTGTAGTTCGGATCGTAGTAGAAATCGTTGCCGAGGCCTTCGAAATTGCCGTCGAAGCAGAGCCCGACCTGTTCGCCGTTGCCGTTCAGGATCGGCGAGCCTGAGTTGCCACCGATGATGTCGTTGGTCGAAAGGAAATTAACGACCACGCTGTCGCCCTCGCCAAATCGGCCGAAATCTTTTGCGGCCTGTAGGTCTTTGAGCTTTTGCGGCATGTCGAACGGATTCACGCCGGTGTCTTTTTCGATCATTCCCTTCATCGTGGTAAACGGCGTGCGGAACTCGGACTCACGCGGGCTGTAGCCCTTGATGTTGCCGTACGAAAAGCGGAGCGTCGAGTTTGCGTCCGGATACGGCGTGATTCCTTTCATCTCGGCCATTCCCTGCTGATAGAGCAGACGCAGGCGGTCGATCTTCGACGCAAACGCCGCGGCACGGGCATTCGCCTCGTCGCGGGCCGTTTTCAGGGCAGCGGCAAAGGCACGCGGGTTGTCGCGTTCGGGACGGAAATCCATCGTCTGCGGACCGTAAAGAGCGGCGACCGTTTCGGCCTTCCAATAGGTGCCTTCGGCGATGTTCTCGGCAAACGCCGCTTCAGCCGCACGTCGTCCTGAGCCTTCGAACGATTTGAACAGGTTCTCGGCGCCTTCGAGTTTCTGGTCGGCCGGAAGCTCATCGAACTTTTTCAGGAAATATTTCAGCATCTCGCGTTCGAGAACCGGTTCGCGGCCGGCAAGCCCTTTTTCGATCTCGGCAAGTTTTGCCTGCCGCTCGGCGTCCGGCAGCATCTTGCCATCGCTGACCGCCGTGAAGATTGCACGAAACATCGGCATCGTCGCATCGGGCATTCTACGCACAAGAATGTCGCGTTTAGCAGCCTTGTTCGATTCGGCTGAGACCGCGGCGAGTTCCGAAAGAACCGTGCCGTATTTAGCTTGGCGCGTCGCGTCTGATGCAATCCACGTCGCAAAGCGAGACTCTTCGGCCTTTCGCTGTTCGACGACATTAGCTCGTCTCAGCCGCAATTCGCCGCCTTCATAAACCTTGCGGGCATTGTCAAGGCCGGCTACGTCCGACTGAAACGCGATACGCTTTGCCTCATCGCTCTCACCGATCAGACGAAGAGCATCGCTGCGGGCATCGAGCCACGACGAAAGAAACGGAAAATTCGCATCGCGCGCGTACTCGATCGACTGTGACTCGCGATAACGCGTCGTCCCGCCCGGATAGCCGAGAACGAAAACGAATTCGTTGTCATCCAACCCGCCGATGTTTATCGTCAAGTGTTTCTTTGGCTTGTACGGCACGTTGCTCGTCGAATAGTCGGCAGATGTGCCGTCCGGGGCCGTGTAAGCGCGAAGGAAAGTGAAATCTCCTGTATGGCGGGTCCACTCAAAATTATCTGGATCCCCGCCAAACACACCAATGTTTCTCGGTGGAGCGTAAACTACGCGAACGTCCTTGATCTCTTTGACCTGAGTCAGGTAATGAAAATATCCGTTGTTCAACGATTGGACGCGAACAGTCGAACCGGCCGGTGCTTTCGCCTGTTCGGCGGTGGTTAAGTCGTCAGTATTCTTTTTGATTGCCGCGGCAAGTGCCTCGCCGGAAAGATTATCAGTGCCTTGGCGGATCTTTGCCGTAACGTCTTCGCTCCGCTCGGTTATAAAGATCGAATAGCCCTTTGCCGGAATCTCGCCGCCGCGGTTGTCGGCCTTAAAACCAGTTTCGACCAGGTCTTTGCCCGGCGTCGATGCCTGAACCAGAGCGTCGAAACCGCAGTGATGGTTCGTTAAGATAAGTCCTTCGGGCGAGACAAACTCTGCCGTGCAGCCGATGCTCAGACGAATGACCGCATCGGTCAAACCAACGCCGCCGGGATTATATATGTCGCTCGGCTTGATCTTTAGGCCACGCTTTTTCAGATTAAGCGACGCGATACGATCCGGCATAAACATACCTTCGTCGAAAACTGCCAAGACGGGCGATATCGACGATATCGTTACCGCAGCGGCAAGCAGAGATGTTAGCAAAGTGCTTTTGATAGAGTTCATAAACGAGATCTTCCTTTGAAATGGGTGTGGATTTAGCGAATAGACAATTATAGCGGTTTATCGAAAGCAATTCCATCGCGCAAAAAAAGCGAGCCGAATATTCGGCTCACTTTTGTTCTAAAGGTTGTTGTAAAACTATTTTGCGGCCCGTGTAAGGTCGGTTGGTTCCTGTGGCAGGAAGCGGCGCGGGTTGATCGGGCGTTCGCCGAGGCGGAGTTCGTAATGGAGATGCGGGCCGGTTGAGCGGCCGGTCGAGCCGACGTAGCCGATCAGCACTCCGCGTGAAACACCATCGCCAACAGCGACCTCGACCTTCGACATATGGCCGTAGCGTGTGAACAGGCCGTTGCCGTGATCGATCTCGATCATATTGCCGTAACCGCCCTGCCAGCCGGCTTTTGTAACTGTTCCGCCGGCCGGTGCGACTATCGAATCGCCGCGTTCGCCGTCGATGTCCATACCGTTATGAAATTCATAGGTACGGCCGCCGAACGGATTGCGGCGGAAACCGAATTCGTTATTTATCTTACCGGCGTGAGCCCAGATCGACGGCAGGTTTGCCGCACTGCTGGTCGTTTGGATGAGTTTGAGTTGAGCCTCGACCTCCTGATCTTCGCCGACAAGCTGCTCGGGCGTGTACGGACCGCCACTATTAAGTGCAAGATCGTCCGAGGATGCGGGACGGGAATAGTCGATATTTTTCGCGCCCACAGGAACCTGTGCGGCGGTTTGAGTAATTTTCTGATTCGGGATCAGCGAAGCGATCTCGCCAGCCGAGGGAAGTGAAAAATTAAGAACGCCCGAAATACCAAATGCCAACGTCGAAATGCCTAAAATGATAGCAATAGATAATAAACCGTTTTGCACGACCTTTTTTGAGATCTGCAGCCGGCGAATATAAATCCTGTTTTTTGTATTATGCGAAAAGAGAAATGAAAAGAACCTGGTGTCTTTCTGCATTATGCTGTAAAGCTCCTTTAGTTGATTACGCACCGGAAACAAACTGTTCCAGCACACGGAATCACGTGGGGCAAGCCGCGAGCGACTAACGCGAGACCAAAGTATGTCTAATAATAAATGTAACTAACCCGCTTGATCCTGATTTAGATAGAAGTTAAATGATAAAACAGAAGCCGTTCGATGGCAAGCTGACAGCCCACCCACACGAACGGCTTAGTATAACACAGTTTAACGCCCGTTGGCTAATCGCGTGCCTTACGGCTCTCTTTCCAGCCTTTTAGGATCATATAGCCGATACCGGCTATCAGGGCAATAAAGACCAGAACGATCAGTATCTTTATCGCGATGGTAATAAAACCAATGAACGCGAGGATGCTTTTCATGAACGCAATAAGCAGAGCGATCAGCACCAAAATACTGCCCACGACTCCGGTTGCTTTCAAAAATAATGGCATAAAAACTAATACTCCTATCGATATTTTAACCGAAAGCCTTGCTCAGTGAAAGGCATATTTTAGATGCGTCAATCAGCCGTTCCAACGTCCATATTTTTGTTCGCCTTCGTGTCGCGAGCTTGAATCGAGATCTCCTGTTCGAAAGCGGTGTTCACCTGTCGCTGCGGAGAAGATCGGTGCCGGACGAACGCTGTCAAAGTCTCGATATGGCGGTTCTTCAGTCTTAGGCTTGAAAATGTATCCGCGAAGAATATAAATACCCAAGCCGATCAGCAACGCAGGCAGCAACGCCCGCATCACTCCCCGCAGGTCAAAAAGTCGATGAAATAAAAACGCCAAACCCAAAACAGCTAAAACTATTCCCCACAGTTTCGGATTGCCGGAAAAACGCCGGACGAAAATATCCTCGGCGACGTCGGGCGTCAACCCCGAACGTATCATTTGAGCCGTTCGCCAGGCATCTAATGCGGCGAAAAACCACATTCCGATGAATCCAAAAACGAACAGCGCAAAACCCGTGATCACAGCCATTTGAAACAGGCCGGCAAAGACGGCGAAATAGACTAACGCTTTGATTGTCTGGCCGTTGTAGGCCGCTCCGAGTCCCGGACAGATAAAGGAAAGGAAAGTTGCGACAAATGGCGATGTCCGCTTTTTAACGAACGGAACGTAATTATTATGTGTCTGCTGACGAAGCAGATCAACGCCCATCACGATGCAGTCCTGACAATACGGAAACCCCTTGATGCGGTGATCGCATGTCGGGCAGAGTGCCTTTCCGCAGCTGTTGCACTGCACGACCGCTACATTTTGTACGTGATACGCACAGTTCATAAACTAATTACCACCTTCGCTTATCGGCTCTTGAGCCTGTTGTTCGGTCGGGCGTCCCTGCCATGCTTCAGTCCCTTGTTTGTAGGTCTGTTCGGCGAGATGAACGCTCTTTGAATAAACATCGCTCAACGATCCGTCCGCCGAAACCGTCTGGCTGACAAACAGAAATGCGAACATCAACATCATCGCAACCGGCGCAAGCTGTGGTATCGAGATCGGTATGCGAATACCGCGAACCCACTCACCAAAGCGTGATGACCAAGAAGCTTTTGCTTCCTTAGCCGCTGCGGTGCCGAGCGTCAGTTCAAGAATTCGGTCGTTCATACCGAATGGCATCGGCAATTCTTCCGATTTATACGCAACGATCGCCGCAAGCGAACGAACGACGGCACCCGGCAGGTCTGTACATTCATCACATAGAACGGCGTGTCGTTCCCAGCGGTGGAATGTCTGTGCCGACAGAAAGCCGTCGAGATAGTCGGTCAAATGATCTTCAAATTCGTTGCAGCGGAGCGAAGCGTCCGGAACAGTACTCGAAATAATTCGTGCCTCAAGCCGAGTAAGCTGCATTTTCGGCTCGGTCATTTGGCGGCAGACCATGAGAGATTCCTTGACGTCGTTGACGAGCGAATGGCATATCGGACATTTCAAAACGTGGGCCGCCGCAGTCTTGCGCGTCAGCGCGTCCAGAGTTCTGTCGAGATAATCGGACATCCGATCCTCAAACTCTGTGCAGCCCATAATCTTGTTTACTCCCAACGACATAACAACTTACCCCTTGTTTACTACATTTTTATATTGACGGTGCATTTCCTTGTAATTTGCCGCCTTAAATCCATTTAGATCGTAACAACTCTCATCCTTCTCAGTATCTTCGCTAACTCTATTCGTCCACGGTTGATTCTTGATTTAACCGTTCCCTCCGGTATTTGCAAAACGTCCACGATCTCCTGATAACTCATCTCCTCAATATCGCGGAGAATGACACATGTTTTAAGATCGCCCGGCAGCTTATCTATTCCTTCCTGCACCTGTGACGCGAGTTCGCGGCGTTCCATCTCCTTATGAGCCGACGTGCCGACCGCTCGAAGGTGATACTGATGGTCGTCAACCGCATCGGCCATTGTATTCTGCGGATTACGCTGCCGGTGCCGGTAATCGTCGATTATCAAATTCCGAGCGAGCCGCATCAGCCAGTTCGCCAGGTCGCCCTGTTTCGGGTCGTACTGATCGAGCGAGCGGTAAACACGAATGAAAACCTCTTGGGTCAAGTCCTCGGCACCTTCGGCGTTCGATGTAAAACGGTACGCGAGGTTGAATATACGCCGCGAAAACGCTGTCACGACCTCTTCCCAAGCCACGCCATCGCCCGCCCGCGCCCGTCGCACGAGTTCTGCACCATTCAGTTCCGTGGCCGCTTTCAAAGCTTCCAATTCGAATCTTCCCCCAAAACTAGTGCCAAATAAATAAACCGGATCGGCCGACATCTATGCCGCTCCAAGACCAGATTACGCGTGTCGCTTGTTAAAAGTTCCAGCTAAATGCGCCGAGTGAAGTCTCCACGCATTTAACAAAACAAAAGCCTTCCTTAAATCATGGGCAATGCCTTGACCGCCATTATTGATTTTACTAATCCCCATTTAATTTCGGGTGTAATTTTGGCCAACGGAAATAATTCACCCATCTGTTTCATGTCCAAAAGATTAAAGTCCGGTTCGGCTGCTTTTACCCAAAAGCTGTTTGTTGCGGACAAAATCGGAAGGAAGGTCCATCGTGGAAGATAACCCAATAACGGTATCCATGTGTGACTTTCGATAGGGAACGACCTGCTCGGTGTCTGCACAAAGTATTGTTTTCCCAGACGCATTATTTCGCCCGCAAAAACTTTCTGGGTTTCCCACGATTTCTCTTCAAATTCTCTTTGACCCCGAATCGTCCAGACATCTGATTTTGGTACAGTTGCATGTTCGATAACGGATGAACAGTAAACGATGTCAAAATAGCCGTCCTCAAACTCTAAAGGCCGACCTTCACTAACTAAAACCGGATTGAAACCATAAGATCTGTAGCCGTTATCTATGGCAGTTTGATCTATGTCGGCGATATAAACATTTTCGGGTTTCACATCAGTTCCAGCGAGAACATTAAAAATGTTGGAGCCGTTCTCAGAGCCAAGATCGAGGATCTTTGTCGTCGGTCCGATCTCAAAAAACGACCGGAATAGATCTGCACGCTTTTTTCGCGCATTGGCCGAAAATTTCCAAGCTATATTGCTGATTGGATTCATGGTTTTAACAATCAGTGCTTGGGTCGGGTTAGCAGACAGACCATCGGCATTTCTCAATTTCTCCACCGTGTTGTATCGTCATTTCTTGCGCTTTTGGTATCAAAAGCAAATTCCAACAACCCGTTTTCGGCGGGCTCAGATATTGGCCAACTGTGCGTAAGTATATCAAATTCATCGTGCTGCTCGTGATAGCGGCAGTTATTCTCTGGTTCTTTTTCAAGGACCTCGATTGGCAACAGGTCCGGCAGAGCCTCGCCCGTGCCAATATTACTTATTTACTACTTGCCGTTGCGGTTATTTGCCTCGGCTATCTGCTCAGGGCCGTTCGTTGGAAGGTGCTGCTCGAGCCAATTACAAAGACGAGCTTAAAAGAACTATTTGCAACTACGACTGTCGGCTTTGCAGCTATCTTTATCGTAGGACGTGCCGGTGAGATCGTCCGCCCGATGTGGCTGCCGATGCGCGATCCTCGCGTTCGGCCGTCCGCCGCCCTCGTAACTCTGGGGCTTGAACGCATCTTCGACCTCGCCACGTTGGCCTGTTTCTTTTCCATCAATTTACTTTGGTTCACGCCGCCTGCAGGCCGAGAGAGCGATTTTGTTGTTATCCAAAACGCCGGATATCTAATGCTCGCCGGTGTCGTGGTCGGCTTTGTAATGCTGGCGATCTTTCAGCGGATCTCACCGCGCGTTATCGCATGGGTCGAACGAGTGACCGATAAGAGCTTCATTCCGGGCCGCATTCGTAAGATCATTATCAGTATTTTCAAACAGCTTGCCTCAGCGTTAAGCATAATGCGCGATTGGCGTGAGTTGTTGATGGTTTCGTTTTGGTCGATCGCTTTGTGGTTTTCGATCTCGATCCCGACCTGGTTAGCTCTGCTTGCGTTCGATCTGCCGCTAACATTCAGCGATTCGCTGTTCATTATGGGTTTTGCCGTCGTCAGCTCAGTTGTTCCTACGCCCGGCGGGGCAGCCGGAGCGTTTCACGCAG
>CAZSEL010000031.1:0-48776 GCA_964605905.1 uncultured Chloracidobacterium sp. | reverse complement strand
AAAAGACCACGGAGAAAATGGCGAACGGCGGTATTTACGATCAGATCGGCGGCGGCTTTCACCGGTATGCGGTCGATGCAATCTGGCTGGTGCCGCATTTCGAAAAGATGCTTTACGACAATGCTCAGTTGATACGGGTTTATTTGCATCTCTATCAAATCGTGAAGAAGTCTGAAGTCATGAGTCATGAGTCTGGAGTCGAAGCTCATGCTCAAGACTTAGGACTTAAGACTCAAGACTCACAATTTTTCAGGCGCATTGCGGTCGAGACTTTGGAATATGTGAGACGCGAGATGCTCGACGCGTCAGGTGGATTTTACTCGTCGCAGGACGCGGACAGTGAGGGTGAAGAAGGGAAGTTTTTTGTCTGGACACGGGAAGAGATCGAAGCCGTTCTGGGCAAAGAAGATGCGGCGGAGTTTTGTGGGTTTTATGACGTTACGGCGGAAGGGAATTTTGAGGGGAATACCATCTTGAATGTGAACGACACTGGCACAATCCCTACCGGTCGTGTTTCCGCCTTCGAGGATGCTCGATCAAAGCTATTTGCTGAGCGCGAAAAGCGGATCAAGCCGTTTCGGGATGAAAAGATACTAACCGCGTGGAATGGATTGATGCTGGCTGCGTTTGCCGAAGCGGCGGCTGTGCTTGATAACGCAGAATATCTTGAAGTTGCGAAACGGAATGCGGATTTTCTGCTTGAGAATTTGGTTGAATATGATGGGGCTTCTCATCCGGGCGAAGAAAGAACCACCCTGTCCGCCCAAAGCGGCGGCCACCCCTCCTTCGTAAGGAGGGGAGATTCTTTGCGACTCCTGCGGACGTGGAAAGACGGGCGGGCTAAGTTGAATGGTTATATCGAGGACTATGCGAATATGGCGGACGGGTTGATCGAGCTTTATCAGGTTTCGGGCGAGGTGAAATATTTGACGGCGGCGAAGAGTTTGGCTGACGCGATGATCACCGAGTTTTGGGATGAAGAAAACGGCGGGTTTTATTTTACGTCCAACGACCACGAGGAACTGATAGTCCGCAATAAAGACTTTTTTGACAACGCGACGCCGTCAGGAAATTCGGTCGCGACGGATGTGCTTCTAAAGCTGGCAAAGTTTTACGGCGAAGAAAAATACGAGCGGTTTGCGGCGACAGTGTTACGGCTTTCGGCGGCGCAGATCAAGCGTTTCCCGAGCGGGTTTGGGCGCTCACTTGCGACGGCGGAATTTTATCTGGCTAAGGTAAAAGAGGTTGCGATCGTCGGCACTCACGGCAGCGAACTGGAACGCGAGGTTTGGGCGGAATACAGGCCATTCAAGGTAGTTGCGATCGGCGACGGTTCAACGGAAGTTCCACTATTGAAGGACCGGACAGCGATTGACGGAAAGCCGACGGCTTACATCTGCGAAAATTTTGTCTGCCAGAGGCCAGTAACGGCGAGTTTGGAATTGAATGAACTTATCTGAAACTTAGGGGTGAATGCAAAAAGACGCCGTACCTTTCGGCAAAGCGTCTCCGTAAAAACCCCAAGCAAAAACGGAATTATCTCGCGTTCGTGTTGGTTGCGTTCGTGGCAGACTTGATCGTGTTCGTTGCAGTTTGCGCCGCATTAGAAAGCTGGTTGGTCGCTCCCTGCATAGCATTGGTGGCCGTCTGAGCTGCATTCGTGGCATTTGCCATTGCCTTGTTGGCGGTTTCCATAGCATTGGCAAGAGCCTTGTTTGCATTTGCAATCGTCTGATTGGTACCGGTATCACCGCAAGCCATTCCCAAAGCACCCAGGGCCAAAAGAGTTGAAAGTGCGATTATTTTCTTCATTTAGATGTTTCTCCTGTCTTCTTCAAAGATTAATTTTTAACAATAGATACTGCTAACGGGAAATAAATCCCGTTTTGTCCCAACCCAAAGAATTTTGGAACTCACGACAATATAATGACCTGCCAACCGATAGTCAACCCCAGATAGCTCGATTTCGATGACGAATGAGCAAAAAATAAAAATAAAAAAGCACCCGATCTTGCGAAAGGGTGCTCTATATTTATCAGTCAAACAACAAACTACGAAGGCTTGTTTGTGTTTGTGGTTGCCGGCTTAGCGTTGCTGTTGCTCGGAGCCGCGTTGGTAGCCGGAGCAGCATTGGTGTTGCTCGGTGCCGCGTTGGTAGCCGGTGCCGGTGTCGGTGTAGCCGGTTTCACGTTAGTGGTGTTAGCCGGTCTGTTGGTTGCGTTGTTGGCCGGTGCAGCTTCGCCGCATGCCATTCCTAAAGCACTGAGAGCCAAAACTGACGAAAGTGCGATTACTTTTTTCATAACTAATTCAAGTCTCCTGTCTTCTTCAAAGAATAAATCTAACCTATTTTTACCTTGTACCCGCGCAAGCGCGCGGATTGCCCCAAACTCAAAGTTTTTTGGAAGCAAACGTCACTATAGAAATCGTGAAACACATAGTCAACCCCTAAAACGGCAAAAAGGTGCTTTTTTTGAACTTTTCGGCTTAATTTTTTGCAAATTTGGCAAATAATCGCGATTTCGGGGTTTCGAGCCTCAATATCAGGAATTAGTTGACTAAAATATGCCGAAAACTGTATCGTTTTAACGGGCTTTGAAAGGTCGAGACCTCATCTCCGGCCAGTCTCACCTGCCGCCGGATATGAAAACCCCCGGGCCGTCGCTTATGCGATCTGAAGATCAAACACCGCATATTTTCGCAAATGTTTCCCTCGCACTGTTCGGGCTCTTTGCTCCTATGGCGACGTTTATGCTTGCGGTTTCAGGTCTGCCCGACCAGATCAAGATTGCCGGGCTTGCGGCGGTCGCGGTGGTTTATGCGGTGGTCTGCGTGTGGTCGTTTTCAAAGCTTCGCGCGGCCGGCCGATCCGAAAGGGAACAGGTTGATTCAGACAAAGATTCGCTGCTCGATTCCCAACTCGACGCGCTTGATGACGCAAGACATTTTTTTGGAAGCTCTTTAAAATCCGGCGACATGTTCAGGCTGGTCTCAAGCCGGGTCGGTGAAATATTTCCGCACGAATCGGCGATGTTGTTTTTGGCGGACAATGAAAAAGGCGTTCTGCGTGTATGCGAGGTCGATGGCGACGATCTCAGCGATCTGATCGGCGTTGAGGTTGATACGGACGCGGGTTTGAGTGGTCTCGCGTATCTAAGCGGCGATCCCGAGATCGACACGGACATGAGGCTTACACGCTCGCTTTCGTCTATCGTATTGCCGCCGTCGATCAATGCCGCCGCCGCCGTGCCGCTTGTGCATGACGGTTCGATATTCGGCGTATTGCAGATGCTGTTGGCTAATCCGCCCGAAGATGCCGGAGCAGCAAAAGCCATTCTCGAATCAATAGCCGAACGCATTTCGCCGCTTTTTTTAAGCACGATATCATTCGAGCGTTCGCTTTCGAATGCGATGACCGATCCGCTGACCGGTTTGCCAAATGAAAGGTCCTTTTTCATGGTGCTCGAAAATCAGCTTGCCGAATCGCACCGGTTTCGCGACGAGCGGCCGCTGACGATTCTTGCGATAGATATAAAAGGCTTCGACGAGCTGAACCAGCGCTTTGGACACGCCACCGGCGACAGGACGTTGCAGTTCGTTGCCGAAAAGCTGCGTACCGAGCTAAGGAAAATGGATTTTCTGGCACGCTCGGCAAGCGACGAATTTCTTATTATTCTTCCGACCGCAATAGAAGAGACTGCGGATGAGATAGTCGTGCGCATTTGCGATGTCTTTGATCAACTGACCTTTCCGCTTGATGAAACGCAGCAGTTTTATGTCAGGCTAAACTTCGGCTCGGCCACGTTTTGGCGCGACGGCGAAACCGCTAAACAACTGATGCAGCACGCACACCTGAAAAAGCAGCAATCGAAATCTGAAGAACATGACAACGTGATCTGGTTTCCTAAGGAATATGTGAACTAACAGCCCTGGGTTTGTTGTTATCAACAGATAACACATTTTGCCGTCCAGATAACAGGTTTTGTATCCTCAGATAACCATTTTTCGACTCCAGATAACATCTTTTTTACGTCCTGATAACAAAAAATCGGCGATGTCGGAACCGATGGGAGCGATGCAGGTTGCGTAGGAACGTCCGGTGCATACGAATGATCGGTGTTGCAGGATTTAACGGAGCAAGGTTATAGGCTTTTCGTTTTTAGCTTTTAGCTTTTCGTTGCTACTATTCGGCATGGCAAAAATTTCTTTTTACGGTGGTGTCGGGTCGGTTACTGGGTCAAAGTATCTGCTTGAGCACGAGGGCAAACGCGTGCTTGTCGATTGCGGATTGTTTCAGGGTTACAAAGAATTGCGCGAACGCAATTGGCAGGAACCACAGTTCGATCCCGCATCGCTCGACGCGATAATAATCACCCACGCACACATCGACCACACGGGTTATCTTCCGCGTATCGTGAAACTCGGATTCAAGGGGCCGGTCTTTACATCGCGGGCGACCAACGATCTGCTGAAAATTTTGCTTCCCGATTCGGGGAGAATACAGGAAGAAGACGCCGATTACAGAAACCGTAAAGGTTTGACGTCGCATTCGCCCGCGTTGCCGCTCTATGACGAGGACGACGCGAAGGATGCGCTAAAACTTATTCGCCCGGTTCCGAACGACGGAACTGCGGTGCAGGTTTGCGATGGATTTAAGGCGAGCTTTCTGGTTGCCGGGCATATCATGGGGGCGAGCTTGGTGCTGGTCGAAATGTCAGTACCGCCTGCGTCAGCAGGTGGCAAACTCTCGTCGCAATCGGGCGACGATCCGATGGCAAGCGCTTCGCCACCTGCTAACGCAGGCGGTACCGACTTGCCGGAACCTGCTAACGCAGGAACTCCGAACATCCGGTTTCTCTTCTCAGGTGATCTTGGACATTACGACCAGCCGATCGTAAAGGATCCGGCAGCGCCGCCCGAGTGCGACTACTTGATGGTCGAATCTACCTATGGCGACCGTCTGCATGGCGAGGTGGATTCGGCAACGCAGATGGCGCGGATCATCAATGAGGCAGCAAAGCGAAATGGCCCGATCCTGATTCCTGCATTTGCCGTTGGGCGGACTCAGGAAGTTCTATATCTAATCCGCGAACTCGAGGACGAAAAACGCATTCCGGTACTACCTGTGGTCGTCGATTCGCCGATGGCCAATCAGACGACGCAGGTTTACAGTCGCTGGAGCGAAGAGCATGACGAAGAATACGTATCGATACTTAACACGAAACGGCATCCGCTCAGAACGGCCTCGATGACGACGGCTTCTAGCCGCGACGAATCGAAACGCGTGAATGAAATGCGCGGCGCACGGATAATTATTTCCGCGTCGGGAATGATGTCCGGCGGACGCGTTATGCACCACGCAATGCGGCTGCTGCCGGATGAGAATGCGACCGTTGTTTTTGTCGGTTATCAGGCAGGCGGTACGACCGGGCGGCGGGTGCAGGACGGAGAAAAAGAAGTCAAAATAATGAAGAACTGGATACCGGTCCGCTGCCACGTCGAAAAGGTCGAAGGCTTTTCGGCACACGCCGATTGGAAAGGCGTCATTCGCTGGCTCGAAGGTTTGCCGGCCGCTCCAAAAATGCTATTCACAACCCACGGCGAACCCGACGCCGCCGAAGCAATGGCCGGTCATATCCGCGAACGATTTGGATGGAACGCGGTCGTCCCGGAATATCAGGAAAGTATTGAACTGGGATGAAGATTAAGGTAATTTAGAATCAATGACTGCCTTGCCGACAAAGAAATACATTTCGCCGGAAGAATATCTGGCGGCGGAGCGAATTGCCGATACGAAGCACGAGTATTTTAATGGCGAGATATTTGCGATGGCGGGATCATCTTTTCGTCATGCATTAATTTCGACAAATGTCGGCAGCAACCTTTCAATGAAGCTCAAAGGGAAGGATTGTAGGGCGCTTCAGTCCGATCTTCGAGTATTAATTCCGACCACGGGACTTTATACCTATCCCGATGTTAGCGTTGTATGTGGTTCGCCAAAACTTGTGGACGATTCCCATTTCGATATCTTGCTAAATCCTATCGTAATTATCGAGGTTCTTTCGCCATCCACCGAAGCATACGATAAGGGGATAAAGTTTGACCATTATCGCACTATTGAGTCGCTCAAAGAGTACGTTCTGGTGTGGCAGGATAAAAAGCGCGTTGCTCGTTATACGCGTCAGGATGACGGCGGTTGGAACCTGCATGATTTTATCGGCGATGGAGCGGATATCGAATTGCGGTCTATCGGATGCACCCTGACGATGGACGACATTTACGACAAGGTTGAATTCGAAGATTAGTTCCAGTCGGTAACGCCATAACTTTTCAATGAGATACGAAGAATCGCCGCCGTCGGCTCAGTTCGCGGGCGAGGTCAAATGCTTTTGGGCGATCGAGAACGAAGCGGGCGAGGACGATGCTCCTCAGCCCGTTCTGCCCGACTGCTGTCCCGAGATCGTTTTTAATCTGTCTGAGCGGTTCCGACGATTTCATTCTGAAGATAATTTTGAGCTACAGCCGCGGACGCTTGTCGCCGGACAGATGACGCGCGGCATTTTGATCGGGCCGAGCGGGAATGTAAAGCTGTTTGGCGTCAGATTTCACCCGACAGGCGCGTTCGGAGCTTTTACATCTCCGATGTCCCAGTTCACCGACCGGATCGAAAATGCTGACCATCTTTGGGGAAGTGCGGAGAGTTTACTGCACGAAAGGCTTTCGGAGGCTGAAAGTTTTCAGGAACGTATCGAGTGTTTCGAATCGTTCTTGCTTCTCCGACAAGCGAAAACTAAACAGATCTCACGTGAACTCGCATACGCTGTTGCCGCTTTGCAAAGCAGTGAAACCCGCGTCGCGAGTCTCGCGCGTGAGCTTGGTTGGAGCGAACGACGACTGGAAAGAAATTTTAACGACCGTGTCGGTGTTTCCCCCAAGATGTTCTCGCGGATAATGCGGTTTCAACGTCTGGTCAAGCTGCTCGAAGCTGACGGCGTCGCCGATCTTTCGGATGCTGCAATTGTCTGCGGTTACTATGATCAGCCGCATATGAACCGCGAGTTCGCATCGTTCGCGCGAACAAGCCCGACCGCTTTTCTAAATTCTTCACACCGGCTTTCCGAGATCTTTGTAACCGGTAACTGAGACTGTCGGATTTTTACAATACTCGGTCACGTCCAGCAGGTTAGATTGAAAAT
Organism: uncultured Chloracidobacterium sp.; assembly: GCA_964605905.1. Taxonomy (GTDB): domain Bacteria; phylum Acidobacteriota; class Blastocatellia; order Pyrinomonadales; family Pyrinomonadaceae; genus OLB17. The sequence goes on along the minus strand of CAZSEL010000031.1, from coordinate 41,580 downwards.
GTGAGTATATTTTTTGATCAACCGGAGACTCAATAAATGAATAATTCTGTAGCCGTTAGACCTTTTCTTTTCGCTGCAATTCTTTTTGCTTTCGTGCCTGCCGCGTTTTCGCAAGAGGCCAAACCAAAGGTCGATGATCTGATGTGGATGGCCGGATGTTGGGAACTCAGCGTTCCGCAGCGTAAGATGACCATTGCCGAACAATGGATGAAACCGTCAGGCGGTTCACTGATCGGGATGGGCCGAACGGTCGTCGATGGTAAAACGGTATCGTATGAATTTCTGCGGATCGTCACCGGCGATGCGGGAATCGATTACATCGCGAAACCTTCATCGAGCAAGGACGAAACGGCTTTCAGGCTATCAAAAGCCAGTGCGACCGAGGTCATTTTCGAAAATCCGGCACACGATTTCCCGCAGCGTGTTATCTACAAAAAGGGCGAAGGCGATTCGCTATTCGCCCGCATCGAAGGCACACAAAACGGCAAAGCGAACGGAATGGATATTCCGATGAAGCGCATGAAATGCGAATAGCCTATTCGTACCGCAGGCATTCGATCGGGTCGAGCCGCGATGCCTTTCGTGCGGGCAGTACGCCAAAGATCAGGCCGACGCCGACTGACACGGTCAACCCGGAGATGACTGCCCACATCGGGATCGAAGCGGGAAGCGACGGGACGAGCAGCATTATCAGATTGCTGATGCCGACCGCTAGGGTTACGCCCAGAATTCCGCCGAAAAATGTTAGCGTCATTGCTTCTAACAGGAACTGCAGAACGATCGCGCCTTTGGTTGCTCCGATGGCCTTGCGTATGCCGATCTCCTTGGTGCGTTCGGTAACGGAGACGAGCATAATGTTCATCACGCCGATGCCGCCGACGAGCAACCCGAGGCTCGATATCGCGATGGCGATCAATCCGACCATTGCCGTGATCGAATCGAATTGTTGAATAAATTCTCCCGCAGTTTTTATATCGAAATTATTCGGATCGCCGTATTTTACTTCGCGCCGTTGTCGAAGAACGCCTTCGGCATCTTCGAGGGCCTCGTTCAGCCGTCCACTCTTTGCCTGAATAATGTGCAGCAGAAATTCCCGCTGCGGGGCAACCTTTCGGGCGGTTCGCAGTGGAAGCAAAACTTTACTGTCCTCTTCGTTTTCACCAAAAAGGGCCGCCTTGCGTTTTGCTATAACGCCGATAATTTCCCATGTCGAACCGTTCATCCGGACGACCTTGCCAACATTGCCGGTCGGTTGATCGGGAAACAATGCTTCGGCGCAATTCACGCCAATTACGATCACATTTCTTCGCTGCTGGTTATCGGCTTCGGAAATAAATCTGCCCTCGATCAACGTCAGGTTTGAGATTCGGTCATAATTTGGTGAGACGCCGTCGGTTTGAGCCCGGCGATAATTTCGTCCCTCGTAGGTGAGATTGTCGTCAAAACTGGCTGGCCCGAAATTGCCGATCCCGGGAGCGACCAGGGCAATGTCCTCGACCGCATCGGTCTGTTCCATTATCGCGTATGCGTCGTCTACGGTCAGTGGCTTGCGGGTGCGTTCGTCGCGGTTTCCGTCGCTGAATCCGGTTGTCAGGTGAAACGCATAGATGTTGTTAGTACCGTAATCCTCGACAATTGCTACGATGCTCTGCCGCATTCCGGTCAGTATCGACGCGACTACAATTGCCGTCATCACACCGACCACGATTCCGAGGATCGTCAAGAAACTCCGGAACTTGTTGGCCCGAATGCTGTCAAGCGCCATTTTCATGACTTCGGCCGGTAATGATGTTGAGACTTTCATCTTTAATAATTTCTGCCACCGAGGTCACAGAGTTTTAGAACAAACTATCTATAATATTTTCAAGCGGTCTTCCTTTTTACGCAGCGAGATTTAAATTCTCTCTCTGTGATCTCTGTGGCCAATTTTCAATTTTGTGTGAGAGCGACGATTGGGTCGAGCCGTGCCGCCTTCCACGCCGGATACAGCCCGGCAATGATACCGATAAGGCTGGAAACTCCGACAGAAAGAAACATATAAAACAATGTAATTGGCATTGGTATTTCCGCTAATATGTTAACTAACTGAGACACGCTCGCAGCAAGTAAAAGTCCGATTATTCCGCCTACACAACAGAGCAATGCGGACTCGATCAAAAACTGGAGAAGTATCTGTTTTCTCGTCGCACCCAGAGCTTTTCGCAAGCCGACCTCGAATGTACGTTCGGTTACCGAAACGAGCATGATGTTCATCACAACAATGCCGCCGACGATCAATGTGATCATCGTGATCGGCAAAATGACTGCCGCAATTGCTCCTGTAAACTGATCTATCTGGTTGCCGAGGTCCTGAGTGTTTACTGTTCCAAAGGTATCCTCATCGCTGCCCATCAGTTTGCGCCTGTTTCGAAGAGCCAACCGCGCGTCTTCGATCGCCATTTTAAAATTTTCGGGCTGTGCGGATTTCCCGTGAACCTGCAGTCCGTCCTGGCGATTGAAGATCAATTGGTGCAGCGTCAGCGGAATATATACATTCCTGTCGAGCGGATCACCGAACATCGAACCGCGTTTCGCTTCGAGCCCGACGATCGTGACCGGCACACCGCGGACCCGGATCGTCTGTCCTATCGGATTGATGTTCGGGAAAAACTTGTCTTTGACGTCATAACCGATAACGCAGACTTTTGCCGACCGCGTGACCTCGTCGTTTGAAATGAAGCGGCCGATCTCTACTTCCTTATTTTCAATATCGACCATATTTGCCGTAACGCCGATGATCCGCGTTGATGGCATTTCCAGTCCGTTTTCTTTCAGGTCCGTACCGGCATTCATCTGTGCGCCGACCTCAGAACAGTTGGCGCAGTTTGCTTTTATGTACTCGTATTCATCGAATGTGAGCTTTTTGTTCAGGCGATTTTTTCGTTCGTATTCATCGTCGTCCATCTGTCCGGCAAATGCCATTCGGGCCATCATAAAATGATTAACGCCAAGCACCTTTGAGACTGTTTCCGTGACATAGGCATTTAGCCCGCTGATCGACGCGCCGACAACAACCACCGACGCGACGCCGATGATGATGCCTATCAACGTCAAAAACGCGCGCAGCTTGTGTTCGAGGATCGACTTAACCGCGATCAAGAAAGCATCGGAATAGAATGAGTAAAGCTGCCGCATATCGATTTCAGATTTCAGATTTCAGATTCCAGAATTTCAGATTTCACCCCGATGCCGCGAGGCGGCACTGATAAGTTAGTAGTGAAAACGTAAATTTTTGTAAGAAAGTTCAAAAAAAGTTGATTGGGCAAGATTGCTAGTCGAAATAGTGGTCGTGTTATACTCGATTTTTGTTTTAATCCAAGATATTAAAAGAACTTGGTCGCTATCCCGACTCGTCGGGATTCTGACAATTATAGGAGAATCGTTTTGGCAGTCTTAGTCGATAAAAATACACGCCTGATCGTTCAGGGAATTACGGGGAAAGAGGGCACGTTTCACACTCTGCAAATGGTGGAATATGGCACGAATGTCGTCGGCGGCGTAACGCCCGGAAAGGGCGGCACGACACACGAAGGCATTCCCGTTTTCAACACCGTCGCCGATGCAGTAAAAGAAACCGGTGCGAATGCCTCGGTCATCTATGTTCCGCCCGCATTTGCCGCCGACGCGATAATGGAAGCGGCCGACGCTGGAATTCCGCTCGTCGTTTGCATTACCGAAGGAATCCCGATCGCCGACATGGTAAAGGTGAAAGAATATCTGCGGAGCGCGGACACTCTTGTCCGCACGGACGGCGATGCGGACAAGAGTGTCCGTGCTCCGACTCGACTGATCGGCCCGAACTGCCCCGGCATCATCTCGCCCGGAAAATGCAAGATCGGCATTATGCCCGGACATATTCATAAGGAAGGCCGCATCGGCGTGGTCTCGCGTTCCGGCACGCTGACTTATGAAGCGGTCGGCCAATTGACCGCGCTCGGTCTCGGCCAATCGACCGCCATCGGCATCGGCGGCGATCCGATAATCGGGACGATGCATACGGACGCTTTGAAACTGTTCCAGGCAGACGACGAAACCGACGCGATCGTAATGATCGGCGAGATCGGCGGAACCGCCGAAGAAGACGCCGCCGCATATGCAAAAGAACACGTCACCAAGCCGATAGTCGCATTCATCGCCGGCCAAACCGCACCACCCGGACGCCGCATGGGCCACGCCGGTGCGATCATCTCCGGCGGAAAGGGAACCGCCGCCGAAAAAATGGCCGCCCTGACAGCCGCCGGAATCCGCGTCGTCGAATCACCCGCCGACATCGGCCAGGCGATCGTCGAGGTGTTGGGTACAAGGGCAGCGGCGTAGCAGAGATGATAGAATCATAGGAATATGTCAACCGAAAACCTTTATAAATTGCCATTGGTCATGGAGCCACAACCGGAAGGCGGATGGACAATTACTTGTCCGATTTTGCCTGGTCTTGTTACTGAGGCTGACACCTTGGAAGAGGTTTCGATCAATGTAGCGGACGCAATCGAAGCGCTTATCGAGGGATATGAGGAACTAGGACAGCCGCTTCCTGAAGTTTTACACCCCATTAGACCGACAACGCCCTTCATGGTCGACACTCTCATTCACCTCGAAGCCGCATGAGATACCGAGAGATTGAGAAGAAACTGAGAAAGCTCGGTTGCTTGGAGAAAGCAAGAAAAGGCGGCGGTTCGCATCGGAAATGGTATAACCCGAATAAGAACCCGATCATTGTTGTGGCTGTTCCAGATTGGGGAAGTAAGGACCTGAAAGCTGGGACCCTACGAGCTATCGTAAAAGATCTTGGTTTTGAATGGGAAGAATTTACGGCGGCTTAGCTGACGAAAGGCAAGGAGGTAAGGAATAATGAGCGATGGTTACAGATTTGAAGTTCAAAGAAGTATAAACGATGACCAAGGCTTTAGAGCCATCGATTCGATTGAATCGGCTCTTTCCGGAATGTCGTCTGATGGATTTCTTAGGGTTCATTATGATCGACCAATTAGGGAGAGACAATTTATTGGTCATATTGATTTTGCACAAGAGGACATCGTTGGACGAAGCGAAAAAGATATAATTGAAATTATCGATGAAGCGATTTTAGGAAAGCATTCCGAAAAAGCATACGAATAATTATTAAGGACAGACTTTATTTAAATGAGCACATTAACATTTGGAATTATTAAACCGGACGCTGTGCGTGCGGGGAACCAGGGGAAGATCGTTGACCGCATTTTGGGTGCGGGTTTTAAGATTCGCGGGATGAAGTTGATTCATCAGACGAAGGCACAGGCTGAGGGATTTTATGAGGTTCATGCGGAAAGGCCGTTTTTTGGCGAACTGACTGAGTTTATTTCGAGCGGGCCTTGCGTTGTTTTGGCGCTTGAAAAAGAGAATGCGGTTCCGGCATGGCGCGAGCTGATGGGAGCGACAAATCCGGCCGAGGCCGCGGACGGAACACTACGAAAAGACTTCGCCGCGTCCATTGGTGAAAACGCCGTTCACGGTTCGGATTCCGACGAAAATGCGGTGATCGAGATCGCTTATTTCTTTAGCAAACTTGAATTAGTCTAAAGCTAAGAGTATAAAAGTTCAGAGTCCACGCTTTAGCGTGCTTCGTCTCGTATTCTGCATTCGATATTGATAAGTTTGGACAGGCCTGCGCTCCGCAACAAAGCGTTAGCTCCGAACAATTTAGCAAGATCACGCTAATACGCGTGAACTCCGAACAATTATGAAACGCTGCCCGACTTGCGATAAGACGTTCGACGACAATCTTAAATTCTGCCAGATCGATGGAACATCATTGGTTGAAGACGCTCCGGTTGATCCGTACAAAACGATGGTCGCCAGCAAGGATGAGATCGCCGCGGCGATGTCTTCGATGTCACCGGCTGCCGACGAGCCAAAGGCTCCGGAAGAGCCGGTACTCGACATTCCGAGCGCGGTCGATGCGAACGTGACCCAGGTCGTATCGGAGGCCGAAATGCGTGCCGAGATGGAAAAGATCGACGCGGCCGACAATCAGGTTATCGACGTGCCGCCGATTGCGGAACCCGAACCGCCAAAATTTAGCGAGCCGAAATTGAGCCCGCCTTCGTTCGGCGAACCGGCGCCGCCGCCGTCACCGTTTTCGACGGGCGATCAGCCATCGAAACCGGCCAATGCACCGCTTTCGACGGCCAGTTCTCCGATCCCGTCGCCTTTCGGCGAGCCCAAGCCTCCGTCGATGGAGCCTTCGACGCCGTTCAAGCACGAGTATTCCAAACCCGAAGAGCCGACACCGCCTACGCCGCAGTTTGCAGAACCGGAACCGGCATTTAACCCATTCGATCAACCGGCCGAACAGGCCGCCGAACCGCTAGCCCAAGCCGATTGGTCGGCCCCGGCTGCATCAAATACCGATATGCAAAATCCACAGAATTTCGGACAAACGCCCACGCCTGTAGGTGGGAGCGTCAATCAAACCTTGCCGATAGTGTCTTTAGTTTTCGGCATTTTGTCTTTGTGTTGTTATATCTCACCGCTTACAGGCCTCATCGCGCTGATAACTGGCTTTATGGGGATGAAGAATGTAAACAACGACCCGAATCAGTACGGTGGTAAAACCTTAGCCATCGTCGGAATGATTCTCGGCGGGCTATTTTTCCTTATCGGCCTTGCCTACTGGGTATTCCTTCTTTTCTTTGGTGGGTTGAGCATGATGATGAATATGGCGAACCAGTAGAATCAAATGCCGCGGCCTGAGTATTGATCCTTGTACAAATTCGTGAGCCACAAGCTACCGATCGGTTGTTCGAGCAACATCGTTTCTTACTCAGCCTGGCCGAGGGTCAATGACATAAGCCGACCCGTTTCTATTTGACCGTGAATCCGCAATATGCAAATCAGGTCCGCTCAGGTCCAAATCCGGTGTTGGGGATTGCTTCGATTATTCTCGGCGTCGGCGGGTTAGTCATGTTGATTCCGATGCTGGCAATCTGGTTGTGCGGCATCATTCCGTTTGGTCTCGGGGTTGCAGCGACAATTGTCGGAATTCTTGGGATCAGCAGAGCGAGAAAAGACCCGTCTCGTTACATTGACAAAGTGGTGGCAATCATCGGCGCCACGTTAGGCGTGCTGTGTATTGTTGCTCCGATACTTTGGACTGCGATAGTGATGGGCTTATACTTGTATCTTGGAATGGAAAAGCCTTCAGGACGATTTTACTAAGATCAAATGTCTTTAATTGGTGATGTAATTCAATCGACGACCGCCGTTCTTAAGGGAATGAAGCGGACGCTTTCGGAGATTCCGCGAGGAAAATGGACGGTGCAGTATCCCGACGTTCCGGTTACGGTGCAGCCGCGTTATCGTGGACAGCATTTGCTGCATGTGGATGAGGCTGGAAAGGAAAAGTGCGTGGCGTGCTATCTTTGCGCGGCCGCTTGCCCATCGGATTGTATATACATCGAAGCCGAAACCGACCCACGTCCCTACGCCGAACGCATCGGCCGCGACGAGCGCTACGCCAAGGTTTACAACATCGATTACGGCCGCTGCATCTTCTGCGGCTACTGCGTCGAAGCCTGTCCGAAAGACGCCATCACCCACGGGTATAATTTTGAGATCTCTGTGTATAACCGGGCTGATCTTTTAAAGACAAAAGACGATCTTCTTATCACAAAACAAGTACAGTCCAAGAATTATCGCGTCGCTCTTTCGAGCGAAGATGTAGATTCCGAATTTAAGGAAGTTTAAGCGGTTGGCGTATGTCGGGTCATAAGATTCCGCGAGTTTATCAACGGTGTTTTTTCTTAATCATCTTATTCATTCCTTATCATCTTGTTTTGTGGTGAAGATTTTTTACCACAGACCAGGATGATTTAGAAAGAACAAGATGAACAAAGAGCATATTGTTTCTATTGCGTAATCTGGGTTTAAGCTCGCGATAAACACGTCTGCCGACTGCCAACTCTTCGATGGACACCGACGATCTTCCTCCAACTCAAAAAGGACGACATCATGAATTGCGTGCCCGTGGGTTGAGGGAATTTGCCGGGTTGCGTCGGCCCGAACAGCCGCTCGACCCGTTTGAGTTGGCGCGTTATGCAAAGCTATTGGTGGTGCCGTTTGATCAAGTCGAACAATTACTCAGTAAAGAAACGGTAGATCATCTGGTCGGGCCCGGTCGTGACAAATGGTCCGGCGGTGCTGCGTCGCACAAACTTCCGAACGGCTTCAAATTGATAATCCTAAATCCCACGCACGGCAAAAATCGGCACAATGCTACACTTATGGAAGAGGTCAGCCACGTTTTCCTCGGCCACAAACCAAGTCGGCTTGCAATCGAGCGGAAAGACAAGTCCGGAAACGTCGTCGCGCGCGATTACAATAAGGACATCGAAGAGGAAGCCTACGGAACCGGTGCCGCTGCGTTGATTCCTTATCTTGGATTAAAGCGATTTGTGCTTGCGGGTAAGACAATTCCCGAGATCGCACGGCACTATCGTGTCAGTCGGGCGTTGGTCGAATACCGGATAAAAATTTCGCGGCTTTGGGAAACATATCAGGAAAATGTATTCTCCGGGTCAGTACCGATCGCGTAAGCGGTTGGCTGAGAGCCGAGTGTTCTCCAGGTCAGTACCGACCGCGTAAGCGGTTGGCAAAGATCTGAGCGTCAATATTCGCGGTTAAAGTGCGGTATATAATTCCGTCATTCCGCCACCTGCTTACGCAGGCGGTACTGACATGATGCAACGCAGGCGGTTCTGACCTGAAATAATGAACGACCAGATCCAACCAAATATGTCGGTGCACAAGCCGGAGCTTTCGACTGTCGATAAGCTGCGGATGCTGCTCGACATTACCAAGAAGATTAGCCGCTCGCTTAATCTTGATGAGGTGTTGAACCTTGTTATGGACACGCTCGGCACGCTGCTTCCGTATGATGCAGCTGGGATTTATCTGATAGAGACTAACGAGGATGACGGCAACCAGTACATTTTCAAATCGCGGGTCATAAGAGGTTATGAGATCAGTTTCGAGCTGATCGAACCGCGTCTCAAGCTTGGCGAGGGCTTTATTGGCCGCGTTGCCCAGACAGGCCAGGCCATAATTTCGCCTGATGTAAGTCAGGACGAAAGATATTTTAAAGCCCGTGTGCGAACGCGTTCGGAAATGGTCGCGCCGATCATCTCAAACGACAAGGTTATCGGTGCGTTTGATCTGGAAAGTGACGAATTGAACGCATATAACGAAGACGACCTTTCCGTGCTGCAGCTTTTGACCTCGCAGGTGGCGATTATCATCGAAAAGGTCCAACTTCACGAACAGGCTGTCGAAAAGAAACGGATCGAGGCTCAGCTTGAGATCGCCCGGCAGGTGCAGCTTGAGCTGCTGCCGGATCACGACCCGCAGTTCGAAAATTTCGACATCAGCGCATATGTTTTTCCTACAGAAGAGGTTTCGGGCGATTATTACGATTGGGTCAAGATATTCGACGATCAGATCGGCATCGTCGTTGCGGACGCGGTGGGAAAGGGAATTCCGGCGGCTCTGCTGATGTCGTTTTTGCGGGCGTCGCTTCGAGCCGGTGTTCAAGTCGGATATGCGCCGCATATCGCGATGTCGAAGGTAAACAATCTGTTGTGGGATTCGGTCGAGGACCATCAGTTCATAACTGCTATTTACGGCATTTTAGACGGAACGAACCGGACGTTCGTGTTTTCGAATGCGGGACACAACCCGCCGATGCTGATAAAGCCGGATGGTGAGTACAAGTATGTTGAATACGGCGACACTCCGCTCGGAATGTTTCACGAGGCACGTTACCACCAGCATTTTATTCGTTTTGAACAAGGACAGGTGATGGTCATCTACACCGACGGCATCACCGAGGCCGCCAATGAAGCCGGGGAAGAATACGGAAACGACCGCTTTGCGGCGAGCGTTTTGGAATGCATTGACCGTCCGGCAAAGCAGATGATCGACCATATACGTAAGGATGTTGCGGATTTCACTGAACGAAAGTTCCTTGACGACGACGGCACTCTGTTCATTGTCAAGGCTTTGTAGTCAGTACCGCCCGCGTTAGCGGGTGGCGGAACCTCGCCAACTTTACAAGTAAATGACAACCGACATTCCGTAATTTAGCTCTTTGCCACCTGCTTACGCAGGCGGTACTGACCTGAAAAAAACGGAAGGCTCACGATTTCTCGCTCACCTTCCGCGTTCCTTTAGTTGTATTGTGAAATGAAAAGTTTTAGTGGGCCTGGGCCGACAGGTGCAGCGAATCGCCGCCCGGGACTACGGGAGTTCGATAGTCGCCGTAGTTGATCTTGTCGTTGTCGGTCGAAAAAGCGTAAATATCAAACCCGTAGGCATCCAGAAAATCGGTCAACTCTTCCGACCGCTCCATATAGATATTTGGGGAAAACCCCAGTTCCACACGTATCTCAAGCAGACGCTCTATAACTTCGAGCGGGGCGAAACATTGTGCGGGGTCTTTGGAGGTTGCCATTTAGGTTCTCAAGTCGAAATCCATGATCGGACTGCCAAATAAGATTACGCTAACCTTATAAAGGTTGTTCAATAAAATCTCCGACAACTAAAATGTTGTCCGTAACCATCTATCAGACAGGATTTTATTGCTAATTTTGCGGAAAGAGACTAAACTAGCGCATATTCTCTTCCCAAGGAGCCCAGAAAAAATGAGAACAGTGTTTGATCGTTTCGCAACCGTTATTGCAATCGTGGCAGCGTTTGCCTTTACGGCGTTTGCACAAGATCGGGTTCTTTCGGCTGCTGCCAGTGACAAGTATGTCATCTCGGCGAAAGCGGGCGGAGTGAATTTTGTCGAGGGTACTGTCGGTGTTGTTCGTAAGAACGGTCGAAGCGGTGTCCTGTTAAAGAAAGACGATCTTGCTATCGGTGACCGCGTTTCGACTGGTGCTGACGGCAAGGTCGAGATATTGCTCAATCCGGGTTCTTATGTTCGCGTTGGCGGCAATTCTGCGTTCGAATTTCGCACCACCGCTCTGAGCGACCTGAACCTTGTGGTACATAGCGGCAGCGTTATCTTTGAAGTTTTTGCAAGCGACGATTTTATTGTTAACGTCCATGGGCCTAAGTCGAAATTCGTACTGGTCGATTCGGGCGTCTATCGGCTCGATGTCGATGGTGACGAAAGTAAACTTTCAGTTTGGAAAGGCAAAGCACGCGTCGGCAGCGAAACAGGTGAAGTAATGAAAGGCGGCCGTGAATCGACGGTTGACGGCGGCCAGGTCGTTGTCGCAAAGTTCGACCGCGATGACAAAGACGAACTCGATACGTGGAGCAAGGCCCGGTCGAAAGATCTTTCAAAGATGATCGCCTCACTTGACCGCAACAATGTGCGAAACTCGCTGATGCGTTCGTATCTCGGCGGCCGTTGGAATATGTTCAACTCGTTCGGCTTGTGGGTTTACGATCCTTTTTGGGGTTCGCATTGCTTTCTGCCATTCGGTTACGGTTGGTCGTCGCCCTATGGCTACGGATTCGGACGAGATATAGGTTGGTATCGGTTGCCGCCCATTATCTATTATCCACGGAATCCCGGCCCGGCAACGCCGCCGCCCGGTGGTGGAACACCGACTACGCCTGGCCCAGGACCCATCGACAGACGACAGGGCGGCGGAAGATTGCCTTCGACACCATCGGGGCCGCCGCCGTTTACACAGATGCAGAAACGTGAAGGTGGGACGATGTTTCCGTCATCGGAACGTGGCGGCGGACGTTTTCCGTCGCGAGACACCGGTTCGAGAGACACCGGTTCTTCTCCGACGTACGTTCCGAGCATTCCTGCATCACCGGCGCCGAGCAAGAGCGATTCAGGCGGCGGCGTCATTAATCCCGGAAGACGGCGGCCGTAGCAATCAGTCATCGACGGATGTGAAGGGTGGACGATATTGTTCGCCCTTCTTATTTTAGAAGCGTACCGATTGTGGACTCACTGTTTTCGATATACGGGCGAAGAAATGGTTCTGCGATCATTATCACCGACTGAAACCCATTGAAGACAGTATGGAGAACTATGCACGGCAACAGATTCTCAGTCTTTAAGCGGATAAGGGTCAACGTCAAACTTAGCAGCAGTAGCACACTCATTACGGCGTAATCCGGAGTCGCATCTTTACTGTATTGGAGAGAGTGAACGCCCGCAAAGATGAGTGTAACGAGAAGAACCGCAAGCACCTTTCCCAGCGACCGCTGAAATGCCGAATAAAGCATGCCTCGGTAAACAACCTCTTCCACGATCGGCGCAGTAAACACTGCAAAAAAGGCCACCACGTAAATCACGTATCTAGAACTTTTTAACATAATGTCGAAGTCATTCTCGACATCGCCAAAAATTGTGACCGCTCCGAGAGCGATCGCATAAAAGAACACCGAGATCAATACCGCGTGATAAATGCGAAATCCGCCCCACTCCCACCCAAGCATTTCTCGGAAAGAATATTTCCGATTTTTTGTGACGACAAACCACGCAAGTGCAATGGTAAAAACATGGGCCGGAATTATGGCTAGAATTTGCAGGAATACTGGAGTCGGATCGGTTTTTAGTATCGTCGCAAGTTGATCACGTTGACTCATCAATCCGCTTGTCGCGAGATACGGCAGAAGAAAGATCATCGGAAAAATAAAGACAAATGCAATACTCGCCGCCCATACGCCCAGCGCTGCCCAACTACCCCACGGCGGGTTGTCCGGTGTTGGCTGAGTTTCAGCTATGTTGACAGGCAAGCCAACTAAAGACGGGTCACCGTTTTCAATCGCGTTGATATTTTCCACGCCGTAAGTTTACTGAAAAGAATTAGAACAACCAAGTTTCGCGTTTTCGTCACAATGAAAATTTTTATTGACTTGCCATCCGAATTCAATTATCGTTCTTAGCAATCAGATCATTGCGATTTCCCAAACCGCAAACACCAATTAGGCATCGCTACTACTAACTTTATTGACCGTTAGTTACTAAAGACGACCGTAGGAGGCTTGCATAGGCGAGTAGTCTAGGATGATAAAAAAGAACCGAAAGAAACCTGTAGGCTTTTTAACGCGCTTTGTTTGTGTGCTGATAATGGTCAGTATTTTGACTATCTCGGCACCGGCTGCACCTGAGACGGTTCGTGGGATAGCTGCGAACACAACACAGGAATTACGTTTCAGATTTATAACCTCCTCGGTGGTCACGGGTTTTCCTAAGTGGTTTGGGGCTTTTTTTACCGCAAAGAGCGTGTCATCTGCAACGCCGCCGATTACTCAGATACGCATTTTCCCCGGAGATGTGACAATTAACGAAGACACGGATGCTGTTTTAGCGGCAGTCGGTTATGACTCGGACAATGAACCTGTCAGCGGACTTGAGTTCACGTGGATTGGGAAGAGAGTACCGGACGCATTCCTTTACGTAACTTTTCCGGCGGGATCTTTAAGGGTGATATACCGGGAGTTTTTACAATCACGGCGCATAACGGAGGCCAGCAGACCCAGGTAACGGTTACGGTGTTGGCACGTGACCCTGAAGAAGCTCAATTATTAGAAAGTAAGAACACTATTCAGGTCTCTTCTCGTACTGGGATCGAATCGGGAAAGAAGGAAGCGACGGAACAAACAAATTCTCTTATGCCGGAGGGCGGCTGGAACAATGATAATTGGCCATCGGCTGACAATCCGGGTAACCAACCGGGCAACCCACCGGGCGCCCCGATGGACGGCGGAGCAGGAAACGGTAATTTTCAACTGTCGGCTCCGGTCATATCGCTTCCCGGACGCGGAATTGACCTTGCGTTGAATCTTAACTATAACTCGCGCGTCTGGAACAAGGCGGGCAACGAATTGACTTACGACATAGACCGTAGCTTTCCGGCGCCCGGATGGTCGCTCGGTTTCGGAAAGATAACTCACATGGGTGCTGGCGGCTGTATGATGATCGACGCTGACGGCACGCGGCATGGCTACGCTGGTTCGGTCTGGACCGGGACTAACAGCATGTCGTTTACCGGACATACTGCTGACGGAAGTTTCATCGACTACGGGTGCAACTTTACCTATGGCGGCAACGGAAGCGGATGGGCAAGGCTGCCAAATGGAACCACTATAATCTATTCGACCAGCGCGCCGGGCAACGATCAGATCCATCCGACCCTGATCACCGATGCGCAGGGAAATTATATTTCGATCACATATAGAAACACTCCGGGAGATACCCTGATCGAGACAGTTACCGACACGATGGGGCGTGTCATAACTTTCCACTACGATAGTCTTAATCGGCTCATCGAGGTACGGGCTCCGCGAATGAACGATGATGACAGCCAGACAACGCGAACGGTCGTCAAGCTGCATTACAAACCGCTGACCCTCAACTATTCCTTCGGTGGCGGCATCACGCCCGTTGTCCGTGAATCTACCGTGCAGGTGATCGACGCGATCTATTATCCGGGAACTAAAACAGGCTATTGGTTTAACGATTCGGATTCTTATTCCTCATACGGAATGATCACAAAAGTCGTCGAACAGCGCGGAATGGACTGGCAGACGAGCGCGGAAGAACAAGGCACCGTCATTGCCGGTGATATGACCAAGCAGGCGGATTACAACTATCCGCTGACGACAACCAACGCAAGCGGCAGAACTAACGGCACGGGATTGACCGATGCTCCGACCTACACACAGCTCAAGGAAAGCTGGGCTGGGCGGGATGTCGCGGAAGATGCTATAACAACCTATTCCATTAATGAGAATGACTTTTACACGGATAGCTACGGAACCAGTCAGTCGCGGACGGTCACCGTTACACAGCAAACCGGAACCGTCACTCAGCCGACCGAAGTTATAAGCAAGCAATACTCTTATCGAACGCCGGGTGCGTGGATGGACGGTTTGGTATTTGTCGATGAGACGTTTACCGTTAGCGGCTCGACGCAAACGCTGGTCGGTAAATCCAGAGTAAGCTGGCAGCAGGGCAATCAAACGAACAATCTGAATTATGACGCGCCGCAGCCTGCATGGGCGAGGATTTGGGACGAGAAAGGCGATGAGATCCGAACTGAATACACATACGGCACGAATAAATTCAATCAAATAACGCGGTCTTGCGATTATGACGATGCGAACACGCTACTCCGCTGCGCGACCGCCGAGTATGAAAACTCGCAAAACTACATCGGGTATTTCAATGCCGGAAAATTCGTTGCCGGCAGACATATTTTCAACCTGGTCAAAAGCAGCAGGGTTGAAAACCCGGACGGATCAATAGCCAGCCGGACGGATTACGAGTACGACAATTATCAAGGCAATCCGCTAGTAAATACTCCCGGCGTTATTCAGCACAAACAGGATCATAATCCGTTTAATACAGGAACATACGCCTGCAATTGTCGTTGGGAATGCGAGCCGGGCGCGAGCCTGACTCCTCCTGAATGTCCGGGAGGCGGACCGCCGACGTATTGGGTATGCGATACGTGCTACGTTTACGATTCGAGTACAGCTTTCCGTGGCAACATAACGAAAGTCACTTCTTATTCTGACGCGCAGGCTCAGACCGGGGCGATCTATGAAAACCGTTCCTATGACATAACCGGAAATCTCGTTGCGAATTCTGCGGCGTGCTGTGAGCAAAAGAGCTATGTTTATACCGATGCGACGAAGTATGCCTATCCCGAATCTTCAACACACGGCGCCGCTGACCCGCAATCGCCTCATCGCGTCACGACGACTGCGGTTTATGCGTATGAAACAGGATTGGTTAAGCAAGCCACCGATCCGAACGGCCTGACCTCGACGACGTTGTATAACCCCGACACGCTTCGGCCTGTAAGATCGGTTTCTTCGACCGGTGCGTACTCGACAATTGCCTACGACGACGTGGCGATGACCATTGAGGAAGAGGTGCGCGAATTTGCCGCTGTCGGGCAAGGCGCTCTTGCGGGCCGCTCAAAGAAATATCTGAACGGTATCGGGCTTGTGGTCAAAGAAGAATCGTTCGCACCAAGCAGCATCGTCGATATCGTCGAAATGAAATATACAAAGTTTGGCGAGGCTTGGAAGCAGTCGCGCCCCTTTAGAGCGGGCGATACGGTTTATTGGTCGGAGAAGTTTTACGACGATCAAAGGCGGCTTGTAAAGGTCGTCGAGCCGGACGGAAGCACGACCGAGGCGTTTTATAACGAAATGATGCTGCCTGATTCCGTAACAGCCGCGCCCGGAAATACTATCCGCATCGCCGACGCATGGGGACGCGAACGTTGGGGTAGATACGATCAGCAGGGGCGATTGGTCAATATGGTCGAGCCTAACCCAGACAAGACCGCAAACCCGAATGGCAAGGTAACGGTCGTAGGCAGCTTGCTCACAAAATATAAATACAACACACTTGGGCGGCTGATCGAAACCGAACAGGGCGTTCAGTTCAGAAAATTCAAATACGATTCGCTCGGGCGGCTGACACGGCAGAAACTCGCAGAACAGACCGCTACGCTAAACGATGCCGGGACCTTTGTCGGTTTCGGAGGTTCGGGAGCCGCGTGGAGCGAGGCATTTGTTTACAATAATCGCTCCAATCTCACACAGAAAACAGACGCGCGTGGCGTTAAGACAAACTTTTCTTTCCAGATCAGCGGAAACGACGATCCGCTAAATCGTATTCAATCGCGCAGCTATGACCTGTCAGGGCAACTCCAATCCGGGTTGACGATACATCAGGCCCCGTCTGTGACCTATGAGTACATGACGACGGGTGACAAGACCCGTATTAAAAAGGTCAGGACTGCGGGATTCCTAACCGAAGATTACACCTACGACGGTGAATCTCGTGTAAACGAATATAAGCAGACTGTCGATTACCGCGAAAGCTACCCGATGACGACGAGTTATGTTTATGATTCGCTCGACCGTGTGAAAGAGGTTCATTATCCGGCACAGTATGGGCTTTCGGGGAATCCGAGAAAGATCGTTGCTCACACTTACGACACGGCAAGCCGTTTGACGCAGATGACATACGGCGGGGCTGTGCAGGCCTCAGACATGGTGCTTAATGCCTCCGGCCAAGCGACTCAGATCAAGATCGGTGAGGCGGGGACAAATCAAGTAACGGAAGAATATACGTTCGATCCTCAGACTGGCTTGTTAACAAATCAGACTGCCAAGAAGAACGGTACTACGACGCTTCTCAATCTCTCTTACGAATACACCCGCTTGGGTAGCGTGGGCAATTTAAATGGGAAAACGGGACACCTCACAAAGATAATTGACCATTCAAACAACGCGAAGAACCGCGAGTACGAGTTCGACGCCATTGGCAGACTGACGAAAGCCAAAGGGGGGCCGACGGGAAATCTTTGGTATCAGCAGTATTCGTATGACCGATATGGAAATCGGACGAACATTGTAAAGGATGGAGTCGCCGCCGATGGAAGCCCTATCCCGATGGACGGCATTCCAAATCTCGCATACGACAATACTTCAAACCGGATTACGACGACGGGCTTCGTCTATGATGTCGCTGGGAACCAGATAAAGGCTCCCAATACGCTCGGGGAAAGCCTGCTCTTTGAGTACGACGCGGCAAATCGAATACAAATAGTCAAGAAAGAGAGCGATGGCAGCAGTGTTCAGGGATTCAACTACGGTTCGACGAATGCCAGACTGTTTAGCAACGATTACACAAGCGGTATGAAGATATACGCCTCCGTGCGCGGTACGACACTCGCAGAGTACACAGAATTCAATCACACCGTCCCAACGTGGACAAAGAGCTACACGTATTTAGGTGATACACAGCTTGCGACCATCACGCCAAACGGCACTGGCGACGAATATGTTGAGTTTAATCATCCCGACAGACTCGGAGCAAGACTCCAAACAAATCAGGCCGGCGGAACAAGCTACGAACAAAATACTTTACCTTTCGGCACTGCTTTGAACGCCGAATCAACCGTTCAAAATAACAATAAACGCTTCACCAGCTACGATCGCAGCAATGCGACGGGTTTGGATTATGCCGTAAACCGAACCTACGACAGTAAACAAGGCCGCTTCACGCAAGTTGATCCAATCGGTATGTCAGCTGTAAGTCTAATGGCGCCTCAGACCCTTAATCTCTATACCTATTGTGGAAATGATCCGATCAATTACGTCGATCCGTCAGGTTTATCGTTTGGCAGTTTCTTTAGGTGGCTCGGCCGGCTGATTATGAGCCTTTTCAGATCGCGTGTCGCTCGACGAATCGCGATTCGTTTTGTTGTGAACTATGTTGTCTCGGGCGGAAATTTCGGAGTTGCCGTTCGAAGCATCGTACCCGACATATTGAGCGCTCTTGGTCTAGCCCCTCCGAGGTACGCGGTAACTCCTGGGTGGAACTCTAATTTACCATATCCATATACTCTTGGTGGAATTAGTCCGTTAAGCAGATACATAATTAAAAATTTGATGTCGGTCGGTCGGAGCCTTGTAAATAATGGAGAATGTTGGTCGATAAGCACTTTGCTACAGATCCTTAAACCTGCCCTAGATGCCGCGTGGAAAGATTCGGCGGATGGCCGGGAACGGGGTGGTGTTTTATCGCGCACACTTAGTGGTGAGTTCAAGGCATATGCTTTTCCGCGAGGTGGTGTAGGCAAGATCGACGCACTGCCAACACATCGCGAAGTTCGAAAGATGCCGACAACCTTGGATTTAACGATTGATTTTCACACGCATCCGGATGGCGGTCGCATACCCAGTGGTGAACCGGGACTAGTTAGCCCGGGTGGAGATTATGGAGTGCAGAACGCGGTTGATTACACGACCGGGTGGGGAGCCGTCCATCCGGCCCCGCAATATGGGATCATTAAATACGGAGCAAAGGAGAGCGAGGTAGTCGTACATAGCAGAGATGGAATTATTGATCCCAAAGATTATAGCAAGACGAAAGTATGTCATAGCCGTTAGTTGATCAAATCATGCACATGAAGAATTTTTTCTCATTTTTTTCGCTATTGCGAGTCAGCTTTTATCTTCTAATGGCATTCGCCTGTTCCTGCTCTGGTGATGTTGAGCACAAAGTCGGTCGCGACGTCAGCGAAGAAACTCCCCCAATTCTTGATCAAGACACATTGCGTCGAATTGCCAACGACCGGCGAGAAGACGAGAAAGCAGGATTAGACGTAATGGATAAATTCGCGGCCAAATTCTCGGTTCGCAGTCTTCGAAAAAAAGAGATTCCCGCTGGTGTTATGGAGGTGCGAATATGGATTGGCATTAGCCCGGATACAACTCGAGGGCTCATATTGATGCCCCGTGAAGTCAAGTATTTGGCCCCGATCGGCGATGTTGCTAGGCAAAAATTACAGCCTCCGCGTCAGCTAGTCCCGAAATCAGGGTGGGATGAATTTTGGAATGTTGTACGGAGTTCGGGCTTGTTAGAAATCCCAGAAGAACCTCAGGCCGAGAGAATTGAGCCTCGATTGGATTCAGATGGAATTACTGTAGAAATAAAAGAAGGGGATGTGTACAGATACATTTTTT
This sequence comes from uncultured Chloracidobacterium sp., assembly GCA_964605905.1. GTDB lineage: Bacteria > Acidobacteriota > Blastocatellia > Pyrinomonadales > Pyrinomonadaceae > OLB17. The sequence continues at coordinate 22,035 of CAZSEL010000031.1, read as the reverse complement.
ATCATGCGCCTTGCATTTCCCAAACGGAGCATGCGACAAAACTTGTAACCGCAGTTGGAGCAATCGGCCAGAATATGGGACTTGACTTTTACAGTTGTCCGACATTCCAGTAAACATCGAACGTGATTTTATCCAAGCGGCCCGCTCCAATCTGGGTTGACGATCCATCAGGCTCCGACTGTGAACTATGAGTATATGACGGGCGATAAGACTCGCATCAAGAAAGTTAGGACAGCGGGATTTCTTACCGAAGATTACACCTACGACGGTGAATCTCGTGTAAACGAATATAAGCAGACTGTCGATTACCGCGAAAGCTACCCGATGACGACGAGTTATGTTTATGATTCGCTCGACCGTGTGAAAGAGGTTCATTATCCGGCACAGTATGGGCTTTCGGGGAATCCGAGAAAGATCGTTGCTCACACTTACGACACGGCAAGCCGTTTGACGCAGATGACATACGGCGGGGCTGTGCAGGCCTCAGACATGGTGCTTAATGCCTCCGGCCAAGCGACTCAGATCAAGATCGGTGAGGCGGGGACAAATCAAGTAACGGAAGAATATACGTTCGATCCTCAGACTGGCTTGTTAACAAATCAGACTGCCAAGAAGAACGGTACTACGACGCTTCTCAATCTCTCTTACGAATACACCCGCTTGGGTAGCGTGGGCAATCTAAACGGCAAGACGGGTCATTTGACCAGGATCATTGACAATCTAAACAACAATAAAAACCGCGAGTATGAATTTGACGCCGTTGGCAGATTGACAAAAGCCAAAGGCGGTGCGACGGGAACGCTGTGGGATCAAAATTACACTTATGATCGTTACGGCAATAGAACAAACGTTACGGCTTCTGGCGTCGCGGCGGACAGCTCGCCGATACCGCTCGACGGATTGCCAAATCTCGCTTACGACAATACGAGCAACCGTATAACGACGGCGGGTTTCCAGTATGATTCCGCCGGAAATCAGACGAGTGGTTTTGGTGCGGACGGAACCGCTCTGCTGTTCGAGTACGACGCGGCAAACCGTGTTCAGATAATCAAGAAGGAAAGCGACGGGAGCATCCTGCAGGCGTTTCAGTACGGCTCGACGAACGCGAGGCTTATCGATTACGATGGCGTCGCCGGCTTGAACAAATTCTACGCCTCAACCGGCGGCACAACCCTCGCCGAATACACTGAGTTCGCCCACACCGTCCCGACGTGGACAAAAACCTACACCTATCTCGGCAGCACACAGCTTGCAACCGTAACGCCCAACGGGACAGGTGGCGAATATGTCGAATTTAACCATCCCGACCGTCTTGGCACGAGACTTCAAACGAATCAAGCCGGAGGCACGAGCTATGAGCAATCCACATTACCTTTCGGAACGGCCCTCAACGCCGAGTCAACAGTTCAAAATAATAACAAACGCTTCACAAGCTATGACCGAAGCAACGCCACAGGTCTCGATTACGCCGTAAACCGCACCTACGACAGTAAACAAGGTCGCTTCACGCAAATCGATCCAATCGGCATGTCGGCGGTAAGTTTGATGGCTCCGCAGACGTTAAACATGTACAACTACTGCGGCAATGATCCTATCAACTATATTGATCCGTCAGGTTTATCCTTTGGAAGTTTCTTTAGATGGCTCGGAAATCTGATTATGAGCCTATTCAGATCGCGTGTCGCTCGACGGATCGCGATTCGTTTTGTTGTGAACTATGTTGTCTCGGGCGGAAACTTCGGAGTCGCCGTTCGAAGCATTGTGCCTGATATATTGAGCGCTCTTGGTTTAGCTCCTCCGAGGTACGCGGTAACTCCCGGGTGGAACTCCAATTTGCCATATCCATATACTCTTGGTGGAATTAGTCCATTAAGCAAATACATAATTAAAAATTTGATGTCCGCCCTATCAAACCTTGAATGCGATGATAAGATTCTACAAAAATTCGCTCTGGGTGATTCAAACTTGTACAGGGCGACCGATGAGGACAACCTTAATTTCATTCACAAAGATGCAGCGGACTCATTTCATATGGCTGTCGCTGAAATCTATAATGAACCGACCCCCGGGTTGGCTTTAGCTTTCGCCGACGTATTCCGCGATAGCGCAATGCAACAAAGGCGTTACGATACTATGGTCAACGATGGCGGCCCAGATGCGGCCAAACCGGGCAGGGGTGCTCATGAGGCCGGAATGGCTGTAGATGCTTACATGCCTCACGTTAATCCCACGGTTATCGCAATCTTCAAAAAGCATGGCTGGAATCGCACTAGAATGGGGAGTAACGTCGCAAAAAGTCGGAGAGAACCGTGGCATTTTGAGTGGAAAGGGTTTAGCAGTGGGGCAGTCAGTGCCGCCCAGGCCTATTATCAAAACTGTATTCTAAATCCAAAATAGGTATAAATATGTCTAATTTCAATCTGAACTTCTGTACTCTCTTTGCGGTAACTATTTTGTTGGGCGGGTGCCATGAGCCGATTCAAGGTCTTTCGGAAAATGAAAACAGAGAGAAACCGGTACAAATTAGTACCGCAGGCTGGACGAGGACCCTTGTGCCATTCGGAAAATCAGCTTCTATAATCCTGTTTGGCGCCAAAGACACTGTTCTGCTTGCTGGGGAAGGAGTTGTAATCCTATCGGATGATAAAATGAGGACTTGGAAACTTATGGATGGTGGAGCGGGCAGTTCCAAGTTCACGTCTGACGGCGGTCTTACATTAGAGGATAACTACGAACCAGACAGCTTATATTACAGATATGTAAACGTTAAAGATCTTTGTCCAGTTGAAGCAGGTGGCGTTAGATCTGATGGGCGATTTTTCCTTGTTGATTCTTGCGAGAATAGTGTCAGCCTCTGGAGCATCCCATTCAAGTCAGATAATAAACAATGGTTTGTTAGGGGGTTTGGAGCAAGCATGAAACAACGCGAGGAAAGCGATAGACCCACGTTCTATAGGCCATACAGAAATATAACTTTTGCAGGCCACCGCATTTTTATTGACGCAAGGCTTCCAGAGGGAATGGTATTACTTACGACCGATGACGATGGAAAAAACTGGTACCCTTTTTGGAAAAGCAACACCACTAACCGAATTATCGGCATCGACTTCTTTAACGAGGAAACTGGTTTGATGTTGATAAGTAATGGCCAAATTCTGAAAACCGATGATAGAGGCAAAAACTGGATATTTTGGTCAAGCATCCCCGCTGATGCAGTGGGTAAAACGACCTCAATTGATTTCGCAAATTTATCAATCGGTTTTATTGTAGGCGAAGGCGGGCTGATTCTTACTAGTAATGATGGTGGTAAAACTTGGAAAAAATCCGACAGTAAAACGGAAAATTCATTGTTCAAAGTATCTTCCGCTAGTGATAGGAAGGCATGGGCTGTAGGTGCAGACGCAACAGTATTGCAGACCAATGACGGAGGAATTAACTGGCAAAAAATTGAACTCGAAATCGATGGCACCCAGCATCCCACGATTTATGATCTGACCACCAAAGAACAAAAAGCTTGGATAGTAATCAATCAATTCGTTTATAGCTCACCTTAGCCATTACTAAGACATTACAAACATACACAATCTTTCTAACGAAAAATCAATTCCGACTAACGCAACATAAGGTCAGTATGGCGACGAGGAGCCGTTTACTACACCCAGCTTCCCATTTTGCGGAACTTTTTGAAGTGTTCCTGTGGGAGCTGTTCGGGGTGAGTTTTGCGAGGTCGTTAAGGTTGCGTATGATGGCGGCCTTTAGTGTTGAGTTGATGCCGTCTAAAGCATTTTTCCTATGCGGCAAAAAAAATAAAGAGGCCGTCTTTTGGGGACAGCCTCTTTTGCTTTGTGTTCTACAATACGCCGTAAACGACGGCGGAGTTTGAGAAGTTTGAGATTGATTTGGCGGCTGCGGCTCGGACTTTGTATTCGTAGTATTGGCCGGGCATTACGGGCGTGTCGGTAAACGATTGTTTCTTTGTTGTCGAGTGCAGAGCCCACGGAGCGGTGTCGCCGTGACGCCGCCAAACCTCGTAAACAACGCTACCGCGTTTGTTGTTTCCCGAAAATCTGATCTTGTTCACCCCGTTTGAAAAACCGAAGGCGGAAAGACCGGACGGGTCCTGTGCGACGTAGATATCCGACGAGATCACCGGATAATTAAACCCGCAGAGATCGTACTGCGTCTTTGAAGCCAGCCCTGCCTTTAGGGCGTCGCGAACCTGGCTCATAAGGGCGATTATCTCTGCTCTGGTCATGTTTTTTGTGCTGACGGCAGCCTTGCGCGTGCCTTCCAAACCGGCTGCGGCCGCTGTCTGATCCGCGAGATTGGCGGGCTTCGCGCCTATCGCCGTGACAAGATCGGCACGGACATTTGTGTCAATAGCAGTTATTTGGGTTCCGCCCAGCAATGTGGCGACATTAGCGGCAAAATCTGAAAGGTCATTTTCTGAGAGTGTTCTGAAGTTCATCTTTTTTTCCTCGCTATCACTTAATATATGAAACATTTGTTCTGTTTCAGGGAACAATCTATCAATACTTGTATCACTTGTCAAGCATTATTTTATCTATGCAACGATTCTGGTTCGTTTGTTCCTGAAATTAAGACTGGAATGCTGTGTTTTATGGCTAAAACGATTGCAAAAGAGAGCTAAACGCTTGAAAAACGCCTCAACATGCGCGCATTTCGGAGTAAAACGAATGTAAGACCGAGAAAAATACACGAATATCATTTTCATTTGCGCGCAATCCACAGCAAAACGATTGCAAACGAAAGGAATTTTCAACAACTGTGTCGAGTTTCTATTGAGTTTTCAAGAGTACATTTCTAATGAGTTGCCAAGTTTCGTTCTTTTCGTCTTGAGTTCTTGGGCAAAGCGATATAGTCTAAAATCCCGTGGAGCATCACGGGAACAATCATCAACAAAATGTGATCGCGATCATACCTGCAAGGTATGCTTCTACTCGTTTGCCAGGCAAAATGCTGTTGCCGATTGCCCGAAAACCGTTGATTTTACACACGGTTGACCGTGCGAATGAGGCGAGCACGGTTTCTCGCGTGATCGTTGCGACCGACGACCAGAGAATTTTCGATGTAGTTAGTAACGCGGACAGCGAGGCCGTGATGACCTCGGCGGAACATCAATCCGGCAGCGACCGCATCGCCGAGGTTGCCGCGGTGCTGCCCGAGGGCTCGATCATCGTAAACGTGCAGGGCGATGAGCCGACGATTTCGCCGGCGACGATAGATAAAACGGTCGAGGCATTGATGAACGATCCATCGGCTCAAATTTCGACAACTTGTGAGCCGATCGAAAGCAAAGAAGAATTGCTGAACCCGAACGTCGTAAAAGTGGTTATTGGTGAAACGGGCCATGCTTTGTATTTTTCTCGGTCGCCAATGCCGTTTCCGCGTGAGGCCGCATTGAGGCACAACGGCGATCCGGGCTTGGCTTTGGAAGAAGAACCGGAATTGTTGTCGCTGTTTCGAAAGCACTCAGGGCTTTATGCTTATCGGCGGGAATATTTACTGGAGTTTACACGCTTGCCGCAGACCAGACTAGAAAAGCTGGAAATGCTTGAGCAATTAAGAGCTTTGGAAAACGGGGCTCGTATCATTGTTGTGGAAGCGGCGGGAAGATCGATAGGGGTCGATACGGCGGAAGACTTAGAAAAGGTGAGAGTGATTCTGGAAAAAGAGCGGAGGCCTTCCTGACTTACAGCTTTTTCTTGATCGTTCTTGTTCATCTTTATCTGTGGTCAGAAAAAAAAGAACCGCAGAATAAGATGATCAAGAAAGAACAAGACGATTGAATGCGGACATCGACAGACTAACAGTCTGTCGTACATAAAAACTATGACCAAATATATTTTCGTAACGGGCGGTGTGGTTTCGAGCTTGGGCAAGGGCCTTGCGGCTTCGAGTTTGGGGTGTTTGCTTGAGGCTCGGGGGATGAGTGTTCAGATGATGAAGCTCGATCCGTATATCAACGTCGATCCGGGAACGATGTCGCCGTTTCAGCACGGCGAGGTTTTCGTCACCGACGACGGTGCGGAAACCGATCTTGATCTTGGGCACTACGAAAGATTTACTCACGCTAAATTATCGCAGGCGAATAACTGGACTAGTGGAAGAATTTATCTCTCGGTAATCGAAAAAGAACGTCGCGGCGATTATCTCGGCAAGACGATTCAGGTAATTCCGCATATCACGGACGAGATCAAGATGGCAGTTCGTAAGGTCGCGGACATGCACGAACCTGACATTTTGATCGTCGAGATCGGCGGAACGGTCGGCGATATCGAGTCACTGCCTTTTTTGGAGGCGATACGCCAGATGGGGAACGAAGAGGGACGCGGAAATGCGATATTTGTTCATGTCACGCTCGTGCCGTATATTGCCGCCGCCGGTGAATTAAAGACCAAACCGACACAGCATAGTGTCCGCGAGTTACGCGAGATCGGTATCGCTCCAGATATTTTATTGTGCCGTTCGGATCGTCCGATATCGGTCGATATGCGGCGAAAGATTGCCCTGTTTTGTAATGTTCAGGAAAACGCGGTTATCTCGGCTTTGGACGTGCCGACGATTTACGAGGTGCCGCTCGCGTTGCACGAACAAGCACTGGATGAACTGATCGTAAAGGACCTCGGCCTTTTGGAACGATTTCCGACCGCCGACTTAAAAAATTGGCGCGATCTGATTTCGACCATAAAAGATCCTTCAGGCGGTTCGGTCCGTATTGCGATCGTGGGCAAATACGTCGAGCTCGAGGACTCGTATAAATCGCTTCGCGAGGCTTTGACACACGCCGGCGTCGCGAACGATCTGCGTGTAAATGTCACCTGGATCGAATCGGAAAATCTGATGCGTGAGGACTACGAGAACGAATTGCAGGATTACGACGCGATACTCGTTCCAGGCGGTTTCGGCAAACGCGGCATACCGGGAATGCTTCGTGCGATAAAATATGCACGCAAATCGGGTACGCCGTATTTCGGAATTTGTCTGGGAATGCAGACCGCGTGCATTGAGTTTGCACGTGATGTTTGCGGATTGCGTGACGCAGATTCGACTGAGTTTAATGAGGACACGCCGTTCCCGATCATTTTCAAATTGCGCGACCTTGTTGACGTTGACGAACTCGGCGGAACGATGCGACTAGGCGCGTGGGATTGCAATTTAAAGGAAAATTCGCTGGCCCGCGATATTTATTATGGAGCCGAACAAATCAGTGAACGCCACCGTCATAGATATGAGTTCAACCCGGAGTTTAGGAATGTGCTTGAGAAAGAAGGTCTGGTTATCAGCGGCGTTTCACCCGACGGTAAATTTGTCGAGATGATCGAACTGCCGCGTGAAACGCATCCATATTTCGTGGCCTGTCAGTTTCATCCGGAATATAAATCGAAACCGCTTGACGCACATCCATTATTCAAATCGTTCGTAAAAGCCGCATGGGAAAATCGGCTGAAAAGCGAAAATCTTGAGCACGATATGGCAAGCGATAAACAGGTAGAAATACCGGAACGGGCAGAATTATCAGGAGATCAATAATGAAACGACTTCTTTCGGTAATCTTGGCGATCGCTATGCTCTCGGCGAGTTCGATGGCACATGAATACTGGTTCGAACCCGCGAACTTTTTCGCGCAAGTGAATGAAAAGATCGACCTCAAGCTATTTCTTGGCGAAGGCTTAAAGGTCGAAGAAGAAAGGCCGTTCGAAGCGGCGAAGATAGTTTCGTTCCGCCAATATTTTGGTGAAGTTGGTTTCGATTCTAAAAACAACGTGGATAAATCGATGCCGTTCTATTCATATACGTCAGGCTCTGACGGCAATCATATGTTTGCACTCGAACGGAACTGGTCGTATATAACGCTTGAGCCGGACAAATTCGACGAGTATCTCCGCGAAGACGGAATGGAATATATCATCGAGGAACGAGCAAAACTCGGCGAAAGCCAAAAACCGGGCCGCGAGCGTTACAGCCGTTTTATCAAAACGCTGCTTCAGATCGGCGACAAACGCGACAACATATATAAAAAGAAAACAGGACTGAAACTCGACATAACGCCGCTCGAAAATCCTTACTCAAAGAAGGTCGGAGATATGCTTAGCTTTCAGGTCACGTTTGACGGAAAGGCTATTGCTAACAGAACGATTTTCGCTGATAACCGCGATAATAATGTTCTATCAAAACAAAAGCTGACAACCGATGCGAAAGGCAAAGCAAAGATCAAACTTGATCACGGCGGCGTATGGCTCGTGCGTCTGGTTTTCATGCAGCGGTGCAAAACCGATTGCGGTGAAGCAGACTGGGAAAGCTTTTGGGGCGCGTTTAGTTTCGGGGTGAAGTGAGTATTGCATGTGCTATAATCCGCAAAATAGTTAGGAGTTTCAGCTATATGATCGCTCTCAAAAACTTCAAGCCGTCAGAAGAAGTCGCTAACTTTATCGCAAAGACTGATCCGGCTAAGGTTCTGGCGTTTCGACCGTCTGCGGAATCAAAAGCAAGTTATCGGAACTGATTGAGCGGGAAAAGAATATCGATATTTCTGAAGAAGAGCGTATTGAACTCGATCACTATCTGCAGCTTGAGCATTTGATGCGAATGGCAAAAAATTTTGCTCAAAAGCAGACTACTTTGGCTTAAGAGGTCTTATATGGAAATAACAGTTACTCTGCCTGAAAAAGTGTTTCAGGATATAACCAAATACGCTGAGCTAGCCAAGAAACCTGTTGGCGAAGTCATAAGCGAAAAAATAGAGGCCGACTTTCAGATCAGCAATGTCGATAATGATGACGTTCTCTTAAACTGGAGTGACTCAGATGTATTGGATCTGGCTAAATTAAAACTCCCGGAAAACCAGGATGAGCGTTTGAGCGAATTGCTTGCGAAGCAGCGGGAAATGCAAATATCACCGAGTGAGCGGGTGGAAATGGAAGGTCTAATGGGGTCATACCATATCGCCACCTTTCGAAAGTCCCAGGGAATTGTGGAAGCTATAAAGCGAGGCCTTATTTCGTCACCTGACGACCTTGATGAGTAGCATTTCTCCCAAACGCGACAAGGTGATTCGGGCAACTGCAAATAACCGGTGCGGCTACTGCCTAATGCCTCAGCATATTAATCCCAGCCGGCTTGAGATTGAGCATCTGTTGCCTAAGGTAGTAGGCGGTACGAATGAAGAAGAAAATCTCTGGCTTGCTTGCCGCGACTGCAACCTCTATAAAAGTTCAAAGACACATGCCGTCGATCCGTTGACGGGCGAAAATATAAGACTTTTTAACCCGCGAACTGACGATTGGCATGAACATTTCGAGTTTGCGGATGACGGTATGCGTATAAACGGTAAAACTTCTATTGGTCGAGCGACCGTCGAGACACTTTCTTTAAATAACAGCCATTCAGTTAGTTTAAGAAGGTTGTGGGTTAGCGTAGGGTGGTATCCGCCGAAAGATAAGTTATCGACATAAGCGACATTCTGTTAAGCATAGAATTACGTGCTCGTCTTGTTTTTGGGGCGGAAATATTGTGTTGTCAAAGTATGCGGCGAGTTCAAAAACCTATTCGGCTTTACGTCCTGACGATCTTCATTGTCATAGCTTATGGCTTGATGCCGTTTATTTCGGCGATGCCATTTGGAAGAGGTTTTCTTTTGTTTGGAATCTGGGCCTTGCCGCTAAACGGCTCAATATTGCTGCTTTACGGTCCGGACGGCGAGGCATCGTTCCTCGTAGTTACTATCTCATTATTGCTTTGTGCATTCTCGGCTGCATCGGCGGTCTGGTCGTCGTTCGGTGATAAAGAAGGCAGGGCGGCCACCTTGTTTTTTGTGACGCTCGATGTGATTTGGTGGACAGGACTGATCGTTTTTGTAATCTTCTATGGTGAACTTACGAAAAATGATATTTTTCGCCTGGTGATCGAACCGGTCCCTCCTTTGTTCTGGTTAGGGTTCATTTGGTGGAATTACATGCGTCCAGACATTAATGAATACTATGCGTATCAAGCGAGTTTAGAAGTATGATTGATCCGACATCTTTTCAAGTAGGTGATGTTACATTTGGCGGCGGTGAGCTATCGTTTATTCTTGGGCCTTGCGTGGTCGAATCGGTCGATCATGCGATGTTCATGGCGCAGGAGATCAAGGATATTTGTAAATCGGTCGGTGTTGGTTTTGTTTACAAATCATCGTTCGACAAGGCGAACCGGAGCTCGATCGAGAGTTTTCGCGGCGGCGGAATGGAGTTCGGGCTTGAAGTGTTGGCACAGGTAAAGGCCGAGATCGGTGTTCCGGTGATTACGGATATTCACGAGCCATGGCAGGTCGAGAAAACTGCCGAGGTCGCGGATATTTTACAGATCCCGGCGTTCCTTTGCCGACAAACCGATCTGCTCGTTGAGGCGGCGAAATCGGGCAAAGCGGTCAATGTAAAGAAAGGACAGTTTCTGGCGCCGTGGGATGCAAAGAACATCGTTGATAAGCTGAGCGATTCAGGCTGCGAGAAAATTCTTTTGACAGAGCGCGGTGCGAGTTTTGGTTATAACAACCTTGTGGTTGATCTGCGATCGTTTCCGATAATGCGCGGCTTTGGAGTGCCGGTTGTTTTCGATGTGACGCATTCGCTGCAACTGCCCGGCGGATTGGGCAAAGCAACGGGCGGGCAAGCCGAGTACATCGAACACTTTGCACGAGCCGGCGTTGCCTGCGGCGTGGACGCTGTTTTTATGGAAGTCCATGACAACCCCGCAAAGGCACCGAGCGACGGCCCGAACCAATTGCCGCTTGCCCGTTTGGAAAAGCTGCTTGCGAAGCTCAAACAGATTCACGAACTAATAAATGAAAATTAAACCGCACAGACGCCGAGACGCCGAGATGAAACTATTTCGATTTTGGGCTTTCGCATTTCTACTTTCGACTTTTTCCATGATTGCGGCGGCTCAAAGCTCAGCGACGTGGCAGGTTGTGAAATACGACATCGCAGTCACGCTTCCGACGGTCGAATCTGTACGCGAAATGACTGTCCGTGCAAAACTCGATCTGAAAAATGTTTCGGCGGGCCCGGCGGCTTCGCTCACGCTAAGGATCAGCCCGAACGCGACGGTTTCGGCGGTGAGTCTTAACGGAGCTACGACAGATTTCACCAAATCCGAAGAAAATCTCGGCAGCGTCAGCTTGCAGCGGATCGCGATCAGAGTTCCATCGGTCGCACCGGGCGGCAATCTGTCAGCGGTCGTGGATTATAAGATCGCCATAAAAGACAACTCCGGGCTAAATACGATTTCCGGTGCCGGATCGCAGTTCCTGCCGATGTCTTTCTGGTATCCGACGCCGAACAGTTGGTATTTCCCGCGCGGAGCGGACAATGCCCCGGTTCGGATGCAGGTAACCGCGCCCGGCAAGACGGTCGTCTCCAGCGGTGTGGAAACGTCCGGTGCATTCGAGCAGAAACTTAACACTCAACCGTTTTTCATCACCGGGAATTGGACGGCTGCAAACCTTTCGGGTGTGTCGGTTTTGATGCCGTCAAATGCCGGAGCAGCCGAGCAAAAGCGCGCCGGCGAGCTTGCGGAAATTGTCGCCGAAGCCAGGACACTTTTCGCATCGCTTTTGGGTGCGGAGCCTGATACGCCAATACGCATCGTCGCGTCGGATCGCGGTGCGGGTTTTCATTCGGGCGGAACGATATTGGTCGATCGGGCTGTGTTTGCTCGTACAAAGATCGATTCCATAACAGCGTTGAATATTGCCGAGGCAATCGCAAAGCTGTGGGTCGGCGGTTCGATCAACGTAACCGGCGACGGCAACGGCGTTATTCGCGAGGGCTTGCCGCGGCACATGGCGAACCTGTTTATCGAACAAAAATACGGTAAAGAGATCGCCGATATGGAACGCACGCGGCAGCGAATCGCCTACGCGGCCATCTCACGGCGTGACGCTCCGCTGAACATGGTCGCGCCGCTTGACGATTATTATTTCCCGGCGGTCGCGAATAAGGGTGCGATGCTCTGGCGGCTGCTTTCGCGAAGGCTCGGACAAAAAGAGTTTTTCGATACCATCACGGCGAATGGCCGCGGCGGCACGCTCAGACTTTCCGAATTGCGATCAGCCTTTGCGGTGAATAAGGAACTGCTCGATCAGATGCTCGACCAAAACACCGACACGAATTTGCTCGCGGGGTTGCCGCAGACGGTTGGCGGCGAGACAAAGGTAGCACTTCGCAATACTGGAGCCGGCGACGCAACGGTCGAGATAACTGCGTTCCTCGATAACGGCGAACAGATGTCTGCTCCGACAACGATCAGGGCAACGAGTTTTGGCGAAGTTGTCTTTCGCACGCCGCGAAAAGTCGCCCGAGTCGAGATAGACACGGAAAAGCTCTATCCGCAGACCGATTATTCCGACGACATTGCTCCGCGTGAGACGACCGACAGCGATCTGCTGCTCGCGGTCAAACGCGACTTTGACCGGCAGGCGTTTGCCGAAGCCGAAAAAACTGCCCGCACAGTGCTGCGTTATTCGTCGCGATTCGACGATGTTCGCGTTTTGCTCGGGCGTTCACTGTTGGCACAAAACAAGCTGGCCGATGCCGAACGCGAGTTCACCGCCGTTTTGGCTGAAAAGCTGCCGTCGGCACGGAGCATGGCCTGGGCTGCGGTCGGGCTTGCCGATATTGCGTCGCGTTCCGGTCGCGAGGCCGATGCGATCCGACTTGCTGTCGAAGCGATAAAAGCGGACGGAGAACTCGGTGCCGGACTCGCCGCAAGAAATATTCGAAACAAGTTCAATAAACCGTCGGCGATCGATGAAAGCATCAAGGCATTTTTTACCCGATTCGATCAGATTGCAGTTTCAAATCGAAAGACCGATCTCGACGCATTGGTTATGCCCGGCGAGGTTTCGCGATTCGCGGGCGGCATCTCCGGCCAGACAACTGAATGGAAATCCAATCTGAAACATGCTGACACTCTCGATGCCGACAACGTGCTTGTTGAGGCCGCGATGTCCGTGCGTTTGCTCAATCGCGAAGTCGAAACCGGTATGGCGGTTTTCAAACTGACGCGAGTCGCCGGTAACTGGAAACTGAGCGGCGTAGAGATATTCGAGGTCAGATAGCCGATGGACGATCTAACCGAGAAATTATCCCGAGTCACTCTTTTGCTGATGGACTGCGACGGCGTGTTGACCGACGGGCGGCTTTATTACTCCGACAAGGGCGAAACTCTCAAGGTTTTTGACGTGAAAGACGGGCAGGGAATTTCGCTTTGGCACGCCGCGGGATTTCAGTCCGGCATTATCACCGGCAGGCCGGGCAACGGCATTGTCGAGCGACGGGCGGCGGAACTGGGGATGCAATTTGTTCGCGATGCGTCGACAGATAAATTGGCTGATCTTAAATCCATCCTAGAATTGAGCAATGTTACTGCTGAATCCGCTGCATTTATTGGTGACGACGTTGCCGATCTCGCGGTGATGAAAGCGGTCTGCGTGTCTTTTGCCGTTTGCGACGCAATGAAAATTGTCAAAGAGCAAGCGGATCATGTTTTGAGCCGCAATGGCGGTCGCGGAGCCATCAGGGAAGCGATCGACCTGATACTTTCCGCAAAGGCCTAACTTATCAATAAACCTGCCGAGCAAAGGTCGTTCAAACAATCTTCAACGATTCGCGGCAGACTTGCCTCAAAATCCTCCCGCTGTTCGTCGGGTACTTCAACGGAACCCAATAACGCCTTTTGCAGTTCTTCGATATTTCTCGTGCCGTCGGCAAGTGAGATGATTAACCTGACCAGATCCGATTCAGGTTCCAGATTCATTCCCGTCATAGTTGTTACCGCCTTACAGTCGCGTTTGATCTGCCATCTTGCAAAATCGCTTGCCTTGGGCCGGTCGCTTACCGCGCCGACTGTCGCGGGTGCAAAACGGTGAATGTGGACCAATTCGACGCGTGCCATCTGAAGCAGATACGTCTCGGTTTTAGTAACGTCGTCATCGGAAACACTCACTCCGTTTGCTGCCAGATCGCCCACAGCATTCGCCAACAGAGCGTCGAAGTCGAGGCTTTGCGCCCATGACCTGCCCAGCCTGGCAAGCATCGTTTTAGTAAGCGGATGATTTAGCTGCGCCGTTTCGTCTCTTTCGCCGGTAAATGTCACTGGTTCCGTGTCGAACAAATTTGCGTCGCTTTCAGGTTTTAGCGGCGACGAAAATCGGAAATTGCGAACTATCGACGGTTCCGGGCTGCGGTCAATTTCGATGTCGTCGTGGCAAACAAGCGTCGAGCGAAATCTACGGAACTTTATGAAATCAATGTATTGCTCGCGGCGAATTACATCGGTTCCGATAGCATTCAGAGCGCTCACGACATCTTCTGACATTCCAGAAATATTCGACGATGAAATATCTGCTTCGGAGATGTATTGCAGGCCGTGTTCCTTTATCATTTCGGCAAACTCGTGGAAATAGAACGCCTGATTAAATCCCGACAGGTCATCATGATAAATGTTCGATGGCGTGCGTTCGAACATTTCTTTTAGCTCGCGTTCGATTAATTGTGCGTTTAGCGCATCGGCCGGCAGAGCCTCGCGGACAAACCCGAGGATCGTCTTCGCCTGATTCACCTTTTCATTTGCGTCCTCAATACCGGCCGTGTGGTATTGAGCGATACCGCGGACGATCTGGCGAATATGAAACCCCGGAAAAGCGTTATAGCTGATATAGCCGACGCCGTTTGGATTCAGGCATTCGGAATAGATCCGCAAGATATGTTCGCGGACGAAATCGGGAACCCACGAAAACAGGCCATGAGCAATGATGAAATCGAACTTGCCAAGTTCGGCGGACGGTTTTGTTGTTACGTCAGCACATTCAAATACGACGTTGTTCAGTCCGAGTTGACTCGCAGCATTTTGGGCATCGTCAATATGAACCTTTGATAGATCGATGCCGAGGAATTCGCTTTCCGGGTGGCAATAGGCAAACGACAGCAGATTCGTGCCGTCGCCGCAGCCAAGCTCAAGAACGCGGCATTTGTCCGGCATCGCGGTTTCAATTCCATAGAACCGGCCAACCGCCGACAGCCTGTCTGGCCGCGTCTGCGGAAATGTAAAACTCGGATAAGGAACGTCGTCGTAGGTGAATTTTTCGCTCATACTTTATAGAGACTCATTTTTGCACGAGTTTTTGTTTAACCGGTAATAGTGTCAACATTTTTGTTTCGAAATGTTCGTAGAATGCGTTGCTGATGCACAATAATCCTGCCCAGCCCCGCGTTTCTATCTCCCAGCCCCGCGTTTTTGTGTTCCAGCCCTGCGTTTTTCAGCTCCAGCCCCGCGGTTTTTTAGAGCCAGCCCCGCGAAACTCGGTGATGTCGGAACCGGTGGGTGTGGATGTTGGGTGGGTTGGAATGGCTGGTGAAATGCACGGTGGAACGTCCGGTGCATTTGGCGAACAGATGATGGTAGGAGCACAGGAGCAATAAACCCAGATTACTCATAGAAAAAGTGATTGTAGATTTCTTCTCTCTTTGTGACTCTTCTTTGCGAACTTCGCGGCTTTGCGTGAAAAAGCCTGTTTCACGCAAAGCCGCAAAGAACGCAAAGCAAGAAAGTAATAACAAAAATCTCTATCGCGTAATCTGGGATAAAAAAATCTCTTGAAATAATGTATTAAGTATGATACATTCTCCCAACTATGGAAATGCAATGGGAAGAATTCGAACCCGGCCCTGCTCTCCCGAGCGCCGAACACATTTACGTTACGATCAACCCGAAAGGACATCTTTACCTGAATAGCCGGACGATCAAAGCTTTAGGCGAACCTGACGCCGTGGTCCTGATGTATGACCGCCGAAAACAGGCGATCGGCATCAAGCGTGCACCGCTCGACCGGCGAAACGCATACCGGTTGAGAAAAAAGGACGGCCCCCGAACCGGCGGTCGAATGATCTATACTGCAAACTTTTGCCGTCACCACCACATCAGGCCCGACAAAACACTCGCCTTCACCGCCGCCGAGGTCGATAAGAACGGCGTCCTAATATTGAGCATGCACGAGGTCCGTTCTGCGCGGAGGAAATAGGATGATTGAAAAGAGTTGCCTCTAAAGTTGCTGAACGGCGATATGGGATTTGGGAAATTGGTTTTTGCCCGCGTAGCGGGTGTGAGCATAAAGCCACGTGGCGTAAGCCCGTGGGAAGATTCCGATATTGAACCTAGCCCGCGTAGCGGGTGACAGCGATTACGTCCACAAAATACCGCCGATCAAATTCGATCTCGTGAACCTTCAACAAATCGACGAATTCATCTTCAAACGACTGCCATGCCATGGTGTGTTTTTTTGGTTCGTGATATATCAGATTTGTGTACGATCTTGGCATTGTTCTGTCGCCCGCTACGCGGGCTTTGATCTGTTTGTTCGGTTCCACGGGTTTGCACCCGTGGCTTTATGCTTGTCACCCGCTACGCGGGCTCCGTTTCTTGCCGAGGCGGCTTTAGCCGTCTTTCAGCGTTTCGTGGCAAATAGCCACCCCGTCAGCCGAAGCGGCTGCCACCTCACTTTCGTAAAGGAGGGAGCTTTTGAGAGCAGTTTTTCCTTGAGAGCGTCGGTCGATTCATGCAATAATCCCACATCGAAAGCCAAGCGGGCGTAACTCAATGGTAGAGTGTCAGCTTCCCAAGCTGAAAGTTGCGAGTTCGAGCCTCGTCGCCCGCTCCAATGTCAGAGTTTTATATGACAGCAAAAGCCTCCTCACTTTTCTTTTCAGATAACATAACTTCCAGCGCTCAAAATGAAACGGTATTTTGGGTGAAAAAACCTGTTTCAAACAGCTCGCGGGAAATTCGGGACAATATTCTGATCGAACATTTCGGTTTTACCGAGAGCGATATTACTGAGCTTGATAAAATAAAACCGCCTTTTTACATTTTCGACGACAGCGTCAAAGACAAACCTGCGTCAGTTGACCATGTAAGAAAATGGCAGACCAATGCCAATGGTGAAGTCCCAATACCGATTCCAAACGACAGGGTTCAGTCGCTGATTGCTTTTCGTGAGCAGCGGGCTTTGTTTGAGGTTTTCAAAGTTGGGACATTTATTGTCGATCCGGCGATCAGAACGGAAGTTACCGAAAATCTCGAGAAAATCCTGACAGCCACCGGTGATAAACGAATCGCTGCATTGAACAATCTGATGGTTACGATCGAGGGTTCGGGTGTGTCAAGATATGAAATTCACCGGGCGATAAGATTTCTGACAAATGAAGCCGGCTATAAAAACAATCCGTTTCTACTGATCGCCCGCGCGCGGACAACAATCTATAAAAGCGATACACTTTCGATGGGTTCTAACGCATTCGAGCAATCAATGGTCACTGATGCGATCAAAGCTACAAACGAAAGTCTTTACAATCCTTCTGTAAAAACGCCTCTGACCAAAATCACCAACCTCGAAGCGGCGCAGATCAATTTCTGGGCGAGCGAATTGTACGTCAAATCGAACTCCGAATGGCAAGCCAACCAACGGCGTTGGATAGAAAGATTTTTGAAAATGTCCGACGAAGAACGTAATTCATATAGTGAAGGGGATGTGGTCGATTTAATTCCGCCTGGGATACGTGGTATGGGAGTACCGAGTAAGAATGAAGAACAACTGGATAACTTGTTGGAAAGGAGAGCTCAAGAGGTTCTGAAAGATAAGGCGATTGATATAGGGAAACGAATTGTTGAGCCGACCGACCCGCGTTCAACTGACCGCACCGAACTTTTAACCCCGACCAAACCAGTCTTGGATGAAAAAACATCAGCATATCCTAGTCAAGTAAAGAAAGACGCTTATCCACCACAACAAAAGCATCCGAAGCAATTTGTTGGAAGAATGGATTATGAGCGGGGCAACAAAATCACTATCGGAAGAACCAACGTTTCCGGTGGCGGAGCCGGCTTGGTTCTGGAGTATTTAAAATGGCAAACCTTTCATCAACGAATGGCAGAACTAACAAAATACCTGGTCGAAAAAGATAGAATTGAAAGACAAATTAGAATCGAACGAACTCGTTTTGTCCCGCCACGTCCCGACATTGTCAAAGAATATGTAAAAGATTTTCAAAGACACGGACGAATTACCGTCAATACGTTAGAGCAGCGAATAATTGTCAGAAGGCTTCGAGATTTGGAGTCTCTTCTAGAGGAAAGTTATGCGTTTTATAAATAGCGTAAATCTGTTGAATTTTTGTTTTGCGGTATTACTTATTTGCAATTGCGCTTTTTCGGTTGCTTGTCAAAAGCAGGAAGAACAGATTGCTTCTAGCTTAGAAAAGTGTCACGAGTTTTTAGACAAGGACAATGTAGAAGAAGCAGGCTTATGTTATCAACGGGAAATTGTTGCGCACCCTTCGGAGGCTGCTCGGATTTCAAAATTAGGTGAGGAAGCTGTTTTCAAAAAATGTTTGGAGTATAAGGAGAAAAAAGACTTTCAGAAGTCAATAATCTGCTTGGAAGGAGTTGTCGGACTCCGAGGGGACAGTGCGAATGTTCATTTCCAGCTTGGCGATAGTTATTTTCAGTATTATTTGCAAGATCAGAAAAAGTTAGGTTATGCCGACAATGATTTACTACACAGGGCAGAAGCGTCTATTAAACGTAGTCTGGAAATCGATTCCGAAAAGGCAATTACGCGAGCAACCTACGGCGAAATCTTGGAAAGAAAAGGCGATTTACGCGGAGCGTTAAGAGAGTATCGACAAGCAGTTAAGTTTGATCCTAAGTTTTCTCTCTATTGGATAAAGTTAGCATTAGTGCAAGAAAAGATGAACGATTCGGTCGGTGCTCTTGAGAGTTACCAGAATGCGTTGAAAATAAACCCTAACGACACGGATGCTCTTTATTTTTTGGGAGCGTTCTATGAAAAGAACGGCAGGGTCAAAGAAGCAATTGAAATTCTCGAAAGAAGAAACAAATTGGAAACTCCAAACGAAGAAACATTGCAAAAGTTGAACGAATTGAAACGAAAACTTGAAGATATTAAATCCACTCCGCCCAAATCCAAAACTAAAACCGCCGGAGTCTGAGTGGCGAACGAAAAAATTGCTTACAGTTCCGCCAAAACCTGAAACGATTAAACGAGCGATGATTGAAATGCAAAGGTATGGCAGAACGACCGCCGATATTTTCGTTAAACGGAACATTCCGATGGCTCTGCGAGAATTGGAAGCGATGATGGAGGAAAGCAATGCGTATTGGAAAGATAGAAAGTAGAAAGGTGCCAAAATTACTGAAATTTTGTTTGGCAACTCTGGTCGCTTTTAATTGTTCGGGCGCAGGTAGCTGTCAAACGGTTGATGAACGCTACGATACTCAGCTTGAAACGTGTGTTAAGTTACGGCATAAAGAGGTCATTTCCGGTGTTGAGTGCTTTGAAAATCTAAGAAAATCAAATCCCAATAAAGGTTCCACTTATTTATTTTTGGCAAGAAGCTATAGAGAACTAGGACGGCTAAACGAAGCAGAAGAAGCTATTAATATTTTTGTTTATGCTTACGAGACTGACGCTTCCGGCCAAAGCGTAAAATGCGAAATATTACGGGACAAGAGGGATTTTCAGGAAGCTCTATTAGCTTGTGATAAGGCGATGTCGCTGGAGCCTGATAATTCTGACCACAAGCGGACAATTGCTTCTCTATATGAGGCACAAGGAGAGATTGACCGAGCCGAAAACTGGTACAAACGCGCTCTGTCGAATAATCCTAACGATAAAAATGCGCTGGTTGAGCTGGGACGTTTATACGAAAAAGACGGGAAATTGGATAAAGCAATTGGGACTTATGAAAGATTGCTTGAGCTGGAATTTGAGTTTCAAGACAAGCTGAAAGAAGGCATCAAGAAATTAAAAGAAATGCGGGAGATTGAGTTAAACAAAGAAAAAGAATTAGATACTTCAAAATCCAAGGCAAAAGCGGCTGGAAAACAATAAAAGCTAAAACAGTCTTGTAAGAAACCGGTGACAAAATTTATGGAGAACGAAATCATCGCCTGTATGTCGTGTTTGGCGCCGAATGATGAGTTTGCGGATTTTTGTGAAAAGTGCGGGACGCCGCTTAGCACGTCATCGACGCTGGACCCGCTGAAAGTAATTCGGACCGAAGGCTTTGTCGTGGGAAAAGCGACGACGATACAACGGCCGAAATTTATAATCTTGTTGGGAATCTGGGTTCTTTTTTTTCCGACTCTTTTACCGAGCATTTTTATGGCAATTTCACAGGTTATGTATGGAGCGGAGTTTGCGGGTTTCGTATTTTTCTGGGCCGCGGTCGCGTGGTCTGTTTTTGTTTCCGTTGTTCTATATCGCGTTACAAAAAACTATTTCAAATTAGGAGACAAATAAAATGAACGAATCATCATTCGAAGGTGTCGGCGGTCTTAAGATCGCAACCCGCTCATGGCGTCCTGAGGGAAATCCGCGTGCGATAGCCATACTCATTCACGGCTTTAATGCTCACAGCGGATATATGGTTTGGCCGGCGGAGCAGTTTGCGGCGAACGGCCTCGCATCGTACGCGCTGGATCTGCGTGGTCGCGGCAAATCAGAGGGCGAGCGGTTTTACGTTGAAGATTTCAACGACTATCTCACCGATGTTGACCTGCTTGTCGGAATAGCAAGATCGGAAAATCCGGGACTGCCGATCTACGTGCTCGGGCACAGTGCCGGAGGTGTTATTGCAAGCTCTTACGTTTTCGAACATCAATCGGAAATCGCGGGACTGATCTGCGAAAGTTTTGCTTTTGATGTCGGTTTGCCTCATCTGGTTCAGCTTGCGCTTGAGGGGTTGAGCCATCTAACGCCGCATCTGCATGTGTTCTCGTTGAACAATGCGGATTTCTCGCGTGATACGACACACGTCGAAAGGATGAACAGCGACCCGCTGATCGCAAAGGAATCGCAGCCCGCAGAAACCGCGTCTGAAATGCTAAAGGCGGCTGAAAGGCTAAAGGAGAACATGCCTGCGTTCACCGCGCCAGTCCTTATCATTCATGGAACCGACGATAAGGCGACGAGGCCCGCAGGCAGCCAGTATTTCTATGACAACGCTGGCTCGACGGACAAGACATTGAAACTATACGATGGCCATTATCACGATCTTCTCGCCGACATCGGAAAAGAAGATGTGATGTCCGACATTCTCACTTGGGTCGATGAACGGATTCCGTCCGACACATCTGCGGCAAATGCTGGGTAAAACGAGAAGGAGCGTAGCTTCGAGTGCGAATGTTACGCTCTTTGCTTTTTTGTTAAAGCGGTTTAGGCCAGTGTTTATGGTCATTCGGAGAATTAACAAAATATTTCCTAAAATCCCGCCAGTTGGCTTGACAATAATTCGGGTGAGGTAGATACTCATAAATTGCTTCGGGGCAAAGGATTTAACTCGAAAAGAGAATAATTAAAAACTTTCCGAAGTGAGCTTGACAACGAAATTCACTTCTGTATAATCAGGAGTTTCGCCCGAAGGTGGGTGGAAGTAAAAGAAGTTGATATTTGAAAACTAGATATGTAGGTCCATGTGTTAATTCGTGAACAACGAAAAAAATTGTTTATGAAGCTTCGGTTTCATAGACACGTCAGATGAATTTCTGACGTTAAAGAAAGAGACAGAAATCAACGAGAGTTTGATCCTGGCTCAGAATCAACGCTGGCGGCGTGCCTCAGACATGCAAGTCGAACGATTAAAGCTCTCTTCGGAGAGTGTATAGAGTGGCGCACGGGTGAGTAACACGTAAGTAATCTACCTTCGAGTGGGGAATAACCCGGGGAAACCCGAGCTAATACCGCATAATGCAGCGGCATCGCAAGATGACAGTTGTTAAAGGAATTTATTTCGCTTGAAGAGGAGCTTGCGGCAGATTAGCTTGTTGGTAAGGTAACGGCTTACCAAGGCTACGATCTGTATCCGGTCTAAGAGGACGGTCGGACACACTGACACTGAATAACGGGTCAGACTCCTACGGGAGGCAGCAGTCGGGAATTTTGGGCAATGGGCGAAA
>CAZSEL010000030.1:0-49470 GCA_964605905.1 uncultured Chloracidobacterium sp. | reverse complement strand
GCAATCCGCAATCCGCAATCCGCAATCGATAACGCCGGGTCGCCGATGAGTAAAGCGGCATCCGAATCGGTGAGCATGGCATCGATGTCAGGTTCTGCGTCGCGCCATTCGGGGTCGAAACCCAGAAATTCGCGAAAAATAATTTTGGTAAGCACGACCGATGTTTTTGACGAAATATCGAGGGCGACTGATCGCACATTTTCTAGTTCGTCGCCCTTTGTGACAAGACATACGCTGCGGACGCGTTTACGTGCACCGACGCAGACGTGTGGGATCAATTTCACGCCGTCGATTAATTGTGACGCTATTACTGGAACAAGCGCAGCATCGACGCGGTCTTGTGCCAGCAATTCTGCGGAACGCGCCGGTGCGTTGTCGAGAATGATCTCGACCTTTCCATGATTTGTGCCGTAGAGAAAGCTCCACACCAGCGGTGCAGTGTTTGAGTAACTTGAGGCGGAAATACGCGGAGTTGTCATCGGTTTGAGTAGGTATGATACGCCGCAACTCACATGCTGGCTTCTGCATTCGCTCGGGCTTCTACATTTTAGCCACCGAACACGTCTGCGTATTCGGGATTGTTCGACAATTTGCGAAGTGCGAACGGGCACGTTGCAAATATTTTCAATCCCTTTTCCCGGGCATAATTCACCGCTTTGGCGAGAAGTTTATCGCCAACTTTCTGGCCGCGGAGACTTTCATCAACCTCTGTATGATCGATTATAAAACCGGTCTCGCCTGCGTTAACGTACGTCATCTCAGCGAGCCGTTTGCCGTCCTCGCGAATAAGGAATCCGCCGCGTCCGCCTTTTTCAACGTGTTTGATTTCCATAACAGACTAGTTTCACGCAAAGACGCAAAGTTCGCAAAGGCGGGAAATAGCCACAGAGTACACAGAGAAGAATTTAGCGTTGATTGCCCCAATTCGTGTTGTCGATTATTCTGACGGTATGAAGATCTATGATGTGACGGTTGCGATCAGCAGCGACGTGCCGATCTATAAAGGCGATCCGGACGCGGCGGTCGAATCGTTTAAGGCGATCGCTCGCGGCGATTCGGCAAACGTATCGAGCATCCGTTTCGGCGTCCACACAGGAACGCACGTTGACGCGCCGAACCATTTTATCGACGGCACAAAACATGTCCATGAGATAGATATTAAAAAGCTGATCGGGCCGTGCCGCGTCATTGCGGTCGGCGAGGATGTATTGGAGATCGAGCCGGAACATGTCGGCAATATTACCGGTGTCGAACGTGTAATTTTCAAAACGCGTAACTCGGAGTTTTGGAGCACGCCCGAGGACGGTTTCCGAAAAGATTTCACGTATATAACTCCGGCGACCGCAAATCTGCTTGTTGACAGCGGTGTGAAACTTGTCGGCATCGATTATCTTTCAATAGAAAAAAGCGGCGGACCGGGAAAACCTGTACACATTACATTGCTTGAAAAAGAGATCGTTATACTCGAGGGGGTCGATCTGCGAGAAGTTCCGGCCGGTGATTATGAGCTGATCTGCATGCCGCTCAAATACATCGGCAGCACCGGCGACGGCGCACCGGCAAGGACAGTGTTAATTAAACAGGATAGACAGGGTGTTTAGGATTCTTATCCTATCTATCTTGTCTGTCCTGTTTTAATTTATATGAACGTCACGAATGACAAACATTACAGCGAACGTGTTTACGAGCTTGTCCGGCAAATACCGCGTGGCCGCGTGATGAGCTACGGGCAGATCGCCGCAGTTTTGGGCGATGGATACACGCCCCGAACCGTCGGATATGTAATGCACGCTGCGGATTCTGAAGGTGTGCCGTGGCAGCGTGTCATCAACTCCCAAGGAAAATGCTCTACCGGACGGCTGACGATTCCCGTAAATCTGCAGCAGGAAATGCTTGAGCAAGAAGGTGTCGTTTTCAACACAAATGGCCGGTGCGATATGAAAATCTTTGGGTGGTTTCCTGACGGATTTGAACCTGAGACAGACGAAACGCCGAGTCTGTTCGACGGAATTTAACCATAGAGACATAGAGGCACGGAGAAGAGTTTTAGCCACAGATTTACACGGAAAGGAAACCACCAGATGATCCCCGTTATCTGTGTAAATCCGTGCTAATTTCTCCAGTGTCTCTGTGGTTAGCTGTTTTTTTCGACACGCTTGACCTCATCGTCCATGCGGCCGTTGGCCATGTACCACATCATTTTGAAATCGCTGATAAACGACCAAAACGGATATTGGAAGCTGGCCGGTTTGTTCTTTTCGATAACGAAATGCGCGAACCACGCAAAGCCGTAACCGACAACAAAAAATATTGGAAAGAAATACCATTGGCCGCGGGCGACGAAAAAGACAAGCAATATTATGCCGAGCGAAGTGCCGATAAAGTGCAGAACGCGAGTCAGCGGTTTACTGTGTTCCCGAACGTAAAAATCCCAAAATTCGGCATAGGTTTTTATCATCGGTTTGTGCGAAGCTGATCTGTGACGAATCGTTCCCGTTTTCATCTAGCTAGGAATTTTATGCTTTCAGGCGGCTTGTTTCAATTCCGCACCGAGCAGCTTTGCCTCCGGCGTTTTTATCTGTTTTGCCCAGCCGAATTTTTCCAGAATGCGCACAGCGATCCAGTTCATATCGAACTGATACCACTCCAATCCGTGGCGGGCCGAGGTCGGGAAAGCATGGTGATTATTGTGCCAGCCCTCGCCGAACGTCAGTATCGCGACGAACCAGTTGTTGGTCGAATGATCGCCGGTCGTGTGCGGCCGGCGGCCGTAAATATGGGCGAGCGAATTTACAAACCATGTTGTGTGCCAGCCTAAAACGACACGTGCGCCGACGCCCCAGACGACCATAGTCCAGCCGCCGATCACAAAAAGGATCGCAGCCGACAGCATAATCGGCACCAAATGGAACCGGGAGATCAGGACGTGGCCCTGGTCTTTTAACAGATCGGGAATGTAGCGTTTTAGCGTTACCTCGTCATGGTCCTGTGCCTTGCCCCAGACGACCCAACCTATCTGCGCCCACCAAAAACCCGATCGTGTCGAGTGCGGGTCTTTGTCGGTTTCGACAAAGGCATGATGCAAACGGTGCGTCGCGATCCATTTGTTTGGCGAATCCTGCATCGACATCGTCGCAAATATCGAGAGCAAATATTCCAGCCATTTCGGCGCCTGAAAACTGCGATGAGTTAATAGCCGATGCCAGCCGAGCCCGACGCCGAGACTACCGACGACCCAATTTCCAATAAGCAAAACCGCGAGATTTTGCCAACTGAACGTAAAAAATACCGGTATTGCCAATAGATGAAAAAATGTGACTATTGCGACATTCTTCCAGTTGATCGTTCGAACAATGTGACCGAACGTGTGGACATTTTGCATTTATCTTCCCTGTGCTCAAATAAATAAGACTTATTCAGGTTAACAGGTAAGCAAGGCTGGGAATGTAATAGTTGGGTAAGAATGCAGAACGGTAATGCAGAAGCCCGCGCGTAAGCAAGGGCGTAATACCCGCGAGAAACACGTTTACGCCTTGCTTATGTGAGCGCTTCCGCAATCTCTTTCAGCTTTCGATTCCGTGTTCCCACAAGATCGCGCAAATGCCGTTCGAGCAAAAGCCTGTCGATGACCCGACCAAGAATACCGAAAGGCGACGTCCATTCCAAAGTGTCTCGCATCAACGTGCCGCCTTTTTCCGGCGTGAATTCATGAATATGTTTGAACGATCTGAATCGGCCCTCGATCATTTCGTCAACAAACAAACGCGGCCATTCGAACGCGGTGACTTTTACCGTCAACCTCTGCCGCATTCCAAAATGCGTTCCCTCAAACGTCACCGTCTGACCTAAACCGATCTTTCCATCGGTCACGCCCGCGACCGTTTTTTCATTTGTTTGCGATGTCGTTTGCGTGTGTATCCGAATGTCTCGCATCAGATCGAAACACGTTTCAGGCGACGCATTAATATGTGTTTCGAGAATGATCGAGGGCATGAAAGTCGGTTTTGGGCGGTTATTTTCTTTCTCTTGCGGCTTCCGAATTCTGTTTGACCCTAAACTTAACGATCCTGGTTATCAGATCGTACGGAATCGTCTGGTCGAGCGGAAACTGCACTGTGCCTTTGCCGCCTTTGTATGCTGCAAGCTCATTCTTGAATTCGTCCGCGCCGCGCGGCGCCGGATAAACACTGACGTGGTTTTTGAACGCGGCGAAATGAATAAGGTTCTTTCCGTTTAGTTTGAAGGTAGGGATCTGATAGCTGATCGCCTCAATCGCATCGGGTGCCGCCACTTGATTCGTCGCCCTTATTTTCTGAAGGATCTTCTGCACATCATCGGGAAAGCCCACTATGTATTCGTCAATGTTTTTTGGTGCTGTTCGATCTTTCTCCATGCCAATTTAATCTCGTTCCGACTCAGCTCACTTATTTCCACAGCAGCTTCAATCCGTGCGGAGTAAATTTCTTAAATTCTGCATCACCGCTAACCAGAATCATCTTTCGCGATATCGCCTGCCAGATCAGCATCCGATCGAATGGGTCGAAGTGAGTGTTTTCAGCAAGTTTTCCGTGCGTGGCGGCCTCTTCAGGTAATATCGGTATTGGTGTTATTCCCAGTGATTCTGCGACCTGAACGATCTTGTCAGGGTGGTGTCCGACAGGCTGAAGCTTGCCGATTCGCATTTTTATCGCGATCTCCCAGAAACTTACTGCGCTGACGAACGCTTCATTGTCAGCGTCTCTAATAGCATTACTTACCAGAACCGGCAATCGATTCGGTTCTGAATAGGCCCAGAGAAAGGTATGTGTGTCGAGCAAGAGTCTCATTTAAGGTTAATAAACTCTTCCTCAGTCATTTTGAAATCGTCCGCGAAGATATATTTTACTTTCCCATCGAGGATGCCAAGCTTTCGTTTCTTTTTTTGTTTTGAGCCGTTTATGGGAACAATGCGCGCGACCGGCGTCTTCTTCTTGCCGTAAACGATCTCTATCGTCTCGCCTTGCTGCACTTTTTCAAGTACTTCGGAAAACTGAGCCTTGAATTCACCGACGGGTAAGCTTTTCATATCAATATCTTACACGGTTCTTGACAACTTGACAAGATTTTTACCGGAGTTAGGCTTACCCGAAATTGCTCCATTTCGCCCCATTTGGTATCCTTCTTAGTTACCTAACTATTAGATATATTTATTATAAGGTCTTATTTTTATGTCAACTTCTGCGAAAAAAACGGATAAGAAAGCGGTTAACGGGAAAACGGTTATTGCTGAGACAGCGAACACGATGGAGGCTGACGGGTTTAATCCGGATACAAAGGTTCAGACAACTGCGGCGGCAACGGCGGCTGAAAAACCTTCGACGATAACAAAAGCTGCGGCGGATGCGATGGATAAGTATCATGGGCTCGATACCGAAACTCTGGTTGGCATCTACAAGACGATGTACACGTCACGCAGAGTTGACGATAAAGAGGTTCAGCTAAAGGGACAGAACAAGATCTTTTTCCAAATTTCGGGTGCCGGTCACGAAGCAGTTTTGACGGCTGCGGCGCTTGCGATGAAACCGGCTTACGATTGGTTTTTTCCATACTATCGCGACCGTGCGTTGATGCTCGGTCTGGGTATGACGCCGCAGGAAATGTTGTGGTCCGCGGTCGGGGCCGAGGTCGATCCTAATTCGCACGGTCGCCAGATGCCTTCGCATTGGGGACATAAGGACCTGAATGTTCCGTCGCAATCGTCTTGTACCGGTTCACAGGCTCTTCATGCGGTCGGTGCGGCTGAGGCTGGTTATCGTGCCGGACTTGTCGATGGTTTGAAAGAAAAGATCGACGGTTTTAAGGGCGACGAGGTCGTCTATATGTCGGTCGGCGACGGCACGACTAGCGAAGGCGAATGGTGGGAAGCGCTCAACACGGCCTGCAACCTTAAATTGCCGGTGATCTTCGTCGTCGAGGACAACGGCTACGCCATTTCGACGCCGGTCGAGGTCAACACAGCCGGCGGCGATGTTACGAAACTCGTCTCGGGTTTCCCTGATCTTTTCATTCAAAAGATCGACGGAACCGATCCGCTCGAAAGCTATGCGGCATTCAAAGCCGCGGTCGCGTATTGCCGCGAACGCAAAGGCCCGGCGTTCGTCCACGCAAAGGTTATTCGCCCATATTCACACTCGCTGTCGGACGACGAAAAGCTTTATCGCCCTGAGGAAGAATTACAAGCCGACGCAGCGATCGATCCGATCAAGACGTACGCCGAATTCCTGATGACCGAAGGCGTCGCGTCGAGCGAACAACTCGAGGTCTTGCGTAAAGGAATCGATGCCGAGATCAATGCGGCCGCCGACATTGCGATCGAAACGCCACAGCCCGCACCCGAATCGGCCTACCGTAATGTCTTTTCGCCGGATGTCGATCCGACCGACAGGCAATTGTTCGATACCGAAAACGGCGCCGAACTTTCGGGCAATGCCGGCACGATGGTCGATCTGATAAACCGCTGCATGCACGAGGAAATGGAACGCGACGTGTCGATAGTAGTCTTTGGCGAGGACGTTGCCGATGTTTCCCGTGAAGAATATCTAGACCGCCTTAAGGGCAAAGGCGGCGTGTTTAAGGTGACGGCAAATCTACAACGAAAATTCGGCTCGGCAAGAGTTTTCAATTCGCCGCTTGCCGAGGCAAACATAGTCGGTCGTGCTTACGGAATGGCGCTTCGCGGTATCAAGCCCGTCGTCGAGATTCAGTTTTTCGATTACATTTTCCCGGCGTTTCACCAGATCAGAAACGAGGTCGCGGTTACACGTTGGCGTTCGGATGGCGACACAAAATGCCCGATGGTTCTGCGTGTTCCGGTCGGCGGTTATCTCAAGGGCGGTGCTGTTTATCACTCACAATCCGGCACGACGCTATTTTCACACACGCCAGGTTTGATGATCGCATATCCATCGACAGCGCTCGACGCAAACGGTTTGCTGCGAACGGCGATCCGCTGTGACGATCCGGTTTTGTTTCTCGAACACAAACACCTTTACCGTCAGATCTATAACAAATCGCAATATCCGTCAAGCGAATTTCTCATCCCGTTCGGCAAAGCGAAAAAAGTCCGCGAGGGCAAAGACGTGACCATCGTCACATTCGGCGCTCTTGTCGAGCGGTCGAATCAGGCATGCAAACGCCTCGAACAGCAGGGCATAACCGTTGATCTGATCGATCTTCGCACACTCGTCCCGTACGACTGGGAAGCCATCGCCGAATCAGTCAAGAAAACCTCGCGTGTCATCGTCGCCCACGAAGACCCGATCTCATACGGCTACGGAGCCGAGATCGCCGCCCGAATTTCCGACGAGCTTTTCGAATACCTCGACGCTCCCGTAAAACGTGTCGGCGCAATAGATACCTTCGTTGCCTACGCCCCGCAGGTCGAAGATTTTATTCTGCCCCAGAGCGAGGATGTCGAGAAGTCGGTACAAGAGTTGATGAAGTACTAAATGCAGAATTCTAATAATTTTGTGACTGGGGATGGATTTGAGAAGGCTGTACAGGCGTTTTTCCAAAGCGCTGAACAACTCTCCCTTCAACTCAGAATGGACATTCCGGTTGGCTTTGGCGAGATCAAGAAAATTCATAGGTTTGATCTTGGTTGTCAATCACCGAAGCCTGTGCTTGTGGAATGCAAATGTCATAAATGGACTGAGGGCGGTAACTCTCCGAGCGCCAAACTATCCGTTTGGAATGAAGCAATGTTGTACTTTCTTGGCGCTCCGAAAGAGTACCGTAAGATCTTTGTGGCCGAGCGCAGTGTCCGCGACGAATTGTCCCTGGCGGATTACTATATGCGCCGATATGGCCATTTAGTACCTCAGGATGTTGAGTTTTGGGAGCTTGACTCAAAGACTGGGGAAGGTCGCCGAATTATTTCACCCTGAGCGTCTGTTTGCGACGGCGAGGAAGCCGATCTCGATGTTTTGCAATAGATAATTTTTGCTCCGGTAAATCCTACAACACCGATCATTCGTATGCACCGGTCGTTCCTACGCAACCTGCATCAGCGCCGTCCCTTTCGTACACCGCCGATTTTTTGTTATCAGGACGTAAAAAAAGTGTTATCTGGAGTCGAAAAATGGTTATCAGAGGTACAAAACCTGTTATCAGGACGGCAAAATGTGTTATCTGTTGATAACGCGGCTTTGTGTCCTCTATGCCCTTGTGGTGAATGAACTTACTCGATAAACCCCGGTTTCCAACCTTTCCGCAAAGCCCTCATCGACCAGTTCGTGATTCGCCTTGCCAGATTCCCAGCGGTAAAAGCCGAATTTTCCCGAAAGCTCGCCGAGCATTGTTTGGCCGCACATTTCGAGGTAGCATCGTGCGAGTTCGCGGACGGCTTTTTCGCGGGACATTTTTACTGACATTTCCTTTGGAAACCTCGCCTCGGCGAGTGTCCAGATGTATGTGAATTTTGGAACGTAAAGCACCTCTTGCGGAACGACCTTCATACGCCGCTGCAGCTCGTCGATCGCGTTCGTTAGATCCTTTTTATCTTTGAAACCGCACGCGGCGCGCAGATCGCTCGTTGCCATTTCCCATTCCTTGCGGAGCACTTTCAGTACCTTCTGCGCATTCGGCGAGAGCACACCGCTTTCCCCTTTTTTCGAGCAGCCCCAGATCGTGTTGAAAACCGGGATCATTCTTGGAGCGAGGAACATCGAATGACCTTTCACCAGTTTTGCGTAATAAATGCGGCTGCGTGCGATAACCTCATCCTTCAAAACCCAGGCCTTGCTAGCCTCAGGGTCTTTCTGAACATTTCGCGGCATATGTGCATCACGTCGGCCGCAGACCGCAATATAAACCGACGGCAAACGCTTTCGCTCATCGGTCAGCGCAAGACAAAACCCGAGGTCCTCGACCATCGCTTCGACAACTTCGGCGGTCTCGACCCGCACCGATTCCTCACGCCGCCATTTCCGGTCGCGGTATTGTTCAATCTCTTCGGGGAGTTCGTTCATAGGAAATTGTGCCGCAGATAAACGCGGATAAGAAATAATAGACAAAAATAAAAAGACGAGCAATCAAGATAAATTGCCCGTCATAGCTTTTGAGTAACCACTGATATCAAACGAAAATTGTTTGAATTTCTTATCTGTGTCGATCCGCGTTTATCTGCGGCTAATTATCCTGACGCTGATTTTCCCTTATCGGCGAAGACGACAATACACTTATCGTCGAGCCCGGCATTAACCGAACGTCGTCGCGGCCCATGATCGCTACCGAACCTGCACCCGCTCCGCCGCCGATTATCGCACCGATGATCGCTCCCTTGCCGCCACCGGCAATGGCTCCGATCAACGCCCCAAGACCCGCTCCGATGCCGCCGCGCTTCGCGGTTTCCTTGGTTTGGCTGTCGCCTTTTGCGGTTCCCTCGTTATCGACGCGAACCTCTTTGCCGCTTGTGTCTTTGATATTCTGAACATTGCCTGAAAAGTCGTAAACCTTACCATCTCTCAACGTTATACGCTCAAAATTAAATGTCACATTCGACCGGCCCGAAACCTGTCCCGAACGCCCGACGCCGCTGACGTAGCCCTCGACAACGGCGCCGCGATAGTCCATCGGCTCCTGAACGGTCATCTTAAACCGGTCGTTGTTTTGCGAAACTTTTGTATTGATCTCGTTGTCTAAAACGCCCGTAATAACCGTTCCGTTCGGCACGATAAACTGGCCGATACGCGGCTGGCTTAGAGTAGGGGTTGGATTGGTCGTTCCGGTTCGACTACCTGCTTTGTCATTCGGGTCGTTCGACGAATAGCCGTCATCAGGCAAATCAACGCTTTCGATGCCGAGCCGTGCGACCGCGTCGGATTTCGTATAAACGCTGTCGGCAAAAACGGTCTCGCTCAGGTAATCGGTAGTGATGCGACGAGTAACTTTCAGTGTTTTTCCGTTATCCTGAGACAAAAACGTAACAGTGTAATCCGTTTCACCTCCGAGACTAGAAACCGTCAGTTCGTCGCCACGTAGGGTTGCTTTAACTCGGACCGTGCGGCCATCGACCTGTTCGGTCTTTTCGCGGCCATCGGCAATAAACGTGATCGGCGAGCCATTGGACGAACCGAGCGAAACTTGATTGCCGCGAACGCTGATCGCCAACTGCTGCGGTGCCTCGAGCTTGGCCTGCAAGTCCTGACGCTGCGCGCCGCTGACCTGAACACCGCTGATCGCGTCGGCCGCGCTTTCGCTTCGGCTTGCGTCGATGTCATACGTGCCGGTGAGCCCAAAATTGCTGGTGGTCGATGTGCTGACGGTCGATGAATTGCCCGAATTGTTATCGGGATAATCGTCATCGTCGTTAATGCTCGGAAAATTGCTCCGCGAATTAGAGCCGCGTTCGCTCCAGTTTGGCGTGACGCCATAGTTGCCCGCTAAGCGGTCGATCAGGTTTCTAACATCGTTCCAGCCGTTTTCGATCGTGCGGTTCTGTCCTGTTCCGAGGATCATCGAATTCACGTTCAAAGCCGCCGAGACTATGTCCTGAACGTCGTTCCGGTTTTCGCGTCGCAGGCCCAAATTATCCTCAAAAGTCTTGACCGCATTCTGCAAATTTTCGATGCCGGTTCGCGCGTCCTCGACCGTCTGCTGCGACTGCGAATTGCTCTGCATTTGATAGGTCAGGTTGTAACCGAGATCCTCGACCTTTGCATTGAGGCTGCGGACCAGGTCACGCACCTCACGCGAATTCGGGCGTTGGGCCGATGCCTCTGCCACAAGTCCGAGGCTCAGAATTCCAACAAACGCGACTATCGAAAAACGGTTGAAAAAGCGTTTCATATCCATATCTCCAGAGTATAAATGCCGTGGCGTAGTTCGCCGACTAATTTGAAGCATTTTACGTACCAGACGTTGTTCAATACGTTTGGGCCGCGGTTACCTCAGTATCGTGTGCTAAAATTTCCATGCAAAACTCGACCAGCAACAAGGGGAACAATTATGGCTGAAAACGAATACAAAGCAACGGTAAGATTTGCAGGCGACGATCTCTTTATCGGCACCGCTCCGAGCGGCTGTGTCCAACTAATGGATTCTAAAGGGGATAGACACGCTGCCCCGACGCCGCTCGAAATGCTGCTCATCGCCGTCGCCGCTTGCACGGCATTCGACGTCGAATCCATTTTGAAAAAGAAACGCCAGGATGTGACGGAATATCGGGTTGAGATCACAGGCATTAGAGCCGATGAACACCCGCGCAAATTCGTCTCGTTCCACGTTCACCATATCGTGCATGGACGTAGCGTTTCGGAAACGGCCGTGGCCGCCGCCATCGAGCTTTCCGACACAAAATACTGCTCAGTCGCCGCCACCGTCCGCCCAACCGCAACCATCACGACAAGCTACGAGATCGTCGAGGTCTAAACATCAACTCGGATAATTTCTTTACGTAGAGAGCCTAGTTGTTCGGCGAATGATGCCATTACTTCTTCGCCGTCGGTGAAACGTCCATTTTCAAGGTCATCGATCCCTTTCTGGATCTCATTTCGCAGGGCATCCAACGTCAGCTCAGGCACCTCATTCATATTTTCTACCTCTCAAGGAAAATAACACTTCTTTGGCGAGAATAAATCTTTATTCTTTTTTATTTGACGATCGCATATTTGGTGCTCAGATAACACAATTTAGGCTCCAGATAACACATTTTTGGGCTCCAGCCCCGCGTTTTTGGCCTCCAGCCCTGCGTTTTTTGACCCCAGATATTTCCAGCCCCGCGGAAAACCATTGCACCATCAATAACATGCGCGGAACGAAAGGAACGTGGCATTATCGCGCCGATAATTGCACCGATCACGGCAAGTATTCGGGTCTGAAGTCCGGTTTCTATTCCCGCTTATATCGAGGAACAGACGTTCTGGTACAATTTTAGAAAAGGAACCGACGCTACGCGGTTCCTTGAGGTAATACAGGCCGTTAGCGGAAAGAGGTTGACCTACGATCGGCTAACAAGCCGCCGTCCATTGGGGAACTAAAAAACAAAAATCCGAAACGCGGAAAGGGAGCAGGCTAACCTGCTCCGATTCGTTTCACTCACCCTCATACGCTGCTAAGGCAAGTCTTGCAAAGGATGGGGGCAGTTCGCCTTTCCTAACTTTACCCTCTAAGTATTTCGTGAACTTGCCGTCACCGATGTAGTTTTCACGCATCCAGCGACGAAATTCACCGATAGCCATTTCTGGGTAGCACCAGATGTTCTGCGGGTTGGATTCGGCCTGCGGGAAGTAATCCGGAAAGTTATGATCGCATTTTTGACGAGCCCCAAAAACATCATCAAAACTATGATCCTGCCAATGAGCTGACCAGATTCTTCCCACGCTTCCGTCAGGTACAAAACTGCTATCAATATGGAGTCCACTTTGACCGAGTGTTACGACCATATCTGATATTTCCTTGAACACGCTGAAGTACCCCGCCGGAACATCGTCATAGGTTCTCGAAACGCGGTCGTGGAACTGTTTCCACGCATCAGGAACGCTGTTGGTTGGATCGTATCCTACCTGAGAGTATATGAACTCCCTGAGGGCTTTTCCGGCCAAAGTGCGGTAGTTCTTACGGGCTTTTTCTTTTGTGTTTGCACCAGCATCAAATGCGTAATACTCAAGTACGGCCAAACTGATCGTATCTGGATAAATGTACGCCCCTGGTTGAGCTACATCCGTGAGGTACGGAGCGTCTGACACATCGCCTTGACTCGCGATTAAGGACTTAATGGCGGCAATACGAGGACGTGGCGGATCCTCGTTCCATTCCGTCCCTATATCAACAATGACTGAGTTTGAAATGCCACACAGTCTTGCTAAACCGCGACCGCTTAGGAACGGCGTACCGTCCGAAAGCACTCCCATACCTACGCCGTCTATCTCAGTTTCTTTGGCTATTTCAAGGCTCAAAACACCTTGTTTTTGGGTGATCGGCAAGCGACCCTTTAAAGTCTCTAAGAACTTGAAATCAATAGGTTTACGTGCGATTACCTCTGAGGCGTTGTTGTCACTTTCCGCGACCGATTCAGTCTTCTCTTTATCTACTATCATTTGCTATACATTCCTTGTCACCAGCCACGCTGACGGGTTTACAATGTATATCAAATAGATATATGATATGAATCGCTAGACCGCCTGCTATGCAGGTGCTTGTTGGTTAATTGAAATACGGACGGCAGGCCACGATCCTGCAAGGTGTTACCACCGCCGGACTCCTAATCCGGTGCGTTTACCAATTTCGCCACGTCCGCATAATGAGGATGCTGGGGATTTAACCGATCCCCTGCGGTTTACCACGTTTAGCCTTTCGGCTAAGGCGGGATGACGATAACAACTATCAAAATGGTCATATCGTTGTCCTCCTGTTCATTAGAAATCGGCCTGTTGGATATTGATACTATCTGGCAGGCCGTTTGCCTTATTCAGGCAAAAGTTCAGGCTGAGAGCCTCCCTGCGGCTCCCGCAGCCCAATAACGGTGTACCAGACCTTTCGCTGTATGTCCGTATTGCGATCCAACTCACCTTTTGTAACGAGATTGCTCAGCGTTGCCCCGACGGAACCCTTTTTATCCGGTGTCATATAGTCAGGATACTTCTCGGTAAGTATCTCGATCACTTCTGCCGCGCGGAACCGGTTTTTTTTGATCGTGCGAACGGCGGCACGAACCTCGTCACTCAGCACGAATCCCTCCGGTGGCTCAATGCCGCGACCCGCCGAGCTAACTCTGCTTGAACGGCTGGAGCGGTTATTATCCGCCCGAACACTGTCCAGATACATTCGGGCGATTTTCAGCTGCTCGTATTCTTCCAAGAGTTCGGGAGCGGACTTGGCAAGCCTGTTGGTAAATCCCGACTCTCGGCGCATAAAGTCCTTAATGACCATTATTTCATAGCTTTTATCCATAATCCTAACCTCTAGGTAATTACTATATACGCTGCTGCTAATGCACGCAAGCCTCTAATCACGTCGCTATCGCGTGGTTACGCTATTCTTATCTTGTTGCAAATAAAGACTTTCGATGAATTAGGTCACATTCCACGCAGAGTGCGCACAAAAAAAGATCGAAAAAACCAAAGATAATTTCGCACTTTTTACTGGATTTTCGCTAAATTACGATTTTGCGGGTTGCTTCTTGCGGCGGGGATTAAAGCCTTTTGCGAGTTCCTTGAACGCCTCAAGCTGTTTGCCGTCCTCAATCATTTCGACATCAACAGTTTAAATTATAACACAGAGAATGACGGAGAAGTTAGTGACCTTTGCTGGGATAAATCGACTCTGAGGCTTATTGAGTCAAAGATATTATTGCCGATATTAGGGTATTTTATTCTTGCAACAATATTGCATATCTGATATAACTGTGTCGCGAGGAGAAATGAAAGTTTTATGAATGAAGTTTGGACAAAATGCCCTCGAGACGATGCGGCCGGCAGGTGGGCGAAACCGTATGTGACAATGAACAAGCGCGGGTATATCGTAATGAGCCGGAAGACGTATCAGAATATAAAGGAACCGCAGGCCGTGCATCTTTATTTCGACCAGGTCAACAGCCGAATAGGGATAAAACCCGCCGATCCCAGATCGGGCGATGCCTTTCCGGTAGCAAAACAGGGACGGCACGGCGGACGCCTGATCCGTGCATTTCGCCTGATGCACGAGTTCGGGATCGAACTCCCGGAAACCGTCAAATTCCGCGACATCGCCCTGAACGACAACGGCATCCTGATCCTGGACCTGCGAACCGCAACGGTCACGGAAAGAGAAAAACGGAAATCTAAAGCACTGTCATTGCAAAATCAAAACCCGTAAATTCGTATTTAACTGAATATTTCGTCCAAGTCGCGAGCTCCGTGAAGAACACGAACTATCGCGATGTTTCCGGCCCACTTGCGATAGAAGAGCAAATAATTTCCTTCGGGAATGCTTCTTAAATCCTCCTTTAACTCCGGTCGTTCCCGCCCTGCATTCGGATTTTCGGCCAACATCTCAAATAGGTTTGTCAGACGTTCGTTGAAAGAAAGCGCAGCGTCTAAATTGTCGGCGGCGATATAGATCAAAATTTCGTCAATATCGTGTTCGGCTTGGCGGGTAATGATGTATTTACCCATTATTCTTTTTTACGGCTAGCAAACGGTCTTTGAATTCTGCCATGACCTCACCGCCGTCTCTGTTGCGTCCGGCTTCCAGATCATCAATACCTTTTTGAATCTCGGTGCGCAATGCGTCCAGTTTCATTTCACGCATCTGGTCGCGTTGCTGCAAAAGCCGCAAGCCTTCGCGCACGACCTCGCTGGCGGAATTATACAATCCACTTTCTACTTTGAAACTTACGATTTTTTCCAGTTCGGGGGTTAATGAGACATTCATATCAATTCCTAGTAAGGCTAATCTAGCATTCTTTGTTGTGAATAACAATCTTTGTTATTCAACTGCTAGCGGCTGTTGTTGTATGGAGTTAGAGCGACGGATGATTTAGAATTCGTAATTGTTCGTTTTCGCATTACGATGTTCCCGTTAAAGAAATGAATACACTATTAAAGACTTTCGCTCTTGCGCTTCTTATACCGGTATCGGCTTTCGCTCAAGTTCCAACTGCGACCCACATCGCGATCCTAAAGGCTGAAGAC
This sequence comes from uncultured Chloracidobacterium sp., assembly GCA_964605905.1. GTDB lineage: Bacteria > Acidobacteriota > Blastocatellia > Pyrinomonadales > Pyrinomonadaceae > OLB17. Next base: position 33,820 of record CAZSEL010000030.1, on the reverse strand, counting down.
TCGCGTGACTTCAACGGGCTAAAGCCATTCATCTTTAGCAAGAATTTGAACATTCAGGAACGGGCAATTCTTGCTGCGGGGCGGATTGGGGAAGGTTCGTCAGTTGATGCGCTCGCGGGAATTTTGGAGAACGGCGATCCTTCGCTTCGGGCGTTGGCGGCATTCGCGCTCGGTGAAACGGAAATGGACCACGCGTCGCCGTTCATTTTGCGGGCACTCGCTGATGCGAAAATTTCGCCGGAAATACGTGCTCGTGCGGTCGAGGCGGCAGGAAAGATATTAGCGGCGAACCGGGCCGGGATTCAGTCGAAAGGTCTTCCGGCGGCGATACTGAATGTGTTGTCGTCTGAAAACGGAAAGGTAACAGCGGCAAGCAAAACGCTCGTCTTGCTCGGATTGACAGCGGCCCTGCGTGCACGGCCCGAAGGTGCCGACGCGGTCATTGCCCCGTATCTTTCCGACTCCGATGCGGAGATCGTGGCGACGGCACTTAACACGCTGGCCCGGCTTCGTGCGAAGAATGTCAACGAAAAATCCCGCGAGCTGCTTTCTAAAAGTGTCGATCCGATTGTCAGGGCAAACGCTGCAAGGCTTCTCGGTGCGGCTGAGGATAAAGAATCTGCCGAACTGCTTGTTAATGCAGCGACCACGGACGCCGACAGCCGCGTTCGCGTGTCGGCGATACGCTCGCTCGGTGCGCTCAAGATCGCGACGACGGCCAGCCCGCTTATCAAACACGGCGACAAGCTGATGCAGAACTATGCAAAGGCTGCAAAGCCGAATTACATTCCCGTAGAGCACAGCGAGTTTATCGAGATCGCCATAGCGATCGGGCAGATAATTCCGAATACGTACAACGAAGACGTGGTAAAGCTCTTCCGCGAATTCGGCAAGATCGACAACGGCTTTACATCGGAAGTTTATGTCGCAAGGTTACGGGTCGCGCCGGGACGCGGGGAAGATCCGACCCCGAACCTTATCAGCTGGAAACAATATAGGACGCTCGCATTGATAGGCGGCGAATGGGCAACGCTCGAGGTCACGCGCGAAGACGCCGTTAAGATGAAAGCTGAGGCCCCGAGCATATTAAGAATTCTGGCCCAGGCTTATGCAGAAGCCGATCCGGTGAAAGAGGCCGGAACGATACTTGCCGCACCGGATGTTTTGCGTTCGTACGCGCGGTTCAAAACAGACGACCTTGCTTCGCTGCTGCGCACCGCATTGCAGAACAAGAACATTCAGATACGCGCGACCGCCGCAGACCTGATCGCCGATCTTCCGTCCACGAAAGAAAACGCCGACGCCGTGAAGGCCGCATTTGGCCGGTCGCTGATAGACGACAAAACGGAGAACGACGCAACGCTCTCGCTGCTGTCGGCGGCGGTAAAATTGGACAAACCCGGTTCGTTCGACGCGCTGAGGCTCGCTATAAATTCGCCGGACCATCTTGTCCGCAAACGTGCTCTCGATCTGATCCGGGCGAACAAGCTTGAAGATGATTTCGAAGATGCCGAGGAGCGTGTCGAGCCGCTCCAACTCCGCAACCCGCGAGGAGGCTCGCGGCTTGGCGTTGTGTTGAATAACGATGTGGATTACCGCCGTGCGGCTTTGCGAAAAAATGGAACAGTTCGCGCCGTTTTCACAACGCAGAAGGGAACATTCACTATCGAGCTTCTTCCCGAAGACGCGCCGCTGACGGTCGATAATTTTGTAAAGCTCGCTCGTTCGAAATATTTCGACGGCCTCGAGGTCCATCGTGTCGTGCCGAATTTCGTGATGCAGGACGGAGACCCGCGTGGCGATGGCAACGGCGGGCCGGGCTGGTCGATCCGCTGCGAGCTGAACATGGTCCCATTCGAACGCGGCGCCGTCGGCATGGCGCTCTCCGGCAAGGACACCGGCGGCTCGCAATGGTTCGTCACCCACGCACCCCAACCCCATCTCGACGGCGGCTACACCGTCTTCGGGAGAGTGAACGAAACCGATATGAAGGTCGTAGATAACATCGTCAGGGGCGATAAGATTCTAACAGTAAGGATAATCGGCAGATAGTTCACCACAGAGAGTACAGAGCTAAGAAAGCATGAAGCCAGACTTATTACAATATGATGTAGTGTCTCTAAAATCCGATCTGACTGAACACGGTTTCAAAGCTGGAACCAAGGGCACCATCGTTGAGGTGTTAGCTAAAGGCGTTTTCATGGTGGAGTTTGACGGCGACACCGAGCTAATTCTTCCTACTGTTGAACAGGAGCGACTCAAACTTGTATGGAGAGAGGGACTGACAACTTAGTGATCTCTGTGTCCTCTGTGGTGAAAAATTTCTTATGGACAAACTTCAAACCCAAAAACAGATCGAGATCGAAGAGGGCCTCGACAATCTGTCGCATTATCTCGACGGGTTGTTTCGTATTCCGGGAACGGGTTGGCGGTTTGGGCTTGATTCCTTGATCGGTTTGATACCGAATGTCGGTGATACGATAACGTCGTTTGCTTCGTTTTACATATTGATCGCCGGTGCGCGTTACGGTGTGCCGAAAATTACGCTGCTGCGGATGGCGTTTAACATCGGGCTTGATTACATTGTCGGCTCGATTCCGTTCATCGGCGATGCGTTCGATTTTTTCTGGAAATCGAACAAGCAGAACATGGACCTGATCCGCACACGAGCCACCGGAAATGGCACGGGCACAACCAGCGATTATCTGTTTGTTTTTGGAATGATCGGCGGGCTGATATTGCTGCTTTTGGGATCGATCTTCGTCAGCATCTACATCATCAGCGTCATCTTTTGGGAAATATTCAGCGGGAATATCTAAGAACAATTTAGCCACGGATTTAACGGATCAACACGGATAAGAAATTAATAGAAATATCTTATCCGTGTCGATCTGTGTTTATCCGTGGCTAATTCCCGATGCTGTCGCAGTTTGTGCAGCGAACATTTTATCCAGTGCCGTTTGCAGTACGTTTACGCCGAATTCGCCAGCGGCGCGTGTTTTCAGTTTGCCCACGGCGTCGAACAAATAATAGATCGGAACCCAGCCTTGTTCGTTCTGAAATGCGTCCTTTAATTTATGCAGGCTGTCGACCGCTGTCGGTTCGACGATGTTATTTGACGTCATCGCTTCGTTGATGGTGTCGAGATCGGTGTCCGCTTCGTAACGCGGCATGTGAACAGCGACTGTCTGCATCCCAAGCGGGCCGTACTTCTTTATGATCTCCTGTAGCTGTGGCATTTTGTCTTTACAGATCCCGCACGACACCGCCCAAAAATGGACCAGCACCGGCTTCCCTTTGATATCTTTCGTTGTGTCTTCGAGCGAACCGTTAAACCATGTGGTAGCGCCATCCAGGCTAGGCATCGCATCTCCAATTCTCATCGGCATTTCTTTTACCTCAAAAAATAGAACGCGGATAAAGCGGATGCGACGGATTTTCGCAGATCAAAATGTAAACCAATCCGCGAGAATCCGTTCGATCCGCTTTATCCGCGTTCTATTAGTCTTAAACTTTCAGATTCTCCTGTCCCGGCGTCCAATCTGCCGCACACAGGCCGCCTGTCTGCAAGCCTTGCAGTACGCGCAAGGTTTCATCGACCGAGCGTCCGATGTTTAGATCGTGAACGACCGAATATTGCAGAACACCTTCGGGGTTGATGATGAACAAACCGCGAAGCGCGATGTTCGCTTCCTCGACCAGGATGTTGTAAGCCTTTGCCAGTTTGCCGCCTACGTCCGACGCGATCGGGTATTTAACGCCCTCGATACCGTTCTTATCGACCGGCGTTTTCAGCCATGCGCGGTGCGAATGTACCGAGTCGGTCGAAACACCGACAACCTCGGCTCCGACGCCCTGAAACTCGTCCAAACGGTCGGAAAAATTGATCAATTCCGTCGGGCAGACAAACGTAAAATCGAGCGGGTAAAATAGCAGAATGAGCCATTTGCCTTTGTAATCCGCTAATTTGACGTTCTCTTTCAGCGTCTCAAAGTCCTTCGTCGAAGGCATGTTAAAATCCGGTGCCGGCTGTCCGACCTTGGCCGTTTGTGGCGTGTTCTCCGTTGCTGGTGCAGTTGCTGTTGACATGTATTATTACTATCTCCTTGTTATGTTTTTGCCACAGAGTTCACAGAGAAATTAGGGTTTTACACATTCCCTACCGGTCGTGTTTCTGCCTCAAATTCTCTGTGCGCTCTGTGGCTAATTTTCCACACACTCAGGACATTTGCCCCTTAGCGTAAATTCCAATGATTCCGGTTTGAATTTCGATTGTTTCGCGGCCCGCTTTATGATGTCGCTGGGCACTTCCATCTCGATATCGACCAGCTTTCCACAGCCCGTGCAGATCGCGTGGTCGTGGCGGTGCGTTATCCGGTCAAACCGGCTCGCGCCACTGCCAAAACTGATCTCGGCGATATGCCCCGCGTCCTTCAAAAAGCGAAGCGAATTATAAACGGTCGCAAAGCTGATCGTCGGCAGCATCTCCTTCGACGCCGAAAAAACCTCGCTCGCCGTCAAATGTTCGTGAGCATCGCGAATAACCCGCAACACAACCTCACGCTGCCGCGTTAATCCCAAATGTTCTGTCGTTTTAACTTCCATCTATTGAATTAGAGAAGGCCATACACCGCTACTGTTTAGTATTAGAATAAGTCTAATTCTAATTTATGTCAAGGAGGTTCGCCCAAATATAGCGAGCGCATGAAAGACTGCTACGTGACCGTTATATTATTTCGAAAATAACGTATTTAATCGACCTCGAATATTCGCAAATACAGATGTCAATTTTCTTTTTGCTTCGTCGGTGAGTAACGCGGTATGAGCGAGAGCATCGCGAACTGGTTTGTATTCGTTCGCGTCACGGGCGAGACACGCTTCCTTTTCGGCAACTCTTTTATCGACCATATACGCAAGGTCGTCCATCGATAAATAGGAAGTGTCCGAATTCATTCGTCGAATTTCAATACTGATATTTCCCTTATTTTTATTCACCGACTCTTTCTTTTTCCAGTGCTTGATCTCTTCTTGTGCCTCCGGAGATATAGAAAGCTTTTTTTCTCGAATATATTCTCTTATCAAGTTCTCGGAAATAAAGCACTCTGCGTACGAGCCGAAGTTGAATTGGGCATCTCGTGCCAAGTTGTCGACCCACTTGTCGATTTTGGATTTATTCTTTGAACCCTCTGCCGGCGAATATTCGTCGGATACCACATTAAATAGTTCCTCCGATTTGCGGTCTTTCTTTGATATTTTCTTGGTATTTTCCGAATCACCATCCTCACGATGTTTTCTCCTCCAAACATCCCAGTCGTCAATGACAACCCTCATTACATCGTTAAGGAAATTTTGCCGAAATAATTGATATTTCGAATCGTCGGCAACGACTCCTTCCCTGTCGCTTGTAAACCTATCTGTTGAATCAGCGTCTAATTCGTCAAAATGTATTTGCCCATAAATGTAGTAATCGACAATCCTAGACGTGGGAATATGCTTGAGAATATTTTTCTCTCTGAGCCTACCGTTGACAAAAAGATCAACGCTTACTCTTTCTTCCATTCCCATGATCGTTAGATTTGTCGGTTTGCCGACTGATCCGATGAACCCACGATAGGTGCCTTTCACAGTTAGGTCTTTGATTTCCTTGACGTTTTTAAGCTCCTTATCAACAAACGGATCCTTTAAGCCATTAATTCTCCATAGAAATTCTGTTTTTTCAGCAAGATCATTCAAATGTCGGTATGTGATTTTTTCATCATCGATAAAGATATTGAATGTGCTGTCTAGGATGGAAAATCTGAAATAGAGAGCAGTTATCTTTTTTAGAATATCCAGGCTGTTTCGAATGCCACTCTTAATGTTCTCAAAATAAATAATAGTTCCCTGGTTGTGATCTTTGGTATGCTTCGAAAAATGACGTCTATCAACGATCGCGAGCGGATATTCTTCTGGGTTTAGGTCATCGGTAATCGCCCTGTCCAATCCAGAATTATCGATTGTCCCACCAATGTATTCAGAATTCTTCGTTTTAGAGATTACCGAGATCCGATCAGCGCATGAAAGAAGGGCTAGTTTCCCAATACCCTTTCTACCGATGAAAGGTCTTCCCTTTGAGGATTTCGTTTGTCCGTCTTTTCGTTTTGAATAGCCGATTTTTAGGAATTTGTTCTGAAAATCGGATGCGGTCATTCCAGCGCCATCATCTTTAATTACAAAATTATTCTTTGCTTTGTCTACATAAATCCAGACGTTCTTTGCATCTGCATCCCAAGCGTTGGAAATTGCCTCGCCGAGCACGGTTACAAAACTTCTGTATAGATTCCGTCCGAGATGATTCAGAACACTAAGGGAAATTTCGAAGGAGAACTGATCATTCTTTTTCATAGTTTGCGTTTACATGTTCTCTAATCGCCTGGCCAATAATACGGGCCAAGCCCGGTGGAACTGCATTACCGATTAATCGTCCCAACCGATTTATAAGAATCGGATCACCGTCGGGAACGAACGAATAAGATGCAGGAAATGTCTGCAATAGAGCCGCTTCCCGCAAGGAAATGGCTCGATCTTGTTCGGGATGACCGAATCTGCCCGTTCCGTAATTGTGGAATTGAGTCGTAATTACTGGCGATGGGTCGTTCCAAGACATTCTGCCGTAAACTGCCTTGAAAGTTTCCCCTGTTTCCTTCGTATAGCAAGTCGGTAAGAGTTCAACGGACCAGTCTTTCCAAGTTCCACCGGCTTTGGAAGCCTTTATCCTTCTCAGGTTGATCGGCGAAAGATTGCGCGCCTTGTGCAACGGGTCCTCTGAACATTGAGAACCAGCTGTGATCTCCGGCAGATGTTCTATCGTTTGTTTTACCGAAGTATGTTCGAACAAGCCAGCGTCGGGAAATTTAATCTCTCCTTTCTTAGAAGCTAGAAGAACCAATCTTTTTCGGCGCTGAGGTATGCCATATTTGGCGCAATTGACGATTTGATGGGTTACGGTATATTTATTCTCAGTTAAAAAATTTACGAAATCTTTGAATATCTGGTGCCGACAGAGCTGCGGGACATTTTCCATTGTTACGATGTCCGGATCAAGCTCTTTAACAAGGCGCATGAACGACTTGAGTAAATCCCATTTCTCATCGATTCTCTCAATTGGAGCCTTGGACTCTGACAACTCTTTTTTCTTTTTCTTCTCGTATGCGTGTCTAAATGTGGAAAAAGGTTGACACGGAGCACATCCCGCTAATACTCGGATATCATCCTTTTTGTAATACGCGGATAATTCTTCTCCAGAAATTTCTTTGACGCTTTTCTCTAGAAATTTCGCGCCCTTATTGTTGTGCTCAAAAGGATATTGACAAGCAATATCAATGTCTATGCCCGCACGAACTTTAATTCCTTCAAGTATCAAACCATGAGTCAGGCCGCCCGCCCCGCAAAACAGGTCAATCGCTGAGATTTTCGGCTTTTTCTTTTTCAAAAATTCGTGTTGTTAAGAGGATGAAGTTGATAAGTAAATGCGCAAAGTTTCTATTAGACCCATAAATTATTTATATGTTTAGCAGGTATGTCAAGCGGTCATGTTATTTGCTTAACACCATATAAAATCAACAATTGACGCGGCGTACTTCACGCTTTTTCTTATCGTGGAACATTTCACACACGCGGGCAAGGGTGCCCGCGTTCCGGCGGGTGGGCGCGAAAAAAGGCAGGCCCGAAAGCCCGCCCAGTTTGGGTGGAAGAAATTCGTCAAAAAAAGCTATGGCTTGGTGACTGCCGTCGGTGCGGTTGCCGGTGCTGGTTTCGCGATTACGACCCTTTGGTATGCCTCGGCGGATTTGCGATATGCGTCTTCGGTAGATTTGAATTTGTAAACGGCGTCGGGTGCGGTCAGGAGTTTGTAGCCTTGCGGCAGCGTGAACAGCGACGGATCGGGTTCGCTGCGGACTAGGTTTGTCAGCGTATAAGTCTGATCGCCAAAACGCGGATCGCTGTGTTTTGAATAGACGACCAGCTCAATCTCTTTCGAATACCAACGTTCATACGATATCTCGATCGGGCGCTCGTTGCCGATCGCGTCTGCGGGAATCGTCGTAACGGTTCGCTTGCCTTCGGCCATAACTCCTTCAAAATCACGACTTCCGAGCTCTTCGGTACGCGATTCATAGTCTGAGTGGTGACCGGCACCGAACGGCACGGGCGGTATTCCGGGCATAGCCGGCATCGAACCGACAATAGCCATCGGCGGCGGCGGCATTCCGGGCAAGGGCGCCATTATCAATCTGGTTTCTATCCTGATTTCAGGTCCAACACCGGCCTTACCTTCGGCGCGATGTGTCTCGGCCAACTTTTTCAGCTCGGCTAGTTTCGCCGGGTCTATCGAAGCCGAGCCTGTGACTGCAATGGCCTTGCCGGGTCTTAGCTGGGCAACGCGTGCGGTTTTCAACTCAGAATCAAGCAAATACCTCTGTCCGGCAACCGGATCGAGAATAGTGATACCGGGCCCAAAAGAGTGAAACGACCCAAACAAGCCGCCGGTTCCGCTCGCTACCTCACGGCGAAAACGCCCCTCACTGTTGCGGAAAAGCTTGCTCGTCGAGCTGCGGACGATGCGGTTTCCGTCTGCCAAAACCTGCACGCTTTCACTCACCGCCTCGGCTGAAAACGGCGAGTTTTTGATCGTCTTATCCGAACTCGACGCCAGCTCGGCAATGACCCTTGGCTTTTGAGCCGCCGCGCTCGCAACCAACAAAACGAACATCATCAGTCCAATAACTATTTTCATTTCAATTCTCCAACTTATTCAATCAACTAACTTTACGGCCCTTGTAACGCCGTCCGGACCGACTATCAGGTCCGCCTTTACCGTGTCAGAACCATTTTCGATCGGGACGTTTACGCCCATTGCAAACAGCGATGCTGCGGGCAGTTCGACGCGTATCACACGTCCGCCGTCCGCCGTATGCTGCGGCGTGCCTGGCAGGCCGAGCGATACAAATTCAGCCAACGGCGGCTCGACGCCAACATCACGCACGCGTCGCGGCGACGGTTTTTTGGTGGACGCCTTTTCTGTCATGGCATCCGGATATTTAGCACGGCCGGTCGGTTGTTCACTCTCGATATTCCCAGGAGGAGGAGTAACCGGCCGTGCTGTTTCCGGTGGCGGCACCGGAAGTTCGATCCTGTGATCAAGAGCGACATTATCCTTTTTGTCGCGATAAATCAGTGAAAAAGAAATAACCGAAACAACGACCAGAGCCATTGCAGTTGCTGCCATACGGCGGATTCCAAACCTGTTCGCTCTCGAAACATCTACAAAACCTTCGGATTTTCTCGACCTTTCCTGCGTAATGCGGGCAAGCACGGGATTGTAGGCATCGGGCGAAGCCGCAATCTTTTCAACAGATTCGGCCTCAAGACCGGCACGCTCAAATAGCCCGCGTCCTAGCATATCCAATTCCGTTTTTCGCTTTCTATTCATTTCCTTGAAACTGTCTATAAAGACGGCGGTGCCGTTCCAACGGTTACACGTATTTCGCCAGCACTTTTCTTAAGCTGCGGCGTGCACGCCATGCTCGTATCTTTACCTTTGAGACCGACCAGCCAAATACTTTCCCGATCTCTGCAACCGACATCTCCTCTGTATAGAGCATTTGCAGTATCGCACGGTCTTCTGCGTCAAGATGTGACAGCAGTTTATCGATGAGATCGCGGTCGGCAAGCACGCTTTCACTCGACCGTTTTCCGCTTGCAGAGATCGTCTCAAACGCGGTGGTTTCGGCGTCGTTCAATTCACAATACAGCCCTTCGGGTTTTCGCTTGCGGCTTCTGAGAACGTCGATGCACGCATTCACCGCGATCCGTCGCAGCCAGCCGGGAAACGAAAATTCGTGGTTGCCGCGAAACTTTTCAAGCTCGACAAACGCTTTTGCAAAAGTAATTTGCAGGATCTCTTCGGCTTCCTCGGGCTGGCGAAAATAGCGGCCGGAGAGCTTTACGACCATGTGCTTATGGCGGTCGAATAACTGCTCAAACGCAGTTTCGTCACCGGCGAGCACAACATCCACCAACTGACGGTCGGTCCGTTCGGCAAGCACGCGCGACGGAGCAGACGCCGATTCGTCATTCAGCGCCACAAATGCCTCATCCTCAAGTGCCGGTTGGAAACCTCGCATTCGTTACAATTCAAATTGCTGTACGTCGGAATAAAGACGTTTATCGAATCGCCACGGTTACAGATCAATGCAATTAGATACGGAAATATTAAATGAATGGTTCGATAAGTTGGGACGATTAGGGTCTGTGAGCGAAAAATTCTGGTTTTTAAATTGCCTCCACCTTTAGGTGGAGGGTGGGGTTGTTAACACTGGATGGCTTTAGCCGAATCTTAATAATGGCCTGTCCTTATGGCTTAGCCCAATCTCTCGATCACATTCACATTCCAAGTTTTTTTGGCTAAAGCCAATCGGAATTTCTTTTCTTAAAATTTGGCTAAAGCCTCGATTTTTCATCATCATCCTCCACCTAAAGGTGGAGGCAATTTAAAATCGGAAGCAAGAATTTCAAAGTTCCTAAATGAACTATCACCGATTTACGATTCGTGGGACGACAAAGCGGCGTTTTGCCTGAACGACAAGGCCGGGGCGTTTTGAGGTAACGAATATCATTCGCTCGTCGGGGCTTTCACTGACAGGTATTTTGGGAATGTATGTGAGTACGTAGCTCGAATCGATAAACCGTGCGATCGCACCGGTTTTGGCGAGCATTTCTTCTTTATCAAGCGGAATTACTATCGTTCCGTTCGTATTCTCTGACAGATTTCCGAGCGCGACTTCGCTGGCCTCAAGATCGTCCTTGCGGTCGCGCATTCGTTTCAGGTGTTTTCTATCGAGAATGATCGTCGGGCCGATCTTCGGTGCGCGGGCAACATCGCGAACGCCATTTGGCAGCGTCGCGGCGATTTCGTCAGGCATTGCCTTTGACGGCGGATGTTTCGAGGTCGCTTTTGTTCGCGGCTTGATGTCGGTTAGCTCCATCCGCGTATAACTGATGACGTGAACGCTGATATCGGTCGAAAGGATACGTTTCATCGCGGCCGCTTTTTCCGATCCGCCATAAAAACTGTCGGTTCCGTCGGTTATCAATACAAGATGCCGATTGTCTTTCGGGCTTTCGGTTAGGAACGCGGTCGCCATTTCTATCGCCTCGACAAACGCCGAACGTCGGCCAAAATTTGTCCGGCCGATGGCGGCCATTATCGTGTCTTTGTTTGTCGTCCAGCCCTCGACGATCTCGGCCTTGTCGCTGTACTGCATCACCGCGATGTTGTCCTCCATACCGAGCGCGGCAACGACCGCCGCCGCCGTGTCTCGTGTCTGATCGAGGCTCTTTCGAAAACGCAGTTCGCCGCCCGTATCCATAACGATCAGAACAGTTGCGGGCATCCGGCGAATACTTGTCGGCTGATGGAGAATGTTGTTGTCGGTAATGACGATGTCCGTGTCTTTTACATCGTGGACATACTTGCCGTTTTCGTCCGTCGCGAGGATGTTCAGCTTTATCTCTTCGGTTTCCACACGAACCGGCTCGTCATCCGGCGTCGGCGTCGGCTGCACACGCCCGCTCTGAGCTTCGGCGGACGCTGCAATCACGAGCATGGACAAAACTAATATTGTAAAAACCGACAGCTTTCGCATAATTGGTTTCGATGTCGTAATCAGACTGTCGGATGCTTTTTAACAAAGTCGAGCAGGTTTTTGGCGTAATCGAGAAAACGCGGACACTCGATGCCGTGTGACTTTAAAAAAGAATCAGCAAGCTCTGTATCATAGGTTTGCGCGACAAAAAAGTAAGGCACGCCTGAATGCGGCAAACCTGTCAGCGGCGGCGAGACGCTCGTGCTCAAAAACCATTCGACCAATTTGGCGGGCGGAGTTATCAGCGAACGCTTTCCGCTCAAGTTTTCCGAGATCACGTTGAACAGCTCCGCTGTCGCGAGCGGGGTTGGATCGGCTAGTGCGATCGTTTTACCCAATGCATTGTCATCCCGCGACAATGCCGCGATGCCATCGACCACAAAATCAACAGGCACAAGGTTTAGCCGCACTTCCGGGTTCCCTACATTGACCAGCCTGAGCAATCCCGGAGCTTTCATCAGATACTTTATCAGGTAATAAATGCCGTCATATTTCGCGGTTTCTCCGGTCTGCGAATCGCCGACGACAACCGATGGCCGAAAGATCGTAACCGGCAGATCGTTTTTTAATTTCTCAACCTCAAGCTCGGCAAGATATTTAGTTTCTTCGTAATAATTCCTAAAACCGGCGTTGTGCTTTAATTCGGTTTCCAGTATGCGACCGGTGCGTTTTCCGGCTACATAGCACGTCGAAATATAGTTGTACCGTTTAAGATTCTCGACCGACGCGGCAAATGCATTCACTTTTTTTGTCCCATCAAAATTGACCGCAAAGGCGACGTCTTTTGCCACAGCAAGGTCGTAAACGGCGGCGAGGTGGAAAATATCCGTTACTTCATTACGAACGGTCTCAATATCCTCGTCCGAGATTCCGAGGTTTGCTTTCGTAATATCGCCTTCGATCAGAGCAATGTTTTCAAGCGGCATTTCCGTCGCCGAAGCGATCCGCTCGATCTCCGCCATCGCCTTTTCGACAAACGCGGGCTGCACCAGCAAATAAGCAAACACGTCCGGTCCGGCCAGCCGCTCAAGCAGCCGACTTGCGATAAAACCCGGAAAACCGGTCGTGAAAATTGTGCGGTTATCGTTCAAATTAATTACCAAGATTCCGCAAAGGAAAGAATTTGCTGTTTAGTTAGGTCTGCCACCCGCTTACGCAGGCGGTACTGACCTGATCTTTTACACATGTGGAAAACGTGTGATAGTGTTCCAAATAAGGCTCATGGAAAACGGTCAAAACAATCCCGACTCTGAACTCGATCTGCAACTCTGGTCGGTCGTTTCGTTCGATAAACTCGAGGGCTCCGGCCTAAACTATTCCGCCGCTTTCAATCTGTTGGAAGAGCTTGAATCCCGTAAAGTTGCCGGTCTTTGTCTCATCACCGATGAAGCCGCGTCTCGCTTTGGTCAGAACCGGGAGCGGTAGCGACTGGGTTCCGGCGGTGCCGAAGAAAGAACCGGTCGCTATCGCTCGCGGTTCTGACCCGATGACTAGTTCCATTTCAAAACCACTTTCCCAAAACTTTCGTTCGATCCCAGATATTCGTAAGCCTCGCGGACATTTGCCATATTGAAAATGCGGTCAATGTTCGGTCGGACCGTTTCGTTTGTCAGTAAAGGAATCACATTCTCCGCGAACTCGCGGATCGCGTCTGCTTTTTCCTCGACAGACCGAGGCCTTAGAACTGTGCCGGTAATCTTTAGCCGTTTACGAAGCGCCGTGCCGAGATCGAACTGCGTGTTTGTTCCTCCGGTCAATCCGACAAGCATCAGGCGGCCTTTCACCGCAAGGCTTTTCAGGTTCTCTTCAAAATACGACGCACCGACCAGATCGAGTACGACATCTACGCCGCGTCCGCCAGACAGTTTCAAAATACTGTCTGCAAATTTTCCGTCGTTTCCGGTCGCAATGCCCTCGTCCAGACCGAATTCGCGGCATTTATCGAGCTTGGTCGCCGTGCGTGATGTTCCGTAAACAGTGCAGCCATTTGCTTTGGCGAGCTGTAAGGCAGCAAGGCCGACGCCTGAACCGACAGCATGAATCAAAAGCGACTCGCCGTCTGCAAGCGCGCCTTGCGTAAACACCGCGTCATACGCAGTAACAAATGCCTCGGGAATCGCGGCGGCATCAATTAACGAAAGATTATCTGGAACATGAGCGACATGGCTCGCTTCGATCACTATCCTTTCGGCCTGAGCCTCGCCTGCCGCGATGCCAAACACGCGATCGCCAATCCCAAGATTCGTAACGCTGCTGCTGCCTTTTTCGATGATCTCGCCGGCAAATTCAAGCCCCGGAATATTTGGCGAGTAACCCGTTGGCGGCGGATAAAGCCCGCGACATTGCAGGAGGTCTGCTCGATTCAAACCGGCTACAGCAACCTGAACTAAAATCTGCGAACCGCTCGGTATGGGCGGATCGGGAACCTCTCGAATCTCAAGATTCTCCGGTCCGCCAAATTCTCTTATATAGACAGCTTTCATTCGGGGTAAGAGTGACGCCTTTAGGCGTTCTTTCTCACAAAATTAACAGTCTCGTGTGTAGCATGAGGAACGCCTAAAGGCGTCACTCTTACTTCTTCAAAACTGGGGTGACATTGTTTGCGGTCAGCGTATTTCCGGTTGCACGCTGCAGCTCGGCGATGGCTTTGTTCAGATCGGTGCGGGCACGCAGCTCATTCGAACGGGCGGCGGTCAGCGCGGATTGGCGTTCGAGAACGCGGTAGATATCCGACTGGCCGTTGTCGAGCTTTCGCTGTTCTGATTCGTACTGCTTTGCCGTATTCTCACGCGCGACCGACGCCGTGCGCAGCTTTGCCTCGTTGGTCCGAACCGATTGGATCGCATTGCGAACCTCAGCCTGAATAACCTGTTCGAGCCCCTCACGCTGCACGTCAATTCGCTCACCCTCGACACGCGCACGACCCAAATTTGCCCGCGAAGTCTTGTCACCAAACAGCGGCAGATTGAATTGAACACCGACGCGATAGGTCGGATATTTGTTTGCGAAAATATCCGTTACCGCAGTACCGCTGCCGCCGATCGTCTGGAGAAACGTTTGCATTTGAGCCTGCTGTGCGGCCTGACATTCCACAGGATTAGGGCTGTTCGTACAAAATGGGCTGGTGAAATTTGGGTTAGCGCTCCCGCCGATTCCCGCCGAATTATAGCTCGCGATCAGATCGATCTGCGGCTGCGATTGATTTTTATAGAACCTTTGATCGACGGCGTTGATATCTTTCTGAAATTTATTGATCTCCATCTCCGCCCGGTTGTTGAGTGCGAGGTTTAGAGCGTCGTCCAGCGTTGTGGTCGGTACTGCAACCTCGACCGAATCGACCGGTACTATCGCCTCGTTCCAAAGCTCTGCATTTCGATTCGGCGAGATAAGAACTTTTAGCTGGTTTTCGGCGATGTTCACGACATTCAAAGCGTCGTAAACGGCCTGTTCAAACGTCGCGACCTGTGTTTCCGACGCGACAATATCTATCGGAGCAAGCTGTCCTTCGTCAACAAGACGGCGGCTGTGCTCAAGCTGGTCTTTTGCGTCCTTTACGCCGTCGCGCTGCACTTGCAGATTGCGAAGCGCGTATGTCAGGTCCCAGTAAGACTTTTCTATCGCCGCAACGGTCTCTATCGAACGCTGTTTGAATTGCGTGTCTGTTATGTCGATATTTCGCTTGGCGATCTCGATCACGCGACGCGGCTGGTCTATCGAACGGCCGCGAAACAGAGGTTGCGTCAGGCTAAAACCGAGAGTCGAATTATACTGCGGACTGAGGATCGATATCGGATTATCCGCCGTCAGACGCTGATTATTAAAACTGCCGGTCAACACAGTACCGAACCGCGGAACGTAACCGGTCAACCCGGCATTGCCTAGAATTGTGCCCTGCGTCGTCGTCGGATTGTTGCTGAAAATACTGACGTTAGGCACAGTCGAGCGGTCGTAATATGCTTGTCCCGAAAAGCGCGGCTCGAAAAAACCTCTGGCGGCTTTTAGGTCAAACTCGGCCATCGCGTTGGTCTTTCGCGTCACCTCGATATCGCGGTTGTTCTCAAGCGCAAGCGCAATGGTTTCCGCAAGCGACAGCGGGCGTTGCTGCGCCGCATCGACGCCAACCCTTGCGAGATCAGGAATACGACGGTCGTTGGAATTATAGTCAGGCGCGACAAGCGGCACGGCCGGAACATTTTCCGGCAGCACGCCTTTAGGGTCGGCCACGAAAGGCGTCGGCGACTGGACCGGCGATGGCGGCTCGGTCTGGGCCGCAGCCGTCCCGACGCACAGCAAGCCCGCCAGTATGAAAAATATAAATGATCGCGAACCCATATAAATTTAGATCGTTCGAAATAAAATAAACTCGAACATTTCAAATTCTTGTCGCCAACGGCGACTGACATTAAAGCCTAGGGTGCAAGGAGCGAAGCGAATGAAACCCTAGGAAAACCGCGTAAAATTCCTGTCGCTGAAAGCGACTAACAAAAAACCCATTGTTGCTCCCTTTCAGGGAGCGAATCGTCCGACCGTCTGTCCTGGGGTTCCGCCGAAACGGCTTCACCCCAGGCTTTAATGTTGGTCGCCTTTGGCGACGAGAAGCTATAAGTCCTCACAATGGGATGTTCATACAGCCTCCCTTGGTTATGCGTTTTCACCGTTGTTTCATCAAAGGTGAAACAAACAAAATCAGTGCTTCCCAAACAGCGAACTCGCGGCTGATGAAATCCTTCGCCTAATTCCGCCGAACAGCCAATCGGAAAAACGGCTGACATACTGGAAAAGCCGCATTTCGGCAAGATCGTCGAATATCGAATAAAACACCGGCACCGCAAGCAACGTCAGCAGCAGACACAGCGTCTGTCCGCCGACAACCAGCACGCCGATCGAGCGGTTTGTTCCGGCACCGGCGCCGCGTGCGACGACGAGCGGGATCATACCGGCGACAAGCGCGATAGTCGTCATCAGGATCGGGCGCAGACGGTCGCGGTTCGCCTGGATGATCGCGTCAAGCCGGTTCATTCCCTGCGACCGCAAATTGTTCGTATGATCGATCTGCAAAATTGCGTTCTTTTTTACAACGCCGAACAGCAGCAGCAATCCTAGCCCCGAAAAGATGTTTACCGTCAGGCCGGTCACCAACAGACTCAAAATACCAAACGGTATCGAAAGCGGCAGCGTCAGCAGAATCGTTACCGGGTGAATGAACGATTCGAACTGGGCGGCCAGCACGATGTACATAAAGATGAACGACAGCCCGAACGCCAACAGGAAGTAGAAACCTGCCTTGCCCATTTCCTTTGACTGGCCGACATAACCGGTGCGATAACCGGCCGGCATCCCGAGGTCTTTTACAAACCCGTCGATCGCCGCCGTAATGTTGGCAGCTGAACCGTTAGGGATAGTGTTTGCCAGCAAGGTAACCTGCCGCTGCCGGTTGGTGCGTTCGACCGAGCTTGGGCCAGTTCCTTCTGTAACCTTTACAAGTCGGTCGAGCGAAACCGTTCCGAGTTTTGTTGAGGGAACTATCATGCGCCCGAGGCCTTCGACGTCGGTCCGATAATTATTAATTGCCCTGACGTGGACCTCGTATTGTTCCGAGCCCTCGTTAAATGTCGTTACTTCCTGTCCGGCAACGAGCGTATTCAAAGCCTGTGAAACGTCTCCGACACGGACACCGAGGTCCGCGGCCGCTGTCCGGTCCACCTGCAGCCGGACTTCAGGCTTGCCGGCAATAAGCGTAGAGTCGACGTCCACCGCATCCGGGATCGTCTTCATTTTTTCGAGAAGTATTTCGGAATATTCCTCAAGCTTTTTCAGATCGGGGCCGGCGATCATAAACTGCACGTTCGCGTTTCTGAATCCGCCGCCCGAGAATGCCTGCACGATCTGGACGCTTGTGCGCAGGTCGGGGTAATCCTTCAAAAAATAACGCGTGTCCGACATCATCTCTTCCTGCGATTTATCGCGGTCTGGGATGTCCGTCAGCTTTACATAGATCGTTCCCGAATTTACGACCTGTGCCTGGCCGCCGCCGATGGTCACGAGCGTGTCGGTCACGCCCGGCTGTTGCCTGATCCGCACGGCGATGCGCTCCATCAACTGGGCCGAGCTTTCAAGACTGCTGCCCTCGGGCGCTCGTACCGATACTTCGTAGTGCGACTGGTCGTCCACCGGCAGAAAGTTTTTACCGACCAACATAAACAGCGGAAATATTGCCAGAAAGACCAGTACACACAGCGTCACGATCACCCAGCGATGCGACATCGAAAAGCGAAGCATCGTTGTGTATGCGCCGTCGAGGTGGCGAAACCAGCCGCGTTGTTTTGAAAGCTGCTCGTCAGCGCTCCTATCGACGTTCGTTTCGAGCATTCCGTCGCCTTCGACATCGCTTTTGAAAGCGTCATCTTCAGCCGGTTTTTTGTGATGCGGTTTTATCAGGCGTGCGGCCAGCATCGGCGTCAGCGTAAACGATACGAGCAGCGAAACGCCGACCGCGAACGACGCTGTCAGGCCAAAGCTCGACATAAACCGGCCGACGATGCCCTGCATAAATCCGATCGGGACAAACACCGCCATCAGCGACAGCGTCGTCGCAAACACGGCCGGGCCGATCTCGCGCGTTCCCTCGATCGCCGCCTGGAAAGGGTTCATTCCCTTTTCCTCGACAAAGCGATAAATATTTTCGAGCACCACGATCGCATCGTCGATAACAATACCGACCATCAGGGTCAGCGAAAGCATCGTGATCGAATTGAGCGTGTAGCCCATCGCGTACATCAACGCAAACGTCGAGATGATCGAAGTCGGGATCGCGAGTGCCGCGATAAAGGTCGAGCGGAAACTCCACAGAAAAAGAAAAACAACGGTCGCCGCCAGTATTGATCCGATTATCAAATGCTCTTCGATCGACGCAAGGGAATTTTCGATAAAGATCGAGTTGTCGCCGATCACGCGCATCTGAAAGTTTGCGGGCAGCGTCGGTTCGATCTCTTTCAGACGTTCTTTTATTTCGTGTGCGACGGCGACGGTGTTCTGGCCGGACTGTTTTGAGACGATCAGGGTCACGGCGGGCAGGCCGTTTAGCCGCGCCTCGGAACGCAGCTCTTCGGCGCCATCCTCGGTATAGCCGAGATCCTTGACTTTTACCTGATACTCGCCGCGGGTCGCGATAACGACGTTGTCAAATTCCTGGGGTTTCAAGATCTTGCCCATCGTGCGGACGGCGGTTTCTTTTTGCCCTTCGTCGATACGGCCGCTCGGGAACTCGATGTTCTGTATCCGCAACGCGGTCGCAACCTCAGCAGGCGTTACGTTATACGAACGCATCTTGTCCGGATCAAGCCACACGTTTATCTGACGTTCCTGGCCGCCGATTATCGTGATCTGGCCGACGCCGTTGACCGATTCGATACGTTCCTTGATCTGGTTCTTCGCAACTTCGGTCACGTCACGGAGCGATGTCGGCGCCGAAACAACGATGCGCAAGATCGGCGTCGCGTCGCTGTCCAGTTTTTGAACCGTCGGCTGCTCGGCCGTTTCCGGCAGGTTTGGGATAACGGCCTGAATTTTTTGCTGAACTTCATTGAACGCAACCTCGACATCTTTTTCAAGAAGAAATTGCACGAAGACTTGCGATATTCCCTCTATCGAAGAAGAACGCAGTTCGTCTATACCGCTGATGGTGTTGACCGCTTCCTCGATCTTTTCGGTGATCTCGGTCTCGATCTCCTGCGGCGACGAGCCCGGATTGAGGACCGTTACCGTGATCGTCGGAAAATCGACCTTAGGAAACAGATCAACGCCAAGGCTCATGAACGAAAACGCACCGACAACCACCAACGACATTACCAACATCGTCGCAAAAACCGGCCGCTTAACACATATTTCTGCTAACCACTGCATACTTCTTTAGTCCCAAGGCCCAAGTCCCGAGAGTCCCAAGTAAAAATCCACATCTCTAAATGAACTTTCGGCCTTTTAGTTCTGATTGCCTCAAATATTTGCTAAGCCCTGAAATTACCCGGCTTGCTTCCGTAAGTTTCCCGTAGATCAATTCAAAGTCCGGTTCCGAGATGTAGTTTTGATCCAAAGCTACATACAATTGCGATCTGGCCTCGCCAGCGGAACCTTTTGCAATTGATAGAAACTGTAAAAATTCTTTGTCGCCATCTCGTTCAAATCCTTCCGCAATGTTGGACAGTATCGAAACCGACGATCTGCGGATCTGGTCTTTTAGACCAAAATCTTTAGCAAACCTTTCGTTCTGCGATACTCGATAGACCTCCTTCGCCACTTCACGAGCGATCTTCCAAGCCTCTAAATCTTCAAATCTCTGAATTCTACTCATTCATTTCCCCTTCCTACAGACCTACGTACTTTTCCTATCCACCGCCTGATTCCATTCACCAATCGAGCCTCTTCACTTGGGACTCCTGGGACTTCTGGGACTTGGGACTAAAAATCATTGTCTTACAAAGATTCCGTCGCTCAACTGATTGACGTTTGTAATTGCTACCGTATCGCCTTCGATCAGGCCGCGTTTTATCTGGATCATGTCGTTTTCGAGCAGGCCGAGTTGGACGATCACTTCGCGGGCTGTGCCTTCTTTTATGACGAAGACGCTGTTTGTTTCGCCGACGGTTCTTACCGCAATTGCCGGGATCATCACCGCCGGTTCGGGTTTCGATTGCGTGATGCGGACCGTTGCGAACTGGCCCGGCTTTAGCAGGCCTTCGACGTTCTGCACCTCAGCCTCGACGTTCAAAACACGGGTCGTCGGGTTCAGGCTCGGTGCGATGCGGACGATGGTTCCGGCAAATTTGCGGTCGGGATACGCAGTGACCTGAATCGAGATGCCCTGTCCGGTCGCGACCTTGCCGACGTTTTGCTCGGGAATGTCGATCTTTACACGCAGCGTCGATGTGCGGACGATCGTTGCGAGTTTTGCGTTCGGTGTGTTCGGCGAAATAAATTCACCCACGTCGGCATTACGTTCCGAAACAAAGCCGCTGATCGGTGAAAGAACGACCGTGTCGCTGACTGCTTTCTGCGCCTGATCGACCTGTGTCTGGGCAGCCTTAACTCCGGCACGAAGCGGACCTGCGGAGGCTCTCGCGGTTTCAACCTGAGCCTGCGCCGTATTGATCGCACGGATAGCCACAGCCGCGTTTGAACGAGCCTCGTCCAATTGCCCGATCAAACTGTCACGCTGCGATTTGCGCTGGTCGTATGTAGAGCGCGAAATGTCGCCGCTCGTGACCAGCCGTTCCGCTCGCGTCAATTCCTTATTGGCAAGCTCAAGCTGGGCGGTGAATGTTTTGACCTGAGAAAAATCTTTTATCTGGAATGTTTCGCCATCGCGTACACCAAGCCTCGCCTGCGTCTGGCGCAGATTTGCAATCACCTGTTCGACGTTCGCCTCGGCTTGTTGAACAGATTGCCGCTGCTGTTCAAGCTGCGCACGGGCCTGCTCAAGCCCTATGTTCGCATCGCGCGAGTCAAGCCTAACGAGTACCGCGCCTTGCTGAACATAGCTGCCGATGTCGAAATTCACCTCGGTGATCTTGCCGCCGACCGCCGGCGCAACATCCGACTGAGCATCGCTCGCCAGATTACCGGTCGCCTCGATATAGGTCGGTATCTGGGCGAGCGTCGCCTGAGTCGTCGTGACCTCGACCGACATAGCCGCTGCCGTGTTAGTGTTCGTCGCTTCCGTGCCTGAGCCGCATCCGGTCGCGATCAGCGCCGAAATAGCCGTAAGTGCAAAAAATGATCGTTTGATTCTCATTGTGATCAAATGCCCGTTTCGGGCCGCCAATTTATTTTGAAATCCCCTTGAGCAATATCTCCGCAAAGTTCTTCGCCGCTTCCTCGTTGGTGATGTCGAGGATCTTTCGTTTCTTGTCCCACAAAATGTTATTCAGCGAGTGATGTATCATCATTCCCAGAAAAGACCGCACGACGATTCGCGGATCGATCTCGCGAAAAACTCCGGCGTCCTGACGCCGTTTAATATATTTACCGAGAAAATCGTATATTTCCGCAATGAATTCGCCAAAGAAGCGCTCGGCAAGCTCGTGTTCCTCAAGTGCCGAATAAAACAGCATCCGCATGAAGCTGATTTCCGTCTGGTGTTTAGTGAGGGCTTGCGTCGCCCAATGGTAAAAAACACCATAGTCGTCACCGGCTTCCATCGCGGCGAGCATAGGTTCGTTGCCTTCCCAAGGGAATTTGCGCAACCCGTCCTTGCTTGTTTTGGTTTGGATGATCGCCGCGTAAAGCTCATCCTTTGACGAAAAATGCTTAAAGACCATCGCCTCGGAAACACCCGACGCGCGTGCGATGTCCTTGGTCGTCGTTCCACTAAAGCCCCGCTGCGAAAACAGGTCAAACGCCGTTTGCAGTATCTGCTCACGCCGTTTATCGCCCGTCATACGGCCGCTGTGGTCACATTTGAAAAAATCGTGGATCAATAAATCGCTCCAAATCACACCTTAGTAAGTGCTTACTCACCAAAAGAAAATAGATTTACATTTTCGGAAATATCTTGTCAAGCGCATTTTTCTCAATTTGAGAAAAAATTCACAAGGTTGAAAAAAAGTTTCGCATCTTGATTGCGGTTTTGCCGCTCTATTTGCGGAAAAGTTCTACTTTTCCGACAGCATCAACTTAGATCCTGCGGCTGTGCCGCCGCCTTACACGGCCCGGCCTGAATGCTGCGGCACAGCCGCAAAGAGTCTTGAGTATTCACGGTGAATCAGAGATTCACCGCAAATAGATGGGCAAAGCCCAAAAAAATATATGCGAACCCAGCCCGAAGCCAAACAAAATCGGCGAACTTTCCCTCACCAGATTTCGTTACAACTATTCACGAACACGTTTCATCAGAGATCGCGTTCGGCCGGGCCAGATGAAAAGGCGGCGACAAGGAGACGAGGAAAAGCTATGTCGGAATTTGAAGCAGAAGTAAAAAAGGCGGAAGAGGAATTAGAGCAGGGGCTTGTTCCGGTTGAGAACGACCCGTTCGCTAACCAGGACGAGTTTTTAGGAGATATAAAGATGCAGGCACAGGAATACGGCCAAAAGGTTCAGGACGCGGCGTCAAAGGCAAAGGATTTCGCAAGCGAAAAATTTGCTTACGCTGAGGAAAAATTCAAGGAGTTGCAGAACAAAGACCCGAAAGAGCTGATCGAGGATGCAAAAGAGTTTGCCCGCCAGAAACCGGGACAAACGATCCTCATCTCGGCCGCGATCGGTTTAGTCATCGGCTTTCTACTGAAAGGCCGGAAATAACTGATTATTATCAGAACAAATAAAAAGGCGAGCCATTTAACCGGCTCGCCTTTTTTTATTGCTATTTCGTGTGATTCGTGGACAGAAAATCTTATCCACGAACTACACGAAACAGATCAAAAAAATCAAAGAACAATTAGTGTTGTGCGTGTATTAATCGTCGGGTTTGGTCCCCGAATAGCACATCTATCTTTTGCGGTTCGAGCACGGCTGTTACTTCGCCGTGGCCAAACGTGGTGTGCATCATCGCCTGTCCTTTCTTATACTTGCGGGTTCTGTCGTACGGTGACGCGGTCTTTGATTTACCGACCGACACCGATGTTTTCACGCCGCGGTTAAAAGTACTGACGCCTTCGCATTCGGAGCATATCGCTTTTGATATTTTTCCAAGTTTCGTAACGGTTTCGATGGTGTGCGGCCTGTCATCGTCGCACCCCGAACACATCAATGTAATAGAATCGCCAACTGCGTATTTTTCTGCTTTCATATAGCCAACCTTTTATTAAAATCGGCGTCGTCGGCCACCGGTCGAACGCAGCGTCCGTTTGGGGACAAACCGCGACGTTGGCTCGGCTGGGGCTGTTGCAACACCACCAAAATTCGGCAAGATCACTCTTTCGAGTTTCTGACCGGTCAGCTTTTCGATCGCTCGCATCGAAAGTTCCTCTGCGGCGGTAAAAAGCGTGATCGCTCTGCCTTTATTACCTGCGCGTCCGGTTCGGCCGATACGATGAACGTAGTCCTCAGGAACGACAGGTACATCATAGTTTATCACATGCGAGACCGAATCGATATCGATGCCGCGGGCCGCAACGTCCGTTGCAACCAGGATCTTTGTCCGGCCGCTTTTGAACGATTTGAGGGCCGCTTCACGCTGTGATTGCGAGCGGTCGCCGTGGATGCGATTTGGCTTGTGGTCCCATTTTTCAAGCACCTGTGCCAAACGATCGGCGCCGCGTTTCGTACGTGTAAATACAAGTACGCGATCGATATCTTCTTTCGATAAAATATCCAGCAAAAGCGGCATTTTATGCTGCTGTGCGACCGGATATGCGAGCTGCTCGATGGTCACGGCGGCTTTTCCGCGTTTGCTGACCTCGATGTAAGTCGCGTCTTTTACCAACGATTGAGCAATATGCTCAATGCTCGGGGCCATCGTTGCTGAAAAGAACAGCGTCTGGCGATTTTCGGGCACCATTTTGACGATCCGTTTGATCGCCGGCATAAAGCCCATATCGAGCATGCGGTCAGCTTCATCAAGCACTAAAGTATTGATAAAGTTGAGCTTTATCATGCCCTGGTCCATAAAATCGATCAAACGTCCGGGCGTTGCGATAAGAATATCGACACCCTGTTTGATCGCCTGTATCTGTTTTGAGTAACCCGCACCGCCGATGATAGCCATCGAACGGATGCCCTTAGGAGCAAACTTTCTGCACTCGGCATCGGTCTGGTTCGCCAGCTCACGCGTCGGTGAAAGAATTAAAACGGTCGTTCCGCGTCGTCTTTCACCCTGCTGAAGTCTCTGTAATATCGGCAGCAAAAATGCCGCCGTTTTTCCTGTTCCGGTCTCTGCGGTCCCGATCACGTCGCCGCCGTTTAAAACTACCGGAATTGCCTGCTTTTGGATGGGTGTAGGCTCTGTAAACCCCATTTGCTCACACTTATCCGTAAAATACGGCTGTAAGCCTAGATCTGAAAAATTCATTTGTATTGTTCTATTTTCTCTTTCAACCGACGAACTTCGGAGTGCCCGCATAGCAGGTTCCTCTCGCAAAATCAGCTCGAATTCGAAGACAACGGCTAAAGGCGTAGCTCCGAACTCCAAACAGTTCTTCAGTGATTATTTAAGAAGTTCTAACGGTGGGTTTGTAACTTTCGGTGAACGGTAGCAGCGAAGGACCAACGCGAGAAAGGCGAGAGCTTTAGCTCAAGCCGCTTCTGACAGTTATTAACGTGCCATCTCTCTATCCAATATGTCCTCCCAATGAGAACATGCTTACCGTCAACAAAAGAGTGATGGAATTATCAAACTGTGAGATTACAACAATTACGGGAAAGTTGCAAGCTAAATCAGGAAAATGTGTTAGAACTTGTGGTAACTCAATAGAAATGACCTCTTGAAAACTCAACTCAATGGAAAATGTCCTCTATTGGGAATCCGTGGCGGCAGTCAATAATTCAGCGGGAAGGATACGCATAACCTTGTCTCGTTGGTGTTGTCGCTCTTATTAAATTGCTGAAATCTAAACAAACC
Source organism: uncultured Chloracidobacterium sp. (assembly GCA_964605905.1). Classification (GTDB taxonomy): domain Bacteria; phylum Acidobacteriota; class Blastocatellia; order Pyrinomonadales; family Pyrinomonadaceae; genus OLB17. The sequence goes on along the minus strand of CAZSEL010000030.1, from coordinate 8,584 downwards.
CACCCTGCCGATCTAAAAGAAGTAGCAACCTTAAATTCACAATCTAAACGCAACGAACTACAATTGTTTGTAAAGTGAACGCAAAGCTGAAAATATCCGAGCCGACAGGCAATGTTTGGGATCTGGAACTTGACGTCGGCACGACCTATACGATAGGGCGTGCCAAGGAAAACGACATTGTGCTGAACGACCGGCGGGTGTCGCGAAAGCACGCCCGAATAGAGCCGTTCGATTCCGGGTTCATGCTGGTTGATGGAAGTATCGAAAATGGCTCGCTCATTCGAAGTGTCAACCACGTTTTTGTAAACGGCTCGCCAACGCTGGAAAAAAACTTGACCAACAACGATTCGATAGTGATAGGCGAGAGCGTTTTAACATTTTCGGTAACGACTGCTGCTCCGGCAACATCGTTTGAATCGGTCCGGGTGCCATCGGAACCGGCGGTAAAAATGCCTTCGTACCAGGCGCCCGCCATGTCGTTTGTTCAGCAAGCTCCAACCGTAGTTGATGCGCCGTCCGGCGTCGATTACGACGACAAGCCGCTCGGCCAAACGCAGGTGCAGATTTCGGCCAACGAGATCATCGGCCGCCAGTCGCATCTCTCGTTAGAATCCAGCATCGCGACGCCCGAGGAAATAAAAGACCTGCGGCGAAAAGCCAAGATTCTCGAGCTGCTATACGAAATGAGCAAATCGCTCGGGACAGTATTCGATCTCAGGGAAATTTTCGAAAAGGCCACCGATCTGATCTTTCGCGGAACGCCCGCCGATCGCGTTGTTGCCTTGCTTGCTGATGAAACACTCGACGGAAAGATACTCGATTACAGTCTCGCGCCCGTTGGGGCAAAGATACGCGATGAGCGTGTCGAAGTGATGACCGAAAAGCTGACCATTAGCCGGACTATCACGCAAAAAGTGATGCGTGACAAGGTCGCTCTGCTCTCGCAGGACGCAAAGACCGACGCACAATTTCTCGGCGCCGAATCTATCGTCGCTCAGGGCGTCAGATCGACTATCTGTGCACCGCTGATAACCGAATCCAACGTTCACGGCGTGCTTTACGCCGACCGGCTCGATCCATTCGCTGCGTTCACGCCGGATCATCTCGAGCTTATCAGCGCGGTCGCTGCCCAAACCGCCGTCACGGTCGAAACTGTAAAAGCCCACAAACGGCTCGCTCGCGAAGAGGTCGCCCGCGCCAATTACAGCCGTTTTATGCCCGAGTATGTCGTAAAACAACTGCTCGACAATCCTGCGTCGTTCCGGCTCGGCGGTGTCAATCAAACGATAACGGTGCTGTTTGCCGACATCCGCGGATTTACAGCGCTTTCCGAAAAGGAAAATCCTGAAAAAGTCGTTACTCTTTTGAACCGCTTTTTTTCGCTGATGACCGACATCATTTTCGAGCACGGCGGAACGCTCGATAAATATATCGGTGACGGTTTGATGGCTCTGTTCGGGGCGCCGACCGCGTCTGAGGAAGACGCGCTGAACGCCGTCAAGGCGGCCGTTACGATGCAGAAGCGGCTTGCCGGTTTGAACGACGAGTTGCGTGCCGAGGGCTATAGTCAGATCTCGATGGGCATCGGGCTGCACACCGGCGAAGCGACGATCGGCTACATCGGCTCGGACAGGCGAAGCGAGTACACGGCGATCGGCGACACGGTCAACGTCGCATCGCGTCTCGAATCCAACGCCGGCGGCGGGCAGATATTGATGAGCGAAGCCGCCGCTGCCGCCAGCGGGAACCGCATTCCCGTGACCGAGCGTGAGCCATTGACGGTCCGCAACCGCGTTCAACCCATCAGTGTTTTCGAGGTAAGATGGGGCTAAAAAAAGACTTTACCGCACCGACGATTTTTCTTGGCAGCGGCCCGCCTTTCAGCATATAATTAAGCTGCCCACGAACAATATGCTTAAGATATCCTCGCTCAAAAAGCTTGTAACCGATTCGATGGCTATCGACCTCGGCACCGCCAGTACGATCATCGCCGTAAAAGATCGCGGTGTCGTTCTCGACGAGCCTTCTCTGGTCGCGATCAACGAACTGACCGAAGAGATCGTCGCGTTCGGACAGGAAGCGGCTGAGATGTCAGGCCGCGAGGGCCGCGACGTTATCGTAAAGGCGCCGCTGATCGGCGGCGTGGTTGCCGATTTCGAGCGAACAAAAAAGATGCTCGCCCACTTCGTCAAAAAGGCGAAAACCGGCGGCGGCAACATTTCAATACAGGCCGTGATGAGCATGGTTTCGGACGTAACGCACGTCGAGCAGCGTGCGTTGCTAAACGCGGCTGACGACGCCGGTATCGGCAAGGTCTTTATGATGGAAGAAGGCCTGGCCGCGGGGTTTGGCGCCGGTGTGATGCCGACCGACAAACGGGCATCGGCGATCGTCGATATCGGTGCAGGCACGACGAACGTAGCGATAATCGCCAAGGGTTCTATCGTTCATTCGACATCCGAGCGTTTCGGCAGCAACGAAATCAACGACGTGATCGCGACGCATCTTCGCCGTCATCGCGGGCTGCAGGTCGGGGCGGAAACAACCGAGTTTCTAAAAACTTCGTTTGCGACGACATTTTTGCCTGACGACATTTCAAAGTCCATCGAGGTTCGCGGCCGCGACGTCCAAACCGGCAGTCCCGGAGCGGTCGAACTGACGACCGGCGAGCTTTATCCGATAGTCGAGGCCATAGTCCGCCGCATCACGGACATCGTCAAGGACACGCTGACCGAATTGCGGCCCGAGGTCGCCGCCGACATCTACGACCGCGGCGTTATACTGACCGGCGGCGGATCCCAGCTCGACGGCATCGACCAATATATGCGTTCGTACATCAATCTCGCCGTCACCGTCGCCGACGAACCCCGCTACGCCACCGTCAACGGCCTCGTCAAAATGTTCGACGACCCAAAACTCCTAGAACGCGTCGCTCGCAACGAACTCTCAATCCTCCAAAACGCCGAAATCCCCTTCGAAGCGTGAATCGGGTCTCTCTTTCATTGAATTTTCAGCCTTAGTGCACCGGAGTTTTTCATGAATCGTTCTAGGCGGTTTTGTGATGTCAGGGCCGAGCATTACCCAACTCGCTGCAAAGAGTTTTACTACCTCGGCTATTGCTACGAGGGCAAATCGTTTTACGATTACAAAAAGCGTTTTCGTGCGAGTAAGGTTTACGACTGGAATGGCGAATGGTCAAGTCATCAGTAGCGACCGGATATTTCACCACAGAGACACAGAGGGCACAAAGTGTATGAAAGATAATTTCCGTTTATATGCATTCGTTTCAACAACAGTGTTCGCTCGTGTGCGGCTTCTGTTTTTATTTCTCTGTGTTCTCTGTGTCTCTGTGGTGAATCTTCCCGCACAGGATTTCAAGACCGTCCACCCCGGCGTCGAATACGCACAGGTCGATCACAAGATCGGCACCGATCCAGTAAAAATAAACCTACTCTGCCTCGACCTCACAAAAGTTGGGTTACAGGTTCGTCATGCGTTGGATAAAGCGATTGGGCTAGAGACGACTTCATCGATCGCTATTCGTAGAAACGCCGTCGCCGCTATCAACGGCGGCTTTTTCCGCCTCGATAAAAGCGAGTTCGCAGGTGATGCGGCTGGCAGTCTCGTTGTTGACGGGGAAATGTATAGTGAAAGTCTAAACGGCCGAGCCGCTCTCACACTTGTCGCTTCAAAACAACAGACCTTTTTTACTGAGATCGGACACCTCAACCTCTATGCGAGGGTTCACTCGCACTTGATCGAGTTTCCCGAGATTAAAGGCATTAACCGGGAAAGAAAGAATGGTGAGATAATTCTTTACTCGGACAAATTTGGACGGTCAACGCGCACTGCGGAAGGCGTCGAGGTTATAATCGACAAATGCCAACAACGTGAGGTTTACAAAACGCCCCAGACTTTTTGCAGCCGATTTAAGGTGATGGAGGGCATGAAAGACTCAATTATCCCACAAGGCGGATTCGTACTCTCGATCCATCAAAAGAATGCTGAGTTTGTGAATCTTGTTGATCGACTTAAACAGGTTTCGCAAATGAGAAAGAAAGATCGACGCTTGCTGGTTCAGGCGGCGGTTGGTCAAGTATTTCCATACTACGGCTTTTTTGAGAAAGGCGGCGGCTTGTTTATCACCAACGGCGTTCCGCAACTTATCAAAAACGGCAAGATCGACATCACTTGGGAACAGGAAAAATCGTCGAAGTCGTTTGTCGAAACGCGGCATCCGCGGACGGCGGTTGCGAAGATGAAGGACGGGAAGTTTCTGATGGTGACGGTTGATGGCCGTCAGCCGGGTGTTAGTGTCGGGATGAATTTGAATGAGCTTGCCGAGTATCTGCTTTCGCTCGGTGCGGTCGATGCAATGAACCTTGACGGCGGCGGTTCGACGACGATGTTTCTGGACGGCAAGGTGGTGAACAAACCCTCCGATAAAGAAGGCGAGCGAAAGGTCGGCGATGCAATTCTTGTTACGCTTAGGAAAGGCAAAAAATAGTCGGCTCTTTATCGCGTAGCGATCGTTTGAATATAGCCGTGGGTTTCAACCCACGGACGGCTTTTTAAGGTATCGCGGCAATTAAGGCAACCTCTCATCACTTCAATATCTTGTCGAGATAATTCCTTACGCTCTCAATCGAAGCACCGGTTCCGATATAACCAATGTAATTGTCGGGCCTTAGGACAACGCTGAAACTCGTTGATGTGCCGAAACGAACAGTATCGCCTGTGGCCGCGCCAATGACGCCCCGATCTCAGCCCACGCTCGCGTATAAACATTATCCGCCAACGCATTCATCGGATTTCCGTGACCAAAGAATATCGATGGTTGTCTGTCTGACATTATGAAACCTATTCCGGCCATTTCCACGGCGGGCGTTCGAGGAATTTCTGTCCGCGTATCGCCGTGCTCCCGAGTTCTTTCTCTAATTCTATCAGGCCGCACAGACGGTTCTTTTTTAACGCCGAAATCAGCTTTGCCGAGTGTGTCACGACCCACAACTGCGACGACTCGGCCGCGCCGCTGATCAGCCGCGCAAGCGCAGGGATCACATCCGGATGTAGACTGGTTTCCGGCTCGTTTAGCACCATCATTGATGGCGGCCGAGGTGTAAGCAACGCGGCCGTGAGCAGCAAAAACCTGAGCGTGCCGTCTGAAAGTTCCGCGGCCGCTAAGGGACGCAGCAATCCTTTTTGATTGAACTCAACAGAAAATCTTCCGTCGTCTGTTGCATTGACAGAGACGTGTGCGCCTGAGAACGCATCGGCAATTATCGAATCAAGCATCTCACGATTCCCAACCTCAAAGATCGTTTGAATAGCGGCTGCGAGATCGGCGCCGTCATGCCGCAGAACATGTGTGCGAGTGCCGATCTGAGGCTGCCGAGCCGGTGCGTCACGATCCGTACGAAAGTGGTCGTAAAATCGCCAGCCTCGCATTTGCTCGCGCAGCCAGAAAATCTCCGGCGTCGTGTTCGTATCCGACAGTTGGCTAAAAATACTGTCAAAACTGTCGATATCTTTTGCAGCTATTATCCATTCGGCGTCTCTTCTAACCCGCACCACCGAGTGGTTACGTTCCACCAGCAAAGCCGAAGGCCTCAGCGTCACGCCTGCCCAAACGACCTCGTGCTTAATGTGCGGATCGAGCGGAAAAGCAACCAGTCCGCTGGCATCCGGCAATCCCAACGAGAAAGAATAGCTAAGATCGTCTGTGGCAAAGCCCATCTTCAACCGCACCGGTTTCTTTCGAGGAGTTCCCTCAACTGCGACCTCGCCGCTTCTCATACGCTTTGACAATTCTTCCGGCCCGGCCCAGACGGTCGAGTGCAAACCGCCTTCTCGCGCCAACGACGCTACAACCCCATCATGCGCCGTTTCTGCCAATAGCCGCAACGCCCTGTAAAGATTGGACTTACCGCTGCCGTTCGGCCCCGTGATAACATTTAACCGCCCAAGCGGAACAACCATCTCAAGGATCGAACGATAGTTTGATATAGCAAGCGTCTTTATCATTTATGATCAGATTTTATCATCCTTCACCAGAACCAAACCCTATTCGGAGCCATATTAAAGACGCAACTCTTGGCGATGATATGATAAAATCGCTTTGTTATGTTGACGGAAACTATTACATTACAGGTCGAATCTGACGTTGCTCGCTTTTATAACGACGCGCCGCAAACAGACAAACAAAAATTGCAAGCCCTGTTTGGAAGTTGGCTAAAACAATACTCCGAAGCCGATGTTGATTCTCTGAAACGGACGATGGACGAAATTAGCGGCAACGCTCAAAGCAGAGGCTTAACGCCTGAAATTCTGGAATTGCTGTTAGCCGATGAGTAACGAATTGCGCGGTGTCTTTGACAATAACGTACTTGTCAGTGCTGCCCTTTTAGCCGGCGTTCCGCGAACAGCATTTGATAGATTGCTCGATAACGGCAAGGTTTTGATTTCCGTTCCGGTGCTGCTTGAGTTAGCCGACGTTCTGAATCGCGAGAAATTTGACAAGTATATAACCCACGACGAGCGAATGCGCTTTATGGTCAGCTTTTTGAAAGTCGCGGAGATGGTTGAAACCAGCGAAGCAATTACTGCCTGCCGCGACCCGAAAGATGACAAATTGTTGGAGTTGGCTGTCTGCGGCAATGCTGATTTTCTGGTTTCAGGCGACAAAGATTTGCTCGTCTTAAATCCGTTTCACGGAGTGGAAATCATCACGCCGCGAGAGTTTTTGGATTACGCACGTTGAATTAGCAGTGAAAGCACCTAATTCTCCCGATCATTTTTTGGAGAAGCCGTAAACTACAACGCCGTTCACATCGCCGACCGCGCGTTTTCGGAACTTGAATCGGTCATCGTCGAGCTTTTCGGTAATGACGTAGTCGGTATGACACCTAATGCATGATTGATTTACGGCCCTTACAGGCTTGGCTACGTAAGTCCAATCACCCTTTGTAAATTGATAACGGTCTTTGTTTTCGCCGCTCGGCGTTTGAAAAGCGATGAAGGCTGATTTTACTTCGTCCATCAACTTTTTCGACTTTGGAAGCTGCTTCCCTTTCAGCCCCCACGTTATCGGCACCGGCGTGTTTATCCGATAGCGTACCTTGAACTTAGCCAGCGGATTCTCATCCTTTCCGTCCGGCATCGCTGTTCGACCAAACAGGTAAAGCCCAACTTTCCAGCCATTCTTTTCAAATGCCGCGAGCATCGACTTCTCATCTTCTTTGACAGGATGAAAAGATCTTACATGTTGGCTTTCAAGTGGCTGAGGCGTTAATGGGGCAATTCGCGCCATTCCAAAACTAGGCTCGGTCAGAAAGCGACTCTGTATGGCTTCGTCGAAACGGTCAATGTCCGGTGAGTCGGGTATTACGCTCGGGCCATTTGAAGATAGATCCGTTTGGCCAATACCTTTCCGGGAATCTTGAAAGAGAAAAACAGAACAGAGAAGCACTGACCAAAGTAAACATATCGCGATCTTCAGTTTTTTCATTCGGGTTCTCCTTCCGTCGGCAACGCTTATGATGCATCACCTGATAGGAAGGTTTCATTTCCGCAGGTGGTCACCGAATTTCCTCGATCACCAGCAGGCCGAAATATGTAACTTTCTCCCGTGTATGTTTGTGCAATATCTCGGCGGCCATCGCTTTTCGCAGCTTGTTTGTTACGCGGACCATTATCAGGCAGTGGCCCTCGTGCAGGTTTTTTTCGTAGCGTTCGAGATACGTCCGGTCAGGGCCGATATGCTGTACGGCACGAACGAGCGTCGTCAACGCGCCGTGCCGCGTGCCTTCGAAATCCATTTTGTCTTCGCCCTCGATCCCGCACAAAGCTTCTATTTCATCCGCCGGAAAATTGTGTTGTCTTAGTTCCTCGACCGCCGCGTCAATCGCGTCGCGATCATCGAAAACGGCGACGACCTTGTGTATCGGGTATGTCAAAAACCCTTCGTCCGCAGAAAGTGCCCGGTCCGAACTTTGTCTTGTCTCAGCAGTCATCTTGTTTGTCCTCCTTAAAAAAATTCCTACTTTTATCGCAGCTCTTTGATACGTTTCCAGAGCTGCGGTAAAAGAGCGGCTGTTTTTACTAACGATCCTGATGCGAACTTCGTCGCAAACTGCCGAAATGTCTCAACGGCGGTTGGCGTGTACGGCATCCACCAGGCGTCAGGCAGAATGGCGATGCGGTTTGTGTGGATGTGTTGGGGTTGAACGAGTTCCATTAACCCTTCGACGCCGTGCGTGCGGCCTCGGCCGCTGTTTTTGAAACCGCCCCAAGGCGTTTGGACGATGCCGTGTGTGTAAAGAACTTCGTTTATGCAGACCGATCCGGCCTCGATCTGTTCGGCGACGCGCTTACCTTTTGCGTAGTCTTTCGTCCATATGCTGGCGGTCAGGCCAAACTCGCTGTCGTTTGCGAGAGCAATTGCTTCTTCTTCAGTTTTGAACGTACAAATCGGCAGCGTCGGGCCAAACGTCTCTTCCTGCATCGGCCGCATATCATTGGTCGCCCGAGAGATGACGGTCGGCTCGTAAAATAGCGGAGCGGGGACACTCCTGTCCCCATCGCC
>CAZSEL010000029.1:0-57928 GCA_964605905.1 uncultured Chloracidobacterium sp. | reverse complement strand
AACGCTGGGAGATCGTCTAATGGTAGGACTGCAGTTTCTGGATCTGCCTATCGGGGTTCGAATCCCTGTCTCCCAGCCAAGAAATTAGTCGTGAGTCAGGAGTCGTGAGTCGAGAGAAAATCTCACGACTCACGACTCACGACTCCAGACTTTTTATGGACGGCTGGCATGAAACTGAGGTTCGCGTTCGTTATGCCGAAACCGACAAGATGGGCATTGTCCATCATTCGAACTATCTAATATGGTTCGAGGCCGGTCGCAGCGATCTTTGCCGTGCGCGTGGGTTTTCCTACATTCAAATGGAAGCCGACAACGCCCTGATGATCGTCGCCGAGTCTTACGTCAGATATAAATCTCCTGCATTTTACGAAGACCTTTTGATCGTCCGCACACAGCTTGCCGAGCTGCGCAGTCGTTCGATCCGATTCATTTATGAAGTGGTCCGCTTAAGCGATGAAACGCTGATCGCCGAAGGTGAAACGCTCCATCTTGTCACCGACGAAAACAAAAAAGTACGCACCGTTCCAGAGATATTCCGACGGATGCTGATCGGAGATGACACCGCCGCCGCGATGCCTGTTGACGAACCGCCTCATTAATCGCGGTATGATTTTTCTGAAATTACTTGCAGAAAACTCGAATTCTATCTGAATCCTAAACAATTTTTACGGATTAGCTAATGGCTGACAGCTATCGGCTAATAGCCAGAAAACTGCACTCTCTGCAAAGCGGATTGTTCAACTTACTACTCTCATCAAGTTGTTCTAAAAAAATGTGAAACTTGAATCTTGTCTCGCTGGGACTTAAACTTCAGTCATGCCAGGTTCAGGAACGGCGGAAGTTTATTTCATCGCGGCGATGATGATACTGATACTCGTGATCAGTTTTGCCTCCGTTTTCTTTTTTTTCCGTCAATACAGAAAAGAAATGGCCGCCAAGGAGTCTGAAAAGCAATTGAAACATGTTTCGTCGAAGGTGGAACAAAACAGCGATTTAACCAAAGAAAAGGCAGAGACAGATGTCTGAAAAAGGAAAACTCGAAATTTCAAATAGCATAGCGGTGATCGTGGACGTTCAAGAAGCCTTTCGGAGCGCGATCCCAGATTTTGCGTTGATAACGTCACGGATCGCACTTGCGGTGCGAGGTTTTGCAATACTCGAATTGCCGATTCTCATTACCGAGCAGTATCCGCAAGGACTTGGCCGAACCGCTGAGGAAATCGTACTCAGTTTGCCGGACGAAACCGAATATATTGAAAAAACAACATTCAGCGCATTTGGCTCGGAAGTACTTGCTGAAAAACTGAAAAGTCAGGTAATTCTATGCGGAATTGAGACGCACGTCTGCGTTATGCAAACCGCTCTCGATCTGATCGAAAAGGGAATTGAGGTCCATCTGCTGACCGATTGCGTCGCCTCGCGGTTTGAGCATGACAAGCAGGCGGGACTCGCAAGACTTTTGTCTGCAGGTGCAATATCATCGTCGGCGGAAATGTCGTTGTTCGAGCTGATGAAAGACTCGAAACACGAGAAATTTAAGGAAATTCAGAGCCTGATCAAATAGGCTCGATCAAATGGAAGCACTTTCGACATTAAATCCTCAGCAAGTAGAAGCCGTAAAAGCAACCGAAGGCCCGTTATTGGTCCTTGCCGGTGCCGGTTCCGGGAAAACGCGCGTTATCACGGTGCGGATCGCCTATCTTATCGCCGAAAAGGGCGTCGCTCCGCACAATATTCTTGCCGTCACGTTCACAAACAAAGCGGCCGGCGAAATGCGCCAGCGGGTTGTGGAACTGCTGAAAGATACGCGGCCTAGTTCCTTTCCGCTTATCTCGACATTTCACAGCCTGTGCGTTCGCATTCTGCGTCAGGACATCGATGCGCTTGGTGAGGGTTACAAGAAAAACTTTACTATTTACGACACCGACGATTCACAGAAGGTCATTAAGGCCTGCATAAAAGATCTCGGGATGGATGAAAAGCAAGTTGTCCCGCGTGTCGTTCGGGGCACGATCAGCACCGCCAAAAATCGCGGCGAAAGCATCGAAGCATTTACGTCACGGATCGAGCAAACAGACGAAAAGCGTGCGGCGGTGGCCAAGATATATCGGATGTACGAAGATCGCCTGAGACAGGCGAACGCGCTTGATTTTGACGACCTTTTGATTAAGGCTGTTCGCCTTCTTCGCAAATCGCCCGAGGTGCGTGAGAAATACAACGAGCGCTATAAATACATTCTGGTTGACGAATATCAGGACACCAATCCGCTCCAACTTTCGCTGATAAAATTCCTTACCGAAAAGCAGCAGAATATCTGCGTCGTCGGCGACGACGCCCAGAGCATCTATGGTTTTCGTCAGGCGGACATTAGAAACATTCTGGATTTCGAACAGCATTTTCCGAATGCGAAGATCATTCTACTTGAGCAAAACTATCGTTCGACCCAAACGATTCTCGACGCCGCACACGCCATCATCGAAAACAACGTAAACCAGAAAAAGAAAAAGCTCTGGACGGCAAACCCCGGCGGCGAGCGGATATTATATTTTCAGGCAAACGATGGCGAAGGCGAAGGCCGTTTTGTCGCGTCGAAAATCGAAGAGCATTTGCGTCGCAACGCCCGCGAGCGTTTTGCTGTTCTCTATCGCACGAACGCTCAATCCCGCGTGTTCGAGGAAGCCTTGCGCCGTATGCGGATCGAATACAACATTGTCGGCGGTTTTTCGTTCTACGAGCGGCAGGAAGTGAAAGACATCATTGCGTATTTGAAATTGATGCTTAACCCCGACGATGACATTGCTTTGCTGCGGGTAATAAATACGCCGACTCGCGGACTTGGTAAAACTTCGCTCGACGAACTGCAGGCCCGTTCAAAAGATCTCGGTGTTTCTTTGTGGCAAACCATTGCGGAACTCACCGATCCCGGATCGAATATCGCAAGCCCGCTGACGAATCGTGCGAAAGACGCTCTGCGTTCGTTCCGACGCGTTATCACCGGTCTGCAGCAGAAAGCGAAGGAAGCCGAAGGAACGGACAGGAAAGTGACCGACGTGGTGATCGCGGCGATCGACGACAGCGGTTATTCGTTTATGCTTCGGTCGGAAAATTCTGATGAGTCCGAAGCACGGCTTGAGAACCTTGAAGAACTCGTAAACGCGGGGGTTGATTACGACCGGATGCCCGAAGCCGGTCTTCGTGATTTTATCGACCATGCGGCGCTAACGTCTGACACAGATAAGTACGATCAGAACGCGCAAGTTACGCTAATGACCGTCCATTCCGCGAAAGGCCTTGAGTTTCCGATAGTCTTTCTTGCGGGTCTCGAAGACGGCGTATTTCCTCATTCCCGAAGCGCCAACGATCAGAAAGAACTCGAAGAAGAACGGCGGCTGGCTTATGTCGCGATCACCCGTGCTGAGAAAACGCTTTACGTTACCCACGCAATGCGTCGAAGGGTTTACGGCGAGGAGATGGCCGCCGAGCCGTCACAGTTTCTAAACGAGCTACCGCTTGAAATGATCGAAGATCTTTCATACGGTTCGTCGTGGCTCTCGTTCGCCAGAAGCTCGACGACAAAAAGCAACAAGATGGCTGCGTCAGCACTTCGCGGCGAATTGCCGCCGCCAAAACCGAAGAATGTTTACGCCGGAAAAACTTACAACAGCTCTGACGCGATCGCCGAGTTCTTTAAGACGCGAAACGGCGGAAAGACCGGGAATGATAGCCGTTCGACATCGACGGCCAACACGCCACGAATAATTCTTTCGCCGTCGCACGATGATTCGGAGAAGACTCCTTACGGACGATTAAAGGCTGCTGCGTCGCCGGAGAAAAAGACCCCTGAAACTCAGCAAAATGGATTGGTTCCCGGTGAGCATGTTCGCCATGAAAAATACGGAAAGGGTTTGGTTCTCCGTCGTGAGGGAAGCGGTGATAATGTAAAATTGACCGTCAGCTTTCCTAGTTTTGGGCAAAAGAAACTCATCGAAAAATATGCAAATCTGCAAAAGGTGTAAGATTTTGCGTCATTTACGGGGAGTTAGATAAAATAAATGAAAAACAGTTTCGCATTTTTGTTGTCGTTAACAATTCTTGCCACGCTCGTTCTGGGCTGTAGCAGCATTAACCCGTTTTCCGAATCATCCGGTTCGGGCAATGGAAAGTCAACAACCGATAAAGTTGTCGATACCACCGTCGGTGAATCAAAGATCGGCGTTCCCGAGTGTGACGAGGTGATGGACGAACTCACGAAGGAGATGAACAGCCCCGATGACAACTTCGTGACCAAAGCGATCAAGGCAACAGTCTTGAACCGTATCAAGGACGGCATCCGCGAAAGCGTGGAGCAGAACAAATCGGACAAGGTCGAAATGGCAAAGACCTGCAAAGAATTTAAGACCCAACTCGATAAATACAAAGAAGAACAAAAAGCCAACGAGTCCAACTCAAAGTGATATTTTAGCGATATGCGAGAACCGAAAGGAACGTCGCGAAATTCTTACAAAATGGTGGATGTCCACGACGTTCGCGACATCAACCAAACTGTCTTTTTGCATCTCATCCGGGAAAGACAGCCGATCTCTCGCGCCGACATCGCAAAATTTACCGGCCTTCGCGCCGGGACTGTTTCGGCGATCGTGAACCGCCTGATTAAAAGCGATCTTGTTTACGAGGGCACAGAAGGTCCATCAAGCGGCGGCCGACCGCCAAAGTATCTTTATATCAATGCCGAGAGTTTTTATGTGCTGGCGATCGACATCGGCGTACTTGATACGGTGGTCGCCGTAAGCGATTTCAACGGACGCATTTTAAAGCAAATATCCACCGCCACGACCGGTCCGGCCGACAAATTTCTCGATAAGCTCGGCGATTCAATTCTGACTCTTATCAAAACTCATTTTCCGCGGGCTCCGTTTGGTTCGGTCGGCGTCAGTGTTCCCGGTCTGATCGATCGCGAGGCCGGTTCGCTAAAGATCTCGCCAAATTTGGAGTGGGAAAATGTTCCGATACGTGAACGGCTTGAGAAAAAGTTGGGGCTTCCTGTTTTTGTTGAAAACGATGCCAATGCCGCAGCTTTCTCTGAGCTCTGGTACGGGCCGGTCGAGGAATCTAATGTCCGGACATTGCTTTTTGTTCTCGTCGTCGAAGGGCTCGGTACCGGACTGATAATAAACGGGGAATTGCATGTTGGCTCGCCGCTCGGTCTCGGCGGTTTCGGGCATATGAGCATCGACCCGAACGGGGAACTGTGCTCGTGCGGACGGCGCGGCTGCTGGGAAACATTCGCTTCGGAGCGTGCAACCGTCGAGCGTTACCATCGGGTCACCGCGAAACAAGGGCTTCCGATCGTCGGGCTTCAGGACCTGATCGGCTTGGCAAACAAAGGCGACCAGATGGCTATCGAATCGCTGAAGATCACAGGTGAATATCTGGGCGAGGGGATAAGCAATCTGGTTCATGGCCTATACCCGGAAACGGTCGTCATCGGCGGAAACATCACCGACGCCTGGCCGCTGATCGAGCCGATAATCCGTGAGCGGGTGCACAGCCGTTATATGGTATCGCCGTCACAAATAATCATCCGCCCCGCGAGCGTTCAACGGCCGAGCCTTTTCGGTGCGATCCCGATCGCCTTGCAGAAATATTTCCGTTCACCCGCACGAGCCAAGCCAGTTTCCGTTAGTTGACAAAAATACTGTTGACACCAAATTACACTTGTGTTACAACTACTTTATCTTCGGCGAAGATAAAGTCCTTTAATAGTTTCACGATTGAGATTTCGGCCGCGTTGTGTGTTCATACTACGAATTGAAAAATCTTAATTGACCAAGGGCAATTGGTAATACCAATTATCACGATCTTAATCAGCATCGAAGATAAAGCTCAGTATCCTAGAGTTCTCAAACCGCGAATATGACACTTTCAACGGTTGATCAGATCATCGTCGTCCTTTATCTGGCAGCGATCATGAGTATCGGTTTCGCGATGAAGCGAAAGGCCGCGAAGGGAATGTCGTCGTATTTTCTTGGCGGCCGTCAGTTGCCCTGGTGGGCACTGGCGATGTCGGGTTCGTCAAGCTATTTCGACATAACCGGGACGATGTGGATTGTCTCTACGTTTATCGCGCTCGGGCTAAAGGGAATGTGGGTACACATGCTTTGGGGATTTCCGATCACGGCATTTTATCTGGCCTATATGGGTAAATGGATACGGCGTTCGGATGCGATGACCGGGGCTGAGTGGATGAAGACCCGTTTCGGTACGGGTAAAGCAGGGGACATTGCCCGATTTTCTTACACCTTGTTTGCGATCTTAACTATCACGGCCCTTCTCGCATACGGAGCGATCGGAATGGGCAAGTTCGGGGCAATCTTTCTTCATTTCGAGCCTTGGGTCTTCAACATTGGTGAATCAGTCTACACGATTACGTCTGCGAATATTTGCGCGTTCCTCATATTGGGAATAACCGGAGCTTATGTCGTTCTCGGCGGTTTTCACGGCATCGTTCGAGTCGAGATCGTGCAGACGATCGTGCTTAGCATAGGAGCAATTGTATTCGCTGTCATCGGCTACCTTCATTTCAATGCGGCGGAGTTTGCGGCAAAGGTTCCTGCGGACTGGGGAGATATTTTACCGTCATGGCAGCCGGAGAGTTTTCAGGGACTTGTTTCCGGCGGGACGGATTATTCGTTATTCGGAGCACTTGTCGCGGTCTGGGTAGCCAAGGGCATGCTGCTTTGTCTCAGCGGGCCTGAGCAGCTCTACGATTTCCAGAGATTCCTTGCGGCAAAAGATGAACGCGATGCCTCGAAGCTCGGAGCCCTATGGGGCGTGATCCATACCGTCCGCTGGTGTTTCGCGATGGCTATCGCGGTAATGGCGATCATGGGAATTGGCAACGTCGCTCTGGATGCGCAGCTTAGAGCTGACCCGGAGACTGCTCTACCTCTGATAATCGGTTCGATGCTGCCGATGGGCGTGGTCGGCTTTATGCTCGCGGCATTGCTTTCAGGATTTCTCGCGACATTTAGCTCGACCGTAAATGGTGGTGCCGCGTATCTCGTTAAAGACATTTACCAGCGATATATTAATCCTGACGCTGATAACAAAAAGCTTGTTCGGGTCAGTTATATTTCGTCCGCCGGGTTGATCCTCACCGGTCTTATCATTTCGATTTTTGGCACATCTATAAACACAGCATTTCTTTGGATCTTTGGGACACTGGCTGCCGGTATTCTGCCGCCGAATGTTTTGCGATGGTACTGGTGGCGGTTAAACGGACAAGGCTATGCGGCCGGAGTTTTTGGCGGGATGGCCCTTTCGCTCGGACAGGTTTTTGGTGACCAGTTCGTGTTTGCCGAGCCGCTGCCGCTTTACATTGGATTTCCGGTGATCGCGATCGCGTCAACGCTTATTACGATCGTGGTTTCGCTGCTGACGCCTGCCACGGATATTGAAACGCTTAAGAGTTTTTATCGAAAGGTCCAGCCATTTGGTTTTTGGAAGCCGGCGAAGGACGCTCTTGTAACCGAAGAACCGGACTTCAAAAAACAGTTGCCGTTTTCGATCGAATTTTTCAACACGATCATCGCGATGATAGGCATAACGGCCCTTTATGTTTCGATGCTTTACCTGATCCTGCACCGGCATTCGGTCGCCTTCGGGTTGCTGGCGACGACCGTTGTTTGCACAGTGATCCTTTATTTCACCTGGTACAAAACGCTTCCGCCATCTACGGAACCGCAATCGGAAGAAGAGCAGAATCTTGAAGAGGAATTGGCCGCTTAAACATGAGATTTGACGGAAAGACAGCAGTGGTAACAGGCGGAGCGCTTGGCATAGGCCGCGCGGTCTGTCAGATATTGGCCGGGCGCGGAGCGGCGGTAGCGATACTCGACATTGATGAAAAGTCGGGGAACGAACTTTGCTCCGAAATCGAGAATGCGGGCGGCAGTGCGATGTTTGAGCGGCTGGATGTTTCGGATTCTAACTCAGTACAGACCGCGGTCGAAGCAGCGAATGCTGCTTTTGGCTCGATCGATCTGCTCGCGGTAAGCGCCGGTATTCAGAGATATGGAACCGCGACAACGACCGATGATAAGCAATGGGATGAGGTGCTCGGTGTGAATCTGAAAGGGGCCTGGAACGCGGCGCGTGCGGCGTTGCCGTTCATGTTGGAAGCGGGAGGCGGTTCGATCGTCAATGTGTCTTCGGTTCAGGCCCTTGCAAGTCAGCAGAACGTGCTCGCATACACTGTCAGCAAGCACGGATTGATCGGACTGACGCGTTCGATGGCGATGGATTTTGCAAAAGACGGTATTCGCGTGAACGCAGTGTGCCCGGGAACTGTCGATACTCCGATGTTAAAATGGGCGGCCTCGCTTGATCCGAACCCGCAATCGGTTTACGACGCGTGCAACGCGATGCACCCGCTTGGACGGATCGCGGAGCCGCGTGAGATCGCGGAGGTTGTCGCATTCCTGCTCCATGAAAATGCGTCCTTTGTAACCGGGGCGGTCTGGACGGTTGACGGCGGTTTGCTGACGCAGATCGGCGGGGTTCCGCAGACGGGATAAGAGTGTTTCGTTTTACCTTCGATGAAACATGTTTCAGGCAAACATCTGAAACATTCTCGCAACATTTAGACCTGAATTTACGAGGAAATATATGAGTCAAACAGCAGCAGAAGAATCGGGAGCACCGCATGTGGCGGAATACGATCCGCCGCCGGGGTTGGATGCGGCGATCGCGGCCGTGCCGCTCGTCGATGCGGCAAAGAAGCCCGCAAAGATCGGGTATCTCACGAATTACAGTTTTCACATCTGGTATCAGATCGTAATCGAGGTAATGAAGCGTCGTGGAAAACTGTACGGTGCTGAGATCGTCGTGATGGACGCCGGGCTTTCGGTTGAGAACCAAATCGCTCAGGCACGAGAAATGGCCGGGACTGTCGATGTTATCGTCCTGACACCTGCCGACACGTCGGGTCTGGAAGAGATCTTAACAATTGCCGAGTCCGCAGGAACGCCGATTGTCGTGGAGGCTAATCCGGTCGAGGGAATGGCGACGATGGTCGCGATCTGCGATTACGACGCGGGTTTCGATCTTGGTGTCTGGGTGGGAAGCAACGTCGCAAACGCAGACGGTTCACCGCTGCGGATTCTTGACGTCGGCTTGCCTTGGCTGCGGCCGTGCCTTTTAAGAAGCGAAGGATTTGTCGAAGGCGTAAGAAGCGTTCAGCCGAATGCGATCCTGACTGCATCCATCAATGGCGAGGCAACACCGTCGATCGCGAGAAAGATCGCTGCCGAAACGCTGGTAGAAAAAGGCGATGTCGATGTGATCTTTGCAATGGATGACGAGACAGCGCAAGGCGCCTATAAAGGCTATTTGGATGCGGGTTTCGACGCAAACAGCGTGACGGTCGCGGGTTTCGGCCTGTCGGGCGATCACGAAAAAGATTGGATGATGCGTCGCGAGGCGTTAAAGGTGAGTCAGGCAATGTTCCCTGAATACGTCGGCCTGCGATGCGTTGACGGAGCCGTAAAGATGTTCGATGGCCAGCCCATAATGCCCCGCGACATCACACCGACCATCTCGATGACGGCTGAAAATCTTGAAAAGTTTTATCCAAAAAAGGACGGCATTTGGACGCCCGATCTTGCGGCCATTGCCGCGATCGAAACTTTTTCGGATTGCACGAAAGTATAAGGGAATTGTTTTCAATATTGGAGGTTCTAATGAAAATAAACATATTTAATAGATATATCGGCGCCGCAATAGTTTTTGCGTTGACGCTGATCTTGTCCGGTGCAGCATTTGCCCAGTCGAACACGGGTTCGATCACCGGCGTAGTATCCGATGCGAACGGTGCGGCAATTCCCAATGCAACCGTGACCGTGACAAACACAGGCACGAATGAAAAGCGATCCGTGCAAACCGATGGCGAAGGCCGATACGAGGTGCCGTCACTGGCGACCGGAGTTTATAACGTCGAGGCGACGGCAAGTGGATTTCAGCCCGCGACGCGGAGCGAGCTAAGGCTCGCGGTCGGCGAGAAAGCGCGCGTCGATGTGCCGATGTCTGTCGGCGGGGTTGACGCGGTCGTTACAGTCGTAGATCAGACACGCACTGACACGGAAACTTCGACCATTGGGGACACGATCACATCGGAACGGATAGCGGACAATCCGGTCAACGGCCGCGATTTCACCGGGCTGCTTTCGACCATTCCGGGTTCTGTCCAATCAACGAACCAGTTTCAAACGACAATAAATGGAATTCCGTCCACGTACGGCGGCACCAGCGTTCTCGTTGATGGTATCGATGCCAGCCGCGTCGATGTAAACGGCACGTCGAACGTGCTTGGCCGAATCGAATCGCGCGTGAACCGTGTCAGCATGGACAGCATCCAGGAAGTTCAGGTCGTCGAACAAAATTATTCCGCGCAGTACGGACAGGCACTCGGCGCGGTGATAAACCCGATCACAAAATCGGGAACGAACAATATACGCGGCAGCGTTTTCAATTATTTCCGAAACGAGGCGCTTGATGCTCGTGACGCGCTTGCCGGCAAGCAGCGTTTCAGGCTGAATCAATTTGGCGGGAATGTCAGCGGGCCGATAAAAAAAGACAGCGTATTCTTTTTTTCAAACTATGAAGGCGTCCGCCAGACACGCGGACAAACATTTACGACGCTCGTCCCGACGCAGGCATTTCGTAACAGCATGAATGCCGCGATAAGGCCGGTGTTAGATACGATTCCGCTGCCGCAAGCTCCGTTTTTTCGAGACATTGCCGGCGTGCCGACGCTCGATCCCGATGTCGGATTGTTTTCATCACAACGCGTCGGCGATCTCCGCGAAGACACCGGCTCCGTAAAAATCGATTGGCTTCAGAATGAGAGCAGCCAGTTTTCGGTTCGTTACAATATTAACGATTCGAAAACAATCGTTCCGTTCGGCGTAGGCTCCGACCAGATTGCCGACGGCAAATTGAGGACGCAGCTTTTTAAAGTTTCCCACAATTATGTATTCGACGGCGCGACGACAAACGAATTCGGGTTTGGCATAAACCACAACTACACGCGAACCGATGTCGGACCGTCGCCGTTGCCCAGATTTGACCTGTCTTTTGCGGACCAGTCATTTGCGGTTCCGGGGCCGGAGCGGTTCAATCAGGAAAGGACCGGTTCGGTGTATCAGTTTCTGGATACGCTGACACTGATTCGCGGCGATCATTCGATAAAGGCGGGCATCGATATACGGTTCAACAGCCGTTCCGCTCTGTCCGTTACACAGGACACATTGGTTTTCTTTTCGCTCAATGATTTTCGAACCAATTCACCTTTTGTGATCTCACAAAACGGCAACCCCGAATTGAATTACGCAAACGAAAATTTTTCATTGTTTGTTAATGACGACTGGAGAGTTCACCCGAGGCTTTCGCTTAATCTCGGGCTGCGTTACGAGGTAAGCACAGTAAGCCGCGAAAAAGACGGGTTGCTGCAAAATTTTGACGTCGATACGCTGTCGTATTCTGCTCCCGGCGAAAAGATACATAATGTAGATAAAAATAATTTCGGCCCGCGTGTCGGATTTGCATTCGATGTTTTCGGCGATCAGCGAACGGTGCTTCGCGGCGGCTACGGTATTTTTTATAACCGCGATCTGCCGGCCAGTTTCGGCTCGCCGCATGCCAATACATTTCCGCCGATCTCGGTCAATTTGTTTGAGGCTCTGTTTTGTCCGACGCCGCCGGCGACATTTGCTTATCCGGTCGATCCGGCAGTTTTTGCCTGCGGGGTTCCGGCCGTGTTTGCGATCGAAAGGGATTTGAATACTGCGATGGCACAGCATTGGTCGGTAAATCTTCAGCAGGATATCGGCCTCGGAACATTACAGGTCGGCTACGTTGGAAACCACGTTACGCACCTGCTGACCGATGGAGTAATAACGCCGCGAAACATAAACCGTGCTGATCCGGTGACTGCGGTTCGTCCCTTAACGTCTGCATTTGGCGACATCTTTGTGGTCGGCGGCTATCCGCAGTCGAACTACAATTCGATGCAGGTAAATTTCAAACGCAACCTTGCCCGCGGCTTGCGCTTTAATGCGAACTACACCTGGGCACACGCGATAGACGACGTAGTCGGCTTTTTTAGCGATTATCAAAACCCTAATGATACACGTGCCGAGCGTGCGAGCAGCAATCAGGACGTTCGTCACAACTTTTCGATGGATGCGGGTTACGATGTGCCGCTAAGGGATTGGTTTGGCGGCGGCGGCCCGCAATGGCTGGTTGACGGCTGGCAATTAAATACGATAACGCAGATCCGAAGCGGTCTGCCCGTAACCCCAAGACGGAGCGGCGGAACATTTGGCGGATTTTCATTCAGGCCGGACATTGTCCCCGGCGTATCTACACGCTGCCCGAATTTCAGCGTTCCCGAATGCCAGTTCAACGTCGATGCGTTTTCCGATCCAGGCCCCGGCGTTTTTGGTAACGCAGGACGCAACATATTGCGGGGACCGAGCTTTGCCCAGGTTGACTTCTCTATTTTCAAGAATACGAGGCTGTCGGAAACAACTTCGCTTCAACTTAGAATGGAGATATTCAACCTGTTTAATAAAGCCAACTATGCCGACCCTTCGGGCGGGCTGGTTCCCGGAGATAATAATACGCTGAACGGAACCGCGTTCTTTGGCGAAAGCATTTCGACGGTAGGAAACCTAAACGGCGGGCTGCTTGGATTTGGCGGGCCGCGCGGCAGATACAACTGTCGGCGCGGTTTAATTTCTAGTTGTCTCAATCGGAGCTATGCCTTTGGGTGCTATAGATATTTAGTTAACCTAAGGGCATAACTCTATGACATTTTCCCGCTTACTTTGAAGGAATGAACCAATCAATTAAAAGATCATTCGCGGTTTTAGGTTTTGGGATCGTTCTTTCTCTGAGCATTTTTGGGCAGGTGAAATTGCCAGCCAGCCCGATCAAGACGGTTTATATCACGCCGTTCTCGCATTACGATTTTGGTTTTGTCGAGCCGCCGGATGCCGTTCGTGAGCGGGCGGCACGGCACATTGATGAAGTGATCCGCGTTGCCGAAGAGAACCCGAATTTCAAATGGACGATCGAGAGTGTTTGGCAGGTGAATGAATGGCTAAAACGACAGAAAAAGCCTTCGTCCGTGCTCCCGAAAGATAAAGAAAAGATCGCCCGTTTGATGAATTTGATCAAGTCGGAACGCATCGTTTTGTCCGCCGCTTGGGGCAGCATGCACACGGATTTCATGGGTGCCGAGGAACTCAATCGGCTAGCCTATGACTACACTTCGTTAAGCCAAACTTACGGCGTCACGTCGCAGCTTGCGATGATGAACGACGTTCCCGGACATCCGAGCTCTATGCCCGGCGTGCTCGCGGGAAGCGGAATGAAATACATGGTGACGGGAGCCAATACTTTCATTGGTGTTGCTACAAATCTCGCACCGGGAAAAGTTCCGTTCTATTGGGAAGGCCCTGACGGCAGTAAAGTTCTCACATGGATCAGCCAGGGGAATCGCGGTGCGTATGTCGAGGCTGTCACCGAATATTATCTCGACCCGTACTCGCTCGACCCGTACACAAATCGCCGTCCGTTCGAGATGTTCAATCCCGACATGATCGGCAAAATCACGCCCATACAGGAAATGGAAATGGGCATGACCACTCTGCTCAATCGTTACAACGCCGCCGGGTACAAATACGACGCAGTGATGGCGATGTACTCGCATGATTTTGTTGAGCCGACGGATGTTTTGAATCTGGAACGTGCCATCAAGCTGTGGAAACAGCATCACCCGGAGATCGAGCTAAAGATCGCTACGCCCATTGAATATTTCAAGTACATCGAAGGCAAGTACGGTTCGCAAATCCCGACCTTTAAGGGTGAGTGGTCCGGCCTTTGGTCTGAATCGAAAACTCAAAGCCCGCGAATAAGCGCGATGGCACGTTACACGCACGATCATGCTCCCGTTGCCGAAACTCTTTGGAGCGGACTTGGCATGACTCGATCCCTGCCTGTTCCGACGGGGAATATTAGTTCGATTCTCGACCTGATGCTCACCTATGACGAGCACAGCGGAGCCGGCAACAACGGCTGGCCGCAGCTTAACAGCCGCAAGCCGCTCGAAGATCAAAACAGCCAGTACGTCGGCTTCATGAAAAAGGCGAAGGCCGAGACCGTGCAACTGCTTGATGAGGGAATCAAGGCTCTCGGGCAAACCTCGCGATTTGAAAACGCTAAGAGCGGAGCCGTTAATACGTCTCCGTTGATGGTTTATAACGGCTTGTCATGGAATCGCAGCGATGTCGTGCGAATTTCCCCACCATCTGACAACCAGCGCATCGCCTCGATCCGCGAATCGTCGTCTGGAACAGTGGTTCCATTCGATGTTGATGAAATGGGCAACGTCGTGTTCATCGCAAAGGAAATCCCCGCGTTCGGTTATTCGACGTATGAAGTGACGACTACCGCAGGGACGGCGACATCAACACTGAAAAATATTGTCGGGACTAAGGCCACGAACAGCCGGTTCTCGATTGAAACCAGAGCGGACGGAACTATCGCGAGCATTCGAGACATCGAGCAAAATCGTGAACTCGTTAACAATAACGGCGAGCTTCCGTTCAACGAATTGCTGCGAGTCGAAGGGCCTGATGCGTCCAAGGTGGCCTATCCGGTTGCGCCGAAGATCACCGTTCGGAAAGGAGTTCAGATGACCGAGATCACGGTCGCTCGTGATAGATCATTGTTTCCTGAATCACGGATCACGATCTATGACGAGCTCGAGCGAGTCGATCTTAGAAACGAACTTGACCCCGAACGCTTTCCATTTGTCGGCGGCAACAATAACTGGAACGATTCCTATTACTTCGCGTTTCCTTTCAATGTTTCCAAGGACGGTCTAAAGGTTCTTCGCGGCGGACAGAAATGGTTCGATCGTTTGCCTGACGACTATCTGCCCGGTGCTCGTTGGGACTCGGTCTCGACGCAGCATTCTATCGGCTTTACTGATGGTAAAAACACCGCGATGGCCGCTCATCGGCAGGCGTTTCATTGGATATATCCCGGATTTGTTGCGACAAAACTCAAACCTAAGGATGCTGCGAAAGAACTACCGGCGATGTTTACCGGCATGTTTCCATTGCCCGAGGCAACGATCTATTCGCGGGCGATCCGTCACAGCAATCAGGCTGACACTCACGATATGGGAATCGTCAATCTCAGCAGCGTGGAGCCAGGACTGACGGGCCGGACGGTCTTTGAGTACGCATTCAGCGGCAGCGGTGTTTTCGATCCGGTCGCCTCGTGGCGAATGGGTTCGGGGTTCAACGTTCCTTTGCGTGCGAGTTATCTGACTACCGTACCAACGGAATCGAAACGCGGTTTCTTTTCGGTCGATCAAGCTAATGTACAGATCGTCACGGTTAAACCGAAAGCCGAAAGCGTGATTCGTGGCGAAGTGAGTTCGGCTCCGCTTAGTCCAAAGGTCACGAAAGTTTACGTTGTTCGTCTTCAGGAGTTTGCGGGGCGTGCTGCTAACGTGCGTCTGTCGATCCCGGCGAAGATAAAGTCGGCATCGCTCGTAAACCTGACCGAGGACAAAGAAATTAGAAAGATCACCGAGATCGACCCGCTAACTATTTCAATGCGCGCTTACGAGACGGCAACCGTAATGTTCGAGATCGATTAAGAAATAAGTATGAGCAATTTCAAACGACGCGATTTTCTAAAAACTTTGACTGCGGCTGCGGCCGTTCCAATGGTTTTGCGTGGCAATGGTATCGCTGCCGAGACTGCAACGGTTCCCGCCGAGGTATTACCGGACATTCCGACGTGCGAGTCGATGCGTTCGATCGTGATGACGCACAAGTTTCTTGATCTTTTCAATCCTCCGGGGCTGACGAATCAATGGGGTTGTGCACAAGCGGCGATGGATGTGGCCGCAGTGCGGAGCATTGCGTTCCCGCCGTTCGCTCAAGGTGAAATGAACGTCGCTCCGCTCGGTGCGGGCGGTGAGTTGCTGACCGGCGTTCTCTATGTTGATGAAGAATACTACGCGGCGACCAAGACACCGATAGAATTTGTCTGGCGTCCTGATCGTGTCGAACGCAAATCGATCTACAAAGGATTAGAACTCAAGAGCACGACGATCGTGCCGTTTGAAACGATGTCGGTTGCGGTCAAGCTGACGGTAACTAACATGACGAAGGCCCGCCGTAAGACGCAGATCAAGCTCGCTGTGAACGGCGGTGCGACCAAGAGCGTGAAGCCGTGGAACGCGGCGTACTCTCCGGGCGAATACGACAACGGGCGTACGATCGACACCGCTCGAAACGCGATACTTTGTAAGTCCAAGCACACTGAGGCTTTCGTTCTGCAAGGTTGCGCGCCAAAGCCGAATACGCTGCTTCCTTCGTGGATGGTCTATGAACTTGATCTCGCTCCGCGCGAGTCCGCTTCGATCGTCTTTGTTAACTCTCTTGGAGCGACGGCCGCCGATGCGCAGAAAGATTTTGACGCGATCATAAATAATTTCGACGCAGTTCTGGCCAAGACGACCGCCGAGTGGAACCGTCAGCTCAAGGCTGCGTTCACACCGGGCAACGATGTTTTCTCGGGCCACGTTCCGACGCTGGTAACTGCCGATGAGAGCGTCAAGCGGATCTATCATTCAGCGGTGATGAGCGCGCTTTACTTCCGGCGAACGAGTCCGCACTCTGTTTACGGCACAACGTACGTCACATTGATGCCGCGTTATTGGGAGACGACCACTTTCCTTTGGGACATCAGTTTAAGCGCAATGCTGCTTTCGATGCTTGACCCCGAGATCCTTAAACGCATGATGGAAACATGGATGAAGCTCGACGTTTACAAGCACTTCGGGACAGAGTTCCTCACCGGTGCGGGCGTTGGCCCATGGTATTCGGTCAATGACTACGCCATGAGCCGCATGGCCATGGAGTATCTGCGATGGAGCGGCGATAAGGCGTGGCTCGACAAAGAAGTCGGCGGCAAAAAGGTCTATGACCATTTAATTCGCTACGCTGAACACTGGCGCGATCTCGATACGAACAAGCACGGGCTTGCCGATTACGGCGGCGTCACTAATTTGCTCGAAGCTGTCTCAAGTTACGTTCACGAAGTCGCCGGTTTGAACGCAGCGAACGTGCATAATCTCCGATTCGCCGCCGATCTTGCCGAACATAAAGGTGATAAGACGAAAGCCTACGCGTTTCGCAGGGAAGCGGTCGAGCTTGGGAAACGCGTTCAGGAGCTTTACGTTCCCGGCAAGGGAATTTGGAAATGCCGCCTGCCCGATGGTAGTTACAACGAGGTCCATCACTGTTACGATTTCGGCGTGACGCTCATGACGATCGGCGATTTGATGTCCGCTTCGCAGAAGAAAGAGATGGTCGAGTTCTTTAAGCGGGAACTGCAGACGCCTAACTGGATGCGGGCACTCTCTACGAAGGACCTTGACGTAACTTTCAGCATTCGCCCCGACCATCAATGGACTGGAGCTTATTGTTCATGGCCGGCACTTGCGCTTAGCGGATTGTATGTCGCCGGTGAGGTCGATCTTGCCGTCGATTGGATGAAAGGCCTTGCCAAGAGCAGCCAGCAAGGGCCGTATGCGCAGGCTAACTTTACCGAGACGTTCCATCCGCCCGAGTCCAACGGCGGTGCGATCAAGTGTCCGTCCGATCCGCCGTACATTAACGACTGGGCGTGCGTCTCCGGCTGTAACTATCTTGAGCCCATCGTCGATTCGATCTTCGGTATCAACGCCGGACTCTTCGGCACGATCACCGCGAAGCCCCAGTTCGGAAAGTTTGACGGCAATGCGCGGCTTGAGAATATAAATTATCAGGGTAAGCGTTACGTCGCCGACAAGAACGGAGTAAAACCAGCATAGTTGGCAGTTAAGGATTTGTTTCGTGTTGCTTGGTGTAATTTAGTGGTTTCAGTCAGTGGGATTTTAAGAAGGTTAACCACGAAACGACACGAAAAGAACACGAAACAAGAATCAAGTGTTATGACTAAAACCTACCTTAAGATCATTGCGGCGGTGCTCTTTGCTTTTGTTACCGGCGTCCATGGCCAACAAGCCACTTCTCCAAACCTTTTACAGATCGCGGACCGATACTGGATGCAGCCTGACGTTGCGTATAACACGGCGAACAATACTGCGCTCAAGTTGGACGTTTGGTATCCACGCGATAACAATACGCCGACGCCGACTTTGGTTTACATTCACGGCGGCGGATGGATCTTTGGTTCAAAAGAAGGTGCGGTTTACCAGTTTTTGCCCTTTCTCGAACGCGGTTGGCGGGTTGTGAACGTCGAATACCGCATGGCGTCCAACTCGCTCGCTCCGGCGGCGGTCGAAGACACTCGCTGTGCCTTGCGTTGGATTATGCGGAACGCCAAGCAGTGGAATTTCGACACCAGTAAAATAGTTTTGACTGGCCATTCCGCTGGCGGGCATCTCGCTTTGATAACCGGGATGCTGCCTGCGGGGACTCCGCTCGACAATCGCTGTTACACTGACGAAAAGTACGGCGAAGGCCCGATGAAAGTCTCGGCTGTGATCAACTGGTACGGCATCTCGGACGTAAATGACCTGATCGCGGGCCCAAATCTCAAGAACTATGCTGTCATGTGGATGGGTTCGCTGCCCAATGCGAAAGAAGTTGCCAAGAGCGTCTCGCCGCTGACCTACGTTCGCAAGGAAAATCCGCCGATATTGAGCATTCACGGCGATAAAGATAGTGTCGTACCGTATTCACACAGCGTCCGTTTGCACGATGAATTGAATAAAGTCGGCGTTAAAAATCAGTTGTTCACCATCAAAGGCGGCGACCACGGCATGTTCACGCAGCAGCAATACATTGACAGCTACGCCGAGATCTGGAAATTCCTCGACGCCCGCAATATCAAATAATTCCCGATAAAAAACAAAAAGCCAACAACAAAAAGCTAAAAGTAACAGAGCGATCAAGACATCCTGCGGGCCTTCTCTGCGACTTTTAGCTTTTAGCTATTAGTTATTAGTTTTTAGTTATTCGTTAACTAAGGTGTGGTGGCGACAACGTCCACGTCGGAGAATTGTCCGACGGCGGTGTTGCCCTGAAAGTAGCGTCCGCGGACCTGAACGGCACGCGGCAGGTTCTGGGGGTTTTCGGGTACTGAGATCTCGGCGGGCGATTGGACAAAGCGGCCCTGGTTGTTCCAGACGACATCGTTATCGAGCTGTATCTGGAGGTCAACGCCGTTTGTCGTACCGCGTTTGAAATGCACCTGAACGATGTTGCCGGGCAAAGCCATCACGCTCAGTTCCGGCTTCAGCTCATCGGGAGCGATCGGGTCTGACTTGGCCGGGATGATGCCTAACAACGCACCGGTTTCGGGCGTGTAATTCTTTGAGCTGCGAATTTGTTTGACCAGCTCGTCAAGCCTCTGGAAAACTCCGGTGTCCGGCGGCGGATCGGCGGGCGAACCGGCGAACTGCGCGGGCCAATTCGGAGTCGGAGCACCGACAACACCTTCGGTAATTACCTTACGGAATTGCCGTGCGGCCGCGATGACGGCGTCCATCTGCAACGCGGCGTTGCGCAAGAACTGCATCAGGTTATTATCCGCCTGAACGGCCGTAACGTCGGCCGCAGTAAAGCCCAAGCCTAACGCTATAAGCGCAAACTGGACGGCAAAGTTGGAATAGAAATCGGCTCTCCCGCCTATCGAGGTCGGGAACCATAATGGACTGGGTACCATATATATAAGTCTCCTATCGTTTAATTTAATAAATAAAACGAGACGCGCGGATGTCGGGGATAATTTCGAAAGGCAGGACAATCAGAAGCCCAAACTTAGCCGAAGACACGGGGGAATCCGTCTTCTTTTAATGAAGGATACTCGAGCGTTTCGGCGGTTTCCATAAACGGCATCTGGCGACGCCTTTACACATTAAAGTATGGGCTACTTCTTTCTCTTCCGAAACCAACCCGCCGGCAAACACGCCTCGAGTAATTAAAATGTTACAAGAAAGTTAAATAAAATTGCAAGACTTTTTTTTCACCGAGCAGAAGAGCTCAATAAGCCGAAGTTGTTCCAACGGTTACGTCATATCTTTTGCACAGGTGCTTCTTTTTCCGGAAGTTTTGCAGATGGGCGATTTCGTAGCTTCCGGAGTTCTTCATGCTCATAGTCTTCCAATTGTTCCTTTAACCGAGATGCGGCAAGCATTGTTTGAAGTAAGTACGCCACAGTGCCCATCGAAACCGATAGAAGTGAGATTGCAATTGTTCCTATGACTCTAAACGATAGATCTTGAAGATCTCCGGTTTTCATCACAACAGAGCAAATGATTGTAAGTAATGATGCCGCCAGAGCGATTCCCCATCGACATATTAATTTGGTCTGTTCCTTTCCAATTTTTCTGAACAGGTGCCGGGCTGCATCATAGTCGATCTCTTTTATTACCGTGCGGCTCCGATCTAGCCAACCCGCGCTCCATCCCAGAAGACTTCCAGCTATTGCCGCGATGCTGCCGAGGGTTTGTGTCAACTCAATCGCCATCGTGCGAGGCATATATGGAAAAAGGAAAAACCCAAGACCAGCTCCAAGGATAGCAAGCACAATCGATTGGACTATGAGCCGGTTCCACACTTTCATGATAACGTCAAATCTGACCTTGTGAGTTAAGGATTCCGTACCACTCAATCATCTTGTCAAAAACATCCTCGGAGTCTGGCCGATCATCATAGTGAGTGACGTTTTTTGAATAACTGAGCCGAATTTGGTCTTTAGTAAATTTCCCGGATTTTGTTTCTATTTCAATATCAACTTCATTTTCGACGTGTCTGAAGGCATTTGCGATGGCATCAAGTTCGTTTGATTCCGTTTCATCTCTTTTTTTCGCTTTCCACGCGAGGGATATTGTTACATCAATATCCTTAGGGTCAACAAAGCCTTCAGTTGTGAATTCGGTTAAATCGATCTGATCCTTTACAAACGCTTTCAGTGCGTCCCAAGCTCGACCTGTTGCATACTTTCTCATTGACACTTCAGTTCCACCTTGAACGTTAGCGCCATCTTTACCAGAGTAATCAAGAGGAGAACTTATGTTAAGACGCTTTACACCAGAAATCTTCTTTCTAAACGTCTCGGAAATTGCTCTTTCAAGGGTAAATTGCAGAGTATTTCTGAATGGCCTGTTCCTTGTCGTTATTCGGTCATAAAGATAGGTTTCGAGCTGGCGTCCTCTGACAGTCCTATCCTGAACTAATATCAAATGGTTCTCGAAGCATACAAAGTACAGTTTACCGTCAAGATATTGTCGCTCCGAACCATCAGCAGCTTTTTCGAGTATCAGCGCTTCTGGTTCTATTTCGTCCGCATCGAGATTTTCTCGAATCACCGACCCAATTCGGCCTTTCTCGTAACCGAACATCTCTGCGCAGAAAAACCCTCGCCTTTCCGTTTTATGGTTAATGAATTGATAGTATTGCGCATCGTCGGACGATTTGTGAATTCTGTCCTTAATCTTTGTATTGTCGAATGTCAACGACAATAATTCTTGCATTGAGTGCGTGTAAGGCTCTGGGCTAAAGCGTGCACGCCAATAGGTAAAGGTTTTTGTCTTCGAATGTTTTGTTGCCATCGTATGCTCCGTTTTTACTTGGGGAATAGATTGTTTTGTTCATCAGTTGCAATAGTGACTCTGTCCGCTTGTTTGAATGTTTGCAGGTTTGGCGGGAGGTCAACTGTTTTGCCGTTGAGTAGGTCTTCGACGGTTAGTATCTGTATTCTTGGATAGTCTTTGTTCCAGCCGGGCGAGTGGTAGAAGCCTTTTTCGGTGGCTTCCTGGAGCATTGGTTTTGTTGGCGGTTCGAGGGTAAGGTAAACGCCGATGGCGGCATTTTCGCGGTCTATTACGTGGCCGAGGTCGCGTATTTGGGACACGTTGACGCCTCCGCCTTTGACTGAGACTATAACTTTCTTTGCCTTGCCCGACGTGTCGTCGGTGAAGACTATCATTCCGTCGATACCGCCGTCTGCGCCTTTCTTTCCTTCTTTCTTTCCTGCTTCCGAGCCAAAAGCTTTTGCTCCGATGAGCGGAAGCACCCACCATTGGAAGCCGTATTTATCTTTTTCGGCCAACTCTTTCGCACCCGCGAGGTCTTCGGGCTGTCCGACGACCTTATATGTGTTTGGCGGAAGCTCACCCTTGAATTTATCCGCCTGAGACTGCGTTAATGCCGTCAAACTAAACGAATCCTTGAGCCGCAATTTCTGTAAACCGACCGACAAATGCGTTACGTCGATGCCGATCCACTCGCGATTTAGCTTTTGTGCCGCCGCGATAGTAGTTCCGCATCCGCAAAACGGGTCCAATACAACATCGCCCTCGTTAGAAGATGCCTGAATGATCCGCTCAAGAAGAGCAACAGGCTTTTGTGTTGGATATCCGAGGTTTTCGGCACCACTCTTCGTCATCTTAATATCTGTCCATACGTTTTGAGCAAGTTGACCGGGCAAAGAATCAAGATAATTCTTCCGGTAAGGCATTCCTTTCTCGCTGTAATAGATTTCATTGTTCGCTTCAAGCTTTTCCATGTTCTCCTTCGTGAAACGCCAGTTCCGAGTGTGTCCATTCCATTCGTAACTCGGTCCACGTCCACCCGGAGCAAGCATAGTGTTCGGCCAGAACTTGCGACCATCTGGATCAGAGTAGCGAAATCGCTTCTTAAGATGATCTTCGCTATATTCAACGCGAATAGGATTGAAATTATACTTCTGAGTTTTTGAGTAAAAGAGAATGGTGTCTGAAACTCTACCAAAACGGTTGGCATCGTTGTGGGAACCGAATCGTTGCCAGACGATTTCGTTCCGATAGTTCTCCGCACCGAAGATCGTATCCAAAAGAATCTTTAGATAATGGCTGGCGGTTGGGTCGCAGTGGA
Organism: uncultured Chloracidobacterium sp.; assembly: GCA_964605905.1. GTDB lineage: Bacteria > Acidobacteriota > Blastocatellia > Pyrinomonadales > Pyrinomonadaceae > OLB17. The sequence goes on along the minus strand of CAZSEL010000029.1, from coordinate 34,916 downwards.
GATAGAGCGAGCCGGTTGGTTTTAGGACGCGGTGGAGTTCGCGTAAACGGACGGCCATCATAACGAGATAGGCCATCATTTGGTTTGTGCCGATGAATGCGCGAAACGATTCGATCATCCGGCCGACCTGATCGGGTTCGTTTATCAACTCGTGATAGACACGTTCGGTTTCAGGTCCCCATTCCATGTGTCTTCGAACGCAGTTATCTGCGATTGCGAGTCGGTGCCGGATTCGTCCTTGAACAAAACATTGTAATTCCGGTTCGAATTAAATGGCGGGTCAAGATAGATCAAGTCAACGGACTCGTCTTTAATGTAGTCCCGCAAAATATTCAGATTGTCGCCGTAGTATAGGGTGTTCATGGGCACGCGGTGTCGTTGCGGAGATGATACATTAAAACGGCGAAAGGATAAAGGAGAAGGGATAAAGGTCGGATGTGGGCGGTTTTCTTGCTCTCTTGCGGCTCACGCCGCCCTATTTGCGGAAAAGTTCTACTTTTCCGTCAATTACTCGAACTTCGTCTTTAGATCACGCAATCTGCCGATGCGTCGGATGATCGTGTTGGGCGAGGGACATTTTCCAGCTTTGCTCAGGGCCAAAAGTTCGATGTATAGCGGAAATCTACCAAATCGCTTTGTTAGCTTCTTCAAGACGGAGATGAGTTCGGCGTCGGTATATTCTCGCGGCTTGATGTTTTCGTACCCGGCGGCTCGATATGCGTTCGGCAGGCCTCCGAACATTCTGCCGACGGTGTCGGCGGAAGCAAAGGTAAAGTCACCGCTTGCCTTATTTATGTCGCGGCCGGTGGGTTTTCTGCCAAGCTTTTCACCAAGGGTTTTTAACTGGGCGATCACCTCTTCGACGGTGTAGCGCGTCCAGTATTTATCAGACCTGACGGCCGTCTTATAGACGTTCTTGACCCTTGCCGCCTTTCTGGCCTTTGCCAGGCTGCCGAACTTTCTTTGGAATTGGCGATGCGACGGCCCTTTTCCTTGGTCATATAATTTGTCGAGAACAGCACCGGTAACCGGGCGGTCGGATTTCGCGTCAACCTTACGTAAATGGGCGATCAGTTCCTCGCGGGTGTATTCTCGCTTTGGGGCGACGCCCGCCAACTCGATCGCTTTCGGTATTAGGCCGAATGCCGTAAAAAAATGATTGAGCGGCGATACTTCCTTGCGTTTACGCGCCAACGCAACATCCTCGGCAAACAGCGGGCGTTTTAGTTTCGCGCTCAAGGCGCGGAGCTGGTTCAGCATCGTCAGCCGGTCGGTTTCGTCAAATTCCTGCAGATAGATCAATTTTATTCTTGCCCGCCTAAGCGCCGTCAGGAAACTGCCGAAAACTCTGTAGTAATGGTGAACATGAAAAGCCTTGCCTTCCCTTGCTAACTTGGTAATGATGGCGGTCGTCGGTGTCCTGCCGATCCTTTGGGTAATAGTCTGAAGCTCAAGGATCAATTGTGATTCAGAAGCTGTGTTATCGGTGAGCTTGTATTTTCCGGGTGGCCGGTAACCGCCGCCCTCGATAAAATACTTTCCACAGCCGCGACACTTGTACCGGTGCTTGCCCTTATTAAACCCGCCCTTGCAAGTCTGGTCGCTGCCGCAGTGGTAACAATTGAATCCGGATAAAACAACAGGTCTGCCCATAGATCGATTATAACCCGTTATTCGAATAGCGAAGATTGGTCAAGGTTATCCGGCGATATTTTTCCGGCTTGTTTGAATGTTTGGAGGTTTGCCGGACTCGTCCTTGATGTAGTCCCGCAAGATATTCAGATTGTCGCCGTAGTATAGGGTGTTCATGGGGAAATGTTCCGGCAAATGTAGCATTGGCGGTGGGACATTGGCAAGAAAGGGTGAACGGAGAAGGAGATCGGCAAATAAAAAGGCCAAAGTTTCCTTTGGCCTTTAAACAAAGTACTGACCGGCGAGTTCATTTGGAAGTGTTGGTTGAAGGAGCACAATCCTGGGGACAGGATTTCGCGTTCTCGCAGCTCCTGGCGCAAACTCCGTCGCCGCATCGTGCGCACGAACCGGCGACTTCTACACCCATGGAGCAGGCAGCGCGGCCGGCGTAGCCCGACGTCACGAAAAATGCCGCACCCGCAGCTAACGAAAGTGTCATGGTAACTCCTAGCAATAGTCTGGTTCTTTTCATTTTGTTCCTCCTGTTTGTTTATCTAATGAAGTCCCGGATGGACTGAATCAGTGATCGTAACGATGATCGCAGCCGCGGCAGCGATCGGCTGCTTCCTGTGTCCAGAAAACGTGTCTCAACGTTTTGTTCCCGTTGCCATTGTCACGCTCGTAATACGAACTGCGGCCGTTTGCCGACTGCCGGACCAATTGGCCCCAGTTGTGCGGAGCATCCGGATCGTCGCCAAATTCATTTGCGAAGAACGCGGAAAAACCGACCGTGGTCGTGCTATCGAGATGAGAGTAGATCGTTTGCAGCTGTTGATAGTCGTGGGCGTTCGGGCTGGGGTTATCGAGAGCACTCGAGTAGTCCATGCACGTGTTCAGATCGTCCCCGTTTTCGCTCTGGTGGTCGAGACCGAATGTGTGTCCGATCTCCTGACACATAACATGCCGTCGGGCAGTATCATCGTAAGACGGCGAGTTGAAGTAAGAGTCGTTCATCTTTGAGGTGCCCCGCGTGATGTGAACGCCGCCCGTGATGTTGATCGAAGCAAGGCCCAGCCAGCCGTTAAAGCCGTAATTTGCGTTGCATGAGCGGACCTGCCCGGTAACCATCGCGCATCGCTTGCGGACGTTCTGACGATCGTCGCTTGTGCTGTCTATCAGATTCAAGACGGTCGACTGTGACCAGTCAGTCATCGCCAGGTCCAGTTCGCCGTCCCAGTCCGGGGTATTGCTGTCGACAATCTTTAGATTGAATGGGTTTGAGGTTCGAGCCCAGTGATAGTTGCCCCAGGAGTGATCAGCACTCGCTCCGATGGGAAAGCTCAAAAGGGCAAACATCGTCATTGCCGAGATGAACGTTACATAGATCTTTGATTTCATTTGGAAGCTCCTGTTTCTAATCTGATTTACAAAATGAACAGCCGTGGATCGGCCTTAACATTAAGCCGGAGAATAAAAAACTAAAGATAATTGAACGTTATGCCAAAAGAGCTTAAAAACGATTCGGGACTGGGGACAAACCATACTACGCCCTAATCAAAAATCGGGCAAGCCGGGTCGCTCTCGCTGTGCGTGTCTGTTCCATCCGGTGATTCTGCCCGTTAGATTATCTGAGCTGTTTGAAGTACACGATCTCAGGATCTCCTTCGCCAAGTTGTTTATTCGGCGGCGAAAGCGCTCTCACGCCCGTTTGTTGCCGAATTAATACCGTTGGTTGAAATCTTTTATTGGCGCACGGGTTTGCACGCAAAATACGTTCGAGTCGGGCTTTGGCTTGGCTCATTCCTTTAGCTACAAAGGGAGGGGAATCGCCGGGAAGCGGTTCCCCAAAACAAACGATCCCCGGCATTGCTGACGAGGATCGTTTCGGGAAGATGTTGTTAAGTGGAATTTTAGCTACACAGGGTCCGATGAAGATCTAGTCGAAGAATCCCATTATAAATTCCCCGATCTCGTGAAACAAACAACCGCAATTATTCGGATCACAATCCTTTGAAACAATGAGCTTGCCCTGGGCGTCGTGACATTGTCCATATACCTTCGGATTGTTGATGGCTGCACCGACGGCAGTCACGAATGTAACGGTCATCACCAAGAGAAGCATCCAAGATGCCAATCTATTCTTCATGAAACGGCCTCCTGCTATACATGTCAATGGTACAAATGGTAAGGAAAGCCGACACCGCAGGTACCACTTCTACAGCGTCACCTAAAGGCAGTCGAATAATATATCAATCAAAGGAAATTTTCAATCTTTTGTCTGTCTCGTGACTCGAAACAAAGGCCGATCGGGGAAAATGTTAGCCAACATGACCGTGATGTAGGCTAACATGACGCTGCGCAGAGCTAACATGACGTTGCGCGGAGCTAACATTACGGTGCGCGGAGCTAACATTACGCTGCGCAGAGCTTACATTACGCTGCGCGGAGCTAACATTACGTTGCGCAGAGCTAACATTACGCTGCGCAGAGCTTACATTACGGTGAAGTAGGCTAACTTGAGCGTGAAGTTAGGCTTTTTGGGGGGCAAAAGGTATAATTTTAGGATAATGAGAGCCGTGATTTGGGTCGCAAACGATTGATTTCACGGCAATTAGCATATTCTGATGAAAATTACCGATATAAAGGCGACGACTGTTACCGTTCCATTGGAGGCTCCGTTGCGTCATGCGGCGGGGTGCCATTGGGGCAGGTTTGTGCGGACGATAATTGAGGTCGAAACGGACGAAGGGATCACCGGTTTTGGCGAAATGGGCGGCGGCGGCGAGTCCGCTGAGGCCGTGTTTCGCTCGATGAAGTCGTATCTGGTCGGACACGACCCCGCGAGGCTCGAGGAGATGCGTTTTAAGATCGCGAATCCGACCGCGTCGCTCTATAACAATCGCACGCAGGTGCTCGCGGCGCTCGAATTCGCCTGTCTGGACATTATCGGCAAGAAATGGGGCGTGCCGGTTTACGATATTTTGGGCGGAAAGCTGCAATCTGAGGTCCCGTTTGCCAGTTATCTGTTCTTTCGGTACGGAAATCCGAAAACGGGCGACGGCGAAGTCCGAACGGTCGATCAATTGGTCGCTCACGCCAAGGATCTCAAGGCAAAACACGGCTTTACGTCGCACAAGCTCAAGGGCGGCGTGTTTCATCCCGAGTACGAACTGGAATGTTACCGAGCCGTCGCGGCCGAACTCGGCACCGATAAGTTCAGCGGCGACAGTTTTAGGTTCGATCCGAACGCCGCGTGGTCGACCGAGCAGGCGATCTGGTTCGGGCAGAACATCGAGGACATCCGCAACGACTATTTCGAGGATCCCGTGTTCGGTTTGCATGGAATGCGGCGGACCCGCGAGTTCGTGCGGATACCTCTTGCGACCAACACGGTCGTCGTGAATTTCGAACAGCTCGCGGCGAATGTGCTCGACACCGCTTGCGACGTGATCTTGCTCGACACAACGTTCTGGGGCGGCATTCGGCAATGCGTTAAGGCTGCTGGAGTTTGTGATACGTTTCAATTGGGAGTCGCGGTGCATTCGTCGGGCGAGCTTGGTATCCAACTCGCGACCATGCTCCATCTCGGTGCGGTCATTCCCAACCTTTCGTTCGCCGCGGACGCTCATTATCATCATCTGACGGACGACATTATCGTCGGCGGGCGGATGAAATACGAAAATGGGAAGATAAAAGTGCCCGACGGACCCGGCCTCGGCGTCGAGATCGACCGTGATAAACTTGGCCACTACAGTGAACTTTACAAGCGTCTCGGCGGTTACAGCTACGACCAGGACCCGCTCAGGCCAGACTGGTCACCGACCGTCCCGAACAACCGCTGGGCCGACCCGAAAGACGATCGCAGGCCGAATATTGAATATTAATCTCTTTCAATAATAAAACAGTCCGGGCGAGTTAGTAACTGGCGATAGAGGCCATGTACGATTCAAAGTTTCTGGCCATTTCGTCCATCGAATCGCCGCCGAATTTTTCTCGCATTGAGTTGGCGATGACGATGGCGAGCATTGATTCGCCGATGACGCCTGCGGCGGGAACGGCGGTTATGTCGGAGCGTTCAAACGCGGCCGGGCTGTCTTCTTTTGTGTCGATATCGACGGAATGAAGAGCCTTGCGCAGCGTTGAGATCGGTTTTAGGTAACCGCGGACGCGGAGTTCCTCGCCGTTTGTTATACCGCCTTCGAGACCGCCGGCTCGATTTGTTCTGCGAACAAATCGAAAGGATGAAGGATGAGGGATGAAGGATGAATCAGAAGAATCCGTTTCATCCTTCATCCTTCCGCCTTCATCCTTTTCGTAGAATATCTCGTCGTGCACTTCCGAGCCCGGCTTACCAGCATTTGCGACGCCGGTGCCTAGTTCGACGGCTTTTACGGCGTGGATCGACATAATTGCGCGGGCGATGCGGCCGTCGAGCTTGTCTTCCCAAGAGGTGTGCGAACCGAGTCCGACCGGAACGCCGCGTGCGAGGACCTCAAAAATGCCGCCGAGCGTGTCGCCGTTTTGTTTAGCTTCGTCGATGTGGGCGATCATTTCTGATTCAACGCTCGCGTCGGCGCAATTGAGCGGGGAATCGGCTGGAATCGCCGCGATCTCATCCCAAGGCTTCAGCATCGGTGAAGCGGTTATAGCACCGAGCCGGATTACGTGGCTGAGTATCTGAATATCGAATTGGGCCAAAAGCTGTTTTGCGATGGCACCGGCCGCGACACGTGCGGCAGTCTCGCGTGCCGAAGCACGTTCGAGAATGTCGCGCAGGTCACGTGTCTGATATTTTTGCCCACCCGCGAGATCGGCGTGGCCTGGACGCGGGCGTTTTACTTCACGGGAATTGTTTGGCTGCTCGTCCAGCTCTTCAGCCGACATTACTTCCTGCCAATGCACGAAATCCTTGTTTTCGATCATCAGCGTGATCGGCGAACCGAGCGATTTTCCGTGCCGGACGCCGGAGAGAATTTGCACGGTGTCCGTCTCGATCTTCATCCGCCCACCGCGGCCATAGCCCTGCTGACGCCGCCAGAGTTCGCGGTCGATCGCGATCTTGTCGATAGGCAAACCTGCGGGCACGCCTTCGATAATGGTAACGAGGGCCGGGCCGTGCGATTCGCCTGAGGTTGTGAATTTGAATTGCATCGTTAAGATTTTGCCACAGAGTACACAGAGAGTTTTTTAAACAGGATGTACAAGATATTCAGGATGTTCACGATAAATTCAGTATTGGATTATTAACGATCAACCATCAATGCCTTTCTCTCTGTGTCCTCTGTGGCTAATTCCTTTCTCCGTTTACGGAAGACGATCAGGGCGATGCTGGCCAAGATCAGCAGACCACCGCCGAGCGTTTGCGGCGGCAGGGTTTCGCCCAGGAAAATATTTCCGATCACCACCGCGAGCAGTGGCGTGACGAGCGAGATCATCATCGCTTTTGTTGATTCGATTCTAGCCAAAAGCCAGTAATAAAGCCAAAAAGCGGCGATGGTTCCGGCGAGCGTCAGGTAGAGAACGCAGCCGATTGCCCGCCACGACCAGTTATGGGCTAGCGGATTGCCCTCGGCGATGAATGCGTAGATCAATAACAGCGGCAGGCCGCAGATCATCTGCGAGAATACCAGACTCGCCGGATGAATCGCCGTGCCCTTGGCCTTTACAAGAATCGACGCCTGCGCGGCGGCGTACGCGCCAACGACGATCGCGACCGAGCCCGCAAATGCCATTACGCTTTCGATGCGAAGCTGATCGATGAAGATTACGCCGACGCCGACAATCCCTATTACAACTGCTGCGATCTTTAGTTTGGTGATTCTTTCGTTAGGAAGAAATATCCAGGCAAGCCCAAGCCCGAAAACGGTGATCGTTGCCTGCAAAACGGCGGCAAGCCCGGAGGAAATATATTGCTCGCTCCAGAAAACCGCGCTGTAGTTTAGTGAAAACTGAAGCACGCCGGTCAGCGCGATCAGTTTCCATTCGGCAGCGGTTCGCGGCAGCGGAATTTTCTGTATCCGAATGACCGGAAAGAGTATCGCAACCGCCAGCAGAAACCGTGCGGCGGCGAATGTGATCGGTGGCAGATCGCCGAGACCGATCTTGATAAATATCCAGGTGGTTCCCCAGATGACGGCGAGAATTAGCCAAACAAGGATCGTCATTTTATTTTCGCTCGTAAAAGCTGAGCGAAGTTTCGCCCTGTTTCAGCAGCCGCCAGCGGCGAAGATCGCCGAGCAGATCGGGCAGCAAAACTTTTGTGTGATGTTCGGCGATGAACGTGCCGCCGTCGTTAAGCAAATTGCTTTCAGGCGTGCCGAATTCAAGTAGTACAACCGAATAATCCGTGTCGTATGGAGGATCGAAAAAAACAATGTCCCAACCAGTGGCGTGTTTTCGACCGGTAAAATTTTCCGCCGACAGTCCTTGAATATCGGTCTTTTCTTCCGGAACTTGCAAGCCATCAAGATTCTCCTCGATCAATGCACACGAACGCCGTGATTTATCGACAAAGGTGACATAAGCCGCTCCGCGCGAAAGGGCCTCGATACCGATCGCTCCTGTCCCTGCACAGAGGTCAAGAAACCGAGTGTTTTCATTGATTTGCGGAACCAGGATGTTGAACAACGTCTCGCGAAGCCGGTCCGATGTCGGACGCGTTTTGTTGTCTGCCGGGCTTTTCAGCACACGCCCGCCATATGTTCCACCGATCACACGCATTTAGACAGTATAGTCACCCAACGGTGTGCGGGGAAATGGCCGAGTTTCACTGACAACTATGCGGCAAGTTTACTGATACTTCTGATCTTTTTGATCTCTTCCTTTTCGCGAGCCGAGGTGGTTTGCAAATCACAGCGCATTTGCAGGTTAAGCCAAAACCCAGCGGAATTGCCGAAATACTTAGCCAGTCTAAGCGCCGTGCTTGGAGTCAATCCTCGTTTCCCTGAAACGATCTCATTGACTCGCTGAAACGGGACGTGGATCGCATCAGCAAGTTGTTTCTGCGTCAGGCCCATAGGGACGAGGAAATCTTCGCGGAGTATCTCACCCGGGTGCGTCGCAGGCCTGTTTGTAGGTATTCGGATCATAAATCTTCTCAATGATAATCGACGATTTCGACTCCGCTTGTACCGATCTCAGTCCATTCGAAACATATTCGATATTGGTCGTTGGTTCGAATACTGTGTTGGCCGGCTCGATGTCCCTTTAACAGTTCTAGGCGGTTTCCCGGCGGAACGCGAAGGTCTTCGATCTGCACAGCTGAGTCGATTTGGTCGAGCTTGCGAAATGCAATCCGCCAAAGTTCTCGCGGCAAACGGCGTCGAGCGTCGGTCGAATTTAAGCCGTTAAAAATATCTTCGGTGGCTTTGTCGGCAAACGATTCGATCATCAATAGCATACTAGCACGGATCATGTGCTATTACAAGATTTTATCCTATCCCAGCGAGACGATATTTTGCATCGGAGCGGACGCGTTTGATCAGTTCTGATGTTTCTTTCGATTTGCGTTTTTCCGCGATAAGTTTTTCGGCTTCACGGCGGGCGGCTTCGAGAATTTCCAGATCACGGATGATGTTGGCGAGTTTAAATAGCTGAATACCGGACTGACGCGTGCCGAGAATTTCGCCTTCGCCGCGCAGTTCCAGGTCTTTTTCGGCGATCTTGAAACCGTCGTTGGTTTCTTCCATAATGCCGAGCCGTTCCTTTGCGACGGCAGTTTTTTTGTCGCCGGTGAGCAGCACGCAGTAACTCTGTTCGGCGCCGCGACCGACTCGGCCGCGAAGCTGGTGAAGCTGCGACAGGCCGAACCGTTCGGCGTGCTCGATGACCATCGTCGATGCGTTCGCCACATCAACGCCGACCTCGATCACGGTCGTCGAGACGAGAATGTCTATCTCGCCCGCGACAAAGGCACGCATTGTCGATTCTTTCTCATCAGATTTCATCTTGCCGTGGAGCAGGCCGACGCGGTGTTTGGGAAAGATGTGGTCGCGCAGTTCTTCAAACATTGCGGTCGCCGCTTTTAGATCGAGCTTTTCGGATTCGTCGATCAGCGGATAGACGACATACGCCTGACGGCCTAGTTTGAGTTCGCGCTCGATGCCCTTATAGACGCCTCTGCGTTTGTCTTCGCCGACAACGACGGTTTTTATCGGCGTGCGGCCGGGCGGGAGTTCGTCGATGATCGAAACATCCAGATCGCCGTAAACCGTCATTGCGAGCGAACGCGGAATTGGCGTCGCGGTCATAACAAGTATGTCGGGATTTTTGCCGAGCTTTTTTAGAGCCGCACGCTGTAGCACGCCGAAGCGGTGCTGTTCATCGATGACGGCAAGACCGAGCTGCTCGAATTCGACCGCGTCCTGAATTACAGCATGGGTTCCGATTATTATTTGTGCCTCGCCGCTTTTGATCGCTGCTTGCGCTTTGCGCTTTTCGGCGGCCTTCATGCTGCCGGTTAGTGAGACGACCGTGTAACCGGTTCCATCGAAAACACGCCGTGCGTTATTGGCGTGTTGCTCGGCGAGAATCTCGGTCGGAGCCATCAGAGCTGCCTGATAGCCGTTCTCGGCGGCGGCGAACATCGCGATAAACGCGACGATGGTTTTTCCGCTGCCGACATCGCCTTGGATGAGCCTGTTCATCGGAGCGTCGGATGTCATGTCGCCGAAGATCTGCCGGACAACGCGACGCTGAGCTTCCGTCAGGCGAAATTGAAGCATTGCCGCGATACGGTTTTTAACGACATCGTTGATCTCGATCACCGTGCCTTTCGGTTCCTTCATCCGCTCGCCGCGAACTAGCTGCAAAGCGAACGACAGCCAGAAAAATTCTTCGAATATCAGCCGTTTCTGTGCGTTGCTGCGGAATATTTCGTAATCGACGATACGCGAATCTTCGGGCGGGAAATGAATCTCACGGATCGCATCGGCGCGTGAGATAAGGTTGTTGCTTTTTACAATTCCGGCGGGAAGATTTTCTTCAATTGAAGCCTGATCGAGATGCTTAAGCACATCGAAAGTTATCTCACGCAGCCGCTTTGTTTGGAACTGTCCGAACTTTCGATAGATCGGAACGCGACGAGCTGTATGAACCGTTGCAAACTCTGGCGACGCATTGTCTTCGTCGAGTTCGTCAATATCACCCGCATCAGGCATATCAGAATCGTCGGCCAAATCCTTTAACAAACCAAAGGCTTCCTCGTCATCCGGAAGGATCTCGATCTCTTCAGGTTTCGTTACTCTTAAAAGAAACGTGTTTCGCCGTCCGTCCCATTCCCAGCGTCCATGTGCGACAACGCGTACGCCGCGTGTGAAGCGTTTTTTGTAATAGTCGATTATCTGAGCCGCGGCTTTTCCCGAGAGAAACCACATTACAACGACAGGTTTTTTGGAGCGTTCGCGGTCGCCTCCGCTGAACTCGAAAATATAAAGCGGCGGCTTTTTCGGGCCGCGATGTTTGCCGACCTGAAACGCGCCGGAAACGCGCACGTAGATCTCGACCGAGGCCTCAATGCCGTCGTAAAGCTGATCTATTTGAAGAAAATTAGAACGGTCTTCGTAACGAGCAGGGAAGTAGTTCAACAGGTCTTCGACGGTCGCTTCGGTGAGGTCGGTTTTGCCTGCATAATTTGCAACTGCCGCCGCCAGCTTTCGAGCCATCGCGGCGGAAAGCTTTGCGACCTTGTGCAAATTAAGATCGATTATCGGCGTCAGTAGGCTAATCGGCATCGGCGGAGAATAGCATAACAAACAACTATCGCTTGAGAAATGCTGAGGCTGTCGTTAAATGAGGCCTCGGTTTCAGGCTGATGCCGACAAGGATGATATCACTCCGAGCTAATTCTTTCATATTAAAGTATTCGCTTTCTTTTTGCGTAATTTGCCGGCAAATCTCTTAAACATCGCGGTAAAAACATTAAACATCGAGGCAAAAACATTAAACTTTGCCTCAAAAACACTAAAATTTGCCGCGTTTTGTAATGAAAACGGGCCAAAGTTTAATGAAAACGGAACATTTTTTAATGAAAATGTGAAGAATTGTAATGATTTCGGCCCGTATTTTCCAGGGAATATTCGGCCAGCCTGTTCTGTAAGCTGTTGACTTTAAGGAGCTTAGTATTGCCAACGCCGTCCCATTCTCAAGATTGTCCGGTAAATCCAGCAGGCAATTCCGTGTTGTCATCCACCAGTGTTTCCATCGGTATTCCCGCCAGTCTCGCATAGCGAAGAACGATTATCAGCGACGGTTCAGCTAAACCCGATTCGAATTTTGAGATGTCGGATTTGTAAAGACGGCGTTCCTCTGTCTCAATACGCCCGATAAGTTCCGACTGGCTCAGCCCCAGATTAGTTCTGATCGCGAGCAGTTTTTCCCCAAGTTTTGTCGGTATGTTCCGGCGGGCGCGTCCCATCAGGCGGTGCCTCCTGATGAAACGCGTTTTCCTGTCTTGACTGTAAAACCGAAAGGCGCTAACTTTTCTGCTTGGTGATTCCTAAATAGGAACTTATGCTTACTTCTTGTTAGCCGAGCCGAATTTCTGGTTTCCAGTTCGACTCCGAGAATCACAGCTTAGTTCTGTGCCTCGTGGTTCATGGCTAATGTGATCGGATACGGGTACTCAGCCCGATCCAAGCGTTCTTGATTAGGATAGCAAAATTGGCGGATTTCAGTCACCCGATGTGTGAATGCGCGTCGGATTTGAAATCAGTTAGTCCGCCGGACTAAAGCAATCAAAGTTTTCGTTTATGTATTAATGGACATTAACTAAACATCACAAAACCAATCGCCTGATTGACATGCGGAGTTATTGTGGTTTATAAACGATTCGTTCACTACGAGCAAGGGATATAAAGATCAATTTGAAACGGGTTAAATAAGGCCTGCGGCTTTTATTTAATCTGCGTAATTAGCAACCCCGACTGGTCGGGGCTCCCGCGAATATCTTTCCGAAAGACTTCCGGTAGCTCCTAGCCCAGCTTAAAAAAATTTGAAGTTCAGTTCATGCTCTAAGGAACATGGTATGTCCAAAAATAAGAGAGAAAGAAATGCGGCGGCAATCCAAAGCATCGGCTTGACGGAAGCAGAGCCGTCTGCCGAATCATCCACGAGAGAGAAAAACTCCGTCCTGGGTTATTTGAGAAATCGTCTCTGGATCGTCGGCGTGATTGCAGTGCTTTCGCTCGGAGCGCTCGGAGCAGGTTTGAAATATCTTGAGGAAGATGCTCGTGGCAGAAGCCTGACCGTTAGGGAGGGCTCAGATCGAAAACTACTCGACAGCATAAATCCGTTTCTTTCATCCCCGCCACCGCCACCGTCACCGACGCCACAGCTAAGCAAGTCCTACATTTATGCAGGACAAAGACTACTTTCGGTGGTCGATGAAAACGCTCAGGAAGCACCTCCGGCCGATCTTGCTGTCTGGAGGCCGTCAACTGGGGTCTGGTGGGTTCTCGGCGGACCGGGATCGCAGCAGACGACCGTTCAGTTCGGCTTGAGCGGAGACATTCCGGTTCCCGGCGATTACGACGGTGACGGGAAGACCGATTTTTGCGTCTTCCGGCCATCAGACAGCACTTGGTATATTGTCAATTCCTCAACCGGATCACCCGCATACGTGCCGTTCGGCGTGAGCACTGACAAGCCGGTCGCGGCCGATTTTGACGGTGACGGTCGGACCGACGTTGCGGTCTTTCGAGGCTCGTCAGGAAACGCAATCTGGTACATTCTCCGAAGCTCCGACAGCGGTATTACGACAACGCAGTTCGGTCTCGACAGCGACATTCCGACTCCGGTCGATTTTGACGGCGACGGCAAGTCAGATATGGCCTTTTACCGAAGCAGCGAGGCGAAGTTTTATTATCTTTTGAGCAGCCAGGGCAGCACGGCCTTTCAGACGATCGCTTTTGGGGTGGCTGGCGACAAACCCGTTCCCGGCGATTACGACGGCGATGGCAAAGCGGATGCCGCCGTCTGGCGCGGCGGTGTTTTTGAGTGGCACATCCTCTACAGCTCGACCGGCACGACCGAAGGCTTTACGTTCGGCGACCCGAACTCCGACATCTACGTCCAAAACGACTACGACGGCGACGGCAAAGTTGACCGCGCATTCTGGCGCCCCTCAAACGGAACCTGGCACATCGTCCAATCCTCCCGCCGCAACCAACCCGATGAACTAAGAACCGTCCAATGGGGCCAATCCGGCGACATCCCAGTTCCAGCGTTTTATCGACGATAACTGAGCCGTCCCGAACTCAAACAAATGGATACAAAAATGAAGCTAGAATCACCATACTACATATTCGTTAATTCGCTTCGGCGTCGGTTGTTTTATGTTTGGAGAAACATAAGAGCACTCGATTTTAGATCTTGGGAGCACATAAATGTGGTTCTATTGCTGCGTGGCTGTTATGCGCTATTTGTTCTGATAACTTTCATCAGTTCGCTTAACGCTCAGAGTTCGGGTGAGTTTACCCCTTTGGCAATGGCTCCGGGCGCTCCGGCGGGGTCAGTCGCCTTATCTGAGGCAGAGAGAATCAATCCTTACAATGGCAACTTCAGCTTTAGCTTACCGGTACTTCAGATTGCAGGGCGGGGCGACTTGCAGGTTCCGCTAAGCATTAATATTGAACAGCATTGGCGAGCTCTCGTGTTTCAAGGGTATGGGGCGTTTGCAGTCCCAGAGGAAAGCGAGAGTCCCACATCCATCGTCTACGGCGGCAAAAAGATACTGAATTTTAATCCAGGTAACTTGATTGTTCGACGATCGGGAAATGATGCAACCCCGTGTTCGGGATTGCCGTTCCCGTATAACATGACTTATCAAAAAACATTGACGAGGTTGACCTTTACTGGTCCTGACGGCACTGAAATTGAGCTTGTGGACAAATTGTGGAGCGGAGGGCCCCTAGAGCGGCAGGCCTGTACTCAGGGAACAATTTCTCGCGGGAGAATTTTCGAGTCCACCGACGGAAGCTCGACCATTTTTATCTCCGATAACGAGATTCTTGAGAGTGCATTCGTCGCGTATGGGATCGACAGCGGCCCCGGCCAGGGAACGGGATACCTTAAGCTCAAAAATGGCACGACATACCGAATTGAAAACGGTTTGATAGTTTGGATGGTGGACCGAAATGGGAACCGCATGGAGTTCTTATATTCTCACTTCCCGAACACATTTTTGCCCTATCGGGTCTCAACCATCAAGGACAGCTTGGGGCGGACCGTTTCGATCGAATACGACGTTGCCGATGCAGCACCTTACGGTTTGTGTGACCGGATTATCTTTTCCGGTTTCGGGGGGAATCAAAAGATCATTCGAATCTCGAAAGCTGATATCAGCACCGCACTTCGAAGTGACTCGCCTCGCCTCACCTACATAGAGATGTGGGGCGGCCCAACAGGCCAATCGGTATATTATAACCATCTGGTGCCGATAGCAGTTTGGCTACCCGATGGAGTTAGAAAATACAATTTTTTCTACAATTCCTATATGGAGCTTGCACGGATCGAGTTGCCGTCCGGAGGTGCTCACGAGTACGACTACGCCCCCGGCTTCGTCAACGGTACGAACGGAGGAATGATCTGTGGCTATTCCCCCAAGATATATCGTCGATTGATCGAGCGCCGTACCTACTCGGATGGGGCTAGCTTGGAAAGTCGGTTCACTTATTCCCGTCCAGAGCAAATCAGCTCCGGCAGCTGCCCGACCATGCCGGCAGCTGCAAGCAGCATCGGATTCGTAGAAGTCGAACATTTCGAGTCTGGCGGAAACCGGATCAATGCCCAGAAGCACTTTTACCATGGGGTTGCGTCGAAATCCTTTTATCAGAATCCGGTAGCCTCTCCGGCGTGGATAGACGGACGAGAATACAAGACGGAGCTACTGAATGGGGCCGGAGCAGTCCTGAGTCGGAACGAGCAAACTTGGCAGAACGCGGCTCCCACTTGGTGGGCGGGCAATTCTACGGACGCCCCAGCTAATAATCCTCATCTGGTGGAGACGACTACGACGCTGATGGACACCGGCCAAGTTTCTAAGCGAAGCAGTTTAAACCCTAACAGTCCAAATGATGATGGGTACGATGCGTTCCACAATCAAACGGATCTATACGAGTATGATTACGGGAACGGAGCTCCCGGACCACTTCTTCGACACTCTCACACGGATTATCTGACCTCCCAAAATGGGATCGATTACACGGATCCGACGATAAATATCAAAAATCTGCCTGTGACTAAATGGGTAAAAGGGTACGACTCGAACGGTCAGGAATTACCCAACTACGCCTCCTACCAGGTCATGGTGTACGACGACCCGGGCGTCCCCCTCATTCTTTACCCGGGCGAAACTGTGTCGGGTTGGGTCGCACCCTCAAGCCCTGCGCGGGGGAACCTTAATAAATTGCGGACATGGCTCGACACGGACGGCTCCTTCATCGAAATCAAATCGCAGTACGATCAGCTCGGGAATCGGGTAAAAACCTGGGATGCAAAAGGAAACGAAACCACCGTCGACTACAGCGACCGTTTCGGAACTCCTGATGGGGAAGCGAGATCAAATGCCCCACCCCTAACGCTGAACGGGGAGAAGACCTATGCGTTACCGACGAAGACCACGAATGGATTCGGTTGGTCCGGTTACACCCAATACGACTATTTCAGCGGTTCCTCAGTAAACTCTGAAAATGAGAACGGCATAATCGGGAAGTCCGTTTACAACGATCCCTTGGGCCGACTCACTCAGTCGGTCCTGGCCGTCGGCACAGCCAAGGAGATCCAATCGACAACCCTGTACGACGATTCGAGCCGACGAGTTCTTAATACGTCGGACCATAACATGTTGGGCGACAATCTAATCAAGACGGAAAGTTTCTATGATGGGCTGGGGAGGACGGTAGAAGTTAGGGATTATGAAGCCGACGGGAACTACATCGTAACAAAATCGCAACCTGTCTTTACCCACCAAGATCCGCAAAGTATGACATGGTACGCTGCTACGCGGAAATCGTTGCCATACCGTCCTGCTGCAGGTGATACTCCTCAGTGGACCATTAACGTAATGGATGCGTTGGGACGGGGGATCAAAGTTATTTCATCCGATGGTACATCCGTAATAACCGCCTTCACGGGGAACTCAACGGTCGTCACGGACCAGTCCGGTCGATTGAGACGCCTTTTGGTGGACTCGCTTGGCCGGCTCAAGCGTGTTGATGAACCGAATGATCAAGGAGCACTCGATGTCGGAGGGGCCCCGATTCTTCCTACATCCTATAATTATGATCCTTCTGGAAACTTAACGAATGTGGCTCATGGGGTTCAGGGTAGAACTTTTGCCTACGACTCGGTATCGAGACTCGTACAAGCAACAAATCCTGAATCAGGGACAACCTCGTACACGTACGATTCCAACGGGAATTTGAAGACCAAACGGGATGCGAACGGTTTCAAGGTAATATACGATTACGACCAATTGGACCGAGTAATTAGAAGGTGTTATCGCATCATTGGCAGTTCTACCCTCGGTTCCACCACTTGCGCGAACAACAGTGAATCTCCGGACGCAAATACACCCGATGTGACTTTCGACTACGACGACGCGAACATCGCGTTCGCGAAAGGTAGTTTGGCTAGAGTCGCAAACAGCAACTCGGTCACGCGATATACATCCTTTGACGAATTCGGACAGGTGTTGACAAGCCAGCAACTCTCGACCCCGGAACAGCTATCCGGGGCACAGGAGCCTTACACTTCTTCTTATGTTTACAACTTGGCCGGAAAACTGGTTGAACAGGTTTACCCATCCGGTAGGAGCGTGAAGAATATTCTGGATAACACTGGTCGCCTCGCTAGAACAAGTAGCCGGAAGGACCCGACTCAAGGTTACTTTGATTACGCGGAGCATTTCAGCTATACGGCAACCGGGGCAGTTAAGTCAGTGCGGTTGGGCAACGGCAGATGGGAATCGACGCAGTTTAATTCGCGTTTGCAGCCGACGCAGATTGCTTTAGGCACGGTTCAGAATGGAACGGACAAGCTGAGACTCGATTACGAATATGGAACATTGAATCCGGGAACAGGGCAGACGATTGCAGGGACGAATAATGGAAACGTCTCAAAGCAGACGATAACCGTACCAACAGTAGGTATAAATCCCGGTTTTGTGGCAACACAGTACTATGCTTACGACTCACTTAACCGTATTCAGATAGCAACCGAGAACGTCACTCCCCAAGGGCAGTCTGCACAGCTCTCATGGCGGCAGCAATTTATCTACGACCGCTATGGAAACCGAACGTTTGATATCGAGGAGACCACTTTCCCCGATTTACAAAGTGGTGTGCCCAAGGTTGTCAACCCAGAGGTGTCGGCTGCTAAGAATCGGTACAAACAAGATCAAGACAACGACGGCGTCGACGATTACATCTACGACGATGGTGGGAACCTCGGTCGGGATGCGGAAGGTAACCGGTTCAAATACAATGCAGAAAACAAACAAGTAGAGTTCTATTCCCTTGGGAATTCCAGCTCGGTTCCGACAGCGAAATACTATTATGATGGGAGCGACAAAAGAGTAAGAAAGGTTGTAGGGGACGAAGTCACAATTTATGTTTACGATATCGGAGAAAGGCTCGTCGCCGAGTACACTTCGAATATTCAGGTTAATGATCGAGTTCAGTACACTACGGCCGATCATTTAGGTAGTCCCCGGATTATCACGGACGGGAACGGAGCGATGATTTCCCGAAGAGATTTTATGCCGTTTGGAGAGGAAATCTCAACGCTTGGGGGTCGAACAACCGCCTTGAACTACAACGCGGACGAGGTAACACAGAGATTCTCCGGCAAAGAGCGGGATACAGAAACTGGTCTGGATTACTTTGGTGGAAGGTATTATTCGTCTAGATTTGGAAGGTTTATGAACCCAGACAAGCCCTTCCTCGATCAAGATGAGTTTTACCCTCAAAGCTGGAATATCTACATGTACGCAAGGAACAATCCTTTACGTTATATCGATTTATCCGGTTTTGAGATCATATATGCCTCGCCGGAACTAGAAGCGATCAGCAATGCGCTGCGAGCAAGTTCGGCGACCTACGATGCCGCGCTGAAGGGTTACGAGGGCAAAGATGCTCCAAACCTGCTCGTACAATTTGGCGATGCCGGATTTGATGCTGACGGCAAGACAAAAGCCACGGGGATGGCGACACCCTCGATTCAACAGGCAAAGCCAGCGGGGGAACATTGGGGTTCTGTAAAAGATGCCGACGGGAATGTTATTCCTGACAAGCATATAATTACAGTAAACCCTGCTGTACCTGCCAAAGTGATTAGTGCGACTATTACGATTGACAATTCCTTGAAGGGGAATACCAGCGAAATTGAAGGAGCCCTCGGCCACGAGGTCGGGCATGTGGATGACGCACGCAAGAATCCGGATACTTTCCTAGCTAACTCCCAACAAACAGCGGCGGAGAAAGGTAAAACCCCTCATGACAAACGCCCTAACGAGATCGTAGCTAATGCCTTTGAAAAAACAGTTCTTGCCGAGAAGCAAGCTACTCAAAAGGCTCAAGAGCAGAAACAAAAAGAGGAAAAGAAGCGCGAGAAGGATGAGAAAAAACGTCAAAAACGGGAGAAAACGCAAATGGAGAGATTTTTGGAGGGAGGGCATGGGCCCCATTAACGAGGCGGAAAGAAAATGAACAGACTTTTAACGGATTTTAACGGAATGTTTTTAGTGATGGTTATGGTACTTCTTAGTCCACTGATCGGCATAGCCCAAGTCACCGAGGCTGATGCGATAAAGGCGGTCCAGTCGGACAGATGCGTGACAGCATTGTCCCCGAACGCGCCCCAATTTCTAAGGTTCATCAGGAGAGAAGAATTGGAAGATCAGTTGTTCGCGTTGCGTGCCAAGAACTTGGCTCCACCGACGAAACCAGCTTACATCTTTGAGGTTTCCTCAACCGGGACTTACATAACTGAAAAGAACGAGGTGATAGAAGTAACTTCAACTGGAATGAATAATAAGTTGGTCGCCATTTCGAAACTCGGAGATGTGTTCCCCTTATTCGGATGCGATGAAAAAAGAACTGCGTTCCAGAATTTGATGAGACATTCGAAGGTCAGTATTCGGTCTGAGGATGACGCGCGGGCGTTCGGGTTACTTTATTATAAACTGGTCGAAGATCCAGAGCTGAAGCGAATAGTCTTTCACCGTTGGGAGGTTAGGCACCAAACTGAGGATTTCTTCTTGAGGAGGTATGAAGAGAAAGAAGCTGAAGCGAAATTCAACAGCTGGAAAGAATCCTTCGTTAAGGCACGGATCCCCTCGGAGCTCGCAATAGTTGCGACGTCCTCAGGACAAGGATTCTTGGTGACGATCTATTATATGGAGTTCCACGCTCGGCAGTCCCCTCGACTAAAAAAAGAAGAATTGAACTTAGAGCGAACAGGGGAGTTTGAAATCAGGAAATCTACTTATCTCCTTTAGCTCGGTACGTAACATTCTTGGTCTTCCATTCGACGCTTTACGACTGTTGCTGTATGACTCATAGGAAAACTGGGGTCTGGCCTGCGATTTTTGGAAATCTGGTAGAATTCGGCGGCTATGGCAAGGAAGGCGCGGGTTGAATTCGAAGGTGGCCTATTACCGGCGTGGAGTTTTTGGTTGAGTGAGAATGCTTTTTGGGTTTGTGGGAGAGATGGGGAGAAGGTGAGAAATGATAAATGAGAAGTGAGAAGTGAGAAATGATTTTTGGGGTTGTGGGAGAGAAAAATAGCTTTCAATAAATCGTTCCAAGAGATGCGCGGGAGAAAAATTGGTTTCAATTATTTGTTCAGGAGATGCGCGGGAGAAAAATTGGTCTCAATTATTTGTTCAGGGAGTGCGGGAATGAAAAATTGGTCTCAATTATTTGTTCAGGGGATGTGGGAAAGAAAAATTGGTCTCAATTATTTGTTCAGGGAGATGTGGGAAAGAAAAATTGAGCTCAATTATTTTTTCCCACAATGAGGTTTTGGTTTAGGAAATTGTTGTTAATTGTTGCGGAGATAAAATGGTTAGTTCGTATTGTATGAAAAACGAACGCGGGGTAGTGGTGAGCGGAAAGTCTGGTGTCTAGCGGAAAATCTGGTGTCTGGCCTGCGATATTGACGACCGTTTGAAGCAACAATCTTTGATTTTACTGCCCTCGTAATTCTTTCCTCATTGTTTCACAGATAAAATAATGCTTGACAGGTGAATTACTATTTGATATTATGTTTTATGAAACACAACAAGTGTTTCATATTAATTAACTTATAGGAGTAGATAAACACAATGAATTTTAGACGATTAACGGATAACGACCTGGCGGATTTTGGGGTGAATGTGTTAGCACTGCTTGGCGGGACGCAGCTTGCGGCGATAAATACGGTGGTGAGGACAGGGCTAGTGACGGCTATTGGGACGCTGCCGGACGATCTTGGAACGCAGACCGCGACGGCCTCGATCGCCGAGGGAAACTCGAAAGGCTTCGGTGAGCACAAAGAATGCTACACGCGAACAGCTTATTGCATATATGGCACAGGTAAAGAACGCTCTGATTGCGGGACTCGCACCAAAGGACCAGTACGATCTGTGCGGTTTCGATTACAAAGAAACCTCGACCGGCCCGTATCAGGCACAGGACCCGACAGAGCTTTCGGCGTTTGGATATTCGAACGGTGTGAATGAGATGAAGTTCAGAGGAAACAACAGCTTGAACTCTGTCGTGTTCGAAATATGGCGGCGTCACGGCGACGAGGGCCCTTGGGGTTTGCTGGCCACCACAAAGAAACAATCGTTTACAGACACTCCGGTCACTCCGGGACAATATTACGAGTACAAAGTAAGGGCAACGGCGGCAAAGTCCGTGTCGAATTTTTCAAACTCTGCGGTTGTTTACGGGGTGTAAGTGACAAGTATTCGATAATTGTTTTAGTCTTAGGCGGCCGGTTTAGAGATCAGATCGCTAATGATCCGCCGCTGTGCGTCTGAGACGGAGGCAAAGCGGACGGCGAAGCCGATCTCGAAAACGTGATTTGCGACCTCGCCGTTAAACTCCACTTTCATGCCGTCAGCGAGCGGCAGGAACAGGCGAACAAATTCTCCGTCTGTCACTTCGCCGCCCGAAAGCACGAAACAACCCGCATGGCTGATGTCGCTGACGGTTCCGTTTCGACGGCCGCCGCTGCTTTCCCATTCGATTTCGATCGTGACGGGATTGCGGTCGATCCGTCGGCGTTCGTTTCCGCTTCGTCTATCCATCGCTTTCCTCACCGTTGGTATCAACGCGGTTGTTTCTGGTCAGGTAGTAATAGACCGGCAAACCGAGAAGTATCAGCCCGATGCCGATAAACGACTGTTGCGGAGCAGTGATCATCGTATTGATGAGCAGCCAGCCCGCGACAAGAAGAAAGATGACCGGCACGACCGGATAACCCCAGGCTCGATACGGACGTTCGGCATCGGGATGCTTTCGCCGGAAGATAAAAATAGACGACGTTATCAGAGCGTAAAATATCCACGATCCAAACACGACATAATCGGTAAGTGTGTCAAACGAACCGGACAGGGCCAATATGCTCGCCCACACGCCCTGAAACAGCACGCCGTTGATCGGGACATGGTTGACGGACACTTTTTCAAAGGTCTTGAACATCAAACCGTCTTTGGCCATGGCATAGGGAATTCTCGAAGCACTAAGTATGGATGTATGCAAAGTTCCGAGTGAAGAGAGCATCAGGCCGACAGTAAATATTGCCACACAGACGCCAACTGCAAAACTCGCTGCGTTGCCGCCAAAAAAGTTACTGACAACTACTTTGGCAACAGACGAATCCTTGGACACTGAAGCGATGCTCGTCGGGTCTAAAACATAATAGTATGCGACGTGAACACCGACATAGAGGACGATGATCGCCAGCACGCTGCCGATGATGGCGATAGGTATGTTGCGATTCGGGTCTTTTACTTCGCCAGCGACAAACGACAAGTTGTCCCAACCGTCGTAACCCCACAATGCGCCTAGCATCGCGGCACCGAATCCGGCCATGAATGTGTATTCCAGCGAGCCAAATCTAACAGCATCGGCAACGCCCTCACATGTGCCGCCCGTGCTTGCGAGCGAGAAATTTGCGAAACTGCCGCCCGTCACAAAAAGAAAAGCACCGAGCCCGACGAAGATTACGAGCCCGATCTTTACCATCGTCAAGGCGGTTGCGATCTGGCCGCTCATAGAAACAGAGAGGCAATTGAGCGTGGTGAATATAATGATCACGACAACAGCAATGAGCTGCAGCGACGTCAATTCGTATGAAAAGCCAAGTATGCTTGTTTCAAACAGAGTCTGTTTCAGGCCGCCGTCGAGATAATCGTTTAACGCAATGGCAAAGACGACGGCAACCGAGGCTTGCGAACCGGTGCGTGCAACAAACAACTGCATCCAGCCGAAAAGAAAACTCGACAGCCGCCCGTAGGAATCACGCAAAAATACATACGGCCCGGCGGCATGCGGTTTCATCGCAGTAAGTTCGGCGTAGGTCAACGCGCCCGCGAGCGAAAGCAATCCGGCGGCGACCCATGCAGCGATAACCCAGCCAGGCGAGCCGACATTACATGTCATAACGCGGGCTTTCAGGAACACGCCGGTCCCGATCACGTTGCCGATGATCACCGAAACCGCGGCCAGCAGTCCGAGTCCCCGGACCAATTTGTATTTCTCTTCTGTCATAAATCGGCGTTGGAGGAGATGAAAACTATCTGAACTGCAACATCTTACGCGAAAAGCGTTTGCAAGGGCAATAGTGCGAACCACGCTGCGTGATAATATCGTGAGCGTGCGTGAGATCGACATCGGTGCCGACAGGCTCATTTCTGCGTTGCTAAAACTGTCAGAAACAGAGCAGGTCTGTATTCTCGACAGTTGCGGCGTCGGGCATCTGGGGTCGCATTTGCTTATTGCCGGAATTCGCCCGGTTGAATCTTTTGAGACGAGCGGAGACGCTGTGGACATGCTTAAACGCCTTGATAGAAAAATTTCTCAAGAAGGCATTGCCACATTCTTTACGTTGTCATACGATCTCGGCAGCAAACTTCAGCAGCCCACTGTTAATGTCGTCCCAACGAACGAATCCGATCTGTTCGCGGCGTGTTTCGATTGCCTGATCGTGCATGATTACGGATCAGGGAAGATGTTCCTGACAGGTAACGCCGACCGGTTCAATCAGATCGAAAGCCTTCTACAAGAAAATAAATTTGAGACTGCCTCACCTGCGGCGGGCGATGCAAACATTGCGTCGAATTTTTCGCGGGATGACTATATTGAAGCAATCGACACGATCAAAGAATACATCCGTGAAGGCGACACGTATCAGACGAACCTGACTCAGCAGTTTACGGTGCACATTCCAGACGGTTTGCGTGCAGCAGATATATTTTTTCGTCTGAGACGCGATCATCCGGCGCCTTTTTCAGCTTATTTTACACGAGAAAATTCGACGGTTGTTTCTGCGTCACCCGAACGCTTTTTTCGCGTGGACAAAGATAACACCATTTCCGCATCCCCAATAAAAGGAACTCGGCCACGCGGAGATACGCCCGAGCAGGACGCGGAATTGCGGCGTGATCTGCTTTCCAGCGGAAAGGATCGTGCGGAAAACACGATGATCGTCGATCTGCTAAGAAACGATCTCGGCCGCGTTTGCGAATATGGTTCGGTCCGAGTCGAAAAACTCTGTGACATTGAGGAACACCCAACACTGTTCCATCTAGTTTCGACGATCAGCGGCAAACTCCGTGATGACGTTAAAACGTCCGATATTCTCCGCGCCCTTTTCCCGTGCGGATCGATAACCGGCGCGCCGAAAATAAGAACCATGCAGATAATCGACGAGATCGAACCTGTCCCACGCGGCCTTTCGATGGGTGCGATCGGCTATTCAATTCCCAAGAATGGTTTCGATGGTCTTGAACCCGGAATCGATACCAGCGTGGCGATACGGACAATGGTGATAAAAGATCAAACCGCCACTTTTAACGTCGGCGGAGGCATCGTTATCGACAGCGACCCGCAGCCCGAATACGACGAATCACTGCTCAAAGCAAAAGCCTTGCTCAACGCTTTAAAGTAATTTTGGAACAAACTTTAATTTTCGGTGTCTAACCTTGTGACTTCACACAACAGGAGGAACGCCGATGAACCGTCCGGAAATAAATGTCACGCCGCTGATAGATGTTTTGCTCATTCTGCTGATAATTTTTATGATCGTCACGCCGACAAAGCCAAGCAGTTTTGAGGCGAAAGTTCCGCGAGAACCCGTAAAGGACGGAGCCGAGTCGCCGCCGCTTGCGCTGGTTGTTACCGTCGAGAAAAACGGTGAACTTAGTCTCAACACCGAATCGCTCGGAGCAACCGTGAACGACTCGGAACCGCTCACCGAACGATTGCGAAAGGTTTTTGCCGAAAGGGAAGCGAACCGCGCATATTCGCAAAACAGCGATTCTCACGGGAACCCGATAATCGAAAAAACCGTCTTTATCAAAGCTCCAACCGCGCTAGATTACGGAAGCGTCGCAAGGGTGGTTGATACCGTAAAACTTTCCGGTGCAAGTCCAGTCGGTCTGCAACTCGACGATTTGGATCGAAACTATTAACTACCAACTTTGAACGTTCGTAGTTCATAGTTTTTAGTGAATAGTTAAAGAGAAAGCAGGTCTATTGTGATATAATTTTGTTGTAGATCCGGTGATCATTCGAGGCACCGGCAGACTTCTCTCCGTCATCAAATTCGTGTAGATGGTGAATTACTACGACACTCTGAAGGTTTTACCTAAGGCCTCGCGGATCGAGATCAAATCGGCCTATCGCCGCCTTGCACGAAAGCTGCATCCTGATAAGAACAACGGGTCCGAGGAAACGGCGCGCGCGTTTGCCGCGATCGCTGAGGCGTACGCGATTCTCGGCGATCCGAACGAGCGGGCGAAATTCGACCAGATTTTGCTGACGGCACAGATCAGCGGGCTGGCAAACGGAGACTCGGTGTTCGCAACTAGTAACAGCCACGCCCGACGCTGGCGGCAGCTCATCTATGAGCATCGCTATAACGAAATAATCGACCGGATGATCGCCGATGAACGCCGCGAATCGATGGCGTTGCAAAAGATAATTTTCCCGACGGTCGCATTGTTCATGTCCACGCTTGCCGTCGCGATCCTAAAGCCGCAGTTTTTTACCGAGGCTCCGATAATCGTAAAAATATTGCTGCTGACACTGTTTCTCGTTGGCGTTATCCACCTTGTTGGACGAATTCGCGAGGGCCTTGAGCGTTACACTTATTACGACGACGAAATTCACGAATCGATTCTCGATGATAGTGAAACTCCTGCAAAACCGCATTCACGAGTGCTTGCAGGCGGGTTTTTGATATTTGGATTGCTGGCGAGTTTTACTCTGGGGCTCGTCATCGGACAGTATTCCGATGTTTCTTTTATTCCAAAGATACAGAACATCGCACAGGCATTTAACCCCGAATTCTTTTTCTATCCACCGATATTTGTTCTGGTCGTAGATCTGATGCACACTTTTGCGTTGAGAGTTGAAGGGTGAGGCGGCCTTAGCGGCTTTGCGTGAATTCCTTTCGTCGTACCGGATTTCCACGCAAAGCCGCAGAGTCCGCAAAGCAAAGAAGGTGATGCAATCTGTAATTTTGATATTACCTGACTCGCTCGCAAGGTTGTCACGGCTTGACTTGAGGTATGCACATGGGTAAAATCCTAAGTTTGCTCCAACAAGGGCAGTTTTTAATTTTTAAGTAAACGATAGATGGCAAATCATAAATCAGCCGAAAAGCGGATAAGGCAGAACGCCCGCCGCAAAGAGATAAACAGAAGCAACCGCAGCAAACTGCGTACGCAGATCAAGAAATTGCGTGCAGCAATCGCTGGAAATGACAAAACTGTCAGCGGTGAATTGCTAAACCCGACGGTTTCCGTGATCGACAAGGCCGTGAACAAAGGCCTGATCCACCGGAACACAGCCGCGAGATATAAATCGCGTCTGACCAGGCACGTCGCGGAAGTCGCGTAACAATTCCCCCGAGAGACAATAGTTTTCTCCTTTTAGGAAGCCGGCCATAGCGGTCGCGCTTCCTATTTTTGTGCCTGCCCGTCTGCTACAATCCGTTCGATGCCCGCGAGAAAGTACAAATACTACGACCTGATGATGGCCGCGTTTGTTGCGGTACTGCTTTGCTCCAATCTGATCGGCGTTCACAAGGTCTCGACCGTGAATATTCCGTTTTACGGCGAATACATTTACGGCGCCGGTGTTTTGTTTTTTCCGATCAGCTACTTGTTCGGCAACATTTTGACCGAGGTTTACGGTTACGCACGGTCGCGGCGTGTGATCTGGGCAGGTTTCGGTGCTCTGATTTTCGCGGCTCTGATGTCGACGATCGTCGTGCAACTGCCTATCGCCCGCACGATGTCACCTGAACAGGTGCAGGCTATCGAACTCATATTCGGTCAAACGCCGCGAATTGCCGCAGCCTCGCTGTTCGGCTTTTGGGCGGGCGAATTCGTCAACTCGTTCGTCCTCGCAAAGATGAAAGTCTGGATGTCGGGCCGATTCTTATGGATGCGAACCGTCGGCTCAACCATCTGCGGCGAGATCGCCGACACGCTGATATTTTACCCGATCGCCTTTTTCGGCATCTGGTCAAACGAACAACTCATCAGCGTGATGATCGGGAACTATATTTTGAAAGTAATATGGGAAGTTCTGGCGACGCCGTTCACTTATCTGATTGTTGGATTTTTGAAACGGGCTGAGAATGAAGATTATTACGATAAGGATACGGACTTTAATCCGTTTACGCTGGAGACGTGATTTGCGTTCATCAAGTCGGTACCGCCTGCGTAAGCAGGTGGCGGAACCGTTAGAAATTAGCCCATTGCGTAAAACGCAAACGTGTCGAATATCGGAGCTTGGCCACCCGCTGACGCGGGCGGTACTGACCTCTCACGCCTCTTCGCGGATTTTCAACGCCTCTAATGCAACCTCGCGGTCGTCAAAGTGAAATTTTTCATTTCCGATTATCTGATAATTTTCGTGGCCTTTACCGGCGATTATGACAACATCGTTTGCTCGCGCTTCGGTGACGGCTTTGCGGATCGCTTCGCGGCGGTCTGAGATGGCAAGGTAATCTGTTCCGGTTGCTTTCACGCCGACCTCGATCTCGGAAATTATTTTTAACGGGTCTTCGGTTCGCGGGTTGTCGGACGTGATTATCGCGAGATCGCTGTATTCGCCTGCGATGCGGCCCATCGGTTCGCGTTTTGTTTTATCGCGGTCGCCGCCGCAGCCGAATACTGTGATAATGCGTCCTGTTGCCAATTCTTTTGCGGTTTTTAGCGTGTTTAACAATGCATCATCCGTATGAGCGTAATCGACAACCACGGCAAAATCTCCGTCGTGCTGCACGCGTTCGAATCGGCCCGGAGCACCGACGCAGGTTGAAAGCCCTTTTACGATTCTGTCGAGATCATACCCAAGCTCAAGCGCCGCCGCCGCCGCCGAAAGCATATTGTAAACATGTGGCCGGCCGACGAGTGGAGACGTGATCTGCCGTTCGCCGTGCGGGGTTTTCAGGAGGAATGATGTTCCTTTTAGGAGAGAGACTTCTATATTTTCGGCGGTCAGGTCTGCCGTCCTGTCAGTACCGCCTGCGGTAGCGGGCGGCTGTACGTCATCGGTTGATCCCTCCCTAACGGTCGGGCTACTGACACGCGGGCTGCTGACACTTTGCGAAATCGTGACGACTCGCTGCCCATTTGCCCGTAGTTCATCCGCTAATCTCACACCCCATTCATCATCGATATTTATTACGGATGAGCCGGGTTTTTCGCCTAGGCGCCCGTCGAAGAGTTTCTTCTTCGCGTCGTAATAATTTTCCATCGTGTGATGGTAATCGAGATGGTCGCGGGTCAGGTTTGTAAATATCGCGACCTTGAATCGCAACCAGTCACAGCGGTGCAGGTCGATGGCCTGTGACGAGGCTTCCATCGCGGCAAAACCGCAGCCTTCTTCGACTGCTTGTTTAAGAAAACGGTTCGTGTCAGATGCTTCCGGAGTTGTGCGAACAGCTTCTTCGCTGCGGTCGCCGATGCGATATTCGACCGTCGTCAGCATTGCGGGTTTTACACCCGCAGCCTCGGCGAGCGCGTAACAAAGGTATGTCGTCGTCGTCTTACCGTTTGTTCCGGTCACGCCGACGAGATCGAGTTTATGCGAAGGCTCGCCGTTTATGATCGAAGCGGCCTTCGCCAAGGCAACTCGTGCATCGGCAACTTTCAGCCAAGCACCGTCGAAACCATCCGGTGGATCGAATTCCGAGATCACACCAGCGGCACCGCGCCGCATCACATCACCGATAAACCGGTGCCCGTCAACCGTTGCACCCTTTATTGCGACAAACAAAGTCCCATCGCGTATCTGGCGTGAATCGTGGGTGACGTCAAATGCATTCGCATCGCCGTTTCCTGTAAGTCGAGCGGACAATGAAGCCGCAATTTCCGTCAATGTCATTGTTGGTTAAAAAAAAATGAATCACGCTCGTTAACACTCGCGTTTCTGCCCGAATTATACGACACGGAATATTTTTGCACGAACATCGTGGTATCTTTTTCGTATAGTCATATCAGACGGAGGTTTTCGAGATGAATTTTATAAAGATCGTCATTGCGATACTCGGGATTATTTTTGGTGTGATGCTGTTTTTCTGGCTGTTTGGGCTGGTAACTTCGCTGCTCTGGTACGGCCTTTGGATTGCGGTTCTGGGCGGCGTCGGATACGGTGCGTACAGGCTTTTTAAAAAGGCGGAGAACAAATTTGTTGGAGCCGGTACTGCCCGTGGCGAACTCGACGACCGCGATTTCAATCTATCGTGGGACGAGTACGAAAAAAAGTACCTTCATAAGTAATCGGCTAGACATTTCGCCCGGCTTTGGCTAAATTCATAACTTGCCGATACGTTGGATGAATGAATTGCGGCTCGTTTTGGACAAATCCAAAATCCGCAATCCAAAATCCAAAATCGGCACGCCGAGGTGGCGAAATTGGCAGACGCACTAGACTTAGGATCTAGCGTCGAAAGACGTGCGAGTTCGAGTCTCGCCCTCGGCACCAATATCAGTTGGCAGTAGGCGGTTGGCAGTGGGCAGTGGGCAGTATAAGCCGAAAAATGCCGCTGCCAACGAAACAACGAACACGAACCACGAACACCAGCCTCATTCGACTTTTCACACCTGCTTCGTTATCCTTTTTATGTAAATGAAAACGGAACTTAAAGATATTTCAGCGACTCAAAAAGAGTTAATGATCGAGATTCCCGGAGACGAACTTCGGGACGGATATAACAAGATCAGCCAGCGTTACGCCAAGGGCGCAAGCGTGGCGGGATTTCGTAAGGGCTTTGCCCCGCTTGACGTTATACGCATGCGTTACAAGGAAGAGATCAAGAGCGAAGTTTTGCAAATGATCATTCCCGAAAAGGTCTCGCAGGCGATACAGGAAAGCGGTTTGCAGCCGCTCGCCGAACCGCACTTGCACGTCGATAATATCGAGAACATAAAGGTCAACGGTTCGGAACCGATCAAGCTGCACGCGCATATTGAAGTGATGCCCGAAATTCCGATGCCGGAATACAAGGGAGTCGAACTCGTTCGTCGCGTAAAGCCGGTCGAAGACGGCGAGATAGAGGACCTGATCGCGAACCGCCTTAGCCAGGAAACGGCTCTGATACCGGTCGAGGGCCGCGCGTCCGAGCTTGGCGATACGGTTATTGCAGACCTGACGGGAATAT
Source organism: uncultured Chloracidobacterium sp. (assembly GCA_964605905.1). GTDB lineage: Bacteria > Acidobacteriota > Blastocatellia > Pyrinomonadales > Pyrinomonadaceae > OLB17. Next base: position 4,397 of record CAZSEL010000029.1, on the reverse strand, counting down.
TCGACGGCGATCCTGACGGCGAACCGATCGTTGCCGAAGACCTCGAGGTTGTGCTTGGCGACGAGGTCATCGAAAAATCGTTCACCGACAATCTGGTTGGCGTGAACGAAGACGACGAAAAGGAATTCTCGGTTTCGTATGCTGACGATTTTTCGTCACCGGCATTGGCGGGAAAAACTCTTCATTACAAGGCAAAGATAAAATCGGTCGGTCGCTCCGAAACACCGGAGATGAACGACGAATGGGCAAAGAGCCTTGACGAGGGTTATGATTCGCTCGCTGATCTGAGGAAAAAGCTGCGTGCCGATCTTGAGGTTTATTCCAAATCAGACGCTGACGCTCGTTTGCGGAACAACGCGATCGCGAAGATGATCGAGAACAATTTGTTCGAGATCCCAAACACGCTTATCGAAAATCAGGCTCGCAACCTGCTCAACAATTTCGCACAAGACCTACAGCAACGCGGTGTCGATCTTAATAAGGTCGAGGAAAATTTTGTCCAGATGGCGTTACATCAAATGCGGACGCAGGCCGAACGCGACGTTCGCGGTGCGATGCTGCTTGACAGGGTCGCCGAGGCCGAAAAGATCGAGGTGCCGCAGGACGAAGTTGAAGCCGAGATCGAAAAAATGGCTGAAATGTACCGCGTGACACCCGAGGAAGTAAAGACTTCCCTTGAGAAACAGGGCGGAACCGGAACGATTGCAAACAATCTGAAGACACGGAAGTCAATAGAAGCGATAGTCGAACACGCGAAAGTGACCGATGGCCAGTGGGTTGACGAAAGCCTGGCCGAGGCCGACGCGGCGGCGGACAGTGAAGTAGCCGATGAAGAAAAGCCGAAAAAAGAGCCAAAGAAAAAAGCTCCGGCAAAGAAAGCGGCGAAGTCGAAAGCCGCGGAGTGAATTTGGATTTTTTAGTTTTGGAAATTGTTCTTTGATTTTTTGATTTGTTTCGTGTGATTCGTGGATAAAGAATTTTTATCCACGAATCACACGAAACAAGAAAAAAAGAAAACAGAAGAAATATCTGCTTGCCGATTTCATGGGGTAATCACAACTTTAGACTGTGCCGACCCGTTGGCTTGCAATTTGTTGAATAAATAGTAGAATCGGCAATCGACCATTTCGCAATGGTTTAGCAAGGCACGGTTCACCTATTACTTAAAGCATTTTTTTAGTGAGGAATAATATGGCTTTAGTCCCAATGGTTGTCGAGCAAACGTCGCGGGGCGAACGTGCATTCGATATCTACTCGCGTTTGTTAAAGGACAGCATCATTTTCATCGGCACGCCGATCGACGATCAGATCGCAAATCTACTGGTCGCACAGCTTCTGTTTTTAGAAGCTGAAGACCCGGAACGCGACATCAATCTTTATATCAATTCACCGGGCGGATCGATCACCGCCGGAATGGCCATCTATGACACGATGCAGTTCATCAAAAACGATGTGACGACGATCTGTGTTGGGCAATGTGCGTCGATGGCTGCACTGCTGCTTTGTGCCGGTGCTAAAGGAAAACGGTTTGCGTTGCCACATGCTCGAGTGCTGATCCATCAGCCGTCTGGCGGAGCAAGCGGACAGGCGACGGACGTTCGCATCATGGCCGAAGAGATATTAAGAATGCGCGAGATGACCTCACGCATTATCGCCAATCACAGCGGCCAGAGCTTTGACCAGGTTGAAAAAGACGTCGAGCGCGACCGTATTCTCTCGCCGGTCCAGGCAAAGGAATACGGGTTGATCGATGAGGTGATCGAACACCGGGATAAATAAGTCGAGAGTCTTGAGTTGGAAGTCGTGAGTAGGATCAGGAATTTCCGGCTCACTACTCCAGACTCACGACTCCAGACTCAATCATATGGCAAATTTCAGACGACCAGAAGAACTTCTATGTTGTTCGTTTTGCGGGAAATCGCAGAACGATGTGAAGAAACTTATCGCCGGTCCCGGCGTTTATGTCTGTAATGAGTGCATAGATATTTGCAACGAGATAATCAACGACGACGATCAGAACGAGACTGCGTCAACGCGTGTAAACCTACCAAAACCGCAGGAGATCAAGGCTCATTTGGACGAATATGTCATCGGTCAGGAAGAATCGAAGAAACGCCTCTCGGTCGCCGTTTATCAGCACTACAAACGGCTTGAAATATTAAAACGGCGTTCTGACATTGAGCTTCAAAAATCGAATGTTCTGCTCATCGGTCCGACCGGAACAGGTAAGACTTTGCTTGCTCAAACTCTTGCACGCATACTAAGCGTTCCGTTTTGCATCGTTGATGCGACCAGCCTGACCGAGGCCGGTTATGTCGGCGAAGATGTCGAAAATATTTTGCTCCGACTGCTGCAATCTGCCGGAAACGATGTCGAGCGTGCACAGCAGGGAATTATCTATATAGACGAGATCGACAAGATCTGCCGCAAGGACGACAATCCTTCGATAACGCGCGATGTTTCGGGCGAAGGCGTTCAGCAGGCTCTGCTAAAAATTCTCGAAGGAACGGTCGCAAACATTCCAACCGGCGGCGGACGCAAACATCCACAACAGGAATTTACGCAGCTCGACACGACGAACATTCTGTTCATCTGCGGCGGTGCGTTTAATGGCCTTGAGAAGGTTATCGAAAAGCGTTTCCGCAACAAGTCTCTCGGCTTCCAGGCGGATGTCAAAACAAGCAAACAGCGTCAGGATGAACTGATCGGAAAGCTCGAACCGGAAGACTTAATTCACTACGGTTTGATTCCCGAGTTTGTCGGCCGCTTGCCGGTTGTCGGTTCGCTCCAGCCTTTGGACGAGGCCGCGCTCATGACAATCTTGACCGAACCGAAAAACGCGCTGGTAAAGCAGTATCAGAAAAAGTTCGAGTTCGACAACATTAGTCTCAGATTTACCGATGATGCGTTGAATTCAATTGCCCAGCAGGCATACAAACGCAAGGTCGGCGCACGCGGGTTGATGATGATAATGGAAGAGGTGCTGCTCGATTCTATGTACCAACTGCCCTCAGAAAAGCGTGTCAAGGAACTGCTCATCACCCGAGAAATGATCGAGCGCCGAGCACCGGTTTTTGATGTTATCCGCCCAATCGAAGAAGCCGCCTAAGTCAGAACCACCTGCGTCATCGGGCTGCGGAGAAGTCAGTACCGCCCGCGTAAGCGGGTGGCGGAGACTCGACATTGCAACAACTAACTTAAATCCAGTGCCTTGCCACCTGCTTACGCAGGCGGTACTGACCTTTGATATCGAAGAAGCCACGTCTAACGCATTCAGAAAAATTAAAACTAGAAATCACTACACATTAAGCATTTCTTAAGGCCAAATACAGCGATCAACCGGCTATGCTGAATCAAGGCGAATTCCTATTGACCTTGTGTGTTAATTTTGCGTAAATAGAAGTATTCCGGTTAGCCTCTATAGTTTTTTACAAAAAGCGATTTCCCTAATATGCAGGAATTTTCAGACCAAATGCCGACGGACATCAAGCGTTATCCGATGGTGCCGATTCGCGACGTAGTTATTTTTCCGTTTACCAAAGTTGCATTCAAGATCGGTCGCCCAAGCAGCGTTCGGGCGCTTGAGGAAGCGATGACGGGCGAACGTGATATTTTTCTCGCAACGCAGCATGACGCGACCATCGATGAACCGAAATCCGACGAAATATATTCGATCGGAACCTTGGGGCGAATCCTACAGGCACAGCGACAGGAGAACGGGCAGATCAAGGTTGTCGTTGAGGGCCGCGAGCGAGGGCAATCGGTTCGGGTTGACCACGACAACGACGGAATGTTTTATGCGCACGTGCGAAAAGTTCCGTCGATCGATGAATCGGGCTATCGTACCGACGGACTGCTGCAAAAAATTCACAGTCTGGTCGAGCAATTTTTGCGTGTCTCGCCCGACGCATATACCGATGCTTTGCATGCTTCTTTAAGAGGCATTTCGGCTGCGCAGATAGCAGATTCGATGTCGTCTCACTTACGTATAGGCGTCGAGGAAAAACAGGATTTGCTTGAGACTTTTTCGGTGGCTGAACGCCTCCAAAAACTCGTCGATGTGCTTGAGCAGGAGATTGAAAAGCGCCAACTTGACCGGACGATCCATTCGCGAACCAAAAAGCAGATGGACAAGCACCAGCGTGAATATTATCTGAACGAGCAGATCAAGGCGATCCACAAGGAACTTGGCCGCAAGGACGAAAAGGCCGAGCTTGAGGACCTAAAGAAAAAGATCGAAGAAGCCGGCATGACCGACGAGGCCCGTGACAAGGCCCTACAGGAATTCGCACGGCTTGAGTCGATGCCGCCGATGTCCGCCGAAAGCACCGTTTCCAGAACGTATCTTGACTGGCTGATAAACGTGCCTTGGAAAAAGCGTTCTGACGAGATCGACG
>CAZSEL010000028.1:0-58403 GCA_964605905.1 uncultured Chloracidobacterium sp. | reverse complement strand
ACGCGGGGCTGGAGTCAAAAAACGCGGGGCTGGGACATAAAAACGCAGGGCTGGAGCGATTAGTCGTGCTCCAGCCCCGCGGCTATTTACCTGATCCGCACGCGTCGTATAACCTGTGAACGTGTTCGGCCGTTTGAGTAACGCGTTACGCGAATGGTTTCGCGATACATTGCTCGTCCGCGACGCACGACACGGGTCGTTGTGTAGGTTCGGGTTCGGTTGTTATTCCAACGGCGGTCATTCTGTCTTCCGCGTCGCTGTGGCCCTTCCCAAAGCTGTGCTGCTTCAGTGACGGCCGTGTTCGACGATTTTGCTTCGACAGCCGGTACAAAGACTGCGACCGTTCCGATCATTAATGTAAGAATAATTAGCTTTTTCATGATTATTTCCTCCGTGATCTTTTTCTTGGCCGTACCTTTTGCATTGGTAAAACCAGTTGTGTATTTTGCATACACAAATTTGGAGAGCACTGTTAACGGTTGCAAGCACCGTGCCGCGAGCGGCCTCAGTGTGTTAATCTAGTGTCTGTTTCGCGTCTATGAAGAACATCTCCATCCTTGGTTCCACAGGCTCAATTGGCTGCAACACGCTGAAAGTTATCGAGCATCTCGGCGATTTTCGCGTTGTCGCAATGGCCGCCGGGCGAAATATGGCCGTCTTTGCAGACCAGATCGCTAAATTTAAACCCGATTTGGTATCGTGCGACGATCAGGCATCAGCCGAATTGCTCGAACGCGAACTGCACGCACGCGGTGCTAATACGCCAAAAATCGAATTAAACGAGAAAGGGATGATCGCCGTTGCAACGCATCCGCAAGCCGAAACCGTCGTTTCGGCAACCGTCGGCGCGGTCGGTTTTGTGCCGACATTGCGTGCGATCGAGGCCGGTAAGCGCGTAGCTCTCGCAAACAAGGAAACGCTCGTGATGGCAGGTGAATTGATGACCGCTGCGGCGGCGGGATCGGGTGCTGAAATTTTGCCGGTTGATAGCGAGCACAACGCGATTCATCAATGTCTTCGCGGCGAAACTAGAGACGAAGTAAAACGCCTGATCCTGACCGCTTCCGGCGGGCCATTCAGGACGAAAACAAAGGCTGAAATTGAAAACGCCACACGCGAACAAGCTCTAGATCACCCGAACTGGAAAATGGGTGAAAAGATAACGATCGACTCGGCAACGCTGATGAACAAAGGGCTCGAGGTGATCGAGGCCCGTTGGCTGTTCGGCTTCGACGCCGACAGTATTTCCGTGATCGTCCATCCGCAATCGGTCGTGCATTCTATGGTCGAAATGATCGACGGCTCGGTGATCGCTCAACTCGGCGTGACCGATATGAAACACCCGATCCAGTACGCATTGACATACCCCGAACGAAAGGCCGGATGTCTCGAACCGCTCGATCTGAGGGCAATGAGCAACCTGACATTCGAGGAACCGGACATTGACCGGTTTCCATGCCTCGGGCTCGCCTACGATGCGTTAAAGAAAGGCGGAACAATGCCAGCCGTATTAAATGCCGCCAACGAAGTTGCTGTTCAAGCGTTTCTCGACGGCAAGATTGTCTTGAGCGACATTGCCAAGATCAATTCCGCCGTGATGGCCGAGCACGAAACCGAAACCGTCGCATCGCTCGAAACCGTCCTCGCCGCCGATGCGTGGGCACGTACACGCGCTATAATGAAACTAGGCAAGACCGCTTCGGCGATGTGAGGTTAATTGTATGCAGCCGGTGTTAGAAAGAAATTACACGCGACCAAGAATTGTTACAGACTTTCCGATCCCGAAAAACGGCGCCCCCAAACCGTTTCGTTGGACTGTTGCCGAATATTATCAGATGGGCGAACTTGGATTTTTTGACGGCAAGCGAGTCCAACTCATTCGAGGAGAGATAATTGAAATGGCGCCTATGAAATCGCCGCACGCGACTTCCATCCAATTAGCCTTCGACTTGCTGGTGAAGATATTTAAGAAAGGCTTTGCTGTCCGCCAGCAATTGCCGTTGAGTTTCAGCAAGACAGACGAACCTGAGCCTGATCTGGCTGTAGTTGACGGTTCGGTTCGCGATTACGCCAATACTCACCCAAAAACCGCGAGACTCGTGGTTGAGGTTTCTGACTCAACACTTCGATTTGATAGAAAGAACAAAGCCGAACTATACGCTGAAAACAAGATCGAGGAATACTGGATAGTTAATGTAAAAGACCGATGTGTCGAAGTTTACCGCCGTCCGGTCAGCGACAAGAGTCTGGGAAATGCTTATACGGAGATTTTCGTCGCGAGAGAGGGAGAGTCGGTCTCGCCGCTTGCTATGCCTAAAGCAAAGATCAAGGTAGCGGACATTCTGCCGTAGATTGGTTACAACGTAGATCGATAGTTTGGGTTCTAATTGTTTCGGAGTTTATCGATACTTTTTAGTTATTTATGCCAGATATTATTTTAGTCATACTTGCCGTTGTTTTCGTTCTCGGCGTCGCGATCAACATTCACGAATTCGGCCATTTTATCGTGGCCAAATTTTTCGGGATGCGGGTTGAGGCTTACTCGTTTTTTGGTTTGGGGCCGCGTGTTTGGGGTTTTAAGTGGGGTCATACCGATTACCGGATTTCTGCCATTCCCCTAGGTGCTTATGTAAAGCTATATGGCGACGAAGCGACGGCGGCGCTTGAGGGTGGCGAGTCCGAGGGCGAAAAAGTCCCCGATTCCGAGCTATACGAACTCCGCCCGCGTTGGCAGAAATTTCTGGTTATGCTCGGCGGGCCGTTTATGAACATCGTGCTCGCGTTGGCGATTCCTTTCGGAGCAGCGATGATCTACGGCGTACCGTCAATGCCGGCACCGATCGTCGGACTTGTAACGCCCGGCGGTGCGGCCGACACAGCAGGCATCAAGGTCGGCGACCGCATAGTTGCGTTTGACGGCCAGGAAAGCCCGACGTGGGAACGCATACGCAACGATGTGCTTGTCTCGCCCGGTAAAGAAATAGCCATAGCGGTCGAACGCGGCGGTCAGCGAATGCCGCTGACGATTGTACCGACAACTGAGGACCGTGACGGAAACAAGATCGGCGAAATAGATTTGCGACCCGAAACCGGCGCCGAGCCGGTCGTTATCGGCCCGGTTCAGGCGGATATGCCCGCCGCGGCCGCCGGACTGATGGCGGGCGACAAGGCACTGGCGATCAACGGCCAGACGATAAAAAACTCGAACGATGTCATCAACCTGATCCGCGAAAACAAGGAAAACCCAGTGAACCTTGTTATCGAACGTAACGGCGAGCGAAAAGAGATCACGATCACCCCGAAATTGTCGGATGACGGCGTTCACCGCGTCGGTGCAGTATTCGCCGGTGCGACCGTTACTGCCCGCGAGGCGGTCGGGCTTGGCGGTGGTTTGGCTTACGCCTACAACGTCAACATGGAGATAATCCGTTTGACGGGCAAGGTCTTTGGCCAGCTTTTCTCAGGCCAGCGGTCGGTGCGTGATGCGGGCCTCGCCGGGCCAGTCGGCATTGTCGGCGTTATCTCAAACGCAGTAAGCCAGGCCGGAATCGGCGGCGTGATGTTTGTGCTTGGCATAATCAGTCTGAACCTCGGTGTGTTCAATCTGCTTCCGATACCGCTGCTCGACGGCGGACAGATAATGGTGCTCGGTATCGAGAAAGTCATGTCCTGGTTCGGCAAAACTCTTTCGATGGCGATCAAGGAAAAGATACAGCTTGCGGGTCTTGGCATTATCCTGCTGTTGATGGTGTTTACGCTGTTTTTGGATATTTCGAGGTTTTTCTAAGAGTTTAACCACAGAGACCACAGAGAAAAACAAATATCATATCTCCGTGCTCTCTGTGCCCTCTGTGGTAAGAATCCGATATGAAACGAGTTTCACGAGCGGTGATGGTGCGCGATGTGCAGATCGGCGGCGGTGCGCCTGTGGCCGTTCAGTCGATGACCAAAACCGACACGACCGACGTTGACGGCACGCTTCGACAGATCGAACAGATGGTTGAGGCTGGCTGCGAGATCGTCCGCATCGCTGTTCCCGACGACGACGCGGCAGCGGCAATGTACGAGATTCGCAAACGCACAAATGTGCCGATCGTCGCTGACATTCATTTTCATTACAAACTCGCCCTAAAAGCGCTCGATGCCGGCATCGACAAACTTCGCATCAACCCCGGCAACATAGGTTCGATCGACCGCGTCCGCGAGGTTGTCCGGGCTGCCGAGGCACAGAAAGTTCCGATCCGCATCGGTGTCAACGGCGGTTCGCTCGAAAAGGATCTGCTGAAGAAATACGGTCACGCGACTGCCGAAGCGATGGTCGAAAGCGGAATGCGTCACGTCAGAATTCTCGAAGACCTCGGCTTTGGCGACATTATTATTTCGCTGAAAGCTTCAGATGCTAATCGCATGGTGGAGGCTTACCGCCTGATGGCCGCAAAGGTCGATTATCCTTTGCATCTCGGCGTCACCGAAGCCGGAACACCTTTTGGCGGCACAATTAAATCTGCGATCGGTTTGGGAATTCTCTTGCACGAGGGAATCGGCGATACAATCCGCGTATCCTTAGCCGCCGAACCGCACGAAGAAGTCCGCGTCGGCTGGGAGATATTGAAATCGCTTGAACTCAGACAACGCGGCGTGACCGTTGTCGCCTGCCCGACCTGCGGAAGATTAGATATAGATAACTTTGTCGAGATTGTCACCGAGGTCGAGCGGCGTTTGGCACACGTCCCGGAACCTTTGCATCTTTCAATTATGGGCTGCGCCGTAAACGGCCCCGGCGAGGCTCACGATTCGCAACTCGGCATCACATTTGGCCGCAACGTCGGCATGATCTTCAAAGACGGCGTCCCAATGCGTAAAGTTTCCGGCGAGGACATCGTCGAAGAATTTGTAAAAGAAGTCGAGATACTCCGCAAAGAAGGCTCGTCCGCGAAATCCCTAATTGAAAACAAGCCGCTCGTCCAGATTACCTAAGACTTACACCACAGAGATCACGGAGAATCCAAAAAAAGAACTCTGTGTTCTCTGTGCGCTCTGTGGTAAAAATCTTAAGGGAAAAGAAGCGTAAACGGATACACCGGAATATTGCGCACGATGCCGAACCCGATCAGCAAAACAAACATTCCCCATATCACCGGCAGCGATACCGACCAACGCGGAAACGCCCGACCGCGAACCGCGACGTAAAGCATCGATAAAAAGAAGAACCCGAAAAGCAGAACAAACAGCGGAATCAGCGCATTGAACCCAAGCGCCGCAACAATGTCGCCGTGAAACAATGCATGAAACCCGCGCGTCAGTCCGCAGCCCGGACACGCAAATCCGGTCAACGTGTACAACGGACACTGCGGAAAAAACCCGGTTTTCGTCGGCTCAAAATACCAGACAAACCCCGCACCAGCCGTCATCACAGCCACACCCGCCGTCGCGAAGATACGCTCAAGTGATGAGGCTGGTTTGTTTTCAGCAACATCTCTCACTAGTTATCTCCGAAAGCCTCGAAAATCGGTTCAATGGCTCTAAATAATTCATCAAGACTTTCCGGCTTAGCAAGATCACTTGATTCAGGAAATGATGCGAGTCGTTTCAAATTCTTTGCAATTGAAGACGATGGTTCAAAAGGAGTTGTCTCCAATCGAATATTGAGTTCGCGAAGACTTGAGCGTAGATTCGACACATCGGGTGTCCTGCCAAGCTCGAGATCAATTTTTGCGGAAGCAAGTTCAACGATAAGGTTGCCTGACACGATGCCTGTTTCCAGGAAAGCAATCTCCTCCGATGACATTGTTTTTTGGAGTTCAAAGAGAATTTCTTCTACCAATCGCTGCCGATCTGAGTGGATCGCAGCGGGAAGTTTTTCAAGCAAGGGTTTTATTGAATTCAACTCCTCTGGCACGTCTTCGGACAGGCCGCGTACAATCTCTGCGAATCCCTCGGCGCCAAAATGTTCGATCATTTCAGGTTTTGCTGCCGAAATCAGCTTAAAGATAAACCCAAGCCCCCATAGCATCTCGGCTTTACTTTCTTGCAAAGGTTGCACGAAATTATAGGTTATGACACCAGAGACTTTGACCGGATTACCCTGAAGTGTCGTGGGGCTAAAGCGGGCCAGCAGTGCCGCGTTTTCCGATTCGGCCCTCAGCAACGGATGTCCGCTGACTGCCTTTGCCGAGACGACGTTTCCGGCTTCGTCGATCAGAACCTGCACGGTGACCGCACCTGTGGCGTTTGCAGCTTTTGCAGCTTCAGGATAAATAGGTTTGGGCAGCAATTTGGCCTTGCCATTAAGAACCCCGCCGGAGATCTGCTTTGGCGTTCCCTCAAGGGGCTTAGGAGGCGCCGGGTCGCGAAAATTGTAGGTCACAATGCCGGTCACCTTTACCGGTTCGCCATTTATCAAGGTCGGCTCGAAACGAGCCTGATAGGCTGCATTCAGAGCGGCTTCTTCGAGCAGAGGGTGCGCTCTTTGCAGATCAGCGGTGACGGTATCAGGGCTACCCGAAAATTTAGTTTCGACCGGAGAAGTGACGATCTCAGCGCTTTCGACAGCTCCCGTTTCACTGATTACCACGCGGATACGGACGATCCCACGAGGCGTTAGTTCATTAGAATTGACGGGTTCGACAGGTTTAGGAAGAGTCGTCGCACGGCCGTTCAACTCCGGCACAGATTGCTTGCTGCCTCCCGACTTTTGCGGATTTTGTGCCGTTGCTGTCGAAACGAAGGCAAGTAAGACTAAGGTTATCGATAAGTTCTTATACATATTTAGTGACCACTCGTGGCTTTCGATTATAAAACCTTGTCAAGAAATTTGAAAGAAATTCCGTGCATTTTCATGCGGCCATTTTCACGAATAGAGCGTCGGTGGCGATCTTTCGGTTTATGTTGACGGCGAAATTTTGGCGCATTGTTTCGATTTCGGCGAGCCACGCTGCTGGGCGAGATTGGGAAAGGCCGCGCGATATATCAGCGATTTGTTGCTGAATATCGGAATTTGTCATTTCGTCCGGGTTGCCGCCCGACGCGGCGAGCCAGACGTCGTGGATCAATGTTTCAAGGATCGATAGATTTTCCTCGAAATCGTCTTTGTTCTTTGCGTCGTTTAGCTGTTCGGCAATCTGGAGCATCTCGGCGCGGCCTCGGCCGCGAGATGCATTCGCGACAACATTGAACAGGCGTTCACGAGCGGCGCGAAATTTTTCGAGATCAATCGCGACCGCACGGGCAATGCTGCCGCCTGATACGCGTGCGGCAAGACGGGCATCGTCAGGAGAAAGACTATGTTTCGTCGTCAGCAATGACTCAATTTCATTTGCCGCGACCGGCGAAAAGCGGATCATCTGGCTCCGCGAACGGATCGTCTGCAGCAGACTGTCGGGCCGCGAGGTGATCAGAACGATGTGCGTTGTCGCGGGCGGTTCTTCGAGCGTCTTTAGTAATGCATTGGACGCCTCATCGTTCATTTTATCCGCATCATCGATGATGAAAAACCTAGCCTTTGCCTCGTATGGCTGAAAATACGCCACCTTCTCTAGATTGCGGATAGCATCAACAAGAATAGTCCGTTTGTAGGCAACGATCTTTCCGACATCCACATGCTCACCGAAAAAAACCTTCTTGAAATCGTCTTTGTTCTTATCAGTTCTTTCGGGAATTACGAATGTATCGACCCGTCGGCAAGCAGGGCAATTCCCGCAGCCTTCGCCATCGACCGGGTCGCCACAAACAAAAGCTCGAGCTAATTCGACCGCAAACAGCTTTTTCCCGACGCCCTCCGGCCCGGCAAAAAGCAGAGCGTTCGGCACACGCCCGCCCGCGATCAGCCGTTTCAACTGAGCTTTTGCCGTCTCGTTTCCGGTTAGGTTTTTAAACATTTGTGTTTAAATTGCCTCCAGCTTTAGCTGGAGGTTAATGTTCAACATACTCTTTTGGCTTTAGCCAACGCGGAGCGATCGAAATGATTTTCGCTAAAGCGTTAAAGAATTTTCCGATTTCAATTTTGGCTGAAGCCATATGTGTCTGAGCTTCAACATCCAGCTAAAGCCGGAGGCAATTGAAAGAACTAATTTCCGCCTAAAAATCTCGTGACGATCTCCACAACCAACTTGTGCGTTTCCTCGATCGAGCCGTTTGCATCAATCAGTTTAAATCGCTCCGGCTCGCGTTCCGCTATCCCTAAATAAGATTTTCGCACACGGTCGTAGAAATCGGCGGTTTCCATATCCATTCGATTTCGTTTTGCCGACGATTCGTCACGCGAATGCGTTCGCCTGATCGCGTTTTCTACCGAAATATCGAAAAACAGCGTGAGGTCGGGTTTTAGTCCGCCGGTCGCGAGTTTGATTATCTGACTTACGGTCTGCTCGTCAAAGCCGCGTCCCGCTCCTTGATAAGCAAACGTCGCGTCGGCATAGCGGTCAGAGATCACCATTCTCCCTTCGGCTAAAGTCGGTTTAATTAATAGTTCAACATGCTGGGCGCGGTCGGCGGCAAAGAGCAGCAGTTCGGCCATTGGAGCGACAGTTTCTTCGGTTTCGAGAAAAGCCTCACGCAAGCGTCGGCCAAGCGGCGTTCCGCCCGGTTCGTGTGTCGTGACGATATCCAGGCCGCGTGAGCGCAAATCCCCCGCAAGCATTCGGTGTTGTGTTGATTTACCGCTGCCGTCGATACCTTCGAACGTGATGAATTTACCCTGCAATGCGAATTTTAATGCTGTTCCGGAGTCTTTTTGTCCTGCGAGATTGTTGAAATAGAGTGCTTGAACACAAGAAAATCTTGGCCTGAGACGTCGAGCAGCAGCGAGAACTTATCAAAGCTTTTGATCCTACCCGACAGCGTCGCGCCCTGCAGCAAATGGACGACGACATTTATACGCTCACGACGTGCCGAGTTCAAAAAGGCATCCTGAATGTTCTGGGCAGCTTGTTTTTCCATAACAGTTTCCCGTTTATTTTCTTGATCTTACAATTTTCAGGTGATTATAGCAGATTTATCGCCAAGCTAAGAAAAATTATCAATTTCGGTGTTTTTCCAGTGAATATAACGAAGTTCTGGTCAATTTATGGAAAATTATTCCAAATCCTGAATATTACTTGTTAGTTCTGCCCAAACCTCCGGCGAATCTCCAAAACCGTCAAGCCAGATCGCATCGGGCTCGCCACGATACCAAGTTAATTGACGTTTGGCGTAGTTTCTAACGTCCTGCTGCGTCTTTTCAACAGCGCTTTCAAGCTTGCGTTCACCACGCAAATATTCGCAAACCCGACGGTATCCGTGAGCGCCGAGCGCGTTACCCTTATCTGTTACGCCGTCCGCAAGTAGTTGTTTCACTTCATTTACAAGCCCTTCGTCGAAGTGGGCGGCCGAACGCGCATTTATTCGCTGATAAAGAACATCGCGCGGCGGATTAAGGACAAACAGCCGAATCCTCGATGCAAATTCCGGTGGATCAAGCCTTTTTGGCTGTTTTTCGGAGATAGGTTCACCCGTCTGGAAATAGACCTCTAGAGCCCGCGTCACACGCACCGTGTCGTTTGGGAAAAGAGTTCTCGCTGCCGCTGGATCGACACGCTCGATCATTCGGTAAAGATGCGCGGCCCCGCGTTGCTCCTTTATCTGTCTTAAACGGTCCCGCAATGCCGCATCAGTTTGCGGGCTTTCAAACAACGGTCGTCGCAGCGTTCGAAGGTAAAATCCGGTTCCGCCAACCAAGATCGGCACTTTGCCACGCGATTCGATCTCGCGAATCTTCTCAGCCGCGTCGCGTGACCAATCGGGGGCCGTATAATTCGTGTTCGAATCGACGTAATCAATCAAATGATGCGGAATTCCCTGCTTTTCTTCTTCGGATGGTTTCGCCGTCGCGATCTGTATCTTTTGATAGATCTGGACCGAATCGAAATTCACAACCTCGCCGCCGACCTGTTTCGCCAGCCGCACACCAAGCGCAGTCTTGCCCGAAGCCGTCGGGCCTGCAATTGCGTAGATCGGATTTTTATTCTCGGCTGACGACACGTAAAATGAACCAAACAATTCGTTTAGATTAGCAAGTCCGCTTAAACATACAAAAAATGAGAAAGATCGCCCTAATTGCCATTCTGTTGTCGATTTACTCCACGGGACAAGGCCAAGGTTCCGACGGATACATCAGTTACGTCAATCCGTTGATCGGTACGCAGAAGATGGGTCACACATTTCCGGGCGCGACCGTTCCGTTCGGCTCGGTGCAGCTTTCGCCCGATACAGACCAACAGCCGCACAATATCGGCGGCGTTTATAACAAAGACGCATATAAATACTGTGCCGGTTATCAATATGATGACAAATCTATTGTCGGGTTTTCACACACGCATTTCAGCGGAACCGGCCACAGCGATCTCGGCGATTTTTTGATAATGCCGACCGTCGGCGATCTGCAATTAGAGCCTGGCACAAAGGCCGATCCATCGACCGGATTCCGTTCGTCGTTTTCACACGCAAACGAAACCGCCGAGCCGGCCTATTACAAGGTCAAACTTGACGACCACAACATTCTTGCCGAGATGACAGCGACGACGCGCGTCGGGTTTCATCAATACACGTTCCCGGCCAGCGACAACGCCCACATCATTCTCGACCTGATGCACGGCATCTATAACTACGACGATAAGAACGTCTGGACGTTTGTCCGCGTCGAGAACGATCACACCATTGTCGGATATCGCCAGACGCACGGTTGGGCACGGACGCGAACGGTCTATTTCGCGATGGAATTTTCAAAGCCGTTCACATCGTACGGATTCAAGAATTTCGGCAAGGAAGATTACAAAGGTTTCTGGCGCAAGTTTGACCAGACGAAGAACTTTCCCGAAATGGCTGGAAAACAGATACGAGCCTATTTCGATTTCAAGACGACCGAAAGCGAAAAGGTAAAATTGAAGTTCGCCCTCTCCCCCGTTTCGACGGCGGGCGCAATCTCAAATTTGAGATCTGAAATTTCAGATTGGAATTTTGATCATGTAAAACGCGAAGGCCAGGCCGAATGGAATAAAGAACTCAGCAAGGTTGCCGTCACTGCTCTCGACGACGGCGAGATGACGAATTTCTATACCGCTCTCTATCACGCGATACTCACGCCGACGGTCTATATGGACACCGACGGCCAATACAAAGGCATCGATCAGAATGTTCACAAGGCGAACGGCTTTACAAACTACACCACCTTCTCGCTTTGGGACACATATCGCGCATTGCATCCGCTGTTGAACATTATCCAGCCGGCCCGCAACCGCGACATGATCCGTTCGATGATGGCTCATTACGATCAGAGCGTTCACAAAATGCTGCCGGTCTGGTCGCATTATGCCAATGAGAATTGGTGCATGATCGGCTATCACAGCGTCTCGGTCGTCGCCGATGCGGTCGTGAAAGGCAATCTGACGGGAGCCGAAGCGATGAAAGCTCTCGAAGCCTCGGCACAAACAGCTCGCACTAAATATTACGACGGGCTCGAATATTATATGCAGATGGGCTACGTGCCGGATGATAAGAATTCTTCGTCCGTCTCAAAAACGCTTGAGTATGCCTACGACGATTGGGCGATCGCTCAAATGGCGAAGAAATTAAAACGCGACGACATTTACAATGAATTCATAAAACGTTCCGAAAACTGGCGCAACCATTACGACCCATCGATAGGCTTTATGCGTCCCAAGATGAGCGACGGCACTTTCAGAAAAGAGTTTGACGCGCTTTCGACGCACGGGCAGGGCTTTATCGAGGGCAATGCGTGGAACTACAGCCTTTACGTGCCGCATAATCCCTCGGTGATGATCGAGATGATGGGCGGCAAAGCGAAATTCTCAGCACATATGGACCAGCTTTTCACTATGCACCTGCCTGACGAGTTTTTCGCCGAAACCGAGGACATCACACGCGAGGGCATCATCGGCAACTACGTTCACGGCAACGAACCGGCGCATCACGCGGCGTATCTTTACAACTGGACCGACGATGCGTGGAAAACTCAGGAACGCGTCCGCATGATCCTCAAAAACCAATATCGTCCGACACCCGACGGCCTCGGCGGCAACGACGATTGCGGGCAAATGTCGGCGTGGTATCTTTTTACAGCACTCGGCTTCTATCCCGTCGCACCCGGCAGCGACCAATATGCCCTAGGCAGTCCGGTTATCAAAACCGCACAGCTAAAACTCGAAAACGGCAAAACTCTTACGATCGAAGCCGTAAACCAAAGCGACAAGAATGTTTATGTTGCAAGCGTTTACGTCAACGGACGAGAGCTCGACCGAAACTATTTACTTCACAGCGAAATAACAAACGGCGGCAAGATCGTTTTTCAGATGAGCGACAAACCAAACAAAAAATAGGAGAAAAAATGTTAAGAAAAGCATCAGCAGAATGGAATGGCGGTATCAAAGACGGCAGCGGAAAGATATCGACGGGCAGCGGCGTTCTATCGGACACGCAATATTCGTTTAGCACCCGTTTCGAAGACGGGATCGGCACAAACCCCGAGGAACTGATCGCCGCCGCACACGCGGGTTGTTTCTCGATGGCGCTGTCAGGCCAACTCGGCCAGGCCGAACTCACCGCCGACAGCATCAAAACCACCGCCGCCGTCCGGCTCGAAAAAGGCGATGACGGTTTCGCCATAACCTCCGTCCATCTCGAGGTTCGAGCCAAAGTCCCGAACGCCACCGAAGAACAGTTCGCAACCGCCGCAAACAACGCCAAAGCCGGCTGCCCCATCTCAAAACTCCTAAAAGCCGAAATTACAATGGACGCCAAACTGGAGAATTAACTGCGATCAGAAAGAGGGTATCTGAAAAGCACGATTCCCGGTTTTAGCTCCAAAGGAGCGGAATGTTTGTAGAACCGAACTAAAAAACCTTAAAAGCTCCGTAGGAGCGGCATATTTTCGTTCAATGTCGCCCCTACGGGGCTTGGCTTCTGTTTCCTGTATTCGTTTCTACAAACATTTGGCTCCTACGGAGCCGGTTAAAATTCTGTTTACTGATTTTTCAGGCATCTTAAGCATTCATTTCGTTACAATTTCAGCCTCTCGTACTGGGCAAACAGCTTCATTATCTCCGCCTGGATCGCCTGCTTCTCAGCAAGGTTTGTGATCGTGTCCCGACGCTTTACCAACTCCTCGATCTGACGCTGAATCACTTCCTGCTTCGTCTCCGGCTTGCGGCTTTTCCTTACGTTATATTTATCGTCCATACACCGATCGTAACATTAACGGCTTCTGCAAAATACCATTCCTTCATCGCTTATTCAGTTCGTCAAACAATGGTCGAATAGGAAAACGGATTTAAGCTGCATTAGCAGTGACAGAGTTTAGCCCAAAGTGAGACCTTCTTGAATTTGTTGGATTTAAGCTGCGTTGCAGCGACAGAATTTAGCCCCAGGTGGAGCTTTGCGAAACTTGGGGTTAATTCCACCAATAAGCCCAAGCCGCGTAGGGGCGACAGCTTGCTTTCGGTTTCGGCAGAAAGCTTTTTTCAGATCAAGCCCGCGCTCGGCAACCGCCCATTCCAGATTGGCGTATGCGTGGACATCTCCCGCTTAAGCTGGCCAAAATCCTCCAGCCACGCCTCGTTCCTAAACCCCTGCGCGTTCACCCCGGCACACGCAGCCAATACAACAAAAAACGAACAAATTGATCTCAGTCTCATAAAAGTTTTTTCTGAATAGGTACCAAAAATCTCTCTTACTAAACGTCATCAGAAAATAATTGTTCCGTTTCCGTTAAAAATGAATGCGCTATGGGCAACTACTAATTTCAAGAACCCAGAAGGCGGAAGCCAACATCTGTCACTTGGGTAGTTGGTCGAGTATCTTGAGGAGGTGACTTGCAACCAGAAGCATTTCGAACGCCTCGCTGAATGAAAGTTCAACGTCTCTGTGACTATGCGGATTCTTATAACATCCGATAGCACCCGAAAATAAATGAGCAAGGCCTTCTCGTTCTGCCGGCGGAAGAGATTTGTCTGCAAGCGGACCATTATCGACGTCAAATGCCTTCCGCATTAAGGCGATGCCTACCAGAGATTGGGGAAGACCGCTTTTCTCCCGCACTCGGATTTCGACAGCTTTAAAGGCTCTAAAAACAGCCGTGTCGAACTCTTCACGACCGAATGCGGGGTATGCTTTCTTTATTATAGTGGGATGAAAGAGCAAATTCGGAGAAAGGGTCCACTTGCCCACTAATCGTTGAAATTGCTCTTCTTTTAGCTGAACACCTTTTTTTGTCGGGTGATAAACTTCTTTCTCCGAATCATTTTCATCCCAGCCTCGTTGAAACAGGCGTACATCAATAAACGTATTTGGGTTATCTTGGTACTTAACACGAGAAAGGCGCAACATTTCGTAACCCCGCCGACCGGTCTCGGCAAGAGTTTCTTGGATTTCAACTCTTGGTTTGACTTTTAAAAATTGTGTCTTCTTTGCCATTACAAAATAGTTCTCTCATCAACCCGTTATAGTTCACACTTCCTTATCGGTCATTTTTGCATTTATAGCATGGAAAGGTCGGGTCCGGGAAAGACAGGCTTGGGCAGACGTAAAAAAGTTCTTTTCAATTCGTGCAATGTATGATATATTGTTGCAGCACGGGCATGTGTGGGCGTGACGTTTTATGCTGTGCGGTGATCTTTGAAAAGGATAACGGCGAAAATGCCGGGAGGAACGGTTAGTAAAAATGGTTCACCGGGGCGCCATTTTGGTCAGAAAAATTGTTTTTAAAATTTTCGCCAAAAACATCAGGACGAGCACGTTAAGTTCAATAATCACAGTATGTTCCACGTTCCGCACAGGTCGGAACGACCCCGGAACGCGGGCGGAACGAGGCGGAACGATCGGTATCCCATGCGTGTTTGGGTCTGGGACAGCGGGACAAATGGGACAGCAGGTCAATCGTTTCATGGAAACACTGGCGATGATCTACCACCCCGTCCGCCGAAGCGGCGTCCACCCCTCCTAATCAAGGAGGGGAGTTTGCTGGAATCACTTGATGTCGAACAGGAGCGTTGGGTTGAGTTTGAACTGGAGCATTTTGGCGGTTTCGCGGCCGCCGTCGCCACCTTTTCGCTGCATCGTGATGCGGCCGACACGCAGGTTGCCGCCACGGGTTATTTCGACCTTGCCTTCGGAAAAGAACTTTACCGCGTCGGCGATGGAGACGAGTTTCCACTTGAGCTTGTTGCTGTTTTTCCAGGCGACCATGAACCAGCCGGCCTTTGCCGCACCGTCGCCTTCGAGCAGGTCTGATACGATCGCCTCGCGGTTGGCGGTGAAGAATTCGACGAGTCCGGCCTGCAGCTCTTTGTCGAATTCGTTGAGGTACATCCGGTTGGAAACGCGCGATGCAATATTGGGTTTGTCCTCGCCGGTAAACAGTCGCAACGCTGTGACGATCTCGGGCGGCATCTTCCACGCCAAGGCATATTGCCGCAGCCAGCGTTTGTCGATCTGGTTAAAGCCGTTTGGGCTGCTGACGAGCTTTATCGAAATGCCATAGAGCGTTTCGCCCGTTTTGGTCTTGACGCGAACCTGCACGTCGGCCTTTTCGCCATGCGGCTTTGCGGCAATGACCGATTCGATATCGTCGGGCTTGTGGCCCATCGTCGCAAGCCAGGCTTGAGCGTCTGAGTCGCTACGCCAGTTGTTGAACTTGTCGCGGATATCGTCCTCGTTCCGAAAGCCGCCCTTCGCCGTCGCCGAGCCAAGCTCGACCTTCGCCGCCCGCGGCTTTTGCGCTAGATGCGAAACGTCGAACGCAAAGAAAAGCAGGAAAAGCGTCAGTATAAAGAGCCTATTCATTTCACGTTGATAATACGAGCAATCCGACCTATTATCAACGACATTAAGATTAACTGATCGAGTGAGGACATAAATACGATGAGCGAACAATTAAGCGAGTTGGAACTTGAGTTCCAGAACGAGGTAAAAGGCGGCGGATCTTTGTCTCCGCATGTTGTCGATGGAACCGAGCAATTGTACGTCGGCTACGATATTAATCCCGAGGACATCGAGGCCCTGTTTTTCGAGGGCATCGGCGTTCCCCGCTGGGCGAGCATCGAGGCCGAAAGCGTCGATGAACAGAACGCCATTTATATGGAGCGGTATAATGACGTGATGTTAAAATACCCGATGATCGGTCGCGCAAACGACACCTTCGTTGGCACCGAATACTCAGCCGACGAGGTCGCAAACCTGCTCGCGGAATGCGAGGCGATCAAGGCGGCTTCAACCGACGCCAAAGCTGTAAGAGCGCTTCATAAATTCTCGATCGCCGGCAACAAGGCAGCCGAGAAACAAGCCGCGCTCAATTTGAGCCCAAGCCACGAACAGTAGGCAGCGGAACAAGCCTTGTGAGAAACGACGCTTTCCCAAAATCGAACACGGATCGCCTTGACTCAGATTTTGTATTTGTCATTACCTCGGTAATGTGCGACGATCATTACTATGGTAATGGCTCATTCAAAGATCACGGCACAGGGTCAAATCTCGGTTCCAGCCAACGTTCGACGCAAACTCGGTCTCGGCCCGGGCTCGGTATTGGAATGGGACGATGTGGGCGAACAGATCGTAGTAAGACGGGCGACTCGATATAGCTCCGCAGAACTGCATCGCGAGATCTTTGACAAGGCCCCAAAGCCCAGAAAACTCGCCGAACTTAAAGAAGGAATAAGACGGCAAATGAGGAAGCGAAATGAGGGCCGTTGACACAAACGTGCTTGTCCGCCTGATCGCTCGCGACGACCCGAAACAGGCAGCTGCCGCTGAAATGTTCGTCGCGGGTGGAGCATGGGTATCGCTTCTCGTCCTGGCAGAAACTATTTGGGTTCTGGACTCTGTTTACGAACGCACGCCGGAGCAGATTGCTATTGCCGTGGAAATGCTGCTTGCCCACGAGCAGCTAAGCTTGCAGGAATCGGACGTTGTGGCTGCCGCACTCGACGCATATCGCGGTCGGAAATCGCTTGGCTTTTCGGATTGTTTGATATTGGAAATTGCTCGAAAGGCGGGTCATATTCCGCTTGGAACCTTTGATCGTGGTCTCGCTAAGCTCGACGATACTCAGAAGTTATAAACCTCAGACCGACAGGCCTTTCTAACTGGCTCAATACGCCTTCGTCACATCAACGCCGGTGTAGTAGTGCTTGATTATCGTGTCGTATTTGACGCCCATTTTGGCGAGGCCGTAGGCTCCGTATTGGCACATGCCGACGCCGTGTCCCCAGCCTCGGCCGGTGAATGTGTAGCTTGCGACCGAGGTGCCGGAGTAGCGTTTGTCCATGACGAAAAGCTGTTCGCGTAATCGCAAGGCCGAACGAATCTTGCCACCTTTCAGGGTTTTTACACCGTTCGAGCCGATTATCTCGAGCTCGACCGCTCGCCGGGAATAACCTTTTTGTTTGATATTCATATCGTAAAGCGTGCCGATGCCGCGGACGTAACGCGAGAGCCGCGACTGCACCGCCGACGCCGAAAGCGTCTGGTTCCAGTTGGTAAACGGCGACATATTTTCCGCGACGGTCGGCGTGGTCGTTGGAATAATTTCAAGATAGAAAACCGCTCCGCTCGGGTCGGTCTGATACCGAACCTCCTCGCCGCCGACCAAAGCGGCTTCCTTCATCGAATACATCGCGTCGCCAAACTGCCGGAAAAGAAATACGTCCGGGCGAACTGCAAGCGGCCTGTCAGTTTTGCCGACCCGAAGCACGAGCTTGCCGTCAACCGTCGGTCGCGCTATTCCCGATTGCATAGTCGGCATCCATTTTCGTTTCTCGTATATCTGGCGGATCAGCTTTAACATTTCCGCACGCGAAAATGGCCGGTTTGGCTGGAGCGTCAGATCGGGCCTGAGCATGAAATAACCGTCACGCATCAGCATCGCAAGCTCGGCACGACGCTCCTTTGGCACCTCGGCGGCATCATCAAACGAAAGATGATAGTTGATATCAGAATCGCTCAGCAGAGTGTCGGCCTCGCCCGGTGTGTAAGCAAACCCCGCCAACAAGCGCGAAAGCTCAAGCGGTTTGATGCTGTCCTTGGTCACATTGGGAAACGGCCTGCCAAATCTCGATGCAAGCTGGTTCACCCAATTCGATATTTCCCCGACGGTAGGCTCTTGCTCGAACCATTCGTCCGTAATCTCGTTGGTCGTCAATGAAAATCCATTTACGGCAAGCATTGACATCAACCGGACGAGTTCAAGATTGCCATCGTCACGCAGCTTTGCTGGTTTGCGCGCCGTTTTGATAAAGAACGGCTCGAAGTGGCTACGGCCTTCGAGCGAACATTCGACGCCGCGAAGGTATGGCTCGGCGTGGTCGAAAACATTCTCGGAATTCTCAGTCCGGCCGCCGCAAGTAGATGTAAAATATGCCATTATTGGCTTGCCGCTGTGCGTCGCGACCATGCCGCTGGTTTCGCGAACCGCCAGTGTGCCCATCGCTGTCTCGATCGAAACGCCTTTATAAACCTGCGACCATATCGTCGGCACCATATCAAACCCCTTGGTTCCAAATCCGCCGATATTCGCAACAGCGTATGTCCGCGCGGCTACAGCCTGAGCCTTTTGCGCCTCAATCTGCGGCAGCGAAAGCTCTGCCGGTACGACGCCGAGCAAGTAATCTTCTAACGGAACCACATTCACCACCGTGAGCGAACCCCGTGCGTTTACAAACAACTCGATCTTTCCACGATACGCCTTGCCATTTAGTTTGACCGGCGTCGCACGTTCGTTTAACGACCCAAACGATACCGATTTTAACGACGCATATTTTGCAGATTCGCTTGCACCGCTGACGATAACTTCACGAAGATTTGTCGCAACAACATCCGGCCCGACAGCATTTGATGAAGCGGTCGCCTTAATGATGCTTCGCACCTCGGATTTCCCTGCCGTTCGCAATTGTCGCGAAAGAGCGACCGCGTCCTCGGAATGCACAGTTTTCGATTCCGTCATATCAACAACCTCTTCAAACCCTTTCTCCACCAATTTGGTCTTAAAAGCGTCGGCGTCCTCACGCGATTCTTTCGGCTGCCCGATCCATATCCGCCACGTATTCTTTGCCGGATCGACACTGACCAGCGCCGTTTCGCCCGTCTCCTCGCGCACCTGCCCGGCGATCTCATTCGCCTCCGCCGCGGTCGCGATATTTTGTATCTCGAATATGTATTGCTCGATCACGTCCGGCCGGTACGCCCGAGCCGAAACCGTGACGCGATTCGTCGCAAGAAATCTGTTCGATTCCTCAGGCGAAAATGCCACAAGCTGCGAGTCTGATGTCGTGATCGTAACAGCACCAGAATTCGTCGAAAGCCCTATGCGGATAAACGGCTCCGAACCAAGCTGAAATGTCGGCAAATATGTCGGGATAGCGAGGGCTGACGATGGCAGGATCGCAACGAAGACTGCAATTATTATTGAAGTAAAGCTAATCTTCATTCTTAAATAATACCAGACAGATGATCTGGCCTTCGAGAAAATTAAACTAACTCACCCCTTATTTCTCCAATGAGTTGAATATGAACCGGAACGTTGCCCACGTCTGGCCTCGGTGCTGCGGGCGGAAGGCGAAGAGCACGATCTTGCCTTTGCCATAGGTTGTTTCGGCGAGTGCGGTTTTGCCGGTGATCTTGTCGGTGCCGAGCATCCAGCCGGATAGCAGCGTGTCTTTCGAAGCATAGCGCGCGATGGTTCTAATGTTTTGAGTCCCGCCTTCAGGCGGCTTTTTGGTGTTGGCATCGGGTCGGCTAAAGCCGGGACTCAAAATATCGAATGCCGAACTGGTTATAAAATAAGCAGGTGTTGTCGCAGCGGTGCCTTTTGCCATCGGTTCTTTAGTATCGACGTCGAGAGCAACGATCGAACCCGGATTGTAAAATGTAGAACGCGGAATACCGTCCAAAACGTTTTTCATCGGCAGTCCGAATCGCTTGATAACGAGGCCGCACGAATCGTCAAAACAGATCAACTTGCCTCCGTTTTCGACAAATTTCTTCAGGTTTTCGGCTCCTGCCTCGCCGATTCCGCCTGCGAACTCAGCCGGGTATCGGTTCGCGTTCAGGCCATTCATAATCGTGGTTTCACTGTCCGCGGGCAGAATTATTACGTCATAATTCAGACGGTTTTGGCGAAAGTCTTCATTCGACACCGACGAATATTTGATCTGATGATTGTCAAAGACCAACCGGGTCCAACCCTCGTCCATCGACGACGCGAATGGTTTGTATAGACCGATCCGAGGGTTTGTTTTCAGTGGATTCGGCACTTTCGGGAATGGCTCGTTCGACGGTTTTAGGTTCAGCACGGAACGTACACGCTTCATATCGCTGACGAATTTGATCGTGTCGTTATATTTCTCACGGTCACGAAAATCCGCAATCGGAAACGTCTCGATTCCCATCTGCAGCGGCAGTGTCCAACCGGCAACATCGTAGGGCGGATCGGGTTGGCCGTTCGGGTTTACACGGTTCGGATAGACCTGTTTTTCAAACAAGCTGAGCACATTGTTCTTTTGCGGCTGGTCTGTAAAAACCAAAAAACTTCCGAGCGGTATTTCGTGAAATTCCTCGGTAGGGCTGTGTTTGACCCACAGCTCGTTCGTCATCTCATGAACCTCGATTCCCTGCCAACGAAGAATCTCGACAAAACGCGAAACTGCTTCCGCGTTCGGCTGGCCGGCCATGATGACGAAAGCTTTTGGGACGCTGGGATCAAGCTTTAGATTTGCTTTCCCGAGTTCGTAAAAATTCCGCAAATATCGGGGACGAAACTTCGCGGCAATTTGCAGCAATGCGCGCGATGCGGTGATCTCGATCTGATTGATATCCGCCGGACGCCAAACGCCGCCTTGCCATGCGTCGGGATGAGCCGTTGTCGTTTCAAGCGCCGAATTCAGCCCGCGTGCCGGGCGGTTTCTCTGCAATTGTTCTTTTGTGATCGTGACCGGCGACATCAGGTCGGCGCTGGCGGCTTCGGATAAAATGCCTATCGAATTGTGATAATACGGCGCCGAGCGAAAGCCGCCGTGCCACCATGTGTCGAATGTAGTATTGGTTGCAACGCCCGCGATATTTTTCGCTTGCAGATCGGCTGCCATTTTGTAGCCGACCAATCCGACCTCACGCAAGATCGACGGCGCTATGCGCGGGTTCGGCGGATCGTAAAACGGCGGAATGACAAACCTTGCGCCCGTCTGCCCCATCTGATGAACGTCGTAAACGAATTGCGGAAACCATTCCTGCCAGTAGAGTTTCGTTATCGCCTGGGTTTCTTTCAGGTTGAGCATAAACCAGTCGCGGTTGTTGTCGTGACCGGCGTAGTGGTGATAAAGCTCAGGCGGCGGCGTGCCTTCGCTTTTTGTCCCGAGCGTTTTGCGATACCAATCTGCAACGATGTCGATGCCGTCAGGATTTGATGACGGAATAAGAAGGAGAATCGTGTTGTCGAGGATCTCTTTTGTCTCGTCATCTGTAGCCGATGCAAGCTCGTACGCCAGATTCATCGACATCTGCGAACCGACGATCTCAGTCGAGTGTATCGAGCATGAGATCGTGACAATAGTTTTCCCGTCTCTGATAAGTTTTTCAGCGTCGTAAGGATTTTGAAGCTTTCGCGGGTCGGCTAGTTTTTGGCTGATCTCCTTGTAACGGTCAATGTTTTTGATGTTCTGCTCGGACGAGATGAACGCAACGATCATCGGTTTACCAAGAGTTGTTTTACCAAACTCACGCACCAATACCTTGCCGCTCGCAGCGTCGAGCTTCGCTAAATAATCGCGAATCTGTCCCCAGTCGGCGATGGTCTTGTCGTCCGCCGGTGTAAAACCAAGAACCGATCTCGGCGACGGCGGTTGTGCGAAAACCGCGATGGAAAAAAGTAAAATTAAACCCGCTAGGCGGAGAAACGCGGAAAAACAAAAATATCCGCCCAAGCTCGTATTTTTCCTTTTTCCTTTTTCCTTTTTACTTGCTTCACTCCGTGTCTCTGTGTCTCTGTGGTAAAAGTAATAGCTATGTCTCATGATTCGGCGAATTTTTCTCTGGCGATCGAGGAGAATAAAAAGATCGAGTTTCCTGTTCGCAAGTCTAACAAATCCAGACTTTTGGGCAAACTTCGCTATTGGTGGTGCTGGTTCGTTGCGGGTTCGCTTTTGCTGGTTGTCGCCGTGCCTTTGTTGATCGTCTTGGCAATTATCAATCGAAAGATGTGGCTTTACCCGGTCGCTCGTCTGGGTGCAAACCTGTGGCTCAAAGCGTGCGGAGCACACATAGTCGTACGCGGCGGCGAACATCTTTCGGAAAACGAATCTTATGTTTTTGTTTCAAATCACCGCTCTTACCTCGACACCGCAACGCTATTTTTTCACACCGGACATAAAATGGGGCTTGTCGCCAAAAAAGAATTATTGAAAGTTCCGGTTCTCGGGCAAGGATTGCATTACGTAAAGATATTTGCGATTGACCGCAGCAATCCCGATCGCGCCAAAAGATCAATGGAAAAGGCCCGAAAGGTAATGGAGGAAGGATTTTCGTTTGGCGTATTTGCCGAGGGCACGCGTGCGATGCCCGGCGAACTATTACCGTTCAAAAAAGGCGCGTTTCATCTGGCTTTGCAGACAAACGCACGCGTGGTTCCGGTTGTAATCAAAAATTCGGACTGGATGATGGGAAAGAAAACGGGAGTTGCGTTCCCGGGAACGATACAGATGGTGTTACTGACTCCTATCGAAACGGAAGGCCGGGAATTGATGGATATTCTAAACGAAAGCCGTTCGGTAATTGCGGCAGAGCTTGTCAGAACCGCGAACGATAGCGATCGGGAGTCTTAAATCTTCGCACCATGGTTCTGACAGATTATGGTTTTTGCGGCGTAGGCGACGGCGATGGTTGGGGTTCCGCCGGAACGTCCTCGTCGCCGTCCACGACAATAACATCCGTTCGTCCGACCCGGTAGTTTTCGTACTTCACACGCACACGCATTTTTACGGCACGGCCGTTGTCGAAAACAATTTCGTCGTCAGACGTGGCAAATGATGGAAACCAATATTTCCCGTCAACATTTTCACGCCATGTCTCAACTGTCGGAAACCTATTTTTTTTCGTTTCCGGCGCACCTTTGCCTTTGGATTTCACGATCATCAGATCGCGCTGGTCTATCCAGACCCGGCCAACAAAAACACGCTGGCCGCTCTTCGGATCGGGCATTACTTTCGGCCCGACTTCGAAAACGTACAGCTCAAGATCATCGATCTTTTCAGTGCCCAAAAACGTGAAGGTATAAAGCGGAATATATCGCGGCTCAAGAGCAAATGGGTTTACGCCGCTGAGGTCCTCAATATCTTCGGGTGTGACGGTAATTTCGGTGAGCGTCGGAACCGGGGCAAAAACAATTTTTTCATACCGTTTTCCGTCCGTCGTGAAGGTCATGAGCGAATCGCGACGATATGTACCGCTGATCTGGCCGCCCATGCCGATGGTGCTGATCGAAGCCGAGCGGTCAAAAACGTAGTTGGTTAATGCCTCGCGAAATTTTCTTTCGTTATCAGCCGTGGTTTTTACAATACGATCGATCTCAGCTTGAGCAAGGCTGACCTTTGTGATCGCCGGTGCCTGTGCGAAAACCACCGAGCCAGCCACAATCATTAACGTGAAAACAATCGCAATATTTTTCATTTAGCTATTTCCCGTCCGATCCGTTTCTTTTTTGTTGAACGAACAGTTTGATGCACTACAGCAAGCCAAAGTTTACACGCTATCCGGAATATGGTTATTTCTTCGCTTTCTCGGCTTGTTTTTCTATCTGTTTAACAAGTTTCGTGGCGTGATTTCTGGCGATCAAAGGAATGCGCTCGTCATCGATCAGCCCCTTTAGAAACGGGACCATCTGCTCGGAATCGGAGATCTCGCCTCTTCGAATATAACCGTCGAGCGTGTCCAGCAGTTTCGGCGCCTCAAGCGGCTGATTTTCGCGAGCGACGTTGACGTCAAACATCCACACATACTGATGCCCGATCTTGCGGTATTCGTCCATCAGGGCTTTGGCACTCTTATTTTCGGTCCAGTTATAGGTCACGCTGCGCGATTTTTCACCGGACTTGAGCGTGAATTTAATATTTCCCAGATGCGAATAATCTTTTTCGTACTGATAGTTTTCAGTCGAATTAACGAAATCAAGTTCTGCCAGCGCCGCCGCGATACGTTCGAGCGTCGATTCGCTGAGTTGAACCGGGTCTGTGATCGTCTCGTCCGAAGCGTTCTTGGAAAAACTGATGTTGCCCTTTCCGTTATCGTCATGGCGAATCGTCATACGATTGATCGTAAATTCCGGCTGGCTGAATTCGTAAATATGCGTAAACTGCTGAGTGTCACCGACCGTTACGGCGGTCTCGGATGATTCCGCTACACGCGAATTTTTCTTTACCGGAACAGGTCCGGCTTGTCCTTGCGACTCGGATCCTTTCGCTGATTCTACGACTGCCGCAGTCGGCTTATCGGCTGACGGACGTTTGTTATGGCGTTTCTGGCCATTGGAGTCGACAACGCAGACGAACAAGCTAAGGGAAAAAATAATGATAAAAATGCGTTTTGAAAACATAAAACTAAACCCGGCGGTAAAACCGGGCAAACTCGGAATATATCACATTCACAACCAAAGAATTAGATGGCAGGTGTCGTTGATTGGTTTGTTAATGGTTCAAGAAAACCGTCAGGCTTATTCGAAGCGGACCGACACGACCTTGGAAACGCCTGCTTCCTGCATCGTAACCCCGTAAAGCGCTCGGGCGGCTTCCATCGTCCGCTTGTTGTGGGTGATGACGATAAACTGTGTCTTTTCAGACATATCCGCGATTTTTGATACAAAACGACCGACATTTGCGTCATCAAGCGGTGCATCAACCTCATCCAAAAGACAGAACGGCGACGGGCGATATTTGAAGATCGCAAGTACAAGAGCAATGGCGGTCATCGCCTTTTCGCCGCCGGAGAGCAGCAGAATATTTTGCAGACGTTTTCCCGGAGGCTGGGCCGAAACCTCGATTCCGGCTTCGAGAATGTCTTCGGATTCGAGCAACGCCATTTCGCCGCGTCCGCCGCCGAAAAGCTCGCTGAAAAACTCTTTGAAATTTTCGTTGATCGCTTCGAAAGCGTGACGAAAACGCTCGCGCGACCGATGCTTGATCTCACGAAGAGCCTCTTCGGCCGACGAGATGCTGTCGATGATGTCCTGTCGCTGTGAGGTAAGGAAAAGCAGGCGTTCTTCGGCTTCGGAAAGCTCGTCAACAGCGAGCATATTGATCGCCCCAAAACTTTCCAGCCGCTGACGCAGATCGTCCGTCCGCTGACGAGCGTCGTCAAGATCGAATTCGTCGGGAATTGCTTCGGACAGAACCAGTTCGTCAAGCGCGATATTCAATTCCTGCGTGCAGTTTTCGTTGATGTTTTTAAGATGCGTGACGGCTTCGGTTTGGCGTACCTCAATGGCGGCACGCTCGTTCATCGCGTCGGCCGCCCGACGATTCAGATCGGAAAGCTCCTCGGCCGTTGCGTCTGCTTTTTGTCGTGCAAGAGTCACGGCGGCGATGGCCGTTTCAAGCTCAGTTTGCTCGGCGGTTACCGCTGCTTCGACGCCGCTGATCGCTGCGGAAATGCTGTCAACGGATGAACTTAACTGGGCAAGGCGAGATTCGGTCTCGGCCACCTCGGACTTGAGATTACCGGTTCTGAAAACAAGTTCTTTTATCTCGATCTCGACACGCTGCAACGCGGACTGGACCGAACGTCGCCGTTCGCCCGAAGTCGCAGCAAGCGTACGTTTGTCGTTAAGAACTGTGTTGTCGGCATCGGCCTGTTCGCGTGCTTCCGCCAGTCGCAGCCCGATCCGGTCAAGACTTTCCTCGGCTGATCCTCGCGCAGTTTCGGCGCGCGCGCGGCTTTCGCGCGCCTCGTGTATTTTTGATTCGATCTCGGCGATCTCAGCCTTGATCTGGTCTGCTTCCTCACTGACGACGCGGCGATGGCGTTCGGCTCGCTCGATCTCTTGTTTTACAGTCTTTTGTTGGATCTCAAGGCTCAAAAGATGACGCTCGACCTTGATAATGACCGATTGCAGATCAACGGTCCGTTCCTCGATCTCGGTCAATTTTTCTTGTTCGACTGCAACCGCAGCTTCCGCCGTGGCAACCTCACCGGCAAGTCGATCGGCCGATTTTGCAAGAACAGAAAGTTCACGTTTGAAGGCAAGCAGCGACTCGTTTTTTTCGCTCGTTGCGGCATTGCCGCTGACCATCAAACTTCCGCCGACGAGCATATCGCCGGCAAGATCGACGACAACCGAACCTGCGGCGGCGGGCGATCCGTTAAGACTCTCGACCAAAGAGGCAGAAAGCTCACGCGGGAAAGCTTCACGCAAAACCGAAAGCACCGCACCCGACGTACCGAGAGCGTCGGCAACTGTTTTTGCCCCTGAAATAGATTCGACGCCGTATTTTCCGTCGCCGACGCCCGGAGCGATCAAGATCGGAACGCGGCCTGTGCGCGTGGATTTCAGCCATTCCGCCAACTTCTTCGCATCGGAGTAGCTGTCCACGAGAACCGCTTGCAAATAAACACCGAAAAGATTTTCGACCGCACGTTCGGCACGTTCCTCGACATTGAGGTGGTCGGCAAGGACGCCGCGAATCTCAACGCCGATGCTGGCTTGTTCGGCAAAAAGTTTTTGGACTTGCGGAGCATAAACCGCACGTTTTTCTTCGAGTTCCTGAAGTGTTTCGAGACGATTTCTTGTCCGGTCCAGATTCGATTGGCTTTCTCGAAGAGCTGCCTCCACCGTGTTTAGCGATTCTCTCGCTACGGCTGTTTCGCCCAGCAAAGCGGCCTTTTCGGAATGAAGCCCGTCGAGTTTCCGACGTTCCGAATCGAGTTCGACCGTGACTTCCTTAGATTCTTTCGTATGCTGCTGAAAAGCTTCCTCGGCCCGGACGGATTCGTTAGCCAGACCCGCGGCACGCTCATGCTGGCGCTCCAGATTTAGCGACAATTGGCGTGCAATTTCGTCAAAACGCTCGACGCCGGCGGTGTGTCGCAGCAGTTCGCCGCGAGCTTCGTCAATCTCTTTTTCGATCTTTCGAACATCGCCGATCTTTTCGCCGTATTGTCTTTCGGCCTCGATCAAAATGAGGCGCGAGGCATCGGCCTCGGCACCTTCTTTGTGTTCCTCAACCTCAAGCCGCACTCGTTCCGATTCTGCGAGCCGCTTTCTTTCGTCAGCCGCATCTATCTCATTCTTAAGCGTTTTGAGCCGTTCACCGAGACTGACGATCTGTTCCGATTGGTAACGGTGCTCACGTTCCGTGCGGTCGCGTTCGAGAGCGTTCTGGGCATGCTGGCCGCGGACCCCGGCTAGAAATTCTTCGGCCTCGCGGGCGGTTTGCGTTGCCGTTCGAACGGAGATTTCCTGTTCGGAAACCTTTAAAACGAATTCGTTCTCAATCTCAACGGCCTTTTCAAGCTGAGTTTCCAGGTCTTTGATCAAAGACGAAAAATGCTTACCCTCAGCCGCAAAAAGCTGGCGGAGTAAAACACGAAACTCTTCCTGCAAAACAACAAAACGTCGCGTTTTCGAGGCCTGACGACGCAAAGAATTTGCCTGTTTTTCGATCTCTGAAACTATGTCGGAAATGCGCCCGAGATTTGTTTTTGCCGATTCAAGCCGCGACTCGGCCGCACGCTGACGAGTTCGGAATTTTGAGATTCCGGCTGCCTCCTCGATCAGGTTGCGGCGGTCGGCAGGTTTGGCGGAAAGTATCTGGCCGATGCGGCCTTGTTCGACGATGGCGTAATGAGCACCGGACAAACCCGTTCCGGCAAAAAGGTCCTGTATATCGCGGAGCCTGCACGATTTTCCATTTAACAGATATTCGCTTTCGCCCGAAAGATAAAGTCGGCGCGCGACGGAAACAGCCTCGCCGGGAGCAAAATCCAAAGCAAACGAACGCGGGCGCCAGTGGCGTTTGGTCTTTACCGTTTTCTCGACGATCTGAAGCGAACCGACCTGTGCCGCCTGAACTTTTTCAACCTCAAGATCCTCGTGAAAACCATTTGTGTCAGCGTCGGTCGCGATAACCTCGATCCCTTCAACAGCTTCGACTAAATCAGTTCCGGCCTGCTCGGCTTCGAGCGCATCAATGTCGACAGCTAACTCATCAATGGAACTTAAGGTCTCATCAATATCTTCAAGTTCGGCGTCCTCAAAATCGATGGCGTCTTCATCGCGTACCAGATGCAGCACAACCTCAGCCATTCCAGATGATTTTCGATTTTTCGTGCCCTGAAAGACCACGTCCTTCATCTCGCCGCCACGCAGCGATTTTGCACGTTGTTCGCCGAGAACCCACGAGATGGAATCGGAAACATTCGACTTGCCGCAGCCGTTCGGGCCGACGACCGCCGTGATGCCGTTTCCGGTAAAAACTATTTCGGTATAGTCCGCAAAGGACTTAAAGCCTGTAATTTCGAGGCGTTGGAGCTTAAACATTCTATAGTGCCTGTTGTTTGGGGTGGCACTATATTTTGGGGTATTAGGCGGATTTAGTCAACTGAAAAACAGTAGGCAGTGGGCGGGATTGTTTACAATTTACTGCAAACTGCCTACTGCCAACTTTTAGATTATCTCGCTGCCGACATTTCGCAGCCCTTGCTGCTCGGCTCGTTCGTTATCGAGTTCCGTCAACACGTCAAGGAGAAAATTGGTGTTGCTGGAAACACTGATAACAACCGGGAATTCATGATCGGCGGTCGAAAACTCAAAGGTGCCGCTCGAGACTTCGATAATTTCGCGAAACGCAGTGACGCCGTTTTTACCGTTGCACTCGGCATCGACGATCTTCCCTTCATTAAAGGAAACATTGGCAAGATGCAGATCGGATTTTACTACCAAGAGGCCAGTCATCTTGCCGTTTTCGATAACCTGAACGGCGTCAAAAATACTGACGTAACCGAGATTTCCGGCAAAAGTAACATCCGTACGAATTTTATGAGGCGTACGGTCGCGATTGACCGCAAAATCGGGGCGGCGGGCACGGCGAATCGCTTCCAGGCCCGGAGCCACGGAAATTCGTGGATCTAAAAGCTTTGCTTCCTGAAGCCGGTCGTATGCCAAATCAAAATCCTCGCGGCCGATATACAGCGAGACAAGCGCCAGACACTGCCGGGCAGCCTCGGTCAGATTTTTCTGCTTGATACACAGATCACGCATCTTTTCGCGAAGCGCAATCGACCGCGGGCTGCGCTCAAGTGATTCCCTCAAGATCGAAAAAGCCTTTTCCGGCGAAGCGTATTTTACAAACAGATCCGCATCAAGCAAGACGCTTTCGATGGAAACTTCGGATATCGGGACTGTCGGTTCGGCAAAAGTTGCGTTCATATTGCGGGGCGAACAAACATGTTCAACACCTTAAAGTACCATATTTTGAGCATCAGAGTCATCAAAATTCTGTCCGGGCAAGCACAAAAAAGGACCGCCCAAATAGGACGATCCAGCGAAAAACAAGATGAACAATCCGCTAGAAATCAAACCTCAGACCGAACTTGATGTCACGTGGACGGTAGGCACGGGTTGGCATAAGAAAATCCTTTTCAAATGTACGTTTGCTTGCCTGATTCGCGTTGCTGGTGCCGAAGGTTGAATAATCGATAAATCCCGAACCAAAACTAAGAACTACGGCGTTAAAGACATTGCCGATCTCCATTGTCGGACGAAGTTTGAATCTTTCACCAAATTTAAATTCCCTGGTAACATTCAGATCAAACGTGTAAAAACTGGGGCCGTTTCCTGCATTTCGCGGCAAGTTTCCACCTTTTGACCCAATCGGGTGAAGGGAAAACTGCGACAAAAGCTCTGTTGGAACGGGTGAGCCTTGCCGTCCCCATATGATGTCGTTCAAGCTCCCGCTGTAATTCATGCGGTCGTTGGCGACATCATCCAGATTTCGATCAATTCCACTATAACCAAGATTAAACGGAGATGAGCTGCCATAGCGGAAAAGTGGTGAGAATTTTAATTTGCCCAACCAATTTGGTGTCGCCAGTGTTGCCGAAAATGCAAAACGATGCCGTCTGTCTTGTAAAGCTCTTGACCATTCACGGCCAAAATCACCGTTGGCTTCTGCGTCGGACGTATTATTCAAACCATCATCCATCAAACGAGAAAGGGTATAAACGCCGCGGAAGGTCCCGCCGAATCCATAGCCGAATTCCTTATAACGACTACGTAGTTCTAAGATCAGCCCATGATAAAAAGATTTTCGATTTGAGGCCATTAGCTCCTGTTGGTTAAGGTTGGGGAAATTTCGTCTGAACTGATTAATAGCCTGAAACGCTAAGCCGATTGGTGACGAGGCGGCTTCACTCGGATTGATGGTATTAAGATTGACAAGCGTGCAAGTTCCCGTCGCAGGGCAGCCGTTCACTCCGGA
The DNA here is from genome assembly GCA_964605905.1 of uncultured Chloracidobacterium sp. Classification (GTDB taxonomy): domain Bacteria; phylum Acidobacteriota; class Blastocatellia; order Pyrinomonadales; family Pyrinomonadaceae; genus OLB17. The sequence goes on along the minus strand of CAZSEL010000028.1, from coordinate 27,903 downwards.
CGTACCAGCGCTTGTGCCAACGGCATCCGTTGTCGAACCTAAGACAAAATTGAACGTCGTCGTGCCGCTCACGAAATTGTTAGCGTCCAAATAGCTCGTCCAATCGGCGTAATTTGTACCCAACCGCGCGTTTGCGATCGCAAGGCTTGGTGCGTTAGGATTTGATTCGCCCCATAGATGAACCGTTTTATTCCAGGTATAATTCGCCTCGAATACGAAGCCTTTTAACACCTCGCGTTCAAACCCAACATTGAATTGATAACTCTCCGGAATTTTCAAGGTTGACGTATCTACCAGCCGGGTCAATAGTCCATCAAAACTTGTGAAGCCCATTCCAGCCGTTCCGCCGTTCGCGACCAGAACGGGATCAATAAAAGCTCGCACTTCCTGTGCGGAAGCAAATTTTCTGGGGAACTGTGTCGAGAATGCACGCGCCACAGCAAGTCTGAGTGCTGTCCCGGAAACATTTGCAGTGTCAAACAAATCTTGCTGCCCGCCTACGAGAAAGTCATCGATCGTGCGTAACAACACGCGATTATAAAACATGCCCCCACCAAAACGAATTACTCCTTTGCCCTTCTTAAAAGGGTCCCAGGCAATCCCTAATCTCGGACCCCAGTTATTCTTATCAAAAAGAATCGTTTCTCTTTCATATCGGGTACCGAAATTGAGCGTCAGATTACTCTTAAGCCGGATTTCATCATTGATAAACAAACCGATGTATGTATTTGTGATTGTCGAACTGGTTCCGAAATTCTGACGAAAACGCGTTACTTGATTAAGGGCAAAGTTTTGTACCCCCAGATATCTGACCGTGTTTGCCGGGGAACATGGCGGTGGCGTGGGGACGAGACAGAAATTATAGTCGGCAGTCGTTGTACCGGTACCGGCGTTTCCGAAGTTGTAGGTCCCAGTTGCATCGGTTGGGTCCAGATTCATCGAGTTTACCCGTTGAATATCGACGCCGCCTTTTAGAGTATGGCTACCGAAAACCGATGTTAACGTATCCTGGAACTGATATCTGTTTTCTTTTCGTTTGTTCGCAAAAATGCCGCTCGCGTTAAGAGAAGCTGAGGAATTGCCAGCGGTCAATGTTCGACCGGTAAATGTCAGCGCTATCGGATCCGCGTACGTGACCAAAACAACCGGGTCGTCAGGATTTGTAGTTTCAAAAGCCGGCCTGTATGTTGAGTACTGGAAGCGAAATTGATTAACCGCCCCGGCACCAAAAACGTGATTATCCGTAAAATTATAAGCCTCGGTGTCGGCGCTCGTGCCCTGCAAAGCTTCTTCAAGCTTGGTGGTAAATCCTACATTTTGACGTTGATTTCGTTTTTGTCCGAACTGCAGGCCAAATGTAATGTCATTATTTTTAAATAATTTGTGGTCAATGCGTGCGGTCACGGTATGTCTTATGTTCGGCGTGCTGACGGTTTTTGAATACGGCAGCATAAATCCGGCACCGCCATTTGAGCAGGTCGCATTGGAGGTCGAGTTTGTATTTTCACAAACTTGCGGCCCGCCGGTTGACTCAGGAAAAGCGAAGCGCGGATTTTCCGCAACAGGGACATAAGTTTGAATCAAAGTAGTGTCTTTGAGGTTTAGGTTTTCATACGTAACAGAGAAAAATGTCCTATCGCGTCCGTCATATATGGATTTCCCTTCACCGAAAGGGAGAATAACAGGCCCGCTGAGCGTGAACCCCGGATTGTATTCCGTGAAAGGAGCACGTTCCAGGGGGCTTCGTGCAACTCTTGTAACGAAAGAATTGGTTGGCGTATCAAAAACAATGCTGGTAAAAGTCTGTTTATTGTAGTACGTATTGGCGTTCAAATTATCGTCGCGGAAAAACATAAAGAACCGTCCACGGAACTTGTTCCCACCTGCTTTGGTTCGCAGGTTAATACGTCCGCCGGAGGCTCGTCCGTACTCTGCAGAAAATTGATTGGTGATCACCTGAACCTCGGCTATCGACTCGAGCGAAGGCTGAAAGCGATCGCTTGCCGCTCTGTCATCATTATTGTCCAGTCCATCAATTGTTATGTTGTTCGAGTATGATGCTCCACCTGAAAGCGAGAAGTTCCCTTGCTCGGTCGGCGCAACACGATTTGCCGCAAATCTGTCTTCGGCCAGATCTCGTACTGATAATGCTTCTTCCGAAGTGCCGCCAAGAGTCAAAACCAGATCGAGGGCATTGCGGGTATTGTTCGGGATCTCCTCGATTTCGCGGGCGGTGATTGTGCCGCCGACTACGGTTCGGGTTGTATCGACGGCTGGGGCGTCGTCCTCGCCGACGGTGACGACCTCGACTGAGACGCCGCCGACTGCGAGATCGAGGTCGAGTTGGACGTTTTGGCCGGAGACGGTTATTAAATCGATTCGCTCTTTGGCTCCGAAGCCACTTGCTTCAGCCTTAACCTTATAGGTGCCGGGCGGTAGTTCGATTAGGCGATAGCGGCCGTCTTCGTTGGTTGTAACCGACCTGACAAGTCCGGTTTCGATCTGTGTCGCCGTAACGGTCGCGCCAACTATCGATTGACTATTTGGATCAGTGATTCGTCCGGAAATAGTTACGTCGTCAAGGTCTTGTGAAAAAACGGGAAATGCAATTGCAAGCGATAGACATGCGACAGCCGCGAACGCGGCTCGCCCAAGGAAAATCTTCATTAAACTGCTCCTGAATACTTAAAGAGTGTGGTGAAATCGAAGTTATTCTGCCCTGAAAAGCGAGGTTTGTAAAGACGAGCGGACGCGTTTATTCGTCGTCGATAGTAATCTCTTGGTAGGTTGTTCGGCGCCAGCGCGAAACCGGCACTAGGGCGTCAGCGGGATTTGCTTCACCGGATGTCCTGATTTCGGATGCGTGGTTTCTGAGATACTCGAAAAAGCGCTCGAACTCACGCTGCATCGAGTCCATTTTTTCGCGCATATTCAGAATGATCTCGACGCCGGCCAGATTTACACCTAGGTCACGCGTAAGCGACAAAATAATCTCGAGGCGTTCGATATCACTGTCTTCGTAAAGGCGCGTATTTCCGTCCGAACGCGACGGTTTCAGCAGCCCTTCGCGCTCATACATACGCAGCGTCTGCGGATGTATCTCAAACATCTCCGCAACTGCGCTGATCGTATATGTTTTAATACGCTTCTTCATTTTTCTGACAACAATCTAAAACCCAATAAATTTCTTCCAGATTCCTTCAAGAGCTGATATCCCCCCAAAGCAACCGCAATGGCAGACGCGAGCGACAACCAGAAAAGGTATCTAAACTCTGTTGACGGTGTAGTCGGGTAATAGGCAAGAGAAAACAGCAAGCCGCTAAATGCCGCAACAAATACCGCATCCCAATCATCACGCAGCTTACGTTTTATTGCCAGGTACAAAAGAATTCCGCAGAGGATCATCCAAACAATTCCGCGAAAAAAGAAAGTTTGCGGAAGAGGACGTCGAAATGCCTCAAAATATCGAGTCAAGATCCGGGTCCCGAAATTTCCTTCCGGTTGGAATTCCAGTGGACTGGAAGAAAAACCCGGAGCCCAGTAAGGGCTGGTCACCGCCCGAGACAATCCAATAAGCTGCAAGAAAACCCGCGTACGATGCTTAATATAAGCCGCCGGATTCGAAAGCACAGAGCCTAACCATATCTTCCGTAAAGTCGCGACCTGTTCAGCGTCGTCTGAAAAAGGAAAAACCGGCAGATCACCAGGTTTCGGAACGCCGGGCCAGATCAGGTCGTTCACGGAACGCTCGTTGTAACGCAGCTTGACCCTTTCAAACGAATAATTTTCGTAGGCAAGTACGTAATGTGGAAAATTAGCCTTGTCATTTTCGACGGAGATCGCCGCCAAATCGTAAAGATATACCTGCTGGAGCGGGTATGCAGTCTTTCCGCCGGAGAGTCCATAGATCGCAAAATAGACCGAAGCGGACAGCAAAATAAAAAAACCAAATCCGGTCAGGGCAGGTCTTAAATTGGAAGGCCGAAGGCCGAAAACATGCCATACTACGAATCCCCACCAGATCGCGATCGGAAAAACGGCAGGTAAAGCGTTCAGACGCGCAGCGTAGCCGTAAAACAAGAACAGCGGCGCCGCCAGAACCGCGGACTTGCTTCCTTTTTTCTTCGCAAGAAAAATGAGTGCTGTAGCCAAAAACAAAGCTGTTCCCATAGCAACATCCTTCCAAATTACGGTCAAATGAGACAGGATATGCGGCAACAAGCCTACAAATATAAACAGAAAGCCCAATCCCTTTGATTCGCTACTGATCGAACGAAAGAAAACGGCGCACCCACCCCAAAACATCAAATTTTGAAGCCACAGCATCAGGCCCGGACCCGGGACTATCTGATCTAATCTTCCCCAGACGAATGACATTACCGGCGAATTGATGTCGATAAGCGTACCGTTTCGTCCATCGCTCAAATTCGTAAGAGAATCCGGCGAAAGCATGCCCGGATAAAATGAAACAAGCGTTATTGCAAAACAGATGGCACAAAAAACATAGCCCCAATACCGATCGTCCCAACCAATGGCCTCAGAAATCATACGCTATTCCAGCCCCATCACCGTTCGAGGGTTTTCAGGATTCAGCTTTTCAAACTGACGCAACGTTTCCTTTGTTTCCTCCGAAATAACACGTGGCAGCGATATTTTCACCTCGACAAACTGATCACCACGAAGACTCGGATTTCTTAAGGAAGGAAAGCCACGCTCACGCAGCCGGAATTTTTGTCCAGATTCAGTTCCAGAGGGAATTTTCAACTGAGCTTTGCCCTCGACAGTCGGGACCTCGATCTTCGCTCCCAAAGCTGCCTCGGGAACCGAGATAGGCACTGTCACGTAAACATTATCGCCCTTGCGCGTCAGGAACGGATGCTTACCGACGTTGGTTAAAATGAAAAGATCGCCCGGTTCGGCACCCATCCGTCCGCCGTGGCCTTTTTTGGGGATGCGAACACGCGAACCTGTATCGACGCCTGCGGGAATCTTGATCTTTACCTGCTCGGTCTTTGGCGTTACGCCCTTGCCGTTGCAAAGGCTGCACGGCGAGCGTCGTCGCCCGGTTCCGCCGCAATCGGCACAGTCCTGTGAAAATTGCAGTCTGCCGCCTGTTTTCATTACCTGGCCCGTTCCCTTGCATGTTGTGCAGGTGACAACCGGTCCGCCGGTGTCGCCCGCGCCATTGCAACGCGAACACTGCTCGCTGCGGTTAACCGTTATGTTTGTCGTCAAGCCTGTAAATGCTTCTTCAAAACTTAAGCCAAGCGGGATCTCAATATCTCGGCCTTTTTTCGGCATTGCCCGAGGCGGTTCCGGATCAACGCGAGCTCCCGTTCCAGCCCCGCCAAAAAGATCTGAGAAAATGTCACGAAAGCTCGATCCGCCGCCCGTTCCGGTAGTGCCCGAAAAATCGAATCCGGAAAAATCATATCCAGGCTGCCCGCCACTAGCACTTGTTCCGGCGCCATACGGCGAACTCGCATCCAGATTGTCATTATAATATCCAAAACGATCGAAAACCTTACGTTTTTTCTCGTCGGAAAGAACGTCATAGGCCTCTTGCACCTCTTTGAATTTGTCCTCGGCAGCCTTGTCGTTCGGATTCACGTCCGGATGAAACTTGCGCGCCAAACGGCGATACGATTTTTTTATCTCGTCCGCCTTGGCGTCTTTCTTTACGCCGAGAATCTGGTAATAGTCTTTTTTCGCCACTTATTATTTGTCGAATCCGAATGCGAATTTGATTGCTTCCAGAACTTCGTCCATCCGCTCGTCACTAAGGCGGGCAATAGTGTTTCGGCCCAATTTATTCTTGGGAACCGTTTGTATCCAATCGATATTCAAAATGCACGCTTCCGGCATTCCGTCCATTTCAGTTAGTAAAACCTGCGACGGCAAATCCCGGATTGTACTTGTTGTCGGGATAACGGTAATTGCGTTCAATTCGGAAATCGCCCCGTCTCGGGTCAAAATCAAGACAGGGCGTTTCTTATCGGGGTCCTTAAACTTGTGCCAGACGATGTCGCCACGATTCATAGATCCTTCCAAACTTCTTCGAGTTGTTCTTCGTCTATCTCGAATTCATCCGGTTGCAAAGGATGTTTGCCATAAGCGGCAGCGTATTGCAATCTGACTTCCGCTTCGCGTTTCTTTTTTGCCGCAAGATCGCGAAAGGCCTCAAGATAGGCATCCTCTTTAGATTCTTCCAACACAGCAATCGCGCGATGAACCTCAGAAAGCAGCGTCTCCGGAACATTAACCTGTACATTCATAACTTAAAATGAGCGGCTCAAAATCGCCGCTCATTATTTATATCACAACCGCTAGTCCTTCTTCTCGTCTTCAACATCGACGTATTCGGCGTCAATGACATTATCGTCCGATGAGCTTGAGGCATCACTGCCTTCAGCTCCGGCACTCGCCGATGATGCCTGTTCTTCGGGAGCGGCCTCACCTTCACCAGCCGAACCGGCTTGGCTGTAAAGCACCTCAGCCAGCTTGTGTGATGAAGTCTGCAGACGCTCGAATGCATTGTTCATCGCGTCCGCATCGCTGCCGGCAAGTGCGGTTTTCGCGTCGGCGATAGCCGATTCGATCTCGCCTGTACCGGCGGCGTCGAGTTTTTCCTTGTTTTCGTTAAAGGTCTTTTCGACGCTGTACACAAGGCCGTCGAGCCGATTGCGGGCCTCAATTTCGCCTTTTTTCTTTTCATCGTCGGCTGAGTGAGACTCTGCATCCTTCATCATTTTATCAATTTCGTCCTTGGAGAGGCCCGATGACGAAGTGATCGTGATCTTCTGCTCGCGGCCCGTGCCAACGTCTTTAGCTGAGACATTTACGATGCCGTTTGCGTCGATGTCGAACGTGACCTCGACCTGCGGCACACCACGTGGTGCGGGCGGGATGCCGACGAGGTGAAACTTGCCGAGCGTTTTGTTGTCGGATGCCATCGGGCGTTCGCCCTGGATGACGTGGACCTCGACCGAAGTCTGGTTGTCAGACGCGGTTGAAAAGATCTCAGATTTACGGGTCGGAATGGTCGTGTTTTTGGTAATCATCGAAGTGGTCACGCCGCCGAGAGTCTCGATACCGAGGCTCAAAGGCGTCACGTCGAGCAGCAGAATATCTGTCTTTTCGCCGCCCAAAACACCGGCCTGAACCGCCGCTCCGAGTGCCACAACTTCGTCCGGGTTTACCGACTTATTCGGCTCTTTGCCAAAGAAGGCCTTGACCATTTCCTGGACCTTCGGAATTCGCGTCGAACCCCCGACCAGAACGATCTCCTGAATATCTTTCGCTTCCAAACCGGCGTCCTTGATCGCCTGTTCGACGGGCGGCATCAGACGCTTCAAGACCGGCTCGACAAGCTGCTCGAACTTCGAACGCGTCAGCTTCATCACAAGGTGTTTCGGACCCGAGGCGTCGGCTGTGATGAACGGCAGATTGATCTCGGTTTCCATTGCGGATGAAAGCTCGACCTTTGCTTTTTCGGCCGATTCTTTCAGGCGTTGGAGCGCCATTTTGTCGTTGTGCAGGTCGATTCCCTGATCTTTTTTGAACTCATCGATGATCCAACTGACCAGAACTTCATCGACATCGTCGCCGCCGAGGTGCGTATCGCCATTGGTCGATTTTACTTCGACGACGCCTTCGCCGACCTCGAGCACAGAGATATCAAAAGTACCGCCGCCGAAGTCGAATACGGCGATCGTTTCATCTTTTTTCTTGTCCAGGCCATAGGCAAGCGCGGCCGCGGTCGGCTCGTTGACGATACGCAGAACTTCGAGCCCCGCGACCTTTCCGGCGTCCTTTGTCGCCTGTCGCTGAGCGTCGTTAAAGTATGCAGGCACAGTGATTACGGCCTTTTCGACCTTATACCCAAGATAATCCTCAGCCGATTGCTTCAGTTTCTGAAGCACCATCGCCGCGATCTCGGGCGGGCTATATTGCTTGCCGTCCGCACTGATGCGCACATCGCCGTTCCCGGCTTTTTCTACCTTATAAGGGACCTGTTTGATCTCACCCGGAATCTCATCATATTTCCGGCCCATGAAACGCTTGATCGAATAAAGCGTGTTTTCCGGGTTGGTTACAGCCTGACGCTTGGCGACCTGGCCGACCAGACGGTTGCCGTCCTTGGTGAACGCAACCACCGAAGGCGTCGTCCGACCGCCCTCCGAATTAGTAATAACAACGGGTTCTCCGCCTTCCATGACGGCCACGACCGAGTTCGTCGTTCCCAGATCGATACCAATAATTTTGCTCATTCTTTATATCTCCGTACCGTTAAAATAGCTTTGCTCAATATAATATGTCTGATTCAATTCACTTGAGCCTTTTGAGAATATAATACTTGAGTGTGTTGTTGTCAAGTTTAAAATAGTATAGCAAAAAGCGCCCGAAATAGGCACTTTGATAACCAGATAACATTGCGTTTATTAGGTTTACGGCGATCACGCCAGCCAGCCCCGCGATTTGACCCCTCAGATAACCATTTTTTAGCTCCCAGCCCCGCGTTTTATGCCTCCAGCCCCGCGTTTTTTTGACCTGGCAACGCGGCCAAAATCCCGTTTTCCAACCCGGTATCGCCGTTATGCCTATACATCTGCATGTCGCCGCATTTCTCGTTATCGAACCCGCAGTTTCACCCGAACCATCTCGGTCTCGTCGATAAGCGGTATGGGCACAAAATTTCGCTCATCCAGCCTCGATCCTCAGCCTGCGGAGTGGGCGAAATAACTTTAGCTACACATGCAGCCAAAGGCGGAATGTGTAGTCAGTCCGGGCATGGATCAGAGCCTGTGTAACAGGCGAAATATGTGCGACCAAATTACGCCTGTTACACAGGCTCCAGACCTTCGGCAAGCAAACCCCAGGTTCCGCTTTGCTTCACCTAGGGCTAAAGCTATGCCGCTGCTCCGCAGCTAAAAACAAAAAATAACTGTTGCATAAACTGTCCTGTCTGTATTACACTGTTTCATAGGAGATACAGTTATGATAAAACGATGGACAAAATTTGAGGGCGCGCCGAACGGAATGCGGCGGGGTGAACCGCGGGTTACGATGCACAAGGTCAAAACGATCTTGTTAAACAAGGTAATGTTCGAGGCGATCGGATCACCGGCGGCGGTCGAGATGTATTTCGACGCACCGCGAAATATGATCGGGCTGAAACCCGCCGACAAGACGCTCCGCTCGGCCTTTCCCGTAAAACCAAAAGGCAACGGCACTCATCGCCTGATCGCCGCAGGCGCATTCTGCACACACTTCGGCATCAAAGTCGAAGGCACGATCCTGTTCCAACGCCCATTCATCGACCGCGACGGCACCCTGGAACTAGACCTAACCAAAACCATAACCATCGGCCGCGGCGCCCGATAAAGCTCAGGTCAGTTTGCGGCTTGCCGCCTCAAGTCAGAACCGGGAGCGGTAGCGACCCGGGTTCTCTGTGGCTTGCCGTCCGATGTGCGGAATGGCTCCGGAGATTGTCTCAAAACCTAAAAGTTGGGCTTTAGCGTCCGCTTTTGCGGACGGCAGAATAAAGCTACACGCGTGAGCGTGTAGTCGCGGTGAACAGACAGTCAAGCCCGCTTGCGGGCGACAGAATGACGCGAAGCCCGCATAAAATCTGGCTTTAAGGATCATCTGCCGCCCGCAAACGGGCTGCAATTCCTTACTTGGCGACTCCACGCTTACGCGTGGAGCTTAACTCTCTCGCCCGCAAGCGGGCACAAAAGCGTAGTTTTGAGACAATCTCCTCAGCCTTTCCGTTAAGTCTCCAAAAAGCCTCGCGGCTGTGCCGCCGATCTTTAACTATCAACTTTCAACTACAAACTATTAACTGTTAGAAAAATAGCCGACAGCTTGTGGCCATCGGCTAATGAGAAGGACTGGTTCTATTTGTAGGTCTTCTGGGTGGGTAGCCCTTACTTACGTGCGGGCTACGGACACGCAGCTACGAACATCACTACCTGACGAACGAGTTTGGTATTGGCCTATCGCCTGTGACACCGAAGCCGATTATCTGGGTGCCGCTTGTGGAGCCGGCGATGTACCAGACTCCGTTACGGAATATGGCTGCGTCCATTTTGCCATCGCCGTCGTAGTCGCCTGGTGCCGGGATGTCTCCGTTTTGTCCGAACGGGAATGCGAAGAACGAGAGATCTTCCGATCTGACGATGTACCATTCGCCGGTTGATGGTCGCCAGACCGCGATGTCGGCCTTGCCGTCGCCGGTGTAATCGCCGGGAACGGTCTTGTCTGTCGCCGAGCCGAACTGCAACGCAAGCAATCCGGCCGTGCTTCTCGATATCCACCATTCGCCGACGCTTGGCCGATAGATCCCGATGTCGTCCTTGCCGTCGCCGTCGTAATCCGCCGTCACCGGAACATCGCCCGCGGCCCCGAATCCCGTGATCGTCGTTCCGCCATCGGATGACCGAAGGATAAACCAGGTGCTGCCCGACGGCCTGAAGACAGCTACGTCAGCCTTCCCGTCGCCATCATAATCGCCCGTCACCGGCACGTCTCCGCTCGTCCCAAACGGAAGTGCAAAATACGAAAAATCCTCGCTCCGCAGCACATTCCAAAAACCATCCGACGGCCTAAAGAACGCAATGTCCATCTTCCCGTCACCCGTAAAATCCCCAGGTGCGATCACATCCGTTCCCAACCCGAACTGCACCGCCGGAACCTGCAAATCACTCGATCGTCTCCACCACCACTCTCCACCCGCAGGCCGATAGATCCCAACATCCGTCTTCCCATCACCATCAAAATCAAACGGTGCACTTTGCACTGCAGCATCGCCCAGAATCCTGGCGGCGGCAAATAACCCGCCGGAATCACCAACCACTACCGCTCTTTCATTCGAATCAATGGCCATGCCGTATATACGGTCGCTTCTTCCACTAAACAGATCCAAGATCGCTTTACCGCCAACGCCATATGAACTGTCGAGCGTACCGTTAGCGTGATAACGGACAATCGAGAAATCACCTGCACTGCCTCCCGCCGCAAGGATCTTTCCGTCGGACTGGATTGCTATGGCATTTGCAAAATCGCTTCCCGAAACATCGGTCGTCAACTTTCCGTCACCATCAAACGAAAAATCGAGCGACCCGTTCGTGTTGTATCGGACAAGTCCAAAATCATCAACGGTCGTTCCATTAATGTTTGTCAGGCCGGCCACGATTATTTTGCCGTCTTGCTGAACAGCAACACCGTTGGCCCCTTCTCTGGTTGTGAACATTGATGTTGTCACTCGGCCGTCGCCGTCAAAAGACGAATCAAGTGTGCCATTAGCGTTGTAGCGAGCAGCCGCAAAATCGTAGCCGGAACCGGTCGATCCAACATAGGTCGAGCCGACCGCGACGATTTTGCCATCGGGTTGAATTGCGAGAGCGTAGGCCTCGTCATCGGAACCGGCAAAAGCTGTCGTTACAATACCGCTGCCGTTGAACGACGTATCAAGTGAGCCATTTGTGTTGTAACGAACAAGCGCAAAATCGAAGTTTGTTCCGTTGGAGGTGATCCCACCGGCGACGATCTTTCCATCCGGCTGGATCGCCAGGGCATATGCTAACGAAATACCCCCAACACCTGTTGCTAGCTTACCGTCACCGTCAAATGACGGGTCGAGCGATCCATCAGTATTGTAACGCGCGAGTGCAAAGAAATCGGTTACGCCGTTCGAACCGCGACCTGCGACAACGATCTTGCCATCTGCCTGGACTGCTACGGCAAATGCGTTATCGCCAGATCCCTGAATGTCGGTCTTTACCAAACCATCATCGCTGAACGAAGGGTCATGAGAGCCGTTAGCGTTGTAGCGGATGATGACGAAATCCGCTTGTGAAGTGCTTCCGACAGTGCCGACGGCAACTATCTTGCCGTCTGACTGCACGGCCACCGCTTGGGCGGTAGAAACTCCGCCGCCAAGATCGCTTGTAACTATTCCACCAGAGCCAAAAGAAGCGTCAAGCGATCCGTTCGTCTCGTAGCGAACAAGTGCAAAATCAGGTCCCAGACCAATACCGCTGGTCCCAGCCGACACGATCCTGCCATCTGTCTGGATCACAACAGAAACCACCAAATCCGTCCCCCGAATAGGGGTCGTTAATTTTCCATCACCGTCAAACGAAGTATCAAGCGCTCCGTTCGGCAGATAACGAGCAATAGCAAAGTCGTTGCGAGTTTGGGGATGTATACCGGTGTGACCTACGACAACAATGCTGCCGTCTTTCTGAATGGCTACCGAACCTGGTCTATCAGATTCAAAGAAATCCGTAGTGACGAAGCCATCGCCGTCAAACGATGTATCCAACGAACCGTCGGGGTTGTAACGAACCACGGCAAAATCTGAGAAGGCGGCGGATTGTATTGAAAGGTAGCACGCGGCAACGATCTTTCCGTCAGATTGGAGGGTTACGCTTACAGCCTCTTGCGATCTTCCCAAAATAGTCACGACCTTTCCGTCGCCATCAAAGAATAAATCGAGCGAACCATCTGTGTTGTAACGTGCAATCGCAATGTCGCCCTCAGATTTTCCAACAGCGATAATTTTCCCGTCAGGCTGAATCGTCACGTCTCTTAAATAGGCGCTGGTGCTAGAAAAGTCTGTATGTACGATACCATCGCCGTCAAACGACGTGTCGAGCGAACCGTCCGCAGAGAACCGGGCCAAAGCAAATTTCCCGGAACCATATCCTCCTGCGAGGATCTTTCCGTCTGACTGAATACCAAGCGACCGGATCCCTCCTTCAATCGAGGTGTTAACGACCCCATCACCATCGAATGTTGTATCGAACGAGCCGTCCGGATTGAGGCGGAGAAGAGTAAATCGCGCCGTCTGAATCAGATACCCCGCAACAACGATCTTTCCTTCCGATTGAATGGCTGTGGCATAGCATCGCACGGAAGAAATAAACACCACGCCGCCGCCAAATGAAAAATCGATTGACCCGTCGGTGTCATAACGGACAATTCCACAACCCTCTGTCGAGCCGACCCATATCGATCCGGCTGCCACGATCTTACCGTCGGACTGAATCGCAATCTCCTCCACCTGGGATGCATTATTGCCGCCGGCCAGCATTTCGACAGATCTGCCGTCGGATGAAAAGCTGGTGTCGAAATTGCCTGGAGCGGCATTGGCATCAAGCGAAAAAAATACCGCCACAATAACGAAAGGTATAAACAAGAACAGAATTCGGTGTTTCATGGTGAAAATCAGCTATAAGCTTGCTTTCGCATATGATACCCGATTTCTTAACGACTTCCTAGAAAAATCTCATCAACGATTGATGGACGCAGCCAGTAAGAAAATGCGGGTTCCTAGTATAGGACGTTTGTTCATTTGTTTTATTCCGGATAGGAAAGAGATATGAATTTTATATCACGAAATCGGCCACGGCTTTAAGAGGCACGTTTCCGCTACCACCCCGTCGGCGAAGCGCCGCCACCCCCTCCTATCCAGGAGGGGAGTTTTTAAGACCCAGTCGCTATCGCTCCCGGTACTGACTTAGGCCAATCGTGAACCGGAGGGCGGAGAAGAGTTTTATCGGGTCGGCAACCTTTTGAGGATTAGCCATTCCTAACGGTCAGGCTACTGATTTACCAGCATCATTTTTCCGTCGGCTGTGCGGACGGTGAGCGGCGAGGCTTCGATAATGGTTAGCGGGGCTGAGTCTTTTTGCTCTACCTTGGCAAGCTGTCTATTAAATTGTCGGGCCGATTGGATGTAGGTCGGGTCGGAGATCGAGTTGTAGCGGGCAGATATGCGGCGGACGTATTCGCGGGTTTCGCGATATGGAGGCACGTTCCAGCCGTATTTCATTACGGCGCCTTCGCCGGCGTTGTAGCCGGCAAGCGCGAGCACAACGTCCTGGTTAAAATGGTCGAGCAGCCAGCGCATATAGCGCACACCGGCGTGGATATTCTGTTTCGGGTCGTAGATAGATGTAACGCCAAATCGCCTTGCGGTTCCGGGCATCAACTGCATCAGCCCGCTCGCGCCTTTATGCGACGTGGCCTTGATCTTGAAAGATGATTCCTGATGCATCTGTGCATAGATCAGCAAAGGATCGATCCTGTAAATCCTGCTTGCCTCGACAATATGAGTGTCATGCACGATATTCCCGGTGGTAAATCCTTTTAACCCGTTATTTGGCGAGCCCATTATCAGTTTGGGCGTCGTCGATCTGTTTTCACGGGCGGCAAGCCCGTCGGTCACAGAAACCGTGGTACGCCGGGTCGATTTCCCGGTCTTTTTCACAAGCGGATCGACATATTCGACGACCCATTTGCCATTGCGCTTAACACGTTTTTTGATCTTTTTGGCTGTCGGTTCCGCCGGAGGTGCCGGCGGCCGATAGACCTGGACGCCCTGCGTCCGATCGAAATTATCGAAAGTGCGGCCGGACGGCTGGGCCAAAGCGGGGAGCCCAAAGACAAGAATGGCAATGATAATGGTTCCGAACAGCTTCATGATAATTTTGATCGCTGGTTTGGCCTAATGAAGCAATGGCGAATATCTCTATGTGAATTTTTGCGGAAATTCCAATTCAGTCAGGGTTAAACGAATTGGATATGTTGATTAAGTTTTATAAGTGACAAACAATGTTCATCACAACGGACGAATAGGTTAGCATATTTTCTAAAAATTGCAAACAAAACCAGGCCGTTGTGTCAGAACTCTTTCTAAAGAGTTCTGACATCAATTTCTATTACCGACCCGCGTCATACCTAATAAAAATGGCAGTTTATTTGATTTGAGCGTTCGACTTAACCTTGCTTGACACTCTATAACTGTTACCTTACGATTTAGCTTGTGCCGTCATTCACTTGTTTGCATTAGGGAAACCGTGCATTCGTTTGTTCCCGGGCGGACACCCACGTCAAATTTTGAGGTAAAGATGTCAGAATTCAGCCTGATGGATTACGCCCCGATCGGGATAATGTTCCTCGTCGCAATGGGTTTTGCGGCCAGCCAACTACTGGTTACGCAATTGATCGGGCCGCGCAAACGGACAGCCACTAAGTTAATGCCCTACGAATGCGGCAAAGACCCGGTCGGCGGAGCTCGTGACAAGTTTTCGATCAAGTTTTACACCGTAGCCGTGATATTTTTGCTGTTCGATATCGAAGTTCTTTTTATTATCCCGTTCGCCGTTGCGTTCAAAGCCTTGATTGCCCAGGAGAGTCTGAGAGCGATTCCATTCGGAACGATCGCGTTCATAGAAATAATGATATTTCTCGCAACTCTGGTCGTTGGATACATTTACGTTTGGAAAAAAGGCACGTTCGATTGGGGATTACAGGCACGGGCCGAAGCAAAGGCCGAAGCAAAAGAAATGGCGCGTGTTCGACGTGAAACTGACGCGAGAATCAAACTCGCGGCATGATGATTTATTTCGTGTATTTTCGTGGTTACAGTTTTAAGGAATTAGCCACGAACCAACACGAATGGGCACTAACGAATTAGATGGCAAGGTAGAACATGGGACTTGAGAATACATTATTTGAATCGCTGCCTGATGTCGTCACCGTTAAACTTGACGCTATTATCAACTGGAGCCGAAAATCGAGCCTGTGGCCTGCGACATTCGGTTTGGCGTGCTGCGCGATCGAAATGATGAACTCGGTTTCTGCCCGTAACGACCTTTCAAGATTTGGAGCTGAGACATTTCGAGCAAGCCCGCGGCAAGCGGATGTGATGATAGTGTCAGGCCGTGTATCGCGAAAGATGGCTCCGGTTCTGCGTCGTATTTACGATCAAATGCCTGAGCCCAAATGGGTTATCTCGATGGGTGCGTGTGCTACGTCAGGCGGCGTTTTCGATAATTACGCGATAGTTCAGGGCGTGGACAAGATCGTGCCGGTTGACATTTATGTCCCAGGCTGTCCGCCGCGACCTGAAATGCTTGTGCACGCGATCATGATGCTCCAGGAAAAGATAATGAAGGAATCGGTCAAGGATCGCCGCGATACGTTCGAGACTGAATCGCGTGTGTCGATCGTCCCTGGAACACTTCCCGTGACCGAGGGCACAGCACTAGAGCGCGAAACCGAGATCGAGGTCGCACAAAACAAAGTTTCGAGACCATACACGATTCCGTCACGGCACGAGAAACGCCGGTCGTCGTAAATAATATATTTACCACAGAGACACAGAGCATTTCCTAACTGGTTTCTCCCTATGTCCCAGGGTCTGTATGGTTAAAATGATTTAGGCTTTTATGACTGAAAAACTTCACGTATTTGTCGATAAAATGAAGGCGGAAAATGCCGCGTGGGTAGCCGATGTGAGCGACGCTTTTGGTGAAGTGACGATAATAGTGCCGCGCGAATCGATCAATGACGCATGCCGTTTTCTGCGTGACGAGCACGATTTCGATATGCTCGCCGATCTGTGCGGCTGTGATCGCGGGCCGGAAGAAGAGCCGAGATTCGAGGTGAACTATCACCTGTTTTCGACAACACATTATCAGCGGCTTCGTTTGAAGGTTTTGTTGTCTGAGGACTCACCAAACGTCCGAACCGTCACTGATATTTGGAAAACCGCAGACTGGCACGAGCGCGAAACGTACGACCTGTTAGGCGTGAAATTTGACGGCCATCCTGACCTGAGGCGCATTTTACTGCCGTCGGATTTCGACGGACACGCATTGAGAAAAGATTACCCACTGCGCGGCTACGAGCCGTACAGCATGAACTAGGTACGACAGACTGTTAGTCTGTCGCGGCAGGCTAACAGCCTACCGTACTAATTATGAGCACAGCTGTTGAGAACATTCCAGCCTATATTGACGTCCTAGACGATGCGCTCGATTCGCAGATGACGCTTTCGATGGGCCCGCAGCATCCATCGACGCACGGCGTTCTGCGGCTCGATCTGCGTCTCGACGGCGAACTCGTGCTCAAGGCGATCCCGGACATCGGTTATCTCCATACCGGAATGGAGAAGCTCTTTGAATACAAGAAATACCAGCAAGGCATAGTCATCACCGACCGGATGGATTATCTGAATCCGCTCGGAAACAATCTCGCGTACGTGATGGCCGCCGAGAAATTGCTCGGGATAGACATCCCCGAGCGTGCTCAAGTAATTCGCGTGCTGATGTGCGAACTACAGCGAATCGCGTCGCACATGGTCTGGTTCGGAACGTCGTGTCTCGACATGGGAGCGATGACGCCATTTTGGTTCACATTCAAGGAACGCGAAAAGATATTGAACCTGATCGAGGCTGCATCGGGTGGGCGAATGACGCCGAGCTATTTCCGCATCGGCGGCCTGATGATGGACCTGCCGGCCGGTTTTGAAAATCGCGTGAAACAGTTTCTCGACGATTTCCCTGACGCCCTCAACACTTTCGACACGCTTATCACCGGAAACACGATCTGGCACAGCCGCACAAAAGGCGTCGGCATTATTTCGCGTGAGGACGCAATCAGTTGGGGATTGACTGGTCCGAGTTTGCGAGGCAGCGGCGTCGGACTCGATCTGCGTAAGGTCAACCCTTACACAGGTTACGAGACATATGATTTCGATGTGCCGGTCGAAAACGACGGCGATGTATGGTCGAGATTTAAGGTTCGAATGCGCGAGTTGGTCGAATCACACAAGATCGTAAGACAGGCACTCGAACGCCTGAAACCCGGCCCGATCAAAGCCGACGCCCCGAAGGTAGTGCTTCCAGACCGCGACGATATGCGAAAGCACATGGATTCGCTGATCCATCACTTCCTTATCGTCGCCGAAGGTTTTAACGTCCCCGAAGGCGAGGTCTATCAGGCCATCGAAGCCTCAAAAGGCGAACTCGGCGTCTATATGAAATCGAACGGCGGCCCAAAACCCGACCGCGTTCATTTCCGGGGACCCAGCTTCGTGAATTTGTCGGCACTTCCCGTTATGAGCGAGGGAGAAATGATCGCCGACGTGGTTGCGATTATCGGGAGTTTGGATATTGTGCTAGGAGAGATTGATAGATAATGCGATTAACACTACCAGTTCTCGTTTTCCTCACTGTCGGATTCGGCCTTAGCGTCTCAGCGCAGGATAAGGTTGTTTTGTCGACGAATCCGCCTCCGGTCGCCCCAAAGGAGGTTGTCGTAACAACGCTAGGCACTGCCGGTATTTATTATCAGGAGTCCAAAGACCGTTCAGTAGCCCGAAATCAAAGGATAGTTTTATTTAAAAATGAGATAGGTTGGGGAAATATTTCGGCGTCTTTCATTTCGAACGGCAAGACGTTGATTACGCCCTCAAGGATTACGATTAATCTTTTCATCGCAGCGAAGGATCGAGCGTATGTAGATGATACAAGACTTGCGATAACCATTAATGGCAAGGACTTGTTCAATGGTAATTCGGAATTGACCGATGGTCGCACAAACGGCCGAGACGTGTACTCGTCGCTCAAGGTTGAGGTTTCTTTTGAAGAGTTTAAGAGACTAGCTAAGGCAAAGAGAATTGAACTTAAGGTTGGACCGACCCAATTTGAGCTTATAAATGAGGCGACCGGTGGATTTCGAGATTTGGTTAGCTTGATTGAGGCAAATTAACTTGACCGAGGGGTAGAAAAGTTCCACATGAATTGGAAGGCGGTGGATTGAGGTTCTTAAAATGAGTTCTACTCAGTTGACGTTACTTACAAGCGATTCTAAAACCGATCAGATGTTTCGAGCGATTCGTTTATCGAATCGATTAGTAGTAGCAGAAATTCGGTTGAAAAGAGCGAATCTTCTTTCTGACCGAGTTGTTACTGAGCTAAAGAAAATTCGCAAAGATAAGTATATGCTCACAGACTCGCTTCTTCTTGGAGAAGATGTTCTGGAAAACTTAAACGAAATTGAGGTTCGTGTTACTCAGTTAGAAAAGACGATCGACGCTTAATTGAATGGCAGCAGCAACACCTACAAGTTATACAGATAAGGTTCTCGTTACTGATGAGGTGGCGAAATTTTCGCCTGAGATCATCGCCGAGATGAACGAGCATCTTACGAAATATCCGCCGGAGCGAAAGCGTTCGGCTCTGATCCCGATATTGCTGCTGGTCATTCAGCGTGAACGCGGATGGGTCGATAATGCGGGCGTGAATTTTCTTGCGAGGTTTCTTGATCTTGAGGTCACGGCCGTCTGGGAAACAGCGACGTTTTATTCGATGTTCAATCTGCGTCCCGTCGGTCGGCATCACATCCAGATCTGCAAAACGCTGTCGTGCAAGATAATGGGCGAGCCGGAGATCACGGACCACATTTGCTCGAAACTCGGCATTCACGCCGGCGAGACGACTGACGACGAAAAGTTCACCGTAACTATGGTCGAATGCCTCGGCAGTTGCGGCACTGCTCCGATGATGCAGATCGGGTTTGATTATTACGAGGACTTGACAACGGAAAAGGTTGATAAGATTTTGGATTCACTGGAGTAAATATGAAAACTTTTGCCGCACTTGTCATACTGCTGACCGCTTCGATCTCGCAGATCATGGCGCAGGACGCCGGAAGCAGTGTCTATCGCGACCGCAATGCCCGGCGGCGGGAGCCGCAGGTCAACACCGGCGTTTTGACTGCCAATGTCGATAATAAGACGCAGGTCCAGTTTATTGAATCAAGCGTTTTGATAAACGTGCCGGCCGATTCGTATATCGCAGTTTTTGGATTTGTTCAGGAAGGCAAGGTACCGGCGACCAGCAACGCGACCGTTAATGCCCGTTTTGCTGACTTTATCAAATCGCTCGAAGCTCTTGGGATAAAACGCGGCGACATTTACATTGACTTTATCTCGCAAAACCGTGTATTCGATTTCACTGAGTCGGGCAATACGATCACGGAAACGCTCACCGGTTTTGAGACAAAGAAAAATATCGCGGTCCGATACAAGGACCAGGCCGCGTTGGAGAATATCCTTGCCGCCGCCGGCCAGGCGACTATCTTTGATCTGATCGGGGTCGATTATGTTGTGACGGATGTTAAGGCTGTACGAGCGCGTTTGTTCGATGAAGCCGTAAAGGCGATCAAACAGAAAGAAGCGGCGTATGCCGGTTCGCTTGGCGTTAAGTTGACCACAAGTGCGGTCGCAAACGAAAAGTACGACGCCTTTTTTCCCGGCGAACGCTACGTGGCTTATCAGGCATTCGAATCCGGCTCCGCTTACAACGCATACAATAAAACCGTTATCCGGCCGCGAAAGGTCACAACATTTTATTACAGCCCGGTTGCCGGAGATTTCGACACGGTAATCAACCCGACCGGCATCGAGCCGTTGGTGCAATTCACATTGTATTTGCGGATGCAGTACGATTTGCCGGTAACGAAATAAAGAGAATGGAAATTAAAGCGATAGGCTGCGAGCCGTTACAGCTTAAGCGAGTGCTCATCGAAAACGGGCATACGCTAAAGGTGTATCAGGAGACCGGCGGTTACGCTTCGCTGAAAAAAGCGCTCGGAATGACGCCTGACGCGATCATCCAGGAGATGAAAGACTCGGCTCTCCGTGGTCGCGGAGGTGCGGGTTTTCCGACGGGAATGAAATGGTCGTTTGTCCCGAAAGATTCGCCGAAACAGAAATATGTTGTCTGCAATGCCGACGAATCTGAGCCGGGCAGTTTCAAAGACCGGTACTTGATGGAACGCGACCCGCATTCGATGATCGAGGGCATGATTATCGCTGGGTTTGCTCTGGGCGCGGCAACCGGTTACATCTACACGCGGGGCGAGTATAAATACCTGATCGACATAATGGATATTGCCCTAGCCGAATGCCGCGAAGCGGGATTGCTCGGCAAAGATATTCTCGGTTCCGGTTTCTCGATGGATATTCATACGCATTCCGGCGCGGGTGCTTATATCTGCGGTGAAGAAACTGCGCTTTTGAGTTCGCTTGAGGGCTTTCGCGGCCATCCGAGGATGAAGCCGCCGTTCCCTGCCGTCGAGGGAGTTTATGCCTCGCCGACGGTTGTGAACAATGTCGAAACATTCACGTCAGTTCCGCAGATAATCGAAATGGGCGGCATCGCGTGGCGCGATCTGGGTACAGAAAAATCGGGCGGAACAAAGCTGTGGTCAGTCAGTGGACACGTCAAGAAACCGGGCGTTTATGAGCTTCCGATGGGTTACGCCAATCTTGAAAAGTTCATTATGGAAGATTGCGGAGGAATGCTTCACAATAACAGAAAGCTCAAAGCGGTCATTCCCGGCGGTTCGAGTGTTTACATAATGAACACGAGCCAGATCATCGGCAAAAACGTGACGATGGATTACGAAGGTCTGGCTGCGGCAGGTTCTGCGCTCGGAACCGGCGGATGCATCGTGATGGACGAAAGCGTCGATGTCGTCGAATCGACAAAAAACCTGACCGAGTTTTACAAACACGAATCCTGCGGCTGGTGTACGCCATGCCGCGAAGGAACAGATTGGCTGGTAAAGATTTTCGATCGCATCACATCCGGCGGAGGCCGGCCGGAAGACGCACAGCTTCTTCTGGATATTTGCGACAACATTGAAGGGAAAAGTTTTTGTCCGCTCGGCGACGCGGCCGCTTGGCCGATACAGAGCGCGATAAAACAGTTTCCCGAAGATTTCAAAAAATGGCTGCTGCACAAAACTAACGGTAACGGCAGCCACGTAAACAACTAGTTCTAAAGGAGAAAAATGGGAAAAGGCGATAAACGATCACGACGCGGAAAAATATTTGCAGGCAGCTACGGCAAAACGCGTCCTAAGCATAAAAAGAGCGACGTGCCGTCGAATGCTCTGGCAACAAAGGAAAAGAAGGCGAAGGTGAAAGAATAAACCCGTTGATATGACATTGGCAGAAACCGTTACTTCCGTAAACGGTACCCTAATTCGTTTGACGAGTGAGCGATGGGCTCATATAACCGAAGAACATTCTGAACTTGCAGGAATGCGGTTTGAAGTGTTGGAAACTATCGGAATGCCATCACATATCTACAAGGGTGGAAATGAAGAATCGTTGGCAGTTAGAGAGATAGAATCAGGCAAATTTCTGGTTGTAATATACCGTGAATTGCAAGATGACGGTTTTATCATTACGGCCTTTTTGACACGCCGAGCAGGTTGGATGGAAAAGAGAGAATTAATATGGTCAGCGCCGAAATAGGAAATTACTTGAAACTTGCTCCCACGATGTTGGCCGCGCCGAACGGTTATTTGTGGTCGTCCTACGATGCCGAAGCCGATGTTTTGTATATCAATTTCAAAAAACCCAGTGTGGCAACCGACAGCGAGTTGACCGATGACGATGTGATAATTCGTTACGAAGACGACGAAATTATTGGGTTGACGATTTTGCACGTTAGCCAAAGAGAAGATTTGTAACCAAGGATGTCAACTGAACCGATAAAAGTTACGATCAACGGCAAGGAGATCGAGACGGAGAAAGGCTCCGTTTTGATCGACGTATGTCGTGACAACGCCGAGAGCATTCCGTCGTTCTGTTATTACAAGGACCTTGAGCCGCAGGCCTCGTGCCGGATGTGCCTCGTTCGCATCGACAAGATGCCAAAGCTGCAGACCTCTTGCACGATCAAATGCACGGACGGAATGGTGGTCACGACGCAAAGCCCTGAGATCGAAAAGGCGCAGCGTTCGATGGGCGAATTTCTGCTTGTGAACCATCCGCTCGATTGTCCGGTCTGCGACCGCGGCGGCGAGTGTGAATTGCAGGAAGTGATCTTCGATTGGGGCGATGTCGAAGAAAGATTTACGGAAGAGAAAAACAAGGCTCCCGAGAAATATCTCTCGCCGATCGTTGCGAACGACCCGCAGCGGTGCATTCTCTGTAAACGCTGCACGCGAGTCTGTAACGAATGGATGGGCGAGGACGCGATCGAGGCCGGCAATCGTGGCTCAAATACGGTTATCGGAACCTACGGCGGCTGGTTGAATTGTTCGCAGTGCGGCAACTGTATCGAGG
The DNA here is from genome assembly GCA_964605905.1 of uncultured Chloracidobacterium sp. Classification (GTDB taxonomy): domain Bacteria; phylum Acidobacteriota; class Blastocatellia; order Pyrinomonadales; family Pyrinomonadaceae; genus OLB17. Next base: position 4,961 of record CAZSEL010000028.1, on the reverse strand, counting down.
TCTGTCCGACCGGAACTCTGCTCGACGGCGTCTATCGTCACGCAACTCGCCCGTGGGAACTCGACCAGACAATAACGACAGATGTTTACGGCTCTGACGGAATGCAGCTAAGCATCGGCTCGCGCGGCGGCGAGGTGCATCGCATTGTTGCACGCGACCGCTATGTGAACGGATTAAATGGTGAATTTTTGGATGTAAAGGCTCGTTTCGCACACGAGTTCATCAACCACAAAGATCGTCTAAAGACGCCGCTGATCCGATATTCAAAAGGCGGAAAATTGATTCCGGCAACATGGGACGCGGCGGTTAAATTTGCAGCCGACAAATTTGTCGAATTCGGAAATTCGGTTGGCGTGATCGCAAGTCCGCGACTGACGAACGAATCGATTAGCACGCTCGGCCGTTTTGCAAAAGAAGCTGTCAAAACTGATAATGTCGCCGTTTCGGAAAACCGAGATATGTCTGCTTTCCTTGCAAATTTGAGCGTCCCGCTCTGTACTCACAAGGATATTCGTTACGCGAAAACTATCGTTTTGATCGGCGGCGACCCGGAAGAAGAACAGACTTACACAGCAAAACAAATACGCCAGGCCGTCAGAAACGGCGGTGCAAACCTGATCGTCGTAAACGATGTCCCTATTCGGCTTGCCAGACAGTCTAAACAGTTTGTCCATATCAATCTCGATTCGTACGACGCGTTTGCTCTTGCTTTGGCTAACGCGGAAAGCGTCGCTGCGGTGGCCGAGAAACTTGGCGTCGATTCGGGCGAGATCGATGGCCTGTTTAATACGATTGCCGAAACCGAGGGCGATTTGATCTTTGTAGTCGGCAGTGAGCTTTCGGCGTATGCACAGGCAGCGATAGCCGCGTCGGCTTCGCGGTTTGCGGCCGAAAACCGTCGTGTCCTGCTTCATCCGCTTCCGCCATACAATAATTCGGTCGGCGCGATCGACATGCTGCCGGAAGCAAAAACGGCTGAAGAAGTCGCAGGGTCGTCAAAAGCATTATTGATCGCCGGCAGCCTGCAGGACGCAAGCGTTTTGGATGGCAAGGATTTCGTTGTCGTTCAGGAATTGTTTGAAACGGAAACGACCGCATATGCAGATGTCGTATTTCCCGCGGCGAGTTTCGCCGAAGTTGACGGCACATTTACAAACAATGCGGGAAATGTTCAACGTGTCCGCAAAGCCATCGACCCGGTTCATCAATCGAAAGCGGATTGGATTATAACCAGCCTGATCGCCCGCGAAATGGGAGTCGATTTTGGATATAATCTTTCGGCCACGGCGGTTTTCAAGGCAATTGCAGAAACCATTCCCGCATACGAAGGATTGCGTTACCCAATGTTGAAAGACGAATCGAATCCGGTTCAAGTCAAACATCCGATAAGCGAAAGAGAGATTTCGGGCGTCATTGAGGCTTTAAAAACCAGCGTCAATTCCATCGAAACCGGAGAAAAGATCAATGAGACGCCAAAGGTCGGCCATCTGCTCCACCGTCTGACCACATTGACCAGCAAAACGCCGCAGTTTCATCTGCTGGCGCACGGCAATCCGAAACCGGAAAATTTGTTGGTGTCGCCGCTTGCACAGTTTGAGTTGAATGGTAATGCAAAGACCGCGCTTGCTGATGCGGCGACCGTCGGTGCCGGCGACAGAGAATAGAGTTTTAGGTTATTTAGAAAATGGAATCCGCCTTAAAAACAGCTTTTCCTTTTATTGCGTATAGTGTTGGGATCCTGCTCGCCTTTCAGGGCGTGCTGATGATCGTTGCCTACACGGTGCTTGCCGAGCGAAAGGTTCTCGGCTGGATGCAGGGTCGCGTCGGGCCGAACCGTGTCGGTCCGTGGGGAGTTCTACAGCCGTTTGCCGATCTTTTAAAGTTTATTTTTAAGGAAGACATTGTTCCTGATAAATCGACCAAGTTCGTTTATTTTCTTGCACCTCTTGTCGCCCTAACGTGCGCTTTGCTGCCGATCGTGGTTTATCCATTCGGCCCGCGAATCGCCGATCCGCTCGGTTGGGCTGTTCCTTATGTGGCTGACATTGCGTATGTCGGCCCTGCCACGGCGTGGATAGCCGAGCAGGCGATCAATATGCCGCTGACGATCGCGAGAATAGATGTCGGCGTCTTGTTTGTGCTTGGAATAACGTCAGTCGGAATTTACGGCATTGTTCTCGCAGGTTGGTCGTCGAACAACAAGTATTCGCTTATGGGCGGACTTCGTTCGTCAGCTCAGATGATCTCGTACGAGCTTGCGATGGGTGCTTCGGTGATCGGCGTAGTAATGCTGGCCGGAACACTCGATCTGAACGGGCTGATCGAAGCGCAAACGAGATCGCCTTTCAAATGGTTCATCATTCCGCAGTTCATCGGATTTGTAGTCTTTTTGATCGCCGCGTTTGCCGAAACGAACCGCGTGCCTTTCGATCTGCCCGAGGCTGAAACGGAGTTGGTCGCCGGTTTTCATACCGAATACAGTGCGCTCAAATTCGCACTCTTTTTTATGGCCGAATATGTGAATATGTTCACCGTCTCGGTTATGTGCGTCGTGCTGTTTTTGGGCGGTTGGTATATTCCCGGCCTTAGCTACATTTTCGAGGTCGGATCGATTCCCTATGCTCTGGCAAGCCACGTCGGGTTTTTGCTCAAGATATTTTTCTTTTTGTTTCTTTATATCTGGGTCCGCGGAACGCTGCCGCGTTTCCGTTTTGACCAGTTGATGAATTTCGGTTGGAAGTTTTTGCTTCCCGTAGCGATCGCAAATGTTATTTTGACGATCGTGGTTGTGTTCTTTTTGAATCGGTAGGAAGTTCAACCACAGATGAACACAGATAAACACAGATTTTTATACAGTTTCTTGTTTGCTTCCTATCTGTGTCTATCCGTGTTTATCTGTGGCTAATTCTTTTATGGCAGGCACCGTTTTATTTTTTCTATTCGCCGGATTTGCGATCGCGTGTGCGATCTCGATGGTCTATCACCGAAATCCGCTTTACAGCGCGATCTCGCTGGTCGGCGTTTTTATTTCGCTGTCGTGTATCTATGTCACGCTTGCCGCTCCGTTTATCGCGGCGGTACAGATATTGATATACGCCGGAGCGATAATGGTGCTAGTGGTCTTCGTCATAATGCTCCTCAACCTTGACGAAGATAAACCGCTAAACCGGCTGAGATACCTTTACGCGGTCGGCGGCGGACTTGGGCTGATCCTGCTTGCCCAGACAATGTTCATCTTTTACGCCGTGCTAAAAGCTCCTAAGCAGGCTGTCGATGTGGACACGAGCGTAGGAAAAACAATGAGCATCGGAACGGCGATGTACACCGAGTATTTATTGCCGGTCGAAATAGTCGGCGTAATGCTGCTGATGGCGATAATCGGCAGCGTGATTTTGGTACGAAAGCTCAATCAACCGCAGCTTGAACTTGTCGTCGAAAAGGAATTGGACGAGCTAAAGGGGCTCGAAAAATAATCTATGGAACCGAGCTTGGCCAGTTATCTGGCACTTTCAGGAATACTGTTCACGATCGGGGCGGTCGGCGTGATCTATAAGCGCAACGCGATTGGAATGTTTATGTGCATCGAGCTGATGCTCAACGCCGTGAATCTGACCTTCATCGCGTTTGCGCGATATTACGGCGACGTGACCGGCCAGCTTTTTGTATTCATGGTAATGAGCGTCGCCGCCTGTGAAGCTGCTGTTGGTTTGGGAATTATCATCGCATTCTTCCGCAACCGGATGTCGGTCGATGTCGATGACGCAAGTATTTTGAAGAATTAGAATTTGGCCACGAATGAACACAATCTGAATTTTGAATAAAGGTGTATAAACTCGCTTACATTATAGGCATCGCTGTATTGCTGCTCACGGAAACAGCAAGCGGACAGATTCAGAGGACTGAAGACTCAAGCGTAGTTCGTTCGAAAGAACTACGAGATGAACGAATTGAGAATTTAAGAAAAGCTGCTGAAGAGTTGATTCAAGCTATGAATAAAAGTGAATTTGAAAAATTCGCTGATTTCACTCTCCCCGAGGTTATTGATAAATCAGGTGGACGTGAAAGGTTTGTCTCTATATTTAGGCAGACATTCGATGAAACCAATAAAAGTTTTGATTCGGTATCGATAAAGCCACAGGATCCTGGAAAACTGGTTGAATTTGAAAACAAGTTGTTTGGGATCGTACCATTTCGCATTGAGGGTATCATTGCACAAAATAAGAATATAGTCGTTTCACTGTCAAGCGTGGTAGGCGTTTCGCGCGATAATGGTTCCAACTTGGAAATTTGTAAGCGATGGTAGTTTTTTTGAGTTTTTCCCACAACTACTCGGCAAGATAACCATTCCAAAAGAGAGAATAACAGTCAACGGTGTGGAGCAATAAATATTTACAATGGTTGAAATTAGTCAAAGGCATTGGCGATCTGGTGGCGACCGAAACTAGCTAAGGTATTATCAAATAATGATTTTTAACGTGACAATCGAACGAGATGAAGACGGTGTTTGGATCGTAGAATGTCCTTCAATTCCAGGCTGTGTCAGTCAGGGCGAGACGAAAGACGAGGCAATCGAGAATATTAAAGACGCTATCAAACTTTGTCTTGAGGTTCGTGCCGAAAGAGGCTTGCCATTGACAGTTGAAACTCGACAGGTCGAGGTAGCCGCATAATGGCGCAGATTCCGAATCTGAGCGGAAACGAAGTCGTTAAGATATTTGAGCGCTTTGGGTGGGAGTTCGTCCGGCAAAGCGGCAGTCACATGATTTTGGTTAAGGATGGCGAAATGGCGTCGCTTTCTGTGCCAAAGCATCGCGAGGTCGCTAAAGGGACACTGCGAAGTTTGATTAGGTCGGCAAACCTCACAACTGATGAATTTGTGAAAAAGATTTCGTAACGATTATTGCTCGTAATGACTGAAAACAATCTTTTAAGTCTGATCATTTTTGCCCCGCTTGCCGGTG
>CAZSEL010000027.1:0-60266 GCA_964605905.1 uncultured Chloracidobacterium sp. | reverse complement strand
CACCCATTTTGCGCCAAAAAAACGAGGCCGCCCTTTTCAGACAGCCTCTTTTTTTGTTTTTTTGGAAAATTTCTTTATTAGGCGTTTACTCGAAAGAGTATCGCGATCTGCCTCAACCGTTCAGAGTTGCCGTAATATCTTGCGGTTGTTGAAGAATTCAGCACTATTTGTCCGGTTCGTAGAGATTTTTAGACGATGGCCATGTTCAAAATTCAAGGAATTACCGGGTTTTTAGTGTTTAGATTTTTCTTGACACTGCGTCTATCATTTGATAAGTAAGAGGATTAGGTTATTAAGTTATTGAACCGATTGAACTAAAGACATTAAATTCGGCCGGATATTCGGCGGGCTTTGTCTATCCCCCAGATCGAGTTCTTCCTTTTTTTTAGAAAAGGAACGTATTAAGCGTTCACTGAATTTCAACAATTTAAACCGATGCCCAGCAACAAATTTGCCTCACTTGCCGTTTGTCCGATCTTTGTCTTGTTCCTAGCACTTGCTGGCGGTTCTTTAACCGCCAACGCATTTACCGGTGCTGACGATAAACGAAAACCGCAGTCGTCGAAACGGTTCCTGAACAAAAACGGAGAGCCTCAGCTCGCATCTGTTCGCGGGCGGGTTTTGACCGCAAGGGGACAGCCAATATCGCACGCCCAGGTGGCTTTATACAACGCCGATTTGGATCAGTGGACTATTGCGAGGACCGGAAGTTTCGGCTATTATTCTTTTCACGATCTGCCGGTATCCAACTTTTATGTCCTTGTCGTTATTCACAAACGCTACCTCTTTCTTGACGGCAGCCGCACGTTCACGCTTGAGGGCGATATGTTCAATGTCAATTTCGTCGCCTCAACGATTGAATAAGTAAACCAACCAAAACCACATCACAACGGCCGGTATTTCTTAGGGAAAACTGGCCGCGAAATTTTCTTTTGGAATTTTCGTCTATTAGTTGTATTATCACTGAAAGATCATTGTGATGAGGTTCTTCAGTTCCGGCGAGTTTTGCCGGATTTCCCGCCGAAAACCTTCGTTAGAATACGCGCCACGTTTTTAACCGCCTCCCGCTGTTTTACGGTTGTCGCCCTCGCGTCGTGCTGTGGGGCAATGCCGGGAAACGCTTGGCGCGCATTCATAGAAACAGAAGATTCGATAGGACGCAGGCAGTTTTTGGCAAAGTCGTATCGAGCATGGAGTAAAAAAATGAGAGTGCTCAGTATAAAATTTCCCCAGGTTTTTCGTATCGCGTCCGGTCTGCTTATGCTGACCGTGTTGCAAGGCCCTATTTTAGGACAGGGTAAGTTGGATTCAGACTCAACGGCCACAAAGACTGTAAACAGGTCTGAAAACCTTACTCCGACCCCGTTCTCTTTATCCGATAACCCGACATGCAAGGATGTCAACGGTCTCGATCTGCCGGGCGGGCCGTCTGACACGAGAGTTTCGCACATAGTTGACGATTTCGAGCTAAAGATCGACGAAGGCAGCCCCAACTTTTCCAACGTCCCGTTCAACAACGGATCGAACCCATCACGATCGTTAGGCGGAGGTGCGACCCCAGATTTGACGCGGACTGTTTCGATGACCACGACCGCCAACGGGACTTCCTTTAATTGGTCATCCACCAAGCAAATAACCGCGGTTATAGTAAAAGGCGGGCCAAACGGTGCAAATATCTACCCATACCGGCCGTTTTCGTTCGGCGGAATAAATGGCGGCGGAACCGGACTGACCACGCCCGGTGCGTTTGGCGTCAGCCACGTCGTTTTTTGTTTCGGCATTCAACTCGTGCCGAGTTCGGCTCACGCAACGATCTCTGGCCGCGTGACAGACGCCAATGGCAAGCCTGTCAGAGGAGCCGCGATCGAGCTTTGGAATGTCTCAACCGGTACCTATTCGCTCACTATGACCGGAAGTTTCGGTTATTACACGCTGACCGATGTTCCGGTTGCCAATTTTTACGTTCTGACCGCAACTCACGGCAGAATGTCTTTCGCAAACAACACGAGGTCGTTCACGCTCGAGGATGATCTCGAAGGCGTCGATTTCGTGCAGGCGTTCTAGTTGATTTGATTTAGACAAATTAGGCGTAAACCGTTGCAACGGTTTGCGCCTTTTTCGATGGAATTCGATTTAGCGATTAAAAGCCTCTGCTGAACCCTTTCGCCGTTGCCCATTGGCTAGGTTTCTTGTCTTGGGCTGTTGCTGATTTGTTATCATCGTGCCGTCTTGAATTCGCAAGAGCAGCCGCAATTATGGTCAGGTCATCGGTCGATTTTGGTTTGGCGTTGGCGGTTTTGCGTTTCTGAAATCTCTCGATAAAGCCGGTATCAAGATTTCCCGCGACGAATTCCGGATCGCTGACGATCTCTCGAAAAAAGGGAAGCGTGGTCTCTATTCCTCCGACCGAATATTCCCGTAGGGCACGCCGCATTCTGTCTATGGCCTGTTTTCTGTCGCTGCCGTAAACGGCAAGTTTCGAGATCATCGGGTCATAATAGATAGAAACTTCGGCACCCTCATAAACGCCACCGTCATCACGAACGCCCGGCCCTTGCGGAATACGAAGCCGCGTAATCTTGCCGGGCGAAGGCATAAAATTGCTTTCCGGATCTTCGGCATAAACACGGCATTCGATCGCGTGGCCCGTGAGTTTTACGTCTTCTTGTGTAAAAGAAAGAGGCTCGCCAAATGCGACGTTGATTTGCTCGCGGACGAGATCGATGCCCGTAACAAGTTCCGTAACCGGATGCTCGACTTGGAGCCGTGTGTTCATCTCGAGAAAATAGAATGACTTGTCGAGATCAGAAACAAGAAATTCGACCGTTCCCGCTCCGACATAATTGACAGCCTTTGCGACCATCACCGCGCAGGCACCCATTTGTTCGCGAAGTTCGGATGAATTTATCGGCGAAGGGGCTTCTTCAATAACCTTTTGATGGCGGCGTTGGATGGAGCATTCGCGTTCGCCGAGATGGAAGTGATTGCCGTGCTTATCGGAAAAGATCTGTATCTCGATGTGACGCGGTCGGACGATGGCTTTTTCGATGTAAACGTCGTCATCGCCAAAACTTGCGAGTGCCTCGGCTTGTGCGTTCTCAAGAGCGGACTTAAGTTCGCTCTCGTCCGAAACAAGCCGCATTCCTTTTCCGCCGCCACCGGCAGACGCTTTGAGCATTATGGGATAACCGAAGCGGGCCGCAGTTTCAGCGGCATCATCAAATGATATTAATGGTTCGGTTGTGCCGGGAACGACAGGAACACCGGCTTCGATAGCGATCTTGCGGGCGGAAATTTTACCGCCCATTCCTTCCATTGCTTCCGGTGGCGGCCCGATAAAAACGAGGCCAGCATTCGTTACTGTTCGGACAAACACAGCATTTTCGGAAAGAAAACCATATCCGGGATGGATCGCCTCAGCACCGGAGTTCTTTGCTACTTCAATTATCTTTTCGCCACGCAGATAGCTTTCAATGGAAGGTGCCGGGCCAATGTTGTACGCCTCGTCGGCCATTCGCACATGCAGAGCGTCGGCGTCGGCATCCGAATAGACCGCAACTGTCGCGATCCGCATTTCGCGGCAGGCACGTATGACCCGACAGGCGATCTCTCCGCGATTAGCGATCAGAATTTTTTTGAACATAAGTAGAACAGGCTGTTAGCCTGTTCAGGGGCGACAGGCTAACAGCCTGTCGTACACACTTAATCCAGCATTGAGTTACCCTGATTTTTTGCGTCGTAGCGAACGCCGACCTTGGCGCCTGGCGCGTACTTTAATGGATCGCGGCTTTGTTCTTCAGTAAGGAGTTCGGAAGATTCGAAATCGACGCCATTGAGTGTGTAAAGATAGAAGACGATCTCGCGGCCGCGGCCGTCGGTGTCGTTATCGATGATCCGGCCATCGGTTATGCGACCATGCTCGCGCAAGAAAACACGACGTTCAAGTTCGACATCGACCGTTTTCTTCTTTTTGAAAATTCCGAAAAGTCCCATTATTTAATCTAGGATGAGCGGCGGTTTACTATACCGGGCCCGAAGATGGTTAACCGCTGAAAGCACCGCGGGCCGCTTTATTATTCCAGCCTCAAGCGGCCGCTTGCCGGGAATATCGAGCATTATCAGGCCAAGTAGGATCGTTAAAATTCCTTGTCCCGGAATGCCGGGCAGCGAGAGCACCAAGCCTAACAGAATCAAAAAAACACCAAGCAAATTTTTTGCGATCACCGCTCCCCAGCGCACATACCAAGAGCTTCCGGGAAGAAAATCTTGTCGATAATGGGTGCTAAAATAGTTTGCCGGGATCTTGACCATCACAATCCCGATCGCAAGAAAACTGAGTGCCAACGAGCCTAAAAATAGCCCGACGCCTAGAGCAATCGTTCCCCAGCTAAGTCCGGCCCAAAATCCTGACAGCCATTCCATCGGGTTAAACTCCGGCCAACCTCGGCATAGGTGCCGGAGAGCCTCTCAACAGTCCTTCGGTGCTAAGATCTTCATCGATCTCCGGCCAATGAATTCCATAGCCGCCACCGGAAACACTCCAGTTGAGCCGTTGTTTTACGGTCGCATTCAACAATCGCGGATACCAAACTAATGGCACACGTATATTCCTTCCGTCCATAAGAAATACGGACAGCATTTCTTCCGTTATCTCAACGTCGGATACCCGCTCGTCATCCGCTAATGCCAAAATACCCATTCCATTTCCCCAGAAATACCCTTCCGCTTTTTTCGGCTAAAGCCCATTGGATTTTTCTTATTCTAACATTTCGGCTAAAGCCTCGTTTCTTTGTTAGCCAACCTCCACCTAAAGGTGGAGGCAAATTAAAATTCTAAGATCGGACGGTTAATACGGTTGGCATTAGGCATCCTTTCCCTGATCAATTTTCTTAAATTCAGTCCAGATAAAATACATTCGATGGATCAGTGTCCAGACCGAACCAATGGCAAGCACCCAGAGGACCTGCGGCATGCGGTTGAACCACCAGACGTCCGAGTTCCAATCCCATGTGGACAATGCTCCGATTATCAGAAGCACGACTCGTTCGGGTCGCTGCAGAAATCCGACGTTCGCTTTTACACCCAGACCTTCTGAGCGGGCGGTCGTGTAGCTGACCATGACCGATGCCATCATTGCTACGCCAGCGAGTATGACATTTAGCAGCGAATGTTCCGGCGTGTTGCTGGCGTAAAAGGCAATTATGCCGAGAAAGACGACCATGTCCGACAGCCGGTCGAGCGACGAATCGAGAAACCCGCCGAATTTAGTGACATTGCCGGTCAAACGCGCAACGTTACCGTCAAGCATATCGAACAGGTTTGCCACGATCAGAACGATGCCGGCCCAGAAAAATTCGCCCATGCCGAAAAGCACACCGCAAAAGACGTTGATCGAGACGCCGATAGTCGTCAGGACATTGGGCGGTACGCCCGCCGAGGCAAGTCCGCGCACCATCGCGTTGATTATGCTCATCGCTCCGCGACCGATCGCGGCTCCGACATTCAAAGCGCTCATTGTCTTAAACTTAGCGGCAAACGACCGCATCAAAGGTTCGCTTATATTTTTAGATACAAGCGCGGAAAAAGCAAAGGACGTATTGCATCACCATAAAACAAAAAAGGCCCGCGAATTATCGCGAGCCATTTTTTGAACACTTATTGATGAACTTAAGCCGAGAAAGACGTTCCACAGCCACAGCCGCCGGTGGCATTCGGGTTTTCAAAAGTGAAGCCCGAGCCCATCATATTCGACGTATGATCGACCGTGATGCCGTTTAAATATTGGGCCGAGAACATATCGACAAACATCTTTACGCCGTGCTTGTCTAGAATGAAATCGCCTTGTTTCGATTCTTCCTCGATGTTCAGGCTGTACTGAAATCCTGAGCATCCGCCGGGAACAACGCGGACGCGAAGGCCTGCGGTTTCCGGTAGATCATCTTCGGTCGCGAGAAATTTTTTGATCTCAACGGCGGCCGCTTCGGTTACATTCATTTCAACACTCGGTGCTGCAACTGCTGACATAATATTTTGATCTACTCCTAAATTTGGACTCGCCAAAGCGAATCCTTACGTTAATGTCAATATTAACGAAACAATGATGAAATTACAAGCAAACCTTGCTATCGATTTGGATCGCCGCCATGTGCTTCGCAGCAGGCGAGACAGTCCTGAAGCCGCAGTTTTGATTTGCCCGGCCATTCGATGTACCACGAGCGGCTGTCGGGTGAATCGCGGTAGATCTGAGCCGCATGCTTGACCCGATAGTTTCTCTGCGGATGAAAATACCAATAGCCGTCGTTCGCACGCCAGGCGGTAAAGCTATTCTCATTTACAAGCGTACCGGCCTGTATCTGGCCCTGACAGCCGCCGATGTGCGGACAGACCTCGAGCCATTGCTTCACATTTTCAAGATTTGCTTCTTTTACAGCCTTAGAATACGTATCGACCAGCGTAATGAAGATCGAGGCGTAACCGAAGATCTTCTTGCCGGTTTCGTCGAGCAATTGGCCCTTAAGCGCATCTTTAGCCATGCTTTGAAACTCAGAACCCATCGTTGTTTGAAATGATTGTGTCAATTGGTCTCCCATTTTCTTTCTCCTTATTAATTAATTTTGTTTTTAAGTTTGCGTTTTCTTTTTACGGACAGAACATGCCCGTAACTATCAGTTGTGCAGATTGATTTACCTCGATGCGGAAACATTTCCCGTAGCGATTTTTCAGAACACTCCGTTGCTGCCGAGACCGGGAACTCCCTTTCTCGAATCAATACGCGGACGGATCATGCAGATCGGCTCAACAGCCCAGGAAAATCCTGTTTTAGGGCAAACTTTGTGCTAAACTCCGTCACATCCTATATGGCCACCGAAGTAACTTTACTGCTTGAGGAACTTGGCAAAAGCGGTAATTCCCATGATCGGGACGCACTTGATCGTTTGCTGCCCTTGGTTTACAACGAGTTGCGGCGGCTTGCGGGCAGTTTTCTGAATCGCGAGTATGCTGTTTCGATACAAACGACCGAGTTGGTTCACGAGGCTTACTTTAAACTGACAAATCAGCGGTCGGTCGATTGGTCAAATCGCGGGCAGTTTTTTGCGATCGCGGCGCAGGCAATGAGGCGGATATTGATCGACGCGGCGCGTTCGCGGCAGGCGATAAAACGGGACGTGGAAAAAATGCCGCTCGATGACGCGCCGGTGATCTCGGTCGAGGTTGATCGGCAATTGCTCGATCTGGACGAGGCATTACAGGAACTCGCAGCATTCGATCCAGATCAGGCACGGGTCGTCGAGCTTCGCTATTTTGGCGGACTGACCATCGAAGAAACCGCCGATGTATTAAAGATCTCGCCCGCGACTGTCAAGCGCGAATGGGCAACCGCCCGAGCCTGGCTGTTCGACCGAATAAATCAAACTTGAGCCTATAAAACTTATTTCTTCGCGTAGTAGGTTTAGGATACTTCTATAAATTGCCACTAGCTTCAGCTAGTGGGTTGATTGAAACTTGAAAAAGGCTTTAGCCGAACTTTAAAAATTAAATAATTTCCTTGCAGCTTTAGCTAAAGCACTAACGATGATGGATTTATACTGATAATTTGGCTAAAGCCGTTGCATGACTGGACACTTTCCACTAGCTAAAGCTAGTGGCAATTTAAATGAATTTTTTGTCATTTATGCATTTTTAGAAGTGCCCGTAAGCATATGAACCCTTCAACCTGGAAACAAACGAAGGAAGCACTTGCGACCGCGATGGAATTGCAAGGCGATGATCGGCGGGAATTTCTTTCCACAGTTTCGGACGAAATGCGTTCCGATGTTGAGCGGCTGCTCGCGGCGGACGAGAACGCGGAGAGTTTTATCATTGATCCCGTTCTCGTTGAACGCGGCGTCGTAACCGACGAACCTGAACCCGAGGTTGCCGAAGGGCAGACAATCGACGGCTATCGTTTGATCCGCAAGATCGGTTCGGGCGGAATGGGCGCGGTTTACCTTGCCGATCAAAGCGGTGAAGGGTTTTCGCAAAAGGTCGCGTTAAAACTTATCAAACGAGGTATGGACACAGGAGCCGTTTTAAAGCGGTTCCTGATGGAACGGCAGATACTTGCCAATCTTGAGCATCCGAACATTGCAAGAATGCTCGATGGCGGTTCGACTGCTGAGGGATTGCCGTATTTTGTAATGGAATACGTCGATGGCGAGGAGATCAGAGATTACTGCAACAGGCGAAAACTTGGACTTGTTCAGCGGCTCGAACTATTTCAAAAGATCTGCGATGCGGTCGCAAACGCTCATCAAAAACTTGTCGTTCATCGTGATCTAAAACCGACAAATATTTTGGTCACCAAAGACGGTGAGCCTAAGCTGCTCGATTTCGGCATTGCTAAATTGACCTCGCCTGATTGGAATGCCGACACAAACGAAGCGACGATAACGCAGTTCAGAATAATGACGCCGGAGTACGCATCGCCCGAGCAGCTTGCCGGCGAGGCGACCGCGACATCGACCGATATTTACAGCCTCGGTGTTGTGCTTTACGAATTGCTCACCGGCGAGCGGCCGCATATTACACGCGGAAAAACTCCGAAAGAGATCGCGGAAAGCGTGTTGTCGTCCGAGCCGCCAAAACCGTCAACCGTCAGGCTCGAACGTGCACCGCGTGCAAAAGACGAAACGGGCTATAAGGAATTTGAAACGACCTCGCCAACACCGCACGGCACACGCGAAACATCAGATATCGTCGAGCCCGCGCATCTGCAAGGCGACCTCGACAACATTATCCTCAAGGCAATGCGGAGCGAACCGGAACGACGATACCAGTCCGTTCAGGAATTTTCCGAAGACATTCGCCGCTATCTCACAGGATTGCCTGTGAAGGCCACAGCCGACTCCAACCTTTACCGTTTTGGAAAGTTTTTCAAGCGACATAGAGCAGGCGTCATCGGAACGGCAGTGGCAGCATTGCTTTTAATCGCCGCGACCGCTGTAACCGGCTGGCAATACAGCGTTGCTGAGCGCGAGCGAGTCAATGCGCAAAAGAACTTCGAGGACGTACGAAAGCTCGCGAACACGATCCTCTTTGATTACTACGACCGGATAAAGGATCTGCCCGGCACGGTCGAACTTCGGAAGCAGCTTGTCACCGATTCGGTGAGTTATCTCGACCGTCTTTCACAGGGGGATCCGAACGATCTGGCCTTGCAGCGCGATCTCGTTAATGGATATATGAGGCTTGGCGAGGTCCAGTTCGGGCTGACCAACGGCAACATCGGCGATTCGAGCGGCGCCCTGGAAAGCTATCGAAAGGCGTTGACGGTCGCCGAGGCTGTCGCAAAACATCCGAACGCGACCGAGGATGATAAGTTGAAGCTCGTCGAGGTCTACGGGAGTCTTGCAGGAGGCCTCGGACAGACCGGCGACATTCGCTCCGACATCGAATTGAAACAACGAGCGCTGTCGGTTATGCAGGGACTGGTAGAACGGAACCATGAGAGCAAGGACATCCGATACCGCATCGCAAGGGACAGGCTGTTTCTGGCGATTCCGCTTTCAATTGTCGGCGACGACACGACCGCACTGCAGCACCTGAACGAATCGGAACGCGAGCTAACCGAACTTCTCACACGCGAACCGGACAATAACGTATATAAACGAAACCTTGCTACGGCGTTTGTTTACCAAAGTCCGATCCTGACTCGGCAAGGCGATTTCGACGCTGCTCTTGCAGCGGCCGACAGCTCGCTCGAACTCAATAGGCAAAGAGTTGTCGCATTGCCCGGGCAATCTCAGCCCCAATACGACGTGTCGAACAGCATGGCCTATAAGGGCGACTGCCTTCTAGCCATGCAGGATTATAAAGAGGCATTAGCAACCTTTCGTACTGCGGCGACGATGCTCGAAGAGGTTGTTCGGCGCGACCCCGAGAATGCCTATTATCGTGATTATCTTGCAAGGGACTATCACAGGATAAGTTTGGCTCTTCACGGCCTCGGAGAACGGAATGAAGCGATCGAAGTGGCTCGCAGGGCCGTGCTCCTGGTCATGAGGTCGGTCGAAAAAGATCCTAATGATGTTTTCAGCCGCATCGAGCTTGCGAAATACAAGCTCACGTTAGGCAAAGTGCTCGGAGAAAGTGAAATGCCGGAAGCCTGCGAAGCAATAAAACAAAGCGTCGGCCTTTGGCAAACGCTTGATGAGGCCGGCCAGATCCCGAAGTTTGATGAACCCCAACATCTCGAAGCTCTGGAGCAGATGAGATCGTGCGCAGCTTGACTGTCTGAAGACTTAATTTGCCCTCGACAAAATAACCAGTTCCGGTTTCATCGCCTCTATGGAAATTTGTCGGGCGACCTCTTCGGCTACGTTTTGAAATGCGGCGGCCTGAAGCGAATCTGGGTTTGAGATAACGACCGGGATTCCTTTATCGCCGCTTTCGCGGACTTCCATTCCAAGCGGGACCTGGCCGAGAAAATTCAGACTGTATTCGTCCGCTAGTTTCTGTCCGCCGCCGCTGCCGAAGATATCGTAACGATTGCCGGTGTCGGGTGCGATGAAGTACGACATATTTTCGATCACGCCGAGCACAGGAACAGCGACCTGCTCGAACATTTTCACAGCACGGCGAACGTCGGAAAGCGAAACTTCCTGCGGCGTTGTGACCAAGACGGCACCTTGTACTGGAACAAGCTGGGCCAAACTTAATTGCACATCGCCCGTTCCCGGCGGCATATCGACGATCAGATAATCAAGCTCGCCCCAATTCACGTCAGACAAAAACTGTCGCACAACACCATGGAGCATCGGCCCGCGAAGTATCATCGGCTTGTCGCGCGGAACGAGCACGGCCATCGAGATCATCTTGACGCCGTGTGCCTCGATCGGCTGTAGCTGGCCGTTTGCGACCTCGGGCTGGTCATAACCGGTGCCGAGCATCATCGGAATATTCGGCCCGTAAACGTCGGCGTCCATTATCCCGACCTTCGCGCCCTGTTGAGCGAGAGCGACCGCGAGATTTACCGCAACCGTCGATTTACCGACGCCGCCTTTGCCGCTCGAGACGGCGATGATGTTTTTCACGCCCGGAATTGCAATATTATTCGCGATACCGCGCCCCTGCGGAACCTCGGCGTCCATCGTGACCTTGACGTTGGTAACGCCCTCCAGCCCTCGGACGATCTCGGTCGCCTGGGCTTCCATTTCTTCTTTGACCGGGCAAGCAGGTGTCGTCAGGACGACACGAAACGAAACATCGCCCCCGCTGATCTCAAGGTCGCGGACAAACCCCAACGTAACAATATCCTTACGCAGATCGGGGTCGATTATCTGTTTCAACGATTCCAGGACGACTTCTTCTGATATTTGACTCATAGCGAACTTTCGAGCATTTAGCTTAAACAAGTATTGTAGCAAATTCGAGTATGTAGTTGTCCAAGACCATCTCCGGAATAAGTGATAAGTCAGAACTGCGATCGGATGCCTATCACTTATCACCTTTTACTTATTCCGGCGATTTTCTAAGATTAAAGGGAATGGACATAGACTCATATAACCACATCCGCTCGGGCGGGACAGGCTTTATCGAGATGCCGCGAGGGCTGATCGCAGTTTGGGGCAAAGAGGCCGTCCAGTTTCTCGACGGCCTCCTGACGAACGACATGAAAACGCTTGAGGACGGCGGACAGATACTCGCGGCGTTTCCGAATGCCCAAGGCCGCCTGCTTGCCGTAGTTCGCGTACTCGGCCAAGGCGATAGCTTTCTATTTGAAACCGAAGAAGCTACGCGGGAAAAGGTTTTTAATAATCTTTTTCGGTTTACCTATGCCGGAGATTTTTTTGTTGAGGACCTGTCGGAGCAATATAGATATTTCGAGATCTTTGGTGGGGCCTCGAATGCAGATGAGCCCTCCCTAACGGTCGGGCTATTGACACAGGAGTCAGTACCGCCTGTGTTACCAGATGGCGTGATCGACAAGTCAGTACCGCCTGCGTTAGCGGGTGGCATGGTGTTTACTTCAAAATCAACATCGGATTTGTTTGCAACTGTCGATTCGGCTGACTCATTTATAGAAACCCGACGGGCAGAGGGAGCCGTTAATATCTCAGCCACCATCTACGAAACGCTCCGCATCGAAAACGGCATTCCGCTTTACGGCGTCGATATGGACGAAAACACTATCGTCCCCGAACTCGGGCTCGATGGCCTGATCTCATACAACAAAGGCTGCTACATCGGCCAGGAAATAATCGCCCGCATCCACTTCCGCGGCCACGTCGCCAAGCAATTGACGGGATTAGTTTTGTCAGAATCCCGACAAGTCGGGATAGCGACCGGGTTCTCGGCTGGTTCAGAACTCACCACAGCCGACGGCAAAAATGCCGGACGCATCACATCCGTCACTTACTCGCCAAAACTCAACAAGGCGATAGCTCTTGCGTATGTTCGGTATGATTATCTGGCAGATGGAACTGAATTAGCGTGCGATAATGAAAAGGTTTGCGTGAAAAATCTTCCATTTATCGACACATTCCTTTAGAATAACCAAGTTGACTAACCTTTATGACGGTTTCATTACAACAGCGTTTTCTTAAGTTGCTGCTTATTATTGCTCTGCCTGTTGCGATCTTGGGTCAAGACATCGCTGTAGTGAGTTATAAACACGCCGTGCCCGAAGCCACATTATTCGATGAGTTTGGGATTTTGAGTGAGTGTGAGCTTCGTGCAAGGATCGATATATTTTTAGCGGAGCTTTCCGAAAAGCCGCAGATGCGGGGATATTTCATCAACTACAACAGTACGAAGGTTTTACCGGCACAGTATGGTGCTCCGGTCCGAAAAAGTTATGTAATAGGTCATATTAGATTTCGAAGATTTGATGGAGATCGCATCACTTTTGTAAATGGTGGGTATCGAGATGATTTTGCTACTGAGCTATGGCTCGTCCCGCTAGGTGCCGACGCTCCAAAACCTTCAAAAATGGTTGCCGAACCTAAAATTCCTGAGACCCGCTCGTTCCTATACGACCGAGCATATTTAAGTACCGAATACGGCGACCAGACTGAGGAATTTGTGCTTCCGAGTATCCGTGAAAAAGAATTAGCTGAACTAGAAGAGATTAATTCTGAAGACACCGAGGCGGAAACAATAGTCGAACCCATTACGGACGCCGAAGAAGTCGTTGAGCCAGACCCACGAACACCGGAAGAGATCGAGGATGAAAAATTTCACTGGGTTAGTGATGCATTTGGAAAGTTCTTGAATGCGAATCCTATACACTCAGGTTCGGTCGTATTTTACGCTGACGACCAGCGGTACGATACCGCACAAATACAGACGTTTATTGCTAAGGGAGTCGCGAGGGTGCAAAAATCCGTGACCGGCCGAAACGTGAAGATCGATATTATTTTCGGCGGCTATCGCTCACAGACGGAAATAGAGTTTTGGGCGATGCCTCCGGGAGGAGATGCTCCGATGCTTACTCCCGAAGCTCGGGAACCCGACGAAGTCGTAGCCGAAAAGCCGGTCAGTTAAGCCTCAAGTATAATGAATGTGGTTTTCGAAAGGTTCGCCATTCGCGAACCTTTTGAATTTGGCTACAATGGTTTTTTGAACGTCGGACAAATCAATATGGAAGAATTAGACATCGATCTCGCGAATGCGAAGCTGGCATATACTATTATTCAGTCGCTGCTTGAGGGGCACGAGGCGTTGAGCGATCTGCTTGTTTTGATGGCACATGCTTTGGATGAGGACGTGACCAAAGCCCTGACGATGACCGGCGAGTGGCAAAAATATCTTGAATCGAAACGGAATCTCGAGAATACGAAATTGCAGATCGAGAAATTTACTGAGTTTCTAAAGTTAATTGAGAATAGCGAGTTAGAAAACAGCTGACAGCTATCAGCTGAGAGCTGTCAGCTCAATTTCTCTCTAAATCTAATGTTTGATCTTTTAATTATCGGAGCAGGGCCGGCGGGGATTTCGGCGGCGTTTGAGGCTAAGAAGGCTGGGCTTGATTATGTCGTGATCGAGAAAGGGCTGATCGGGAACACGGTTTATAACTATCCGGTCGGGCTGACGGTTTTTTCGACGACGAACGAGCTTGAGTTTAACGACGGCGATCTGAAACCGGCGCGTGAAAAGCCTACGCGCGAGGAATTGCTTTCGTATTATGTGAAGTTTGTTTTGGATAATGAGTTGGATGTGAGGACGGAAGAGGCGGTGTTGGAAGTGCGGAGTGCGGAATGCGGAGTGCGGAATGAAGAAGCCAACATGTCAATAGCGACCGGGGAGTTTTCTCCCGCAAAGTCGCAAAGTCGCAAAGACTCGGACGGCTTTCAAGTCGTTACTGACAAGGCTGAGTATCATGCCAAGAATGTTCTTTTCGCCATTGGTGCGATGGACAACGCGCGAAAGTTGAACGTTCCGGGCGAAGATTTGCCGAAGGTTCGCGATCATTTTCGTGAGACATATCCGTGGGTCAAGAAGAATGCGTTGATAATCGGTGGTGGTAATTCGGCGGGTGAAGCGGCGTTGTTTTTGGCGCAGGAGGGTGCGGAAACTACGCTGGCGATATTTCGTTCGGATTGGGAGAATAACGATCCGAAACAGGGTTGCATAAAATATTGGGTAAAGCAGCCGCTTGAGGAAGAGTTGAAAGAGCATTGCCTGAAGCTCTTCTTTTTGGGTAAGGTCGTCGAGATACGCGAGAACGAGGTCGAGCTTGAGAACGAGAACGGTGATCGCGTCGTGATCGAAAACGATGTTGTTTTCGTGCTTGTCGGTTCGGACGCCGATCTGTCGATGATGAAAAATCTAGGCGTCGAAACCGAAACCGGCAAGAATGGCGAGGTTCCGGTTTACGATACTGAAACCTACGAGACAAATGTTCCCGGAGTCTATGTGGCGGGGCATTTCACCAACGAACGCCACATAAAAGGCGCGATCGACGCGGCGCAAAAGCTGGTGCCTGGAATCAAAGAAAAATTCACCACAAAGTCACAAAGGACACAAAGCTGATTATAATTCACTTTGTGCCCTTCGTGTCTTGGTGGTGAAAATTACCTATTGCTCTTTCTTTGCTCGAACACTTCTGACTATCGAATAGTGTTGTCCGAGGTTTCTTTTCGTTCTTCGCGTGGGTTAATTTCACGCAAAGGCCGCAAAAGAGATCAAAATTCCGAATCGCTTGTTGACCGGTTTCGGCGGGCGACGCCGGTTTCGTAGGCGGCTTCTTCGACTTTGGCGGCGACAGCTTCGCCGACGCGGCGGTCGAAGACCGATGGAATGATGTAGTCGGGATGCAGTTCGTCCGGGCCGATTATCTCAGCGATTGCGTTTGCCGCGGCGAGCTTCATTGCTTCATTTATTTGCGACGCGCGGCAGTTCAGAGCGCCTCGGAAAATTCCGGGAAAGCAGAGCACGTTGTTGATCTGGTTCGGATAATCGGAACGTCCGGTTGCCATTACGGCGACCAAGCCTTCAGCGTCTTCGGGCATGATCTCCGGTGTTGGATTAGCCATCGCAAAGACGATCGGGTCTTTTGCCATCGACTTCAGATCGTTCTCGTCGATCACTCCGGGAGCTGACAGGCCAAAGAAAACGTCGGCACCTTTGATCACGTCGTGAACGGTGCCCGTTTCTTTATTCGGGTTAGTGTTGCGGGAGTACCAGTCCTTGACCCAATTCATGTTCTCGGTGCGGCCTTCGTACAGGGCACCGGTGGTGTCGCAGCCGACGATGTTTTTTACGCCCGCGGCCATCACGATCTTTGAACACGCAACACCTGCGGCACCTATGCCGTTTACGACGACCTTGATATTCTCCATCCGCTTGCCGACGATCTTTAGAGCGTTGATCAAAGCGGCCAGAACGACGACGGCCGTGCCGTGCTGGTCGTCGTGAAAGACGGGAATGTCCAGTTCTTCTTTGAGCCTTTCTTCAATTTCAAAACAGCGCGGCGCGGAAATGTCTTCGAGATTTATGCCGCCGAACGCGACCGAAATATTCTTGATCGTCTGAACGATCTCGTGCGGGTCTTTTGTGTTCAGGCAGATCGGGAATGCGTCAACGCCGCCGAACTCCTTAAACAATTGACACTTGCCTTCCATCACCGGCATCGCCGCCGCCGGGCCGATATCACCCAAACCGAGCACAGCGGTTCCGTCTGAAACCACCGCGACCGTGTTCTTTTTTATAGTAAGGTTGAAAGCCTTTTCCGGATCTTTGTGAATCGCCTCGCAAACGCGTGCGACGCCTGGTGTGTAAGCCATCGACAGGTCTGATCGCGTCTTGAGCTGCATTTTCGACGCGATCTCGATCTTGCCGCCGAGATGCATTAGAAACGTCCGGTCGCTGACGTTTACAACCTCGATGCCGTCGATGTCCTTTACCGACTGGATGATCTGCTGGTCGTGACTCTCGCTCGCGGCGTTGACGGTAATGTCGCGGATCAAAAAATCCTTCCCGACGCTGACAATATCGATGCCCTCGATATCACCGCCTGCGAGACCTATCGCGGTCGTTATCTTTCCCAATTGTCCCGGCTTGTTATGTATCTTTACACGCAGCGTCAGGCTGTAGCTTGCGTTAGGTGTTGGTGTGTTCGTCATAATACTGTCAGAACCGGGAGCCGTAGCGACCGGGTTCTTTTGTAGAAAGCTCGCGTTACTTGGAGCGTAAACGGAGCTTCGGTGCAAACAAAAAGTATGACGAAAAAGAGAAGTCGAGGCAAATTAGGAAGATGGGCGACAGAGAAATTTATCGTACATGATTTCGCCTTAATGACAGCAATAAACTCGCGACGAGATAAAGCAGACAAGCCGAACTGACAGCGATCAACGCAATTCTTAGGTTTGATGCGGTCGAGATAGACAAACCGATTCCCGAGATCATTGCAACATAAGCAATGATGCAAACAGGACATTTTGGAATGAGAACGAGCACGGCTCCGGGCACAAGCCAGCCTGCAAATGAACGCAGCCGCCGGACGAAACTTGTTCGTCCGGCCGCGCAGCAATGGCCTTTTTCGATAGGTGACGGCATTAATTCTAAACTCCTAATGGCAGGACGTTTCTGCCGATTCGGATTTGGCGTCGGCATTCTCCTGCGGTTGCTCTCTCGCCGACCCCTGGCCGACGTCGATCGCGGCCTGCACCTTCTCGGCCCACTGCTTTGATGGCGCGGCGGCGTACTCGTCGTTCCAGTTCCACCACTCATAGGGCTTGGTCTGCGGATAGCCTTCCGGCGAGTCTTCCCACAATTCCTGCCGCCCGAGCGCAGTGATGTCGAGATAGTTCCAAGTGCTGCCCATCTGCTCGTCGCCGCGGCTGTTGATGAAATAGGTGCGGAACACGTCTTCGCCGTTGCGTATGAACGCATTCGTACCGTGCCACTCGTTCACGCCGAAGTCGGTGTCGAAGTCGTCGGTTATGGTGTACCAGGGCATCTTCCAGCCCATTCGCTTCTTCAATCGCTCGATGTCCACCTGTGGCGCACGCGAAGCGAAAACGAGAGTGGTATCGCGGGCATTCAGATGAGTGAGGTTGGCGACCTGGTCGGCCAAGAAGGAGCAGCCGCGGCATGCGTGTTCGGGCCAGCCGAACACACCGGGCTCAAAGAAAGCTCGATAGACGATCAACTGACGGCGACCCTCGAACAGATCGAGTAGACTCATCTTTCCTTTAGGTCCGTCGAACTCATATTTTTTCTCCACGGCCAGCCACGGCATCCGCCGACGCTCGGCCGCAAGCGCGTCACGGGCGCGAGTCAACTCCTTCTCCTTCACCAGCATTTGCTGCAGAGCAGCCTCCCACTCCTGAGGCGACACGATCGGTGGTGTCTTCATCGTCATTTTCTCTGTATTTGTTTCTAGTATTTGATCGGTCATTGTTTTCTTCCTTTATCGGTTGATATTCACGTCTCTGGTTTACGCGAACGGATTCGTGTCCGCGCTCGGCCCGTAGATCGAGGGAAGGGCGACGTCTAATTCTCGTAGATACGTTGAAAGCTGACCGCGATGATGATAATTGTGGTTAAGCAAGATCGAGCGCCAGAAACTGAATCGAGGCATAGCAAGCACGGTTTCGCCGTTTTTTGTAAGTTTCCATTCGGCCATTGTCCGGGCATCGTCGGTCGATCCCACAATGTCTTTTGCCTTTTCAAGGCTTTCGGCAAATGCTTCGAGAATTTGCGAGCGGCTAGTTGCCTCGATGTCCGGTGGAAAAGTGCCGGCCTCCTTTGAATCAAGCTGGCTAATTTCAGCGACGTTGCCTTGAAGCGTCGCTATGTGCATCGCCAGCTCACCCAGCGATTTTGCCTTTGGATGCGGACGCCAGCTCAGTTTGTCCTCCGGGACGATGTCCAAAAGCCTTTTTGTGATCTCGGCTTCCTGATCCAGTTCCATCAAGATCGGATCGACCAATCTCATTTTTTGTGTTTCTGCTTGCATTGTTTTTACTCCTTCTTTGTCTTCCGTCATTCTTCCTATTCATCTTCTTCTGTGGTCAAACTATGTTCACCACAGAACAAGAGGACGTAGATGAACAAGATGAAAGTCAAGAAACATTATCTTTTTCGACATCGTCCTTGACCCGCAGCAGCGTGCTTGACCATAGTTCGGAGAATGGGCCGACCCAGCGTTCGTATATCTGGCGGATCGGCACGACGTTCAGCGAATTGACGCGTCTCCGGCCGTCTTCGCGTGTGTCGATCAGCGTCACGTCACGAAGCACGTCGATATGTTTCATAACGGCGTGTCGCGTCATATCCGGAAAAGCCTGGACGATCTCCGTGGTCGTCCGCGGCCCTTTTCGCAAAAGATCGAGGATCGCGCGGCGTGTCGGATCGGACAGAGCCTTCCAAACCGGATCGAGGTCTTTCGACATAGGTTACGAGGCCGTGTTTGCGGCCGTGCTGAAATCGTTCTCTATCCGTTTCAAAATTTCCAGCCAGCCCGTGGCTACGCCTTCGCGATGGCCCGGGTCGATCATTCCGATCGCCCTGTGCCGCAGCGTCACCTTCGTTCCGTTCGAGATCGGGCCGAGCTTTACCTCGAGATGGTTGAGTGCCGGGTAGGACATAAACATCGGGCCGCTCAGCTCGATCAATGTCGGCGGTTTCAGCACCTGAACGTGCCCCCAAAGATGCTGTATGCCCTCGCCGCGGTCGCGAAACCAGCGTCCGCCAGCCCATTGCTCAATGATCATATTGAGCGAAACGCCGTCCGGGCCTTCGTTCC
Source organism: uncultured Chloracidobacterium sp. (assembly GCA_964605905.1). GTDB lineage: Bacteria > Acidobacteriota > Blastocatellia > Pyrinomonadales > Pyrinomonadaceae > OLB17. The sequence goes on along the minus strand of CAZSEL010000027.1, from coordinate 41,035 downwards.
CCTCGCCAAGCCGGTAAAGCATTTTCTTGAAAACATCACCGATCGCCGCATTAACCTCGACGCTCTGTTCCACGTCCAATGTTAGATCTTCAAAGTTCATAATTTTAATTACCTCCAATGTGTAATCAAATAGTAACGTAACTGAAAAGTTACGTCAAGTGAATTTTTCATTTTCATCTTAATCAATCTTGTTCTTCCATTTCTGTGGTATGGAAATCGAACCACAGACCAAGATGAACAAAGAAAGAGCAAGATGATTTGGAACTAGCATTACTCGCAAAATACCAATGATCCGCACGCATTTTCCGCATATTGCAAACCACGCACAACTACAAATCCAGCAAATATCGACATGTGGCAGGATTCCACCGTTTGGCACTTCGTTTGTATTGGCTTATCAGTAGAGACGCCGATCAAGCTGCACGGCGTCAAACGAAAGAAAAGCATTTGGAGGCAAATATGGACGAAAAAGTAATGTCGGTCGCCGTTGGCGACAAGACAATGATGATTTTTGATATAATGACCTCTCTGGAGGTCTTGTCCATATCAGCAACGTTACCGGCTTTACCCAAGGGTTGAAGCATAATCAAATTCGCCGCATCGAACGTCTTGCCTCGCGCCGCGTACCCGCCGACCAGATCGTATCTCAGGAACTTGCCCGTCAAATGTCGGAGATCTCAAACGAGACCGGCCGTCAGATCGGTGTGCTGCTCGATCGCAAGGGCCATGTCGAATACGTGATGGTCGGGACGGCGAAGAAGATCGAGATGCCCGATTTTGGCCGAACCCGTGCCGCGACGGATCGTTTTCGCGGGCTACGGTGTGTTCACACGCATTTGCTTGGCGAGAAACTGACGCAGGATGACCTTACCGACCTTGCGCTGCTTCGGCTCGACCTGATGTCGATAATTCAGGTCGAACGTAGCTCCGGTTTGCCGGGAATGGTCTATTCCGCACATCTTCTGCCGACCAGTGCCGAAACGCTGCATAACGACGGAGATTCGCTGCCGTATGAATTTCTCGAACCGGCGATTCCATCGCAGCTCGATACAGATTTCACTTCACTGATAAATTCGCTCGAGGCCGAGATGAATCGCGTGCGGCTGACCGCGCGAGCCAAGCAAACGAGCGGCGAGCGGGCTATTCTCGTTGGGGTAACGACCGGCGATGTTGATGACGCGAATGAATCGATGGCAGAGCTGGAAGAGCTTTCGACATCTGCGGACGTAATGGTGCTTGACCGGCTGATTCAGCGGCGGCCAAAGATCGATCCTAAGACACTGCTTGGCCGAGGCAAGTTAGAAGAACTATTGATTCGCTCGATGCGGCTCGGTGCCGACCTGATCGTTTTCGATACCGAGCTTTCGCCCACGCAAGTTCGCATTCTATCTGAAGCAACCGATCTAAAAGTTATCGATCGCCCGCAGCTAATTCTCGATATTTTTGCCCAACGAGCACAAAGCAGGGAAGGCAAGCTGCAGGTTGAACTTGCTCAGTTAAAATATCTATTGCCGCGTTTGGTGATCGGGCAAAACTCCGCATTTTCGCGGCTCGCTGGCGGCATCGGCGGACGCGGGCCGGGTGAAACAAAACTCGAAACCGACCGCCGCCGCGTTCGTGACCGCATCGCACAATTGGAAAAGCAAGTTGATGCTCTTGGCCGTCAGCGTCAGGAGCGGCGAAAGGTGCGTTCGCAGAAAAATCTGCCGCTGATATCGCTGGTCGGTTATACGAATGCGGGCAAATCAACTCTATTAAATACGCTGACTCAATCCGACGTTTATGCCGAAAAGAAAATGTTCGCAACGCTCGACCCGACCTCGCGTCGGCTGCGACTGCCTTACGAACAAGAAGTTATTATTAACGATACGGTCGGTTTTATTCGTGATCTTCCGCCTGCGCTGCTCGCGGCGTTTCGTGCGACCCTTGAGGAAATATCGGACAGCGATCTACTCGTTCATGTCGTCGATGCGTCGAACCCGCGTGCGATCCAGCAGATACGTTCGGTCGATGCGATATTGAAGGACCTTGATCTGGATAAAATTCCGCAAATACTTGTCTTAAATAAATCGGACCTGCTTGACGACGAGGCGATCGCCGACCTGCAGCGAAGCATATCGCTTGACAAGCATATCGACAGCGTGGCACTTTCAGCTATTCGCCGCGATTCGCTCAAAGCTTTGACAGAGCGAATCGGCAGCCGAATGGAATATGCATTTGCTGACAAAAGCAATCCCGCGACTTCAGGATCTTAAGTGAGCAAACGAACCCAAGAGACGAAACCCGCGATAGTGAAATGGGGAAGTGATGCGATAGAGCGTGTCGCAACGCCCTTTCGTAAACTGACTCCGCAGCAGCGGTTTTGGATAGGGTTTGCGTTTCTGTGTGTCGCGACGACGCTGCTTATTCATAACCCGTGGTGGCGGACGAGCGGCGATCAGGGCTATCGCGAGGGAGATATCGCCCGCGAAACCATAGTCTCGCCGGCTGACATATATTTCGTCGACGAAGAAGCGACCGAAAAAGAACGCCAGGCAGCACGGGAGGCAATAACTCCGATATTCTCATTCGAGCCAAAGCGAGATGACGAGGCGGTTCAGAATTTTCGATCCGCGTGGGAATCGCTGCAGCGGACTTCATCGCCTGCAAACACGGCAAATCGCTCGAACACAAATTCCGGCTCCGCGACACAATGGACAGGCGCAGGCGGAGCGGAACTTGGCAAGGTTTTTACCGCCAGACGTTTTAGCACCAACGAGCTGGACGCAATAAACCGCATACTGCGTGAAAATGCGAGCGGCGATATTTACAGCGATCAGGACAACCAGTTTTTGCAAAGTGAGATCGAGATCGCTGACCGGCAGCGGCCTACTGATTCGCGAAAGGCGACGAATCCGGCCGCGACGATGACCTCGCTTTCTGAGGCAAGGGCGAAGTTTAAAGAAGGGCTAGGTCAGATCCGAAGCCTTTCCGAAAAAGAGATCGAGGCGTTTTACGCGGCCGTTTCGCCGCTCATCCAGCCAAGCGTGATCTACGACGCGGCTGCGACCGAGCTTGCACGGAAGGGAATTGCGGACAATGTTCCGCCTGTGACCGTGTCGTTGAGACGAGGCGAGACGATCGTCGATCAGGGCTATAAGATCGACGCAAAGATAATGTCGCAGATCGCCGCGATCCGCAGTTATAGCTCCGAAACACGGCAATTGAACCGGTTCATTGGGTTGCTGATATTGATCTCGGCCCTGTTCTGGTCGGCGTGGAAATTTATCGAACATCGCGGCATTGTTCCGCGTCTTGCGCTTTCTGAGCGGCAGACTTTTGCACTCTTTGGGTTTATCGTTATATCGCAAACGATATTGATGGCCGTGTTTTTCCGGCTTGCGGAATTTACCGCGTCGCAAAACATAAAGGCTCCGTTGAACGACCCAAATCTTTGGTCATTTGCGGTGCCGTTTGCTTTCGGAAGTTTGCTGATGACGCTGCTTGCCGACCGCCGGACCGCGCTGTTCACCGGGATTTTTATCGCCTTGATCGCCGGGTTTATGGCTCCTCGCGGGCTTGAGTTTGCGGTTTACGCGGCGCTCGCGTCGTCGGTCGCGGTGTATGGAATCGGGCAGTACCGCAGCCGTCAGACGGTGACTATTGCCGGAGTATTGGTTGGCGTCACTTGCGCTGCGTTGGCTATCGCTGTCATCGCTTATACACAGCAGCCGTTTATTCTGAACACGGTCCTGCTGGCGATGGCTTGCGGGTTATTGAGCGGAATAATCACGGCGGCATTTACCGGTGTTTTTATGCCGATCTGCGAATCGATGTTCGGCATTTTGACGGATGTGAAACTGCTGGAACTATCGAATGCCGATCTGCCAGCCCTCGGCCAACTCGCTCTTCGAGCACCCGGAACAAATCAGCATTCGCATGCTGTCGGTCAGCTTGCCGAAGAAGCTTGCCGCATCGTCGGCGGCAATGCTCTCTTAACAAGGATCGGCGCGTTGTATCATGACATCGGCAAATCGGCGGCACCGGAGCATTTTGTCGAAAATCAGTTGGGCAAGAATCCGCACGATAAGTTAAAGCCTGTTCAGAGTGCAAAGATCATTATCAGCCACGTTACCTACGGAATGAAGCTGGCAAAAGAAATGGGCTTGCCGCAGCGGATAATCGATTTTATCCCGCAGCATCACGGCACGCGGACGCTGCACTATTTCCTGAAAAAGGCACAGGCTGAGGCTCGTGAATCAGACGATATTTCGGAAAATGATTTTCGTTATCCCGGCCCGAAACCGCAGTTTCGCGAGGCGGCAATAATGATGATCGCGGATAGCTGCGAGGCCGCGGCGCGTTCGCTTGCCGAGCCGAATCCGGAAAATATTCGCTTTATTGTTACCAAGATAATTGATGCGATCGTCGCCGATGACCAGCTCGAAGAGTGCGACCTGACCTTGCGGGAACTCACGCAAATTCGCGAGGCGATGATCCGCTCGCTGGTCGCGATCTATCATTCGCGAATCGATTATCCCGGCTATACACCGCCATCTTCCGGCTCATTCAAAATTCCTGCCCCCGAGATCGATAGCGAAGAACGCGGGATGAAATATAAAAACCCCGCTGACATACCCGTCTCGCCCGGCGGCGAAATCGAAGACGAAGCCATCGACCGCTCGCACGAACCCGGAAAGACACAGGCAAAGTCTGCCGAGTAAACCTCAAGTTTTAGAATGTCCTACAAGGTTTTCATAGACGACAATTTTCATTACATGGACGAAGACGAACGGGTTCATCACGGTGAGTTTTTAACTCCCGATGAAGCCGTTGCCGCAGCCAAAAAGATCGTCGATGACGAACTCGAACATCTTCGCGCATCCGGTGTAGCGACCGATGAAATAATCTCGATGTTCCTGCAATTCGGCCCCGATCCGTTTATCGTGTCTGATGATGAACGGGTTGGTTTTTCTGCTCGTGATTATGCCAATGAAAAGATCGCTGAATGGACGTCGGTTGAAACCGAAACGGACGAGCCGCGTCCGCTGAACGAATGGTTTCGGGCCGATTTTGACGAAAGCGGGATTTACCTAAAAGTCGATCCGCCCGGTCGCGAGTCTTGGGCCAACACGATCAAGTGGGAACGAATTATCAGGATCTGCTTCAAAAGCGGCGACATATTCTCGTCAGACGAGCTATATATTTTTACAGACGAACGACCCGAAAGCTGGCTTATTCCAACTGAGGCTTTCGGCGGAATCGAACTTTGGAACGAGATTATAGAGCGAAGATTGTTCGATGCAGAAACCGCGATAAAGGCCGCGACGGCGACGAACGAATTATTTTGCTGTCCGGATAATTAAAGGAATTTAAGAATTATTGTCGTTGATAAGTTCCTTCAATTCCTTGCCGGGTTTGAAGTACGCGACGCGTTTTGCGGGGATATCGACCGCTTCGCCGGTTTTGGGATTGCGGCCCTTGCGTGAGTTTCTTTCGCGAACGCGGAAGCTGCCAAAGCCGCGCAACTCGATCTTTTCACCGTTATTCAGGGTTTGGATAATGCTGTCGAAAACTACCTCGACTAACTGCTCGGCATCTTTTTTTGTGAGGTCGGCTTCGTGAGCGACTTTTTCAACCAGGTCAGCTTTTGTCATGTCAGTTTGCTCCTCTAAAGCATCGAGCGATGAATATAAAGTTTAAGCCGAGGTCTTTTCAGATTCCTCGGGTTTCGCAGTTTCTTCGGGGGCGGGTGCTTCAGCCGATTCAGCGGCAGGAGCTATCTCCTCTACCGTTGGGGTTTCCTCCACAGCCGGTTCCGTCGTTTCTTCGGCGGCCGGCTCTGCTTTGCTAGGTTCTTCAGCAACGGTCTCTGCGACATCTTCGTCTTTAGCCTCGACCGGCGATTCTTGAGCTGCTTCCGGAACAGTTTCCTCGATAGGTTCTGCGGCGGGCTCCGGAGATGTCTCCGAAGCCTCCTCGGTTGTTTCTTCCGACGCCTCTACGGCATTGTTGTCTGCCGTTTCAGCAGTCTCGGCCTCAGCAGCTTCGGCTTCAGCGGCCGCAGCCGCTTTTGCCGCAGACTCTTCGTAGTCTTTACGAGCCTGCACTTTCTTAAGCCGTTTTGCTTCTTCTTTCTCTTCCTTGGTCAGTTCCGGCTTGGCTTCGGTTTCCTCGCCGCCCATTAGGTTGGCAAGTTCGCCGAGCGACGCCATGCCGCTTTTTGCTTCGGATGAGAACTGTCTTGTGTCGATGACAGGCTCATCGTCTTTGCCGACGGCACGATATGAAAGACCGATCTTCTGATCGTCGTTTTCGATACGGAGTATCTTGAAATCGAGTTCCTGTCCGAGTTGGACGACATCTTCGGGTTTTTCGACACGCTCTTCCGAAAGTTCCGAGATGTGGCAAAGCCCTTCGAGCCCCTCGCCGAGTTCGACGAATACACCAAACGTCGTGAAACGCGAAACCTTTCCGCGAACCGTATCGCCGGGGCGGTGGGTTGCAACAAAGCCTTCCCATGCGCTTGGCGTCAGGTCCTTCATCGAAAGCGAAAGTCTCTGGCCGGCGGAATCGATGTGCGTGACGATCGCCTCAACGTCCTGATCTTTCTTGAGCAGTTCCTTCGGATGCTTGAGCTTTTTAGCCCAGGTGATGTCCGAAACGTGAACGAGTCCGTCGATTCCGTCTTCGATCTCAACAAAGGCACCAAAATCGGTGAGATTGCGGACCTTGCCGCGGATCTTGGTTCCGACCGGGTAACGAGACATGATCGTGTCCCACGGATTTTCAAGCAATTGCTTCATCCCGAGGCTGATGCGTTTGTCGTGCGTATCGACGCCGAGGACCTGAACCTCGACCTCGTCGCTTTTGTGGAACTGGCGTTTCGGGCTGGCCGAGCGCTTGGACCACGAAATTTCCGAAACGTGAACAAGTCCCTCAACACCCGGTTCGAGCTCGACAAATATTCCGTATTCGGTGACCGACGAAACGCGACCGGTGATCTTCGAATTGACCGGATACATCTCGATCACGGTTGACCATGGATCGGGCTGAAGCTGTTTGTAACCGAGCGAGATCTTTTCCTTTTCGCGGTCGAGTTTTAGGACCTTGACCTGAAGATGTTCGCCGACCTTGAAAGCGTCCGCTGGATTGCCGATGCGTCCCCACGACATATCGGTGACGTGCAGCAGGCCGTCGATACCGCCGATATCGACAAAAGCGCCGTACTCGGTCAAATTCTTGATCGTTCCCTCGATAACGTAGCCGACTTCGATGCTGTTAAGCGTTTTGCCTTTTTCTTCGTTGATCGCAACATCAGTGATTACCTTTCGGGAAAGAACGATGTTGTTGCGGCGGCGGCTGAATTTGATGATCTTTGCTTCGATCTCTTCGCCGATGTAGGTGTCGAGCCCGCGGATCGGACGCGAATCGATCTGCGAGCCGGGCAAAAATGCCTCGATGCCGTTTAGATCGACCTTGAGGCCGCCTTTCGTTTTGTCAACGATCTTGCCGATAACGGGAATGTCGTTTTTGTAGGCTTCCTCGATGTCGTTCCAGACCTTTCGGCCGACGGCATCGACACGCGAGAGTATCGGCGGAGCGTCGCCAGCGTGGATGCTCTTTATGATGACCTCGATCGTTTCGCCGATTGTGATCTTCGATTCGATGTCGCCGCCAAATTCTTCGGCCGGTATCACGCCCTCGCTCTTGTAGCCGAAATCGATAAGCGCGCCGCGATCGGAAACGCCGACCACCTTGCCCTCGACGAGCTCGCCCGCGTGATAAACAGTCTGCTCCTGCTCGAACTGTTCGAGAATTGCGCCGAAATCGATCTCACCCGATGCGTTCGGGTCGTCCGCCGGTTGTTTCGCAGCCTGAACCGGGGTCTGTGCGGCTGCGTCCTGTTTTACTGTTTGATCCGGAGCCGAAGACTCGCCGGTTTTCGCTTCTTCGGTCTCGTTGTTAACCTCTATTGTCATTTAAATCTTGCGTCTGCTTCCTTGTTAATATTTGCGTCAAAAATCTACTATCCAGTGTGCGGATGATTCGACGGCTCAATGCCGATTCCCGAGACGGAACCAAAAAGCCGAAAATCATTTTATTAGTTACATTTGCCGAAGTGATTCACACGACCGGATAAGACTAAAATTTACACGTCGCGTGGTATTTCTGTCAAGGTTTAGGCGCCGAAAAGCGTTGAACAATCTACGCTTAAGGGTTAAGAGCAACACTCGAAAAGGGAAAATGAAAAGTGAAAAAGTGAAAAGGTGAAAAGATTCAGGCTCCGTAGAGTCTTACTTTTTCACTTTTAAACTTTTCCACCTTTAAACTTTCCTTGGTTTACATTCGCGATATCAGGCTGCTGATATTTCCTACGCCGCTTATTTTTTCCATCTCTTCTTTTGCAAGCGTGGTTGTGTTTTGGATACCGGCGAGTCGCAGGCGGAATTCGTCCGGGTTGGTCGAGCCGCGAAGGGCCTCTTCGAGCGTAACCAGGCCCGATTGGTATAGGTAGAACAGCGACTGGTCGAACGTCTGCATGCCGTATTGCGACGTTCCGGCGGCGATAGCGTCGCGGATCGAGGCTGTTTTGTCCTCGTGCAAGATGTAGTCACGTATCAGCGGCGTCGAGATCAAAACCTCGACCGCAGGAACGCGGCTTGTTCCGCTTGCCGATTTCATCAAACGCTGTGAAACCACGGCCTTGAGCAGACCGGCAAGCTGAATTCTGATCGATTTTTGCTGATACGGCGGGAATGCCGAGATGATTCGCGTCAGGGTTTCCTGCGCGTCGAGCGTGTGCAGCGTTGAAAGCACCAGATGGCCTGTTTCGGCCGCGATCAGTGCAGTTTCTATCGTCTCAAGGTCACGCATTTCGCCGACGAGTATCACGTCAGGGTCCTGACGCAAACTGCCTCTTAGGGCCTCGGCGAACGAGCGTGTATCGACATCGACTTCACGCTGCGTAATAAAAGATTCTTTGTCCTTGTGCAGAAATTCGATCGGGTCTTCGATCGTGACTATGTGGCAATTTCGGCTTTCGTTTATGTGATCGACCATCGCCGAAAGCGTCGTCGATTTACCCGAGCCGGTCGTTCCGGTTACGAGAATGAGGCCGCGCGCCTCGTCCGAAACTTTGCTCAGGATCGGCGGCAGGCCGAGCTCGCCAAAGTTTTTCACCTTGTCGGCGATCACGCGGGCGACGATGCCGATCGAGTTGCGCTGCTGGAAAATGTTGACGCGGAAACGCCCGAGCCCCGACACGCCATAGCCGATATCGACCTCGTAAACCTCTTTAAAATGCTGTTTCTGGCGGTTCGACATCATCGAAAACGCCATTTCCAGTGTTTCTTCCTGGCTTAGCTTCGATACGCCCAATAACGGCTTAAGCTCACCATTTACACGGATTACAGGCGTCGAACCGGCACGGAGATGAAGATCGGAGGCACCGAAACTCATAGCCATGCGCAAAAGATCGTCAATTCTGGTCAGCATATTCAGGAAAGGTTTTCGCGAAACTTTTCGACGGCAGGGTGTAGAGGAATGAAACTAGATGAAAAACACCGTCAAAACAAGTTTAACGATAATCGAGCGCATCGTCAATGTTTTTTTGATAAACCATTGTAGAAACTCAAAACCGCCCAAAGGCGGCCGTGATGTCCCGCGTTGCTGACGGCTTGACCGACAAGCCAGCCCCGCGTTTTTATGCTCCAGCCCCCGCGTTTTTCACGCCCAGCCCCGCGTTTTTCACGCTCAGCCCCGCGATTTTGCCCTCCAGCCCCGCGCTTTTTTCCACCCAGCAACGCGTCTTTTTCCCGTTTTTTCAATACCGAGAATTCCCACAATCGCGTCACACCCGCGATCTCCGGCGTCGAAAATAAGAAGGTTTCTGAGAATCCTGTCGATTAGTTTTATGGATTTGAAATGGAGCGTTTCGGCGGCTTCTCTAGATCAACGTCTGGCGACGTCTTTACACATTAAAGTATGGGCTACTTCTTTCTCTTCCGAAACCACGCATCGAGTAATTAAAATGTTATAAGAACGTTAAATAAAATTGCAAGAGTTTTTTTCCTGATTAAAAAATTATTACAACGGGATAAATTGCTAGTTGCTAGATCTAAACCCCGTCGTGTACGAGTCCTTGAAATCCTCCGATCTCAGCTTATGAGTTGTTATTAGCTCACTGATGGCGGGTTTCGAAAGACTTTGGAAATCCTTTCCTTCAAACTCGCGAAAAAATGCTCGAACATTTGATACCAAACTATTCAATTCTCTGTTACGCATTATCCTAATTTCTGTGTCTATAAAAGCCGCGTCATTAGCGAGTACATTTGTTGGAATGATCAGGACTTTAAGGAGGTTGGTGTTTGGATAGGTTTCTTTAATAATTTGTATTGATGTGTCAATCTGTTGAGCCTCTTTCTTGTAAATGCTCGACCTAAACAGCTCGACCTCGCTTTTACACTCCGCCAAGAGGTAATGAGACTCATTCATTGCCCAAAGATTGTCCGATCCCTTTTTCATGGTCTTTTCGGGGCGGTCAGATTCGAAACCAAGCGCCAAACCCAACTCATAGAATGCATTCTCAAATCTGTTAGCTCTTACTCCAAAACGAAGTGACGAAAGTATATCGCTTATCTCCGACATCAAGCTTTCGTATCCGGGATGGCGACGTACGCGATTAACAATATTGTCGATTCTGGCTTCGCTAAGTAGTGCAATCTTGCGAGGACTGGTGCCAAAACGCGGCCTCAGTAGAAAGCCGTTGAGATTATATGCCGCAACTTGTGTTTTATTGGACTCCGTGGAGTCGGTTGCATGTCTATATCGAGCAATTTCCTGTAAGTACCACCCGATGTCGTATTCATCCAGAACATCTCGATCTAGCAGGCCTTGTATCTCTCCAATAGCTCCATCGACATTGCCCTGCTGAAACTTCTTTTCTGCTCCTGCTTCGACTTCGAATAACTCCAAGACTGAATTATCTGCCTCGTTCGGCATAATTTTATTCATTTGCTCTGTGTAATACGCTTTCCATCCGTTGTCGCGGCCTATCAGTTGCTTCAAAAGACCTTTAAGTACATTATTTGGATCAGAACCACTGCCCGACATCAGTTCCTCTTTTGCGAGCTGTGCGACTTCGAGACCGATCTCGACTTGTCGCCGCGTCTGCTCGGATAAATATTTTCGTGATTCTCCGGAGACTAACACTCTAACCAACTGATCATCAACACAGACAATTGCGCAGTAGTCTTTTTCTCCTCTGACGGCTCTGCCCATTCCTTGTTCGATTGAACGCGCTGTTTTTACCGCCGTTATTCTACTGGACGCGCGGCAATTTTGAGCATGTTGATCGGCAAGATTTTGCGAATGAGGTTTGGAATCCAGAATAAGAACTCTGCAAGTATCGTCTGGAAGATCAATCCCATCATATCTGTTTACGATTGCTAGGGTATTATGCGAAGCACGCGATGAAAGCGACTCGACGTTACTACTTAGCGATTCCGCAGTCGCCACCACTGCTCCATTGCTCGCCCAATACTCCGCTTTTTTGTTGCTCGGCACGAGCCCAACGATACCGAAATTGGCTGACTCTAAGTTCGCAAAGTACGGTACAAGGCTCTGTCGATCTAGAGTTTCATCGATAAGCGACGGAATTATGACCATCTTTTCCCCAGACCAACGTTCGCTGGCAAGACGGAGCGACTGGCTGATCACCTCTGACGACAACCCTAGGCCTTTGACGAGAAAAGCGTCATTCGTTACCGTCGCCGACATGAAAATTCTATTTTTGGCATGCTTAAAGGAGCCGTAAACGTGGATTGGTGGAAGATATGGGCTTATTTCTGCCCTCGTTCCTGAGAAAAAACATTGACAGTGCGATAGCTGATCCTTGAGAAGTTCCAAAGGGAACTTAATCTCGTCCGATCCCGAATGCTGATTGAGGATTTTTGCGACTTCTTGTTCGTTCTCCAGCCAATCCCAATAGGGAACGGGAAGCACACTCGCATAGTCACCATGTTTTATCTTCTCAAAGGTTCCTACGCCTTGTTCAGCAAGTCCAACTTCGAATAAATCACGAAGCTTTCCGTATGCGTCGTTGCTTGATGAGATGCTAATTACGGCAGAATCACGTAGGACGTCAACACATGCGTGTGCATCGTCCATGACAAGGAAATCAACCGAAACCGACTGTGGACCGAGGCCAAATTTCGTCCGTCCATTGAACATTTTTTGTGCATGTGTCACCAAGATGCTTTTGCCGTCAAGAAAATCTGAGGGCAGATCCGCAACGATCTCGCACGTCTTTAGTCCAAACTGCGTTGCCTGCTTTACCGTCTGGCTAACCAAGTGCTTGTTGGGACAAATGTAGATCGCGCGTTTACCAGGATTCGCGTTAAGTAAACTCTGTAGTATTAACAAGCCTACCAGAGTCTTTCCTTGCCCAGTGTGCAGCTTGAGAATGGTATCTCTTTTATCCGCATGATTCTCTAACCAAGATTCTAGAATCTCAGTCTGTACCGCTCTCAGCGGTCCTTTGTCGCTGGCCCGATCAAGGCGTCCATAAATTTCTATCGGATTCGTTGGAAGGCTCTGAAGTTGAGATTCAAGTCGTTTCGTAAAATCAACCATAATTCGTGTGGAGTGATGCCCTTAACCTCTATGCGTTGCGGCGATGATACACCAGATAGATAATAAATGAGAAATGAGAAATGAGAGGTTTGGCCCGCTTTGCGGGTTGGAGAGTTAAGCCCCATGCGTGAGCGTGGAGTTGGTGTTTATAAAATGTGCGAGCCCGTTTGCGGGCGATAGGCGTGAGATCTCTGTCGGCGCTCAAACGGGCTTGGTCTGTGGCTGGAACGCGGCTACACGCTGACGCGGTGTAGCTTTATTCTGCCGTCCGCAAAGCGGACTTAGTTTATACTCACGTGCAGGCTGGCAGGCGGCGGAGCCGTCTTTCCGCGTTTCGCGGCAATTAGCCACGCTCGTTTACGGCGTGGTTGGGGTTTGCGTGGTGATCGTAGCCCGTTTTAACGGGCTTAAATTGTCTGGCTTTAGCCGAAAGAGTAAGGACGTTAAAACGCCCTTTGGATATTTTTGCGATTGAGACCACGCCCTAAAGGGTCGTGGCTACGTGCCGCGAAACGCGGAAAGCAGTTCGAAACGAACCGCTAAAGGAATCGCATTATCAGATATTCGCCCTAAAGGGTCGTGGCTATGTGCCGCGAAACGCGGAAAGCAGTTCGAAGCGAACAGCTAAAGACAGATCTCTATCGGCGAGCAAACGGGCTTTGTCTGTGGCCGGTAATGCTCCTTGCTCTGGCGGCTGTGCCGCTCTATTTGCGGAAAAGTTCTACTTTTCCGACAGCCGTTAGATAAATCTTGCGGCTACGCCGCCAAATCGGAGGCATAGCCTCAAGAAATATGAGAGTCGATGCGGTGAATCAGAGATTCACCGCAAATAGATGGGCATAGCCCAAAGAGTGAATTATATCCGACACAACTTCCCGGCGACTATGACTTTTTCTATTGCGGCCGTGCTTCTTATTAAGGAGGTTAAGGAGGAAAAAGGCCGTCTTTCAGACAGCCTTATTACCCGTTTATGGATTTGCAGTTATTCGACGGCGTAGAAGTCGAGGTCGGTAAGGTCGTCGGTTAGGGTGACGGCGTGTGAGCCGAACTGGAATTGTTTGGCTGAAACGCTGATGATATAGGTTTGGCCGGCCTGGAGGTTGTCGAATTTATAGTATCCGAACGACGATGTGCGGACGGTTTGGGTTTGGCCGTTCATGTTAGTGGCTGTTACCAAAACATTGGGAACTCCGCCTTTTCCGGCGAGGACGCGGCCGCTGACGGAAACGCTTGCGGCGGTCGGGCCCGTTTGTTCGAAAGCGCCCTTATCGACGATAGGGCCGAGAATTCTGGAAAAACCACCACCTCGTGCGTCGGTCACGAGCGGGGCGCTACTAAACGGATCGGCGGCGTTTACGTTCAAGCCACGGTTGGCCGCCGGACTGCCGACACCGAGGGCCTGGGTCGTAACATTTCCGCCGTTGTCGGCTAATGCTCCAAGAACCGGATCGACGCCGAGGATATCGTTGGGCTGATCGAACTCGGCATTATTGTAACCGGTCAAGTTTTCGACGAGATTGCCGCCGACCGATTGAATATCACCGCCGGGTGATACGAACAGGTCGTTACCGTTTGTGGCAGTGTTGTCCGAGAGAATGTTATTGCCCAGGTTGCATATCGCCGAGCCACCACAATAGATGCCGGCACCGGTCGTGCTGTTTGCGTTGCGGTTGTTTGAAATGGTCGAGTTTCGCATATACAACGAGCCGCCGACCGATACCGCTCCGAAGCCGTCGGCAAAATTCGCACTGTTATTGGTGATAGTTGTGTTCGTAATATATGCGACCGCATTACCAAGATCGATCGCCGCTGTCTGCGGAGCGGAGTTATTGTTGATGGTCGAATTCATGATCCGAATGACATTCACCGAATTGGCCGCGATCGCTCCGCCGTAACCCTCGTCGAACGTAGCCGCAGCGTTGTTGCGGAAGATCATCTGATTAAGTGTCAAACTGCCGCCAAACGCAAGCAGTCCGCCGCCGCCAAATGGCTGCGATTGTCCCGCTCCGGTGCCGCCCGCAACGGTAAATCCTGTCATAGATACATTCGCATTCTCAAGACGGAAAACGCGGCTTGCGTTGTTTCCCGATACTACAAGAGTGTCCGAGTTGATCGACGGATAACCGATGATGTTTACGTTGTGGTTTTCTATGGTTATCTCGGTGCCGACTATCATCGTGCCGAATACATTAGCGGCCATGGTGATGTTGTCGGTTCCCGGATCCTGACTTGCCGCAAATACTGCCTCGCGCAGGCTGCAATCGAGATCGCAGACATTATCGTTGCTGTTGGCTAGCTTTGAAACGACGAGCGTGCTGCCGAGCGACTGGTCCTCAAAGGCACCTTTATCGACCGTGCCGCCGGCGATGCGTGGAAATGTTTCGCCGCGTGCATCGGTTGTGAGCGGTGTGTTCGAAAGCGGCTCAACGGCATTTGCGTTTATACCGGTGCCGATAGCCGGGCTTCCTGCGTTAAGAGGATGCGTGGCAATCGGATGCCCGCCCTGGTTTGAATTTGTCGGCGCGAGCAAAGGATTTACATTCATCACGTCGTTCGGCTGGTTAAAGATGCCGCCGGGAATCGTGTCCGAGTTGCCGATCAGATTGCCGCCGGCGGAAACCAGTTGGTTGCCTGTGACAAGAATATCCTGTCCTGAAACGGTCGCGGTATTTCCGGCGATGATGCTGTTTCCGATATCCAGTTCGCCGGGGTCGCCTCCGCCCGAATATATCCCGCCGCCGTCTCTCGATTCATTTGCAGTGATCGTGCAGTTTCTGAGAGTTAGCTCCCCAAAATTCGTTATCGTACCGCGGGCGTTTGGATCATTCCCTAAAATACGGTTGCCGCTGATTGTGGTATTCGACATAAACACCCTGCTGCTTTCGCCAATCACCATCGCAGGACTCAGTGTTGCCGTATTGCCGGTTATGGAGGAATTCGTGATTATGTGATTTGCGTTTCCGGTAAGGGATAGAGCGGATTGACCTGCTGTATTGCCGCGAATTGCAACGCGGTCAAGAGATAAACTGCCACCCTGAAAAGCTTCGATCGAACCGCCGGAAATTGCATTCCCTTGCACAAGGATCATATTTCGCAGATCAAGACCGCCGCCTGCTTGAATAAAAAAATGACGACTCGTGCCGCTGCCTGAGAGAAAGACGACATTTACGGAGTCGATGGTTCCGTCGATTATTATACGTCTGGTAATGACGATCTCGCTGCCGCCGAGCGTGAATGTTTGGCCGATGAGATTGCTGTTAAAGCCAACCGTGTCGCCTGATTGGGCAACATCAACTGCTTCGCGCAGGCTGCAGTCTGCATCGCAGACGCCGTCGTCGCTGTTTGTTGATTTTGTAACGGTAAATGTCGCAGCCAGCGTTTGGGCCGCGGTGATTGTTAGAATCAAAAAGAAGATAAATCCGATGTTCGATATAACTTTTTTCATAACATTCCTCCAAATTTGCCCCGTGAATATCACGGCTTCATACAGGAATGCGTTATCCGGCGCTGAAAACTATCATCGATTGAAATATAATCAGTTGATCGGAGGAGCCTAGAGTTAAAATGTTCTGGAGATGCTCTTTTCGCCGAGCGGAAAAGCTATGTTTTTTCTGCAAAGTATTATTCGCCGAGCGGAAAAGCTATGCTTTTCCGGCAGATTGTTATATTACTTGCGGCTATGCCGCCGATTTGGTGGCTGAAAAGGGCGGCGCAGCCGCAGGGATTTGGGTGGCGTTACGGAAAAGCACAGCTTTTCCGCTCGGCGAGCACGCTGAAGCGTGGACTCTGAACGAAGAAGAAGCACGCTAAAGCGTGGACTTACGAACTTTTAAGATGAATAACGCAGGACGCATAAAAAGCATTACACCGCAGCACGCGCTTCCGGGCAGCGAGATCTCGGTTGAAATGGAAGGTTTCCGCGTCGAAGCGGGCGCGGGTTCGGCGTGTTATGTCGGCGGGATTTCGTCGCGGATAATTGCTGCGTCGTCGAGCCGTATTTTGGTGGAAGTCCCGCCCGAGATAATTGATTTTACTGAGGCTTCGGTTCAGGTCGAGAGCGGCGATGAGTTTTCAAACGAAGCGATGGTCAAGGTTGCCGGACTGATCGCCGATGAGATGCACATGGTTGCCAATCCGGCGATCGACCCAAAGGACGACGCGATAATTTTGACGCGCTCCGGCGGGCGCGGCCAGCAGCTTGACGCGACGCTGTTCAGGCTTGAAACCGAAGGCTATCTCGACGAATTGCCGGTGGAAATAATGAACCCGACCGGTATTGCATTTAACCCGGAAGGTGAATTGTTTGTAACAAATCGCGCGGCGGGCATCGTTTTTCGGATCGAAGGCGCCGAAGACGCCGTTCCATTTGCGTCCGGGTTGGGAATCGCAACAGGGCTTGCATTTGACGGCGACGGCGTAATGTTTGTCGGCGACCGGTCGGGGACGATATACCGGATCGATTCGGACGGCATTCCAGATTCGTTTGCCCGACTCGAACCGTCGGTCGCCGCCTATCATATAGCTTTTACACCTGACGGGAGACTGTTTGTCACTTCTCCGGGACTTGCCAGCAGCGAGAGCATTTTCGCAATTGACCGCGACGGAAACGTCGAGACATTTTTCCGAGGGCTAGGCCGCCCGCAGGGAATTGCTTTCGATACTGACGGAAATCTCTATACCGCCGCATGTTATGCAGGAAAACGCGGGATCATAAAGATCACGCCAGACGGCTCGGTTGCCGAGTTGGTTGTTTCCGGCAACGGCGTCGTCGGCCTTTGTTTCTCGCGAAAAGGTGAAATGATCGTAGCCACCGGCGATTCTGTCTTTTCACTGCCTTTGGGAATAAACGGAACGCTGGTTTGAAAGCTATCTACCACCCCGTCCGCGAAACGCGGCCACCCCTCCTAATCAAGGAGGGGAGTTTGGGAACCATTTCCGATTTGGGAAATATCGTATATACTGGCGACTTCACTAAATCACAATCTGCATTACCTATTTTGGAAAATTAGCCGGGCCAGTTCTGTCTTTGGCTTCAGAATTTTGGGAACCACACCCGTGCCGGTCTGCTGGAGGAGAAAAATGAAGAACAAGATCATGAAGATGTTTGCAATTGCGACGATCATCGCCGCCGCGTCTGACGTTGGCGGCACATTAACAACAATGAGTAACTCGGTCTTGACCAGCAATACGGCCGCAAACGGTGGAGCTTTTAATAACGCAGCCTCGACAGCGCCGTCTGCTATTTCAGGGCTAGAAATCAGCTCTTACGCTGATTTTATGGTTCATATTGGTGACAATATAGATCCAATAACAGGAGAATTCACAAGAAGCACTTTATCGTATGAAGTTGAAATTGATGGAACTAGGTATCCAGCTATAGTGCCTTCCAATACAAGAAGAAAACACAGTAAAAATAATATCCCTATTCAAGGGATACTTGAAAACGGAATTTTAACGCTTGATGAAGCTCCGTTTAGAATCCTGAATCCGTCGGAGTATACAGCAAAAGGCGTGGACATTAATAGATTGGGAATTCACGGGAAAGCGGCAGAAATTGGTGGTGTTATTGAGTATTTTCAAGACGAGATTTCATTCAATCAGCGTTTTCAAGAACAACTTAATTGGGAATCAAAAATTGGACCGGAAAAACCGACAATGCCTCTGGGCGAAGACGAATTTGCAACTCCCTGGACTGAGGGTGATAAAACACTTTTATTTATTCGAATAGACTTCCCAGATGATCCAGGGGGACCAATCGGTATGACGGAACAGGCAGTGCTTGATATGATGAATAATCATGTCAGTCCTTTTTTCGCATCTAATTCCTATAACAAAACCTCAATACAAACTACTGTTACATCGGTGCTAACATTGCCGAATCCCAGATCCTATTATTCGGAGGGAGGGAATTGGGAGCAGCTATTAAATCACGGTCGGCAGGAAGCCATTGCTGCAGGATATGAACCCGATTTTGACCTTGACCTAGTCGCTTTTAATGGCAATTTCGCTAATCTATGTTGGAGCGGGGCAGCAGCGTGCGCTTTAGTAGGCGGTAAAGGTATATTGCTATCCGGAGCAGGGTTTACCTCAAAAATTCTTTCACATGAACTTGGACACAATTATGGACTCCATCACGCAAATCAATGGGTAAGTAGCGATGGAACTCCAATTGGACCTGGGGTCAGTCTTGAATATGGCGACACATTTGATGTAATGGGTAACGGTTTCACACCGACGCACCATTTTAACGGATTTTACAAGAGATCATTAGACTGGCTAACGGATTCAAATGTAAGAACGGTTATTAATGATGGAACTTATCGCATCATTTCACAGGACTACTCTGAAGATGGCGGAGTAAGAGCATTAAAAATCAAAAAAGATGACACTAGAGATTACTGGATAACACGCCGAGGGATAGCTAACCATCCAAATCTTGATAATGGCGCTGTATTTCATTGGAGGAGAGAAAACGATGGAAGAAATAATTCCTTATTATTGGATATGAATACTCCGGGGACCACTATTTTTGATTCTCCATTAACAGTAGGTCAAAGTTTCCTAGATAACCAACTTCGCACGCGATTCACCATTTTAGACAATGATAATTTGCCCGAAAGTATAAGTGTGAAAGTTGAATTTAATGTTGGTTGTACATACAGTTTAGTTCAATCTTCAGAAGATTTTACTGCAAGTGGTGGTGAGGGTTTTATAGTCGTGCATACTGAACCTGCGTGCACGCCACCAACAACCGATGATAGTAAGTGGATACAGGTTATTGAATCAAATAGAGCGCCAAACAACGCATTTATTCGCTACATAGTCTTACCAAATTATGGGGCGGCACGCACAGGGACAATAAATGTTGGCGGGCAAATATTTACAATACAACAAAGTGCACAGACGACCGCTTGCGTTATACCTCCTACTGGTCTGATTGCCTGGTGGCAAGGCGACGGCAATGCTTTGGACCAAACTGGGAAAAATGGCGGAGTTCTCCGGAATATTAGTACATCCTTGGGTGGTGGAAAAATCGGCGGGGCGTTTAGAACAGTTGACATAAGTAGTAATTATATTGAAACCAATGAACCTATAGTTTTTGTGCCGGACTCAGATTCTCTGACCTTAACGAACTCACTTACTATAGAAGGATGGGTAAGAATTAATAACGCGCCGCCCTTCGTCGTTCAGGTCTCAGTTATAAGGAGAAGTCGAAAAGGCTTTTTTCTGCCTGCATCTTATGCTATCGATGTTGTCTCCGGACAACTTCGTTTTCTGATCAACGCCAATTCAGACGGATCCAGCTACGACTATGTAATCAGTCCGACTATACTTCCGTACGACGAACTTGTCCATTTTGCTGCCACCCTTGATGATTCTACAGGAAGCATGAGAATTTATATGAATGGAGCGCTGGTTCATCAAATCACAACTTCCCTCAGACCTTACCAAATGCTCCCAAGTGATGGCGGAATTTTAATCGGAGCTAGTTCCAATATTCTTGATTATTCCATAGATGAATTAAGCATTTATAATCGTAGCCTTTCGGTATCTGAAGTGCAGAGCATTTATGATGCTGGAAATGCACCAGGCGGAGCTGCGGGGAAGTGTCCCCTAAGTAATTACGACCAAACTCCTTTTGATTTTGATGGTGACCGTCGATCTGATCTATCCATACTTCACAGGGATCCGGTTGGCGGTTTCAAAGAAGTTACTTGGCAAATACTTAGCAGTCAAAAAGGCTACTTTGAAACCCAATTTGGTTATCTCGAGGATAGATTAGTTCCAGCAGACTATGATAATGATGGTAAGACAGATATTGCTATTTTTGGAAATGGAACATGGTATCTGCAACAAAGCAGTGAAGGATATGTTCAGGTTGAATTTGGTTTACCCGAAGATATTCCCCAACCAGCGGATTTCAATGGCGACGGAAGATCTGAGTTGGCAGTATTTCGTCCTTCAAATGGAACTTGGCATTGGCTGAATCTGGTTAATAGTCAAACCAACACAGTTCAGTTCGGAATCTCAACTGATAAACCTGTTGTTGGTGATTATGATGGCGACGGTCTTGCGGATTATGCTGTTTATCGTCCATCACAAGGAATTTGGCACCTACTTCAGTCCACCAACGGTTCTGCAACTATTCAATTTGGATTGGGAACAGACCATACAGTTCCGGCTGATTACGACGGAGACGGTAAGACCGATATTGCTGTTTTCAGACCATCTACAGGGGAATGGCATATTTTACGTAGTAGTGATTTTGGAATTACTACTAAACAGTTGGGGGGAGCTTTAGACTTCCCTGTCCCTGGGGACTATGACGGCGATGGCAAAACAGATCTTGCAGTTTGGAGAGAAGGTAGTGGGCTTGGGAGAGGTCAATGGTCAATTATTCAAAGCCATAATAATCAATTAAAAGTTGAATATTTTGGAGACCCGGGAGATATCGCACTTCCATCCGTTTTCACTCATTCAGTCACTGATTACTAATGGTTGGGCTATGGCTAGGGAGGAGGAATAATGTCTAAATTGGTAAAAATTCTTGTAGGATGTTTAGTTACTCTCGCATTAACCCAAGTTGCTATCGCAGCGACTTTCACGGTGACAAAAACTGCCGATACCAGTGACGGGATGTGTAATGAGGATTGCTCTCTGCGCGAAGCGATTACCGCAGCAAATGCCACTTCGGACGATGATGTTATCGAGTTTGAATCGCCGCTTTTTAATTCGTTTCAAATCATTGTTTTATCATTAAGCGAAATCGTTATTACCAACAACGGTTCCCTAACTATCAACGGGCCAGGTGCGGATAAATTGACGATTGACGGCAATAACGCCAGCCGGATCTTCTCGATCAACGGTGCGGTCGCTTTTATCCACAATTTGAGATTTACCGGAGGCAATGGCGCAGGCGCAGCAAATACAGGTCGTGCCGGGGCAATCTACAATAACGGCGGGACGGCAACTTATACCAACCTTGTCATCACCGGAAACACGGCGGCGAACGGCGGAGGAACAAATCATGCCAATACTGCCACGACGACCTATATCAACTGCGTAATTTCAGGTAACTCGGCAACCGGAGCCGGTGGCGGAATGCAGAATTTTGGCGGGTCTACACTGACGATGATAAATTCGACCGTTTCGCTCAACACCTCTAACTCGACGTTGACCGGGGGTGGGGCGATTCAAGCCAACGGCACGTTGTCCTTTACAAATACGACATTTTCGGGCAATCGGGCAATGGGCGGTTCGGGCGGGGCGATCTTTTACAACGGACAAGGCTTGACGATGAATAATGTAACGATTGCCGCCAACGAAACTACATCCGCCACCAATGCCGGGGGGCTTCACAAATCCACATCAACGCTTAATGCCAATTTGCGAAATACGATCATTGCCGGAAATTCGGGTAGTTCATCGCCTGATGTTTCTGGGTCTATAAGTTCGCAAGGCAATAATCTGATCGGGACGGTCGGTTCAAGCACGGGTTGGATTGGTTCGGATTTAACCAATCAAGCGGGGCTGCTTACCCCTTTAGGCTACTACGGAGGAAAGGGTATGACCCACGCCCTTCTGTCGGGTTCGCCCGCCATCAATGCGGGAAACAACTGCGTAGTTGATATGACTTGTCCGGTCGGCAATCCTCCTGTTGCCGTTACAACCGACCAGCGCGGGGCTTCGCGTCCGGCGGATGTGACGGTTGACATCGGTGCGTTTGAAGTTTCGACCGTTTATCGAGCGGTTTTGCCGAATGCCAGGCTAAATCAAGGTTATGCCGAGATCATTTTGCCTAATATTGGTCTTAACTATTTCGTATCGAGCGGCAGTCTTCCGCCCGGCTTGGAATTAGCCATACTTAGTCCTCTTCAATCCGACCCCAAGGGAACTCCACGGCTATTCATTTTTGGAAGTCCGACTCAGGCGGGGACGTTCGATTTTTCTCTTACTGCTTCGGATGGAACCAATTCGGCGGTGATAAATTACAGGCTGACCGTACCGGGCTCGGCGGTGAATGTATCGGTCGGCGGACGCGTGCTAAACGGCGGGCTGGGTATCGTTCCGAATGCTCTGGTGAGGATAACCGACGGAGCGTCGGTTATCCTCACGACACGCTCAAACTCGTTCGGGAACTATCGGTTCAGCGAACTGACGCCGAACGTTCCGTACACGATCACGGTTGAAACCAAAGGGCTTTCCTTTGTACCGGCGTTGATAACCCCGTCGGGAAATGTCAATAATTTCGACCTTTCGCCGACACCGTAATTCTGCCTCGCCGAGCGGAAAAAGCTCCGCTTTTCCGGGCCGCTCCCATCTTGTCCAATCGGCTCTGCCGTCGCGAACGGCGGCAGAGCCGCAGAATACGATCGCAAAGATCACGCGAGCGATATTCGATAAATAGAATAAGTAGTTACTGGCGTTTTGGGCTGGCGGCTTCGGTGTAGGTGATGACGTTCGACCTCAAGTCCTGATCGACGTCAATATCGAAATGGATGCGTCCGACGATGTTCCCGTGGCCGCCTTTTTGATATGAAAAC
This sequence comes from uncultured Chloracidobacterium sp., assembly GCA_964605905.1. Lineage (GTDB taxonomy): Bacteria > Acidobacteriota > Blastocatellia > Pyrinomonadales > Pyrinomonadaceae > OLB17. The sequence continues at coordinate 17,876 of CAZSEL010000027.1, read as the reverse complement.
AACCTCGGTCGCGGCACGCCGACAAATTGCTTTTGCTCGACTTGTCCGTCGAGGTGTAACATCCGAGCTAGTTTCATTTCGAGTATCTTAACACGAGCGCGATAGAAAGTTCTTTTGAAGTTGAAACAAAAGCCGCCAGTTGCCGGAAAGTAATCGCGCAACTGGCGGCTAATCCATTTAAGCAATCATTACTGCTTACCCGCTTTCATATCGGCGATGCGTTTTTCGAGGGCTTGAACATCCGCCGGTTTTACGGTCGAATCGGCCTTTCCAACTGTGACTGCCTTTTCAGCTACGACGAGAGCATCGGGCATACGACCGAGTCCGATCAGGCTGTTTGATTTGCGCTGCAAGTTCTGGAAAGTCTCCTTAACTTTTATCTGCTCATCGATCGCCTTGAGCGACTGTTCGTAAAACTTTGTCGCGTCTTCGGGAGCCTTGTTGTTCTTTGCCCAGTTAGCGGCGCCGAAAGGTGTTTGCCAGTCATCGGACTTTGCGGCGGCGACCTGTGAACGCACTTTGGCGAGAGCTACGGCAGCCGGATCCTTGATCTCGATCTTAAAAGGCACGCTGACCTTTTCCCAGCGGATATTGACCGTCGCGGAATTTTCCGTAACCGGAGCGAAGTCATACGCGAGCAGTTCCTCGCTCTCGGTTACCCATTGTGCCTTCGTCTTTACGCGAAGAGCGTCTTTGGCTGCGTCGTAGGCAAAACTGCCCCATTGGCCGTCGTCTTTGTTAAAGATGACCGTCCATTCGTCCTTGCCGGGAATTGTGTGCAGGCTGTATTTGCCCGCTGCGAGCGGCTGGCCGTTGATGAGAACGTCGTCGGTAACGGTGAACAACGTCGCCTCGTTAGCACCCGTCCGCCAGAGTTTGCCATAGAAAACGATCGGCGTTCCAGCCGGACGGCCGCGCCCATCATCGAGCGTTGCTTCGCCCGTCGGTGTGTCCGCCGGCGGATCGCCCCAGATCGTGCGGCCCTTAACCGCTGGACGACTGTAGGTGATCGACACGTCGGTGACGCCGATGGTCTGCAGCACGCTTGCTTTTTGGCTCGCACGCGGCGTGACCAAACGCGGCTGAGCCGATGCGGTTTGGGCGGCGAAAATGACAACGATAAGAAGGGCGAAGGAAATAAACGAAATACGTTTCATATTTAACATCGGGGTTCTCCTGAAAATAGAAATAGGCCGGTTAAACCGATTATGCACCCGGCGAGTGCGGTTACCAAATTTTGTAAACCGTTATACGCAGAGAGATGTGGTTTGGTTTATTTAATAGAGAAAGAATAGAACGCGGATAAAGCAGATTCGACGGATTTTCGCGGATTTTTTAGTGATTCTTCGAAAATGAAAAACCCGGCCTCTGCCTGTACTGTCTGATCCGTGAAAATCCGCCTGATCTGTTTTATCCGCGTTCTATTTCTTTACCTCCGGGTTAGTGATCCATTCGCATTGGCGCGGCGACTTGGCGCGGGGACATCGGCATCGGGAGCATTCCGTCGGCATGTTTTGTAAGCTCAAGGAATGCAACATCCGTTCGCAGCGAATCGAAGACGGCGTCAACCCGGGCTTCCATCATCTCTTTTTGCCGGACGGCGTGGTATCGCTCGTATTGATAGAAGTGGCGCTTGAGATAGGCGAGGGCCTTGTCACGCTGGCCGGTTTGGGCAAATATCGCCGCCAGGTTGTATGATGCCGGCAGCAAGTTGATGTTCGCTTGAGCGATCTTCAACGCTTCGTCTTTTTTACCGGCAGCGGCCATAAAAACGGCGGCGAAGACATGATTGTACGGATCGTTCGGATCCAGATCGAACGCCTCTTGCGTGTAACCGGCAGCTTTCTCAAGCTCGTGTTCGGAGTTCCAATAGACGGCGATGTTGCGGTATGCGAGTGCGAGCGGATACTCGTCAACCGACTGTTCCATATAGCCCAAACCTTTTTTGAACTCACCTTCGTGGATCGTTATTTTTCCGAGGCCGTGGAGTGCGACGGCACGGGAAAGCGGATCGGATTGCATGTCGAGGATCTGGTGGAACTCGGTTTTTGCAACGTCCCAGTTGCCGATGTGATGGCGATGAAGCTCACCCAGATAGCGAAGCGGCGTCGGGTCGGCCGGATCCATTTTATTGGCTTGTTTATACAGCTTGTCGGCCAGCATATACTGCGCCTTGTTTTCGGCGATCAGGCCGCGTTTCATTATTTGAGTGATCGACGCACTTGTTTTGGTGTCAAACACTGGAGATGTTTCCGGGATCGCTCCGACCTTTTCCTCTCCGCCACCTAGTTTTTTCAACTCTTTTGCCGCGTCTTTGGCCTTTTTCGAGAACATGCACTTTTCGGCGGTCACGGACTGGAGTAGTTTTATCGCATTCTCTTTATCGCCGGCGGCGGCTTTTGCTTTTGCATCTTTCAGGCTTGCATCGAGCGCGGCCTCGCGCTGCTTTACTTCGGTGCCGACAAGTTTTTCCACGTCCGCGACTTTAATTTTTCCGGCAGTGTTTTCAACCTTATTGATGAGCATTCCGTCGGGCGTTGCGAGCACGGCAATCGGAAGTTTTGAGCTGCCGATCAGCGTTTCGGCATTTGGAGTTTGTACGTCCGCAAGGTGCATCGCGACACACTGGCCTGCATAAAGCGACAGCGAGCGAGATTCACGAAGGCTGGATTTTTGCAGTTCTTCCTTCGATACCGGGAACCAGTAAAGAACGAGGCCTTCTTTGGCCGAAGCGTCTTTAGAGGTCTTAGGATTTTTCCACGGCACATGATAGACGACCGGGTTGGTCGTCGAGCCGCCACCATTGCCGCCGCTGCCTGATGTGCCGCCACCACCGCCGCCGCCTCCACCACCGCAGGTCGCCCAAACGGGTGAACAAACAAAAACGAAGACAAGAAGAAAAGCGACGACGTGTGCGAACAGCGATTTCATAGATGCACTCCCGATCTTGAATTGTATTGAAAAAATACGCAGAAAAATGTGTGATGCGTAGAGATTCGTGGCGGTTGTAAAGGCGGAAAAAAGAAATCCGCGTATCCGCAGAAATGGAACTGCGGAATACACGGAAGACACAGAAAAGAAGCACGCTAAAGCGTGGACTCTGAACTACTCATCGTCGTCGTGTGCCCGGACACGGCCGGAGGCGACGGCTTCGTCGATGACCTTTTGTGCCAGATTGTGCGGCAGCGGATCGTAGTGGGAAAACTGCATGTGATACGAGCCGCGTGCTTGGGTGACGCTGTTTAGTTTCGATTGATAATCTAGCATTTCACTCAAAGGCACTTTGGCTTTTATCACCTGCTGTTTGCCTCTTACTTCCATTCCGCCGACTCGTCCGCGACGGCTGTTGAGATCGCCCATAATATCGCCCGAAACTTCCTGCGGCGTGAAGACCTCGACGTCCATTACCGGTTCGAGCAGGGTCGGTTTCGCTTTTTCCATCGCGGCGCGATATGCCTTGCGGCCGGCGGCTCGGAATGAATGTTCGTCGGAATCGACCGCGTGATAGCTGCCGTCGATAAGCGTCACCTTGAAATCGACAAGCGGGTAGCCCGCAACCGCACCTGATTGGGCTGCCTCGATGATGCCTTTTTCGATCGCAGGGCGGAAATTTTGCGGAACGGAGCCGCCGAAGATCTTATCGACCCATTCGAAACCGGCACCTCGGCCGAGCGGCTCGAATATCACCTTGCAATCGCCAAATTGGCCGCGTCCGCCCGACTGTTTCTTGTGGCGGCCCTGCACCTCGACCTGCTGCGTGATCGTTTCCTTATACGGAACTTTCGGCGGATGAAGAGCGACCTCGACGTGATAGCGGTCGGCAAGTTTTTTGACGACCGTTTCGATATGAAGCTGGCCCGAACCGGAAAGAATAAACTCTTTCGTCTGCGGATCGCGGTCGAAATGGAGCGACGGGTCTTCTTCGAGAATTCTGTGCAGGGCGCCTGAAATTTTGTCTTCGTCGGCACGCGATTTTGGTTCGATGGCAAACGAGATCGCAGCTTCCGGATATTCGACACGCGGGTAAACGATCGGTTTCATTTTATCGGAAAGCGTGTCGCCGGTTTGGGTGTCTTTTAGTTTCACGACGGCAATGATGTCGCCTGTGCTTGCTTCGGGAACTTTATCGAGTGTTTTGCCCGATATTACATGAAGAGTACCCAATCTTTCGGGTGTATCATGCGTCGTGTTTTGCACCGTTGCGTCGGACGTGATCTTGCCGCTGACGACCTTCATCACATTGATGCGGCCGGCGAACGGATCGGCGATGGTGCGGAAAACGTAAGCCGAAAAGGGCTCGTCGTTGCTGTATTTCCGTGTAACGCGGTTGCCCGTCATTTCGGCGTCGCTGAAGCCATATTCCGATTCGTGCGTGGCCGGATTTGGGGCAAATTCGACCAGATGATCGAGCAGTATCGAAAGCCCGATAAGACCATTGGCGGAAACGGCGTAAACCGGGCACAACTTGCTCTTGGCAATGGCTTTCGCGAGGTTCGGGTAAATGTCTTCTTCGGGCAGCGTGCCCTCGGCAAAGTATTTTTCCATCAGATCGTCGTCCGATTCGGCGACAAGCTCGATAAGGCGTTCGCGCGTGGAATCGAGCAATTCTTTTCCCTCGGACGGGATCGCGATGCCCTTGGCATGGCCGCGGTCGTCAAATTCGTAGGCTTTTTGATGGACCACATCTACGACGCCGCGAAAATTCGTTTCACGGCCGATCGGCAGCGTAAATGGAACGATTGAGCGTGCGAAAGACTGCTGTGCCGTCTCGAGAGCGTGGCCGAAATCTGCATGCTCCTTTTCGAGCTTGTTTATCACCATAAAGCGCGGCAGCATAAATTCGTTTGCGTACTGCCACGTCTTTTCGGTCTGTACCTCGATGCCGTGAACGCCGTCAACAACGACCAAAGCACAATCGGCAACACGCAATGCCGGCCGGGCATGAGCGACAAATGCTGCGTAACCGGGCGTGTCGATAAGATTTACCTTAGTGTCGTTGTGTTCGAGGTGTGCGAAATTGTTGTTGAGCGAGACCTTTCGTTCTATCGAGTCTTCCTCGTGATCGGTTACGGTAGTGCCTTCATCTACCTTTCCCCAGCGAGTTGTTGCTCCGGCGACGTGGAGTAGGCTGGACACTAGCTGGGTTTTACCCGCGTCGCCGTGTCCAATGACAGCCAGATTTCTGATGTTCTCAGTTGCAAATGCTTTCATGTCGACAAGATCTCCTTTCTTAGAGTCGTGAGTCTGGTGTCGGGAGTCTGTAGTCAAGAGAATCTTTCGACTCAGGACTCCAGACTCACAACTCAAGACTTTTTCAGTTGTTGGTAATAAACAAATTTATACGACCTGTAACATTATGGCAAGACGATTGTTGCTTCGGTCGGTACCTGTTAAACACTGTCGCTAAAATATCTTTACAGCTATGCCTATCTGAAGTATATTAAATGCCGAATCCAGTTCATCAGCAATACCCGTCGTCACAACTGACATTCTGCACAGCAGCTTAAGTTTTTTTGAGGAGAAGAGTAATGAAACGCATAGCTCGATTTCTGAAAGCCATAACTTTTATCGCCGCAACGCTTTTTTTCACCGTAAACGCCACCGCAGCGTCAGGAGACGTTGATCCGACATTTAAAGCCACGCTTGCCGTTGTTCCGGGAAATGACGTTTATCAGACTGCTGTACAGCCTGATGGCAAAACCGTAATATTCGGTCAGTTTCATGTAGTTGATGGCATAGCGCGCGACGGACTGGCACGCCTTAACGCCGACGGAACGCTGGACACGTCGTTCAATCCGCCTAAATTGACGTTTTTTGGCGGGCCGGTTCTTGTTACGGCTATTGCTATTCAAACAGACGGCAAGATCGTTATTGCCGGCCGCTTCACTTCTTTAAACGGTGTCTATCGCGGAGGACTAGCACGGCTTAATTCGGATGGCACGCCCGACACCGCATTTAATTCGAGCACTGCGTTAAACGGCCTGGTGCAAGGCATTGCTATGCGTCTCGATTCCGACGGAAGTATAGTATTTTCAGCCGACAAGAATTTCGGCGGCCCGGCGAACCACCCGGTTCTCATTCGCGTGAACAGCGACGGTTCTTTCAACAAAGAGATATTCGGCTCCACAGCCGCGGATTTGCTTTTTCTGCCTGACGGAAAAATATTACGCAGCGTCATTGACGGCGTACAGCGTCTTAATCCCGACCTGACAACCGATGGAGCTTTTCAGGAGATTTCGGTTACCGGTCGTCTGGCTCGGCAGTCAGACGGTAAAATAATCGTTGCAGGCAGCTTTTCAACATACAATGAATTTCCGATCGGCAAGATAGCCCGATTTAATGTGGACGGGTCGTTCGATGCCACATTCAACACAAATAACGACGGAGCAAACAACCCTATCTATACAGTTGCGGTTCTGCCAAACGATAAGATCGTCATTGGCGGTATTTTCAGCAGTTACAACTCAGTCAATCGGCAAAAAATAGCCATTCTCAATTCGGACGGGACGCTCGATTCGTCAAATCCGCAGACCGATTTTCTCGCGGTTAACGATCTCGATGTTCGAGACGACGGCACTTTTTTTGCGGGCGGCACGACGCCAACGCAGACACCGTTTGTCCACGGACCGATAGTTTTATTGAACAGTGACGGTTCGCGGGTTGCGTCGTTTAGCGCAAAGATAGGCTGGGGAGCACCGGGACTAAGGTTGTTTGTCCTTCCTGATGGAAAGTTTTTCGCGTCCGGCTTATTTAATAATGCAACCGGAGCATTCCGAAACGGTTTGGCAAAATTTAATGCAGACGGCAGCGTTGACAGCACATTCGACCCGACAGCGTTCACTTCAACCTTCCCGACTTTTAACGCCATCGGTGTCCAAGCGGACGATAAGATAATCGTTGGCGGAGCTAATACCGGGCGCAATCTTACGCGTCTGAATTCCGACGGCTCGCTTGATATCGAGTTTCCGAATACGCCGGTTGTACACGATACAAAGATTCAGCAGGATGGGAATATATTAGTCTCTGGAATAGATTCAGGAACGACCCCTTTTATCAGGCGCTACAACGCGAACGGAACACTTGATACGACCTTTAACGTCTCTGTAAACGACGATGTACTGAAGATCGTTCTTCAGCCTGACGGCAAGGTTCTCATTGCAGGCGATTTCCTGCAGGTAAATTCCGCTAACCGTGGCCGTATTGCCCGGCTCAATACCGACGGTTCGCTCGATACGACTTTCAACCCGCCAAGCGGGGCAAATGCGGCTGTTTATGACGCGGCTCTGCAGTCGGACGGAAAAGTAATAATTGGCGGCATCTTTTCGGGAGTAAATTTTTCAACTCAGGCCAATATTGCCAGATTGAACACCGATGGCTCACTCGATGCCGGATTCAATCCTCAGGTTTCGGGCGCCGTGGAAACTCTCAAGGTGCAACCCGACGATCGCGTCTTAATTGGTGGTGCTTTCGAGGCCGTGAACAACACTGTTAGGCCACGTATCGCGCGTCTCACGAAGAACGGATCTCTCGATTTCCGGTTCGATCCGGGTACTGGAACTAATAATGTAACCGACATTGAAATGCAGCCCGATGGGCGCGTTCTGGCGGTTGGCAATTTCCAATCCTTTGACGGCTCACTTGCTATCGGCATAGTGCGTTTGCTCAATTCGCTGACATCACATTCACTTTACGACTTCGACGGCGACGGCAGGGCTGATATTTCGGTGTTTAGGCCATCGACAAACCGTTGGTATGAGCTTCGGAGCTCCGATTCGCAGGTTGAGGAGACGACATTCGGCGCGGCGGGCGATATTCCGGTTGCGGCCGATTTTGACGGCGACGGCAAGACGGACGAGGCGATTTTTAGACCATCGACCGGCAGTTGGTGGTATCAGAGCAGCATCGACAATTCGCATAACGCTGTCCAGTTCGGACAGGCGGGCGATGTGCCGAGGCCTTCGGATTTCGACGGCGACGGACGTTCCGATTTTATAGTTTACCGGCCGTCGACCAGCGTCTGGTATCGGCTGGGAACGACCGGCCAGGTTTCGGTGATGCAGTTCGGTACCGCCGAGGATAAACCGGTCGTCGGCGATTTCGACGGCGACGGCAAATCCGATGTCGCCGTATATCGGCCGTCAACCGGAACATGGTGGTATGCCGCGAGCGGAACGGCCGGGCAATTCCACGCCGTGCAATTTGGAATCTCGACCGATATTCCGGCACCGGCCGATTTTGACGGCGACGGCAGAACCGATCTAGCGGTCTATCGGCCATCCCAAGGCGTCTGGTACATTCTGAAAAGCTCGAACGGATCGGTTGTGACAACGGCTTTCGGTATCTCCGAAGACCGGCCCGTTCCCGCCGATTACGACGGCGACGGCCAGGCCGACATCGCCGTCTTCCGTCCTTCGACCGGCGTCTGGTACCTGCTGCAATCGACTTCGGGCTTCGGAGCAGTACAATTCGGTATTACCGAAGATAGGCCAATTCCCGGCTCATTTATTCAGTAAAGAGCAGATAAATTGTTTCCGTTGGTATTCTTGGTTCGTTAAATTGAAGAAAATAAAGGAGAAAATATGAATTCCCACAGAAAAGCCTGTTTTTTAAGATTTACGTTTTTGGCGGCATCATTATTGGTGCTTTCAACCATTGGATTTGGTCAGTTAAATACTTTCGACGGCAAGTCGATTGAACTAATCGCACCTGATGCCGGTGGCAGATGCGTGGCCGGATTTGGCGGTAATCCCACCGTCAAACGGTTGCCGGGTAATACTTCGTCAATTAATGTCGAGGATTGTAGCGGTAACTTTTTAGGAACAATTACAGATACGTCCGGATGGACTATTGCGCGTGACATGAATACAGGTTTCTGGTGCTTTAGAACGGGCGATTCAAAGGTTAAGGTAAGCTATACCGTCGGATCAAATAACTATTCCTGGACTTGGTTGTCAAACACGAGTACCACCGGATTCCATAATATAAAAGATTTTGGAGCATTGGGCAATGGCCATAAAGCTGACGGAACGGTAAATACATCGGCAGATGACACGCAGGCCATTAAGAATGCAATCACATTTGTCGCGGCCAAACTTGGAGGAACGTTGATTTTCCCCGAAGGCGTTTACAGGGTTAGCTCCACGCTGGTCTTGCCTTCTGGAATTATTTTAAAAGGAACTTCGGGGATGTCGACCGGTGCTTCTCAGACTTATTTCACCGGCGCTTATAGAAGATCTAATTCGACAATTGCCTTAGTTGGGGAAAATAAATCTTTATTCAGGATCGGGGAGTGTGTTGACGGAGTAAAAATGGAGAATCTTTCCCTCAAGGCGGAATCTTCAGTAAACACTAATGGAGTTGAAGCTGTTGGTTTTTTTACTACAGCATCGAGCAGTCAGGAATTTGATTTTGAAAATGTTGCCTTTGACTCTTTTGATAAAGGCCTCTATTTTCACGCGGTGGATGGAAATAAATTGTGGCAAATTGATTTTGTGAAGGTTGACCACTGTATGTTTAATTCAAATAAAACTGCCGGAATTCTTATTGATTCGTTCAACTCTGATTGGATAATATCCAGCTCGCTTTTTTATTTGCCCGTTACTGTGATCGGACAAAACACTATAAGAGGCGACGCGGTTATTATTGATCGGGCTACAACAGTTCAAATGAATAACAGCTTCGGAGGCGGTATTGATTATAGTGACACAGGCCGCGGCGGAGCGTTTATTAGAGCACTATACGTTGGAGGATTAACCGTAATAAATTCCGCAGCGGAAAGATTAAGCGAGACGATCTCATACGGAAAGGATCGCGAAACTCAAATAATCTGGGGAAGCTATTCAAATACTCTGACACTTATCAACAATGGGTTCAGTGATCCATTAAATGTTTGGGGAAGAGTCAATTTCGTTTCTACCGGTAATGGCTACGCCGGAAAAACTGTAAATCTGGGTGCTGGTGTAAGGGCTTATTCAACGGGGGACAGATTTTGCATGGATCTTAACGGTAACTTTGATCCAGCATCTCCTTGCGGAAAGGATTCAAACGGAGTTGCCTTCCCATTGAATGAAGCAGGGTTTCAAGGTCCGGGAACTATTGTATTTCAATCAGGACAACCTACTGAACAAAATCCTTCGGCTCAGCAAATTGCTTCGATTCCTGCCAAAATGAAAGGAGACTTGGAAATTAAAGGTAATGAGCGGGAAGCGGACGTAAATGCAGTAGCAAATTCAAGGCCGATTTTGTCAGTCACTGTTGAAAATGACGGATTGCCGTTTAAACCTCTAATACGGTTAGGACACAATCCATACGTTTATAACATTGAACGTGATACGCGTGGGTGGCTTAAATTTTCAGGTACCCAGGAACAGCCGTATAGAGGCTTCTTCTTTTCTGGAGCCCCTTTCCAAATGCCATCATTTACTTGGGCAGAAATATCTTCCTCTGCTTTTTCTCTGTCTCAACCCGGAACCACCGTTTATTGTTCAAATTGTCAAAGTAACACTTCACCATGTCAAACCGGTGGAAATGGAACTTTGGCAGTGGCCAATGGACTCTTGCAGTGGGATTGTAAATGATAATGATTGATGTATAACAATAGCGAAAGCGGTCGTTCTCTGCTAGAGAACGACCGCTTCGCCGGTTTGCTAACCGCTATCCGTTCAGGACGATGCGAAACATCTAGGGTGAGAGAGATTTGAGCCAGCTTAGTTTATGTCATCATTTCACAACCGTCACATTTTGCCACCCGCTTACGCAGACGGTTACTAACTAGATCGGCCACTCGAAATATTGACCCGCAAAAATTCAGGCAGGGAAACGTCTTTACCGAATAGCTGCATCGAAAAGGTTTGGTGCGCGTTAATAATCATCGGATAAAATCCGATATTCGAGGATAAAAATGAAGATCAGGTCCCGATTCGTGAAAAATGTTTTGACTTTGGCCATTACGGCTTCGTTTCTCGTTGGCGGAATTTCCGTTCCGGCACAGAGCGACCTGGTGCCCGTCCGCGATATTACGGGCGGTTCGAGTGTGTTCGTTTTTAAGGGCGGCTCGAAATCCGCTCCGAAACGCTATGTCTCGAAAACGCGTGCAAGCCGCACAAAGGCCCAGCGAAACGAGGCGACTCGCCGCGTCAGCAAGCAATATGTTGCGTTAGCGAAAAAAGCGCCGCGGCGTACGCGAACCGCTGCCGTCGCCCCTGAGAAACTGGCTGACGTCAAGCGAATGACTCCGGTCGAAGCCTCAAAAGTCTTTGCCGGCGTCGGTGAATACTGGATGGATCGCGACGATTTCAAACAGGCGTCCGATCTTTTTGGCGAAGCCTATCAGCTCGATAAAACGAACAATGTTGCACGCATGGGTTTCAGCGAATCTCTTGCTCTGTTGGGCAACGAAGAATTGGCGAAAGATAACATTCCGAGCGCTCGTTCGCGTTTTAACGAGGCACTAAAATATAACGACAAAAATGCACCCGCATATTTCGGGCTCGCCGAGATCGCGGCGGCTGAAAACAACGATGCTGATGCAGCCGTAAATTACGAAAAAGCACTGACGAATGATAAGGACCTGACCGAAATATTTGTCCCGCTCGGAATTCTCTATTATCAGCAAGGCCAGATTGCAAAGGCCGAAGACCTGTTGACAAAGGCTCTTGCTATTGAGCAGAACAACGCCCAAACGCAGTATTTTATCGGGCTTATCCGCTACGCACAGAACAATAACGTCGATGCGATGGCTGCCTTTAACAAGGCGAAGTCAATCGATCCGACGCTGGAAGAAGCGTTCCACTATACGGGCGAAACCCTGACCCGCGATGGCAAATATCGGGATGCTATCGGTGAATACAACAAGGCGATAGCTCTCAAGGACAACTATTTTGAAGCGTGGTTCGGGCTTGCAAACGCTCAGTTCCAGCTTGGCGAATACAGTGATGCGATCAAGTCGTATAACCGAGCGCTCACGCTGAACAACACGAACGTCGAGGGTTACGTCAACCTCGGCGATGCGAACCGCCTGCTCGGCAATTACAACGAGGCCGGTGCCAAATATAAACTGGCGATCAGCTTTATCGAGCGAACGCCCGGACACGATAAGGGCGAGCTTGCCGATCTTTACAGCAAGGTCGGGTTCGTTATCGTAAAGCAGTGCGAAGTTGACCGGAGACGCAACGTGGGTTGTCGCGGACTTGACGGTTCGCTTACAGCAATGGAAAAAGCGGCCAGCTTAAGTTCCAGCAACATGGACAGCTCGAATCTCGGCTGGGCGTATGCCAACGTCGGAAACGACGATATGTATAACAACCGTAAAGACGCCGGCCGCGTCAAGCTATTGAAGGCAAAGACTTTGCTCGAACAGGCTGCAAACACCGGCGGACTAAATGCCGAAGGAGCGTTGGTCAATCTGGCCTCGGTCCTGAGTTCTCTCGGCGATAATGCCGGTGCCGTCAACGCCCTAAAAAAAGTGGTTGACCGCAACCCGAAATCGGCGTTTTTGTTAAACGAGCTCGGTATGGCATATATGAAAGCGTCAAATTTTAAGGATGCCGTCAGCCAGTTCAAGAAGGCCGTCGATCAGGACAACAAATTTTCCCAGGCCTACTTTAATCTTGGCTCGGCTGAGTTTAAGAACGGCAACCTCGGCGAGGCCAAAAAGGCATACCGAAAGCTGAAGGACCTGAAAGACCCGGACGCACCAGGATATGTCGCGGACCTTGAAAAGCTCACGAACGACGCGGTCAAGGGCTAACCTACTTATCGCAGAGCGGCGAAGCTCAGCTTCGCCGGCCAAACAAAAAAAAATATCCTCGCGGCTCCGCCGCCGCATTGTCCGACGCGGCGGCGGAGCCGCGAGGCGCAAAGGGGCATGCCGGAAAAGCAGAGCTTTTCCGCTCGGCAAGGGCTTGGAACTTGCTCGGAAATGGGAAGACTAAGAATAACCGAAAACGTGCCTCTTGCGCCGATGACCACTCTTGGCGTCGGCGGACCGGCGAGATTTTTCACTGAATGCCTGACGGAAAGCGACGTGATTGCGGCGGTGGATTTTGCCGGAACGAAGGGAATCGATCTTTTTATCTTAGGCGGAGGCAGCAATTTGCTTGTTTCCGATGCGGGTTTCAACGGGCTTGTGGCAAAGATCGATCTGCTCGGAATTGTGACTAATGACGAGGGTTTTATTGACGCAGCCGCAGGCGAAGACTGGGATGCGTTTGTTAGGTTCGCTGTCGAAAATCGTATGGCAGGAATCGAGTGCATGAGCGGAATTCCCGGCAAGATCGGCGGAACTCCGGTTCAAAATGTCGGAGCCTATGGACAGGAAGTTTCGGAAACGATAGTGAAAGTTCGCTGTTTTGACCGGCAAACGAAACAGATCGTCGAGCTTTCAAATGATGAATGCGGATTCACGTACCGCAAGAGTATTTTTAATTCGGACAAACGCGATCGGTACATTGTTTTGAACGTTACGTTTAGACTGACCGCCCGCGGCGAGCCGCATTTAAAATACAAAGAGCTGATAGATCATTTTAACGGCGCGACGCCGACGATAGCGGAAGTGCGTGAGGCAGTTATTGCGATCAGACGGCGAAAGTCGATGGTCATTGAAAGCGGCGATCCAAATTCCCGGAGCGCCGGATCATTCTTCAAAAACCCGATAGTTTCGGCAGATGTATATAAAGCGTTAGCAGAGACGAGCGAAACGATCATTCCGCATTTTCCGGCAGGTGACCATCAGATCAAAATTCCGGCTGCATGGCTTATCGAGCAGTCGGGATTTCACAAAGGATTTCAGTTTGGCAGTGCCGGGATTTCTTCAAATCATTCGCTTGCGATCATCAATCGTGGCGGCGCATCTGCGGCTGAGATTGTTGGCCTGATGAAAACGATCCAGGCGAAGGTGAGCAAAAAATTCAGTATCGATTTACAGCCCGAACCCGTGTTTCTCGGATTCTAAAGCCTAAATTCCTTGCTATTTATCCCGCAAAAAAGGCTAACGGCCTTCGTCAGGGTATTGTATAATCTGAAGTTTCGGATCGTTTCCCGATCCACAGCCTACACCCGAGGTAACTTTTTATGTTTCGCGACAAATTTCTTGCTAAATCTTTAATTTCTGTATTTGCGATCTCTTCGCTGCTCGTCAATGGAACGCCGGTTCACGCCAACGAACTGGTTCCGGAGTCCGATCTTAACGGCGGAGCCAGCGTTTTTGTTTTTCGCGGCTCAAGCAAACGACCGCAAGCAAGCGGCGGCTCGACAAGCGCTTTTCGTGCAGGCGGCGGCGGTGCCGCGGCACGACGTGCGCGTGTCAAATCGCAGCTCGCGGCCAGCCGTAAACGAAAAGCGGACGCCGCAAAAGCAAGAGCAGCGGCGGTCGCCAGGGCAAGAGCCCGCGAAAAGGTCGCTCGGTTGAAATTGTCGAACACGCTGACTACCAGGGCCGAAACTTTGATGGCCGAGGGCAATATCGATGGCTCGATCCCGGTTTTCCGCGAAGCTATTAAGAACAACGCCAAAAACGCCGACGCGATCAGCGGCCTGAGTGAGGCGTTAACGGTTAAAGGCATTGAAACCGCTGGTGACGGCGGCAGCGAAGCCGGTATGCCGTTCCTTGCCGAGGCAGTCAAGCTGAACGCCAAGAACGAGGTCGCGTACGCCAAGATCGGCGAGATTCACGACGCTCGCGGCCGCAATAAAGAAGCAATCGCGGCGTATGACAAGGCTCTTGTGATCGATCCCGAACTTTCCTCGCTATATCTGCCGCTTGGCCTGGCCCACATCGAGCAGGGAAATCTGGTCGAGGCCGAAACCTATCTTACAAAGGCAGAAACCGCCGGGTTTGGCACGACGGAATCGAAAATGGCGCGTATCACGATCCTGTCCAAGCAAGGACGTAATCAGGAGGCAATCGCGGCTCTCGACCGCGTGATACAGGCCGAGCCGACCAACGGAAATGCCTATTATCAAAAGGGGCTGACCTATAACCGGATGAACGATCAAAATGCGGCGATGGCTGCGTTTCAAAAGACCGTTCAAATCGACCCCGCGAACGGCGGAGCGTGGTTTGAGATCGGCGTGACTCAATATAATAAGGCGGACTACGCCGGTGCATTAAACTCGTATCAAAAGGCAGTGAGTATCGATCCGAACAATGCTCTGGCGAATGCAAATCTGGCGAGCACGTTTCGCCAACTCCAAAGATTTGCCGACGCGAACGCAGCTTATAAGTTGGCCGAGCCGGGCAACGAAAAGAACCCTGATCTGTACAGCGAATGGGGATTTTGTTTAGGCAAGACAAACGAATGGGACAAGTCGGTTGTCAGGCTGAACACGGCCCGTACGCTTAGCCCGACGGCGGTCGATAACACAAATCTCGGCTGGGCATATTACAACGCCGCACGCCAGGACAGAGAGGCCGGTCGCGAGGTCGAGGCAAAACGAAAGCTCGAGCTTGCACGGCAATATTTGCAGACGGCCGTTTCGCTCGACCCGAAAATGGACGCGGCGTATCTGAATCTTGGTTCGACGAACAATTCGCTCGGCGACCATAAGGCCGCGGCCGATGCTCTCAACAAGGCGTTGGCGCTCAACCAGAACTGGGTGATCGCAATGAACCAACTCGGAGTGAGCTACAAGGGATTGGGCAATCTGGTTGGTGCGATCGACGTTCTAAAGCGGGCAACTTCGCTCGATTCCGGGAACCAATTTGGCCTGTTCAGTCTTGGCGAGGCCTATCACCTTAGCGGTAACGATAAGGAAGCGAAGAAGATCCAATCGCAGCTTAAGAAGCTGAATCCCGCGTTTGCAGGAAGATTGGACAGTGTTTTCAAAGGAAAGATTCCGAAAATACCAGGTGTGAGAGTGCCGGGCGTTCGGTTCCCTTACTAATGAACAATTTTTTCATCCTATAACTTGGGCGGTCTTCGGGCCGCCTTTTTTCGTCAGTGCGGAAGCCCGGCCTTTGTCCATGCAGAAGCCTGACCGTTAGGGAGGGCGTAACTATCAAATTGAGCATTACGCCCTTGCTTACGAGCGGGCTTCTGCACACTGGCTTCTGCACTTGGCTGCATTTTCTGTATAATTAAAAGTTTAGAAAAAATGCCGCGAAGAACAGATATACACAAGATATTAATCATCGGTTCAGGCCCTATCGTTATTGGTCAGGCTTGCGAGTTCGATTATTCGGGAACACAAGCCTGTCGTGCTTTGAAACAGGAAGGTTTCGAGGTTGTGCTGGTCAATTCCAATCCGGCGACGATCATGACCGATCCGGAGATCGCCGACCGCACTTACATCGAACCGCTTACGCTCGAAACGTTGACAGCGATCATCGAAAAAGAAAGGCCCGACGCATTGCTGCCGACGGTCGGCGGGCAGACTGGTCTAAACCTTTCTGTCGAGCTTTACGAGCAAGGCGTTCTCGACAAATTCGGTGTAAAACTGATCGGCGCCAATATCGACGCGATAAAGGTCGGTGAGGACCGCGAGCTTTTCAAACAGGCGATGGACGAGATCGGTATTCCATCGGCAAAAGGCGGTTTTGCACATACGTGGGAAGAGGCGGAAAAGATCGTAGAAATGACCGGATATCCGGCGATAATCCGGCCGAGTTTCACGCTTGGCGGAACCGGCGGCGGAACGGCTTATAACCCGGAAGAATTCGAAGAGATCGCAAAAGGCGGGCTCGCCGCATCCCCGAATTCACAAATATTGGTCGAAGAATCGATCCTCGGCTGGAAGGAATATGAGCTTGAGGTGATGCGCGATCTGAACGATAACGTCGTTATCATCTGCTCGATCGAAAATTTCGACCCGATGGGTGTGCACACCGGCGATTCGATAACTGTCGCACCGGCACAGACGTTGACGGATGTCGAATATCAAAACCTTCGGGATATGTCGATCAAGTGCATCCGAAAGGTCGGCGTCGAAACAGGCGGCTCGAATATCCAGTTTGCGGTAAATCCGGCTGACGGCGCGGTTCGCATTATCGAAATGAATCCGCGCGTTTCGCGTTCGTCCGCACTTGCGTCAAAAGCAACCGGCTTTCCCATTGCAAAGATCGCCGCGAAACTTGCTGTCGGCTACACGCTTGACGAGATACCGAACGACATCACAAAGAAAACGCCTGCGTCGTTCGAGCCGACGATAGATTACGTCGTCACAAAAATTCCGAAGTGGGCATTCGAGAAATTTCCCGGTGCGGAAGACGTGCTCGGCACGCAGATGAAATCGGTCGGCGAGGTTATGGCGATCGGACGCACTTTCAAGGAATCGCTGTTCAAAGGCTTACGGTCACTTGAAGCAGTTAAACCTTTGCGGCTTGTAGATGTGCCTGACGAAGAATTGCAGCGAAAACTCGCGCGGCCAAATTCGCTGCGGTTTTCATACATTACTTACGCCTTGCAAAATGGGTATTCAATCGACGAAATACACCGCCTTACAAAGATCGATCCGTGGTTTTTGGATCAGCTTTCACAGGTGATGGAGTTTCAGGAATCGCTTGATGCAAAGCCGCTTGCCGAGTATTCGACCGACGAACTAAGGCTTGCGAAAGAGTTTGGCTTATCAGACCGGCGACTTTCGTTTATGACCGGCTCGACCGAACTCGAGGTTCGCAATCATCGCAAAACGGTCGGAGTTACGCCGGTTTATAAACGCGTTGATACTTGCGGAGCCGAGTTCGAATCGTTCACGCCGTATCTATATTCGACCTACGAAGAAGAGTGCGAGGCCGAGCCGACCACGCGGCGAAAGATAATGATCCTCGGCAGCGGGCCGAACCGGATCGGGCAGGGAATCGAGTTCGATTACTGCTGCTGCCACGCCAGCTTTGCCCTGCAGGACGCCGATTTTGAGACGATCATGGTGAACTGCAACCC
>CAZSEL010000026.1:0-60348 GCA_964605905.1 uncultured Chloracidobacterium sp. | reverse complement strand
CAGAACCCGAGTTTACTAAAACTCGCCCCGACAGGGTCAACTTCATAGCATCAGGCCTGCGATTTTGCGGTTTCGGATGTCAGATGGAATTCTTCTGCAATGTCAAGAAAGCCGCGATTTGGATTAGAGTTCGTTAAGATAGCTAAAAACTAAAAGTGAATAGCCGATGGCAGATTGCTGTCGGCTTTTTTTGTTGTCGTCGCTCGGTGTCGATGGCCCACCAGAATAGCGAAGTTCGACTATTTTTGAGTTGACTGAGGACATTCTTGCAAGGTCGTTGGGAGCTTATTAAAACTTGTTGACCGCTGCGTCTTTTTTCAATACAATAGGTAATGGCGTATTCCACCACGCTCCCGCCTGATGCCCGCGAAACGTTTAAAAATCAGTCTTGTTTATTTTGTTATCTGCACCCTTCTTTTAGTGGGGCTGGTTCCGCTTGTGCTTGTGGGGTGGTTTTTGTCGGGACGGAGCGCGACCGAGCTTAGGGCAGTCGAAAACCGTTACCAGATACAACTTGTTCAGGAAAAAGCTCGGCGGATAGAGATGTTTGGCCAGCGTTACCGAGACATGGTAACGGGACTGGCCGACGCTTTTGCTCTTTCGACCGACCCTTTGATCTTCAGTTCTCCGCGAACAGATCAGCAATTGAGCAGGACGCTGCGTGAAAATCCCGACCTCATTGCTATCTACGTCCAGCCCGAAGGAGCGGAATCGCTTTCATTGTATCGTCCCGGAAATATCACCCGAACAGACGTCGATGGCGCCGCATCGAAAGTATTGGAAACCCTTGACACCGAAGGCGTTACCGTCGGAGAGCCGCGAATGGTCGGTTCGCCCGGCGAGCCTGTTTTGACTATTGCTTCGCCGGTAACGGTCGGTGACGTAAAGACTGCCACGGTAATTGCGATAGTTTCGCTTAGGCGAATTGCCCGTGACGTTGTTGGAATGGAGCCGACCGCCGAAGCCGACCTTTGGAAATCCGGGCTTCCTATTGTTTTCGTTGTCGATAGCACAGGCCGGACGGTATTTCACCCCGACGGCACCTTAATGCGCGACAGAAAGCCGCTATCCCATTTAAGAATCGTTGACGAATGGCAGCGGTCGTTTGAACAATTTCAGTCTGCCTTGGTCCCGTTCACGGCCGATTTCGATGGTACTTCGCATGAGATGATCGGAGCGTACTCGACCGCGACCATTGGGCCAAAGAGACAGTTCGGCGTCGTGACGATGCAGGACGAGGCGCGTGCTCTTGCGTCGGTCGGTGAGATGAAAACGCAGACGTGGCTGATAAGTCTCGCGTTCGCTTTGCTTGCTCTCGTGATCGGGTCGATTGCCGCCAGAAATCTTACATCGCCGCTGCTAAAACTTTCCGCCGCCGCGGAACTGATCGCGGGCGGAGATCTTACAACCCGCGTCGAAACGCGCAATATCACCGAGATCGGAACTCTTGGATCATCGTTCAACACAATGAGCGATAAGCTCGAAGAACACATTGCAAATCTAGCTAAGGCAGCGACTGAGAATCGCGAACTGTTCGTTGGAACGGTCAAGGCACTTGCTGCTGCGATTGACGGCAAAGATAAATACACACGCGGCCACTCGGAGCGTGTGGCTCGTATCTCCGTCGCTATCGGAAAACAGTTGAGACTAATGGATGACGATCTTGAAACGCTCAGGATCAGTGCGTTGCTCCACGACGTTGGGAAAATCGCGATCGACGACAACATCCTGAAAAAACCAGCCGCGCTGACCGAAGCAGAGTTCGAGATAATGAAGACGCATCCGGTCAAGGGTTACAAGATAATGTCTCAGATCCCTGCGATGGCCGAGTTTCTGCCCGGAATGTATATGCACCACGAAATGGTCAACGGACAGGGCTATCCGCAAGGGCTTGTCGGCGAACAGATTCCGTTGCAGGCAAAGATCGTTTCGGTCGCCGACACGTTCGATGCGATGACGATCGACCGGCCATATTCGAAAGGAATGCTGCTGAACGATGCCCTTGATCGAATTCGCCAATTTGTCGGGACACGTTACGACGGAGCCGTTGTCGAGGCGCTTGTACGCGGCTGCAATTCCGGCGAGATCGGTCGCGGCGTGGTGCAATCGATGGCAAATACGCCAGGTGAAACGGCCGTCAACGTCGGCGTCGCTAAAACGCTTATCGAAACATACAATCCCGAAGACCCCGAAGAAAATCACCCTCCGATAATAGTGAATGAACGAAACGACTCACAACGAACTTTGGCAAATTGAAGTTGGCGGCAAGATCTACGAGGCTGCTTTCATCGAACTTGGCGATTGGATTGGCGAAGGATCGCTCTTGCCCGACGACAAGATCCGCAAAGGCAATCTTCGCTGGACGCAGGCGAAGCTCGTTCCGCCGCTTGTGCCGTTTTTTTATGCGAAAGCCGCGGGCGAGCCTATGCCTGTGATGCAAACGACGACGACTTCCGTTTCGGAAAAGGTCGCGGCAGAACAGTCCCAAGTCAAGCCTGTCACAAACTTTGCATCTGAGATTAAGCAAAACAACCAACCGGCTGAAAACAGCGAAGTAAAACGTCCGACAGTTGACCCGAATTTCTGCCTGTTTCATCAAGACTTACCGTCCGTATTCGTTTGCGATAGCTGCAGCAGTGCGTTCTGCAACGTCTGTCCTAAAAGCTATGGCGGCACTGTCAAGATCTGCCCTAAATGCGGCCAACTATGCAGACAGATCGGCACTGCAAATGCACAACGACAGCAGCAGGCCAATCGCTCGAATGCCGTAACCGAAGGCTTCGGATTTGCCGATTTTGCCAACGCCCTTGCCCATCCGTTCAAGTTCAAGGCGAGCCTTATCATAGGCGCGTTTATGTTTGCGTTGTTCACGCTTGGGCAATCGGTTTCGGCTATCGGCGGCATTTTTATGATGGTCGCCGCGTTGTTCTGCGTGATGCTTGCGAACATGCTCTCATTCGGAGTGCTGGCAAACACGGTTGATAACTTTTCACAGGGAAATCTCGAAGCAGATTTTATGCCGTCGTTTGACGATTTTTCGATCTGGGACGATGTTTTACACCCTTTCTTTCTCAGCATCGCGGCCTATCTTGTCTCGTTCGGCCCGTTTTTTGTTGCGATGATCGTTGGGCTTTATCTGGTGTTCAGCTCGCTGGGCGCCCAACGCGAAACCTTTGAAAGCGAGATCGAGCGTATTCCCGGCACGCAGTATTACGCGGGGCGCAAAACGGTTGAGCAGACTCAGGACGTTAAAAAAGTTCTTACCGAGATCGCTGACGAGCAACAAAGCCGTTTGGACGATCAAAACCAGATCGCAACCGGCAACACGAATGTTGTGATCGATCAGGAATCGAAAGATCAGGAAGAATTGTGGGCAGCCACGCAGGAAACGAAACGCATTCAGTTGGAATCGGCGATGGGTAAAACTCCTGAAACTCGGGACCGCGAGTTTAACGAAATAGTCACCGGTTTCTTGAGCATCGCGGCGCCGGTTGCGGTCGTCTGCGCGATACTGTTTATTTGGGGAGCATTCTTTTTTCCCGCTGCATGCGCAGTTGCGGGCTACACGCGTTCGTTTGCGGCGACTATCAATCCGATGGTTAGCCTTGATACGATAAAACGGCTTGGGTTCGATTACGTCAAGATCCTGTTGATGGGACTGATGCTTGTGATCTTGTCAATCGTCGTTGGCTCGGTGCTTGCAGCTATTCTTTCTCCACTCGATCTTCCCGGATTCGGCAATCTGCCCGCCAAGGCAATCGGAGCTTTCTTCGGATTTTATCTAACGGTCGTGTTTTCCTGCGTCATCGCTTACGCTCTCTTCAAAAACGCGGACAAGCTCGCGCTTTACCGCTGAGACGGGAATTTTAACGGACATCGAAAATATCGTGCGTTGTTAGACGTGCGATATTTTTTTATACTCGATAGTTTCGTTAGTTACGGAATTATATGGCATTATTTTGGCGCAGAAATAAAGAAGATAAATTCAGCTCGTCGGTTCTTGGATTGGATAAATCGATCGAAGAGCTTCAGGCACAGGAAGCGGCAGTCGAGAAAGAGATTGGCGTTCGTTTTTCAAACGCGATCGCAAAAACACGCGATTCGATAAACACGCGACTCGACACGATCTTTGAAGGCAGAAAGCAGATCGACGACGCTCTGCTCGACGAACTCGAGGAAATGCTGATCTCGACCGACATCGGTGTTCAGACCACGATGCAGGTTCTCGAAGCGGTCCGAAAAGGCGTTTCCCGACAGGAGATCAACGACATCGCAGCACTCAAATCGGTGATGAAAAACGAGCTGCTCGATATTCTCCAGCATTCAAAGGAAACCGGCATCGCATCGGAAACGGCTGTTGATGAAACGATTAAACCTTACGTTCTGATGGTCGTCGGTGTAAACGGTGTCGGCAAAACAACAACTATCGGCAAGCTGGCTCAGCGGATCAAGAATGAAGGCAACGATGTATTGATCTGCGCCGCTGATACGTTTCGAGCAGCCGCGTCGGACCAACTTGAAATTTGGGCCGGACGCGCAGGAGTACCGATCGTTCAGCAAAAACAGGGAACCGATCCGGCTGCGGTTTTGTTTGATGCATTGCAATCGGCCAAGGCTCGAAATTCCGACGTTCTGATCGTCGATACCGCGGGCCGCTTGCATAACAAAGCCAATCTGATGGCCGAGCTCGACAAGATGAAACGCATCGCGGGCCGCGAAGTTCCGCAGGCGCCGCACGAAACTCTGCTTGTGATCGACGCCGTTACAGGCCAAAATGGTCTGGAACAAGCTCGGCAGTTTATGAAAGTCGCGGGCGTGACCGGCATCGTTTTAACTAAACTCGACGGAACCGCAAAAGGCGGCATTGCCGTGGCGATATCAAAGGAACTTAACCTGCCGATACGCTACGTCGGAATAGGCGAACAAGTTGACGACCTGATGGTTTTTGATGCTGATAGTTATGTAAACGGCCTGTTTAGTTGAGGTGAAGAATGAATCGGACACTTAAATTAGCCGATAATTTTTACGGTGGTCTTTCCGAAAATGAAGTTGACGAGATTGAAAAAGTAATTCTTGATCCCTCTAATTTTTTCGGTCGAGGAATTGATGATCTGAAAGTAGAAGAATTCCCAACCCTTGACACGAACATGACGAGCCGCAGTCTGGAATTGGCGGCTCTTGGTGTCGGCTTGGTTTCGCCAAATCCGCTTGTCGGCTGCGTGATCGTGTCCTCAACCAGCGAGATTGTCGGCGAAGGAACGTATATTCACGACAATGTTACTCATGCCGAGATTATCGCTCTTGAACAAGCCGGCGAAAAGGCAAAGGGCGGAACGGCGTATGTCTCGCTAGAGCCTCACGATCATCATGGCAAGACTCCTCCATGTACTGAGGCTTTGATCAATGCCGGTATCAAACGTGTCGTATGCCCGATCGAAGATCCAAATCCGCTTGTTTCAGGAAATGGTTTTGAACGGTTGAGAAACGCCGGTGTCGAGGTTGTAACGGGAATTCTCGCCGACGAAGCATCAAGACTGAACGAAAAATTCATCTGCTGGCACGAAAAGCAGCGGCCGTTCGTTCATCTAAAACTTGCAATGTCGCTTGATGGGCGAATCTCTCTAAGAAACAGCGTCTCGACTGCGCTTTCCGGCGACACTGCACGTCAGCGTGTCCAGCAATTACGACACGAGCATGACGCGATACTCGTCGGCGGAACGACCGCAGCCGTCGATAATCCGTCGCTGACAGATCGCAGCGGCCTGCCGCGGCGACGTCCGCTTACGAGGGTAATCCTCGATAATCGTTTACGTTTACCGTGCGATTCGATTCTGGCAACAACTACTGACGAAGCACCGACGCTTGTAATGACAAACTGCATCGATCCGGACCTGACCGGCCGTTTGACTGACTGCGGCGTTGAGATCGTTCCTGTCGAAATGGGCGCACGGAATTTAGTCGGCGTTTTGGAAGAACTGAAACGCAGAGACATTCAAAGCGTTTTGGTCGAAGGCGGAACTGCCGTTGCCGGTGCATTTGTCGATGCAAATCTTGTCGATAAGGTCACGTTTATCGTGGCGCCGATAATAATAGGCGGGAGCGACGCACCGACTGCGATCGGCGGTCACGGTGCGAATGAATTATCTGACGCTCTAAGGCTCAAGGACATTGAGATCATCCGGCACGGTGATGATATCGAGATCACCGGCTATCCCCAATAACCAAATGGGACAACCTCAAAAACGTTCCTACGCCAAGAAATCCCTCGGCCAAAACTTCCTTGTCGATGACATCTACATCCGCAAAATAATCGACGCGGTCGATCCCGTTGATGGTGACACCATTGTTGAGATCGGTCCTGGCCGCGGAGCGATCACGGAACAACTTGTCGGATTTGGTGCGAACGTCATCGCAATTGAACTTGATCGTGAATTAGTGCCGCTCCTAAGGGAAAAATTTCCCCATGCAACTAATTTTACCGTTGTCGAAGCAGACGCGACTGAGGTTGATTTCGCCTCTTTCATAAAAGCAAATCTGAAATCTGAAGTTCGAGATCTCAAATCAAAAGTCGTTGCAAACCTGCCTTATTACATCTCCACCGGAATCCTGCAAAAACTTAGCGAGCAACGAGATTGTTTTTCGTCCCTCGTGCTGATGTTTCAACGCGAGGTTGTCGAACGAATAGCCGCCGAGCCGGGAAACTCTGAACGCGGCTATCTAACGGTGCTTGTCGAATCTGCCTTCACGGTAGAAAAACTCTTTGATGTTCCGCCGACGGCGTTTCGCCCTCAGCCAAAAATCTGGAGTTCGGTTGTCAGGCTAACGCCGAAGAAAAACGTCATCACACATCCTGACGAATTCCGCCAATTGCTCAGCGCGGCTTTTGCTCAAAAACGTAAAACCATTCTGAACAATTTGAAAAACTATTCTCCCGATGCACTTACTGCCCTCGAAAAAGCCGAAATCGATCCGGGCCGACGAGCCGAAACACTTACCCTTGATGAGTGGTTGCAGTTAACCCGTACGCTAGGGCAATAAGACCTTCACAGACTGAACGGTCTTCTTGGATTTTGTTCTTAATTGATTTGTTTCGTGTGATTCGTGGATAAGATATTTTATCCACGAATCACACGAAAGAAGAAAAAAGAAAAGAGCAAGCTGCCCGCCGTGTGGCAGTGGGTCAGTTTGAGCCCCGACGGAGTTCAACGGAAACTCTGTGTTCTTTGTGAACTCTTTGTGACCTCTGTGAGAAAAGTATTTTCTCACTGAAAACACAGAGTTGCGGACACAAAGTTCACAAACTGAACACTACCCCCTTGTAGTGAACGCCAAACCCTTTTAGTCATTGTGTTATACTGTTTAATTGACTTACACAGGACAGGTTAATTTGTGCAAAAAATAGAGATAATACCGCTTGGCGGGATCGGCGAGTTTGGGATGAACTGCATGGGCGTGCGTTTTGGTGACGAGATGATCGTCGTCGATGCCGGGATGGGATTTCCTGAGGAAACGCCATATGGTGTCGATATTTCGATACCGAACTTTGATTTTCTTGAAGAATATCGTGACGATCTTACGGCGATTATCCTCACGCATGGCCACGAAGACCATATCGGCGCCCTGAGTTATATCTTACGCAAGTTCAATCTTCCGGTTTACGCCTCGCGGTTTACTATTGCGCTCGCGGAAAAGCGTCTGGAAGAGAACAAAATGCTCGACGATGTGCTGCTGCATCGCGTCAAGGCGAACGACATCATCGAGGTCGGTAATTTCAAGATCGAGTTTATCCACGCATCGCATTCTTTGGTCGATTGCTTTTCGCTCGCGATCACGACGCCGATCGGGACGGTCATTCACACCGGCGATTATAAGATCGACGACACGCCTGTTATCGGAAAGCCATACGATTTGAAAACGCTGGCGAAATATGGCGACGCCGGAGTTCTTGCTTTGCTCGGCGATTCGACCAATGCTACCGTCCCGGGCAGAACTCCTTCGGAACAGGCGGTTATTCCTGCCTTCCGCGAGATATTTGAGGAAACCACGGGCAGATTATTCGTCGCAACCTTTTCGTCCTCGATCCATCGCTTGCAGATAATTTTCGATATTGCGCACGAATACGGCCGCAAAGTCTGTGTTCTTGGCCGCTCGATGCAGAAAAATGTGGAGATCGCGGTCGATCAGGGGCTTGTAAAGGTCGGGCACGACACGATGATCGAGCTTAGCGACGCTCGGAAATATGACGACTACGAGGTTTGCTATCTCGTGACCGGTTCGCAAGGGGAAAATCGTGCCGCGTTGTGGAATATGGCGACCTCGACCTACAAAGGGATGGAAATTGGGAAAGGCGACACGGTCGTTTTGTCCGCCCGGATCATCCCGGGGAACGAAAAAAACATCAGCCGGCTCATCGGCAGCCTTTATAAACGCGGAGCGAACATCATCGAAGAAAAACGCCGGCTCGTACACGTCTCCGGCCACGCTTCGCAGGAAGATATCAAGATCATGGTCGAAACCGCTCGGCCGAAATACCTCGTTCCGATCCACGGCGAATACCGCATGCTGTTCCGCCACAAGGAATATGTCAAAAATCACGTCGCCGGTTACAACGACGACAACATTATTTTGATCGAAAACGGTGATTTCCTTGAGATAGACGAATACGGCGCTCGTATTTCCGGACGACGCGACATGTTTAAGACCTTTATTGACGAAGAATCTTCCGAGGCGATCGAATATGACATCGTCCGCGAACGCAAAAAACTCGCCTACGGCGGAGCGATCTCCCTCGTCGTCACCATTAACAAAGCCACGCACAAACTTTCCGGCGATCCGCAGATCACAATGAACGGCGTGGCTGGATTGTCAGAACCGGGAGCGATAGCGACTGGGTTAAATGGAACAAAAACCCATCTCAACGGTTTCGCAGCCGCCGCCCGCCAAACCGTAATCGACGCCGTGAACGAAATGAAACGCGATCAGATCGCCGACAAGACTGTTTTCAAGGAAAATCTCCGCATTCACCTAAAAAGATTTGTCCAAAGGGAACTCGGAACCAAGCCCGTGATCGTCACAACGGTCGTTGAGGTTTAGGAAAGTTCTTTTTCGTACCGCCAGACTTCCAGTTCGATCAATCCATCCGGTGTTTCGATGTTATTGAACATGTTTCCGGCTCGATTCCAGCCTGATTTTTCGTAGAATCTTGCGGCGCGGTCATTTCCGATCGCGCATGCGAGCCACGCGGTCTTTATTCCGTTCTCGAAAAGAGTTTTTTCGGCGTCGGAAATAAGTTCGGCGGCGACACCTTTTCCGCGGGCGTGGGCAGAAACAAATAATTGGTTTAACTCGTCTCCGTCAATGATGCAAAATCCTTGTTGTTCACCGACCGGACCTGCGACGCGGACGCGCAAAAACTTTTCCTCGATCCGCTCACGGAAATATTCATAGGTGCGGAAGCGTTTTAGCTCCTCGGGAACGACCGCCGCGTGTCCATCTTGCCAGGCGTCGAACCAAAGCCGGGCGAGCTCGTCAATTTCATTTGTTTCCGCGTTCCTGATATTCATTTTATGGCCTCGTAAGTTGTGCTAAGCACGCCAGATTTGGATTGTTCGACGCTGACGAGCCGCATTTTGTGGCGATCTTCTATATTTTGGAACAGGCGTTTGCCTTCGCCGAGCACGACGGGGAAAACGGCGATGCGGAATTCATCGACGAGGTTCAGATTCATAAACGTCGTCAGCAAACTCGCTCCGCCGTAGAGCCAAATGTTCTTTCCCGGCTTCGATTTCAGTTCTTTTACCAACTCGGCGACATTTTCTTTAACCACAAAAGGGTCGCCGTCAAAATTATCCTTCGTCCGCGAGAATACATACCTGTCCATTTTCTTCAGCGAGCCGTAAAAATTCTTCTCAAACTCCGAACTTTTCTCCGTTATCGGAGGATTTCCCCACATTTCGTAGCTTATGCGGCCGTAAAGTATCGTGTCGATCTCCGAGATGAAATCCGTCAGCGACGAGCCGCCTTCCGGGCCAAAATTTATCCAGTCGATCTCGCCATTCGGGCCTTCAATAAAGCCGTCAAAGGTCGCAGTGAGACATAAAATTACTTTTCTCATAATAATTATTGAATCTGTCGGGCGAGGCGTTTCGGCGCCATTACGGAATAGCTTACAGCAAGTAACTCTGCGACATAATTCCAGTCCGTTTCGTCGTCTATGATAATGCCGACGATGTTTGGGAACCACACGGGTCGGAAAAACGGGTAATCCGCAAAATCCGACGGCTCAGATTCTCGGCCTCG
This sequence comes from uncultured Chloracidobacterium sp., assembly GCA_964605905.1. GTDB lineage: Bacteria > Acidobacteriota > Blastocatellia > Pyrinomonadales > Pyrinomonadaceae > OLB17. The sequence goes on along the minus strand of CAZSEL010000026.1, from coordinate 50,049 downwards.
GGAACGAAAGGTCATTACGAACATCGGTCCGTTCGATCCGGCGGCCTTAGCGTAAGCCGGAGGCCACCCGGAATCAATCCCGAGAACATGGGCAAAGTTCTTCTGTCCGATCATCCACCTTATGCCGACCCACGCGGACTCTTCGTACGCCTCGGGAAACTTTAAACACACCGAGCGGGGCTTTCCAAGAATGTCATCCGGAACCTCAAGCCGCTCGGCCGCCGTGCTGATAGGTAAAATTTGCTTCATTCGCGGTCGGGGAGAGTTTATCTTAGTATATTCGTTTAGGCTGGTTCAAATAGATCACGTTTTTATGACAAAACATGCTTCCGAGTTACTGAGTTCTTCCCGCGTTGAGGTGGCGGCGGAGACATTTACGTTGATCTCGATGGATCGGGCGGCGTGGACGCGGCTTCTTGGGCGGCCGGAGCTTTCTCCGCGGATGTCGGCTCCGTTTATGATCTTTATGGACAGCCGCGAGGTCACGCTGCTGCTTGACGACGCGGATATGGAGGCGATCCGGCCGGGAATTGACGATTCGATGAAGGTCGAACGAGGTTTTCGCATGCTGACCTTCGATATTGCGATGGATTTCGATGTTGTCGGTTTTATTGCAGAGGTCTCGCGGATATTGGCTGACGCTGGCATTCCGATCTTCACAATTTCCGCTTTTTCCCGCGATCATTTATTGGTAAAACAGGACGATCTTGCCGCGACGCTAAAGGCGCTCGGCCCGCACGTCGAGGAGCTTTGTTGAGCCAAGTTATGGAATTGCTTGCGTACATATTATATACATTGGCGAGCCGTTCGATTCCGGTATTTATCTTTGCGATATTTTTGTGTATCGGATCGGCGACCGTTGCGTTTCCTGTTGTTATCGCGGCGTTAGCCAGCAGGCCGCGTGACGGGCAGCGGCGTTCGGTAGTGGGAAGCATTCTTCGGTTTCTGCTTCCGTCTGGAGCGGTTCTGTTTTTTGTTTTCTCGTTTATTTTCGGATTATTTTCGCTTGTGAACTTGATCTCACCGCATTTTCTGGACGGAGAACTGATAAACAGCTACGGTCAGAAAACCGATGCAAAGGTTATCAGCCGTGAGGAAACCGGAAATCGCCACAATAAACAGCCCGTTATCCGTTTCAAGGTGGTCTATAAAACCGCCGACGGCAGAAACGTCGAGACCTATTTCGAGACCTGGGATTTCAACATCTATCCGCCAGCGAACTCGGTCCGCTATCCAAACGTCGGCGAAACATTTCGCATCGCTTATCTGCCGTCTTATCCGACTGCATTTCTAATTCTTACCGACGACGCGAGTCCTTACACAAAAGCAGCCCAGTGTGGAGAGCTGCTTTCAGCAGTTGAAGAGAAACGGCTCAAGCACGAATTCGACCCGAACAACGCCGACTATCGGGGCGAATATGAAAAGGCTGTAGCAAACGCCGCCGACAAGAAATGCGGCATCGTGGGATCAAAGCCGTCGAGGTCAAACGATCCGGGAGCGCTACGATAGTCTGCTAAGCCAATATTATAAAGACATTTGCCGACCGGTAGCTTAAGTGTTACATTACCCCTGTTTTGATGAAACACGTTTCATCGAAGGTGAAACGAAACACCAACATTGCAATGAATTGGTCTGATAAAGTTGTGTTTCTAACCGGTGCCTCAAGCGGCATCGGCGAAGGGCTTGCTCTCGCATTGGCAAAACGCGGCGCGGTGGTTGGTCTGCTTGCTCGTCGTGAGGATCTGCTGAACGATCTGGCCGTCAAGTGCCGTGAGGCGGGCGGCGAGGCTCGCGCGTTCGCCTGTGACGTGACCGATGCGACGGCGGTGCAAAATGCAGCGGACGAATTGCGCAGGGAATTCGGGCATATCGACGTTATGATCGCGAACGCCGGTGTCGGCGGCAATGACAAAGCGACACGATCCTACACACCCGATTCCGTAAAGAAAGTGATCGACATAAATCTGCTCGGAGCCGTGAATTCGGTTTACGCGGTCGTTCCCGAAATGATCGAGAGCGGGTCGGGGCAATTGGTGGCTGTATCGAGCCTTGCAGGTTTTCGAGGTTTGCCGAAATCCGCCGCGTATTGTTCAAGCAAGGCCGGAATGACCGCATTCTTCGAAAGCGTTCGTCTCGATGTAAAGCACAAAGGCGTTGACGTAACGATAATCCAGCCCGGCTTCATCAAAACGCCCCTCACCTCAGGCCGCGAGAACAAAATGCCGTTCCTGATGGAACTCGATGACGCGATCCCGCTATTTATTCGCGCGATCGAGAAGAAAAAGAAGTTCGCGGCCTTCCCATGGCAGCTCGCAACCATCGTCCGCGCCGGAAAATTCATGCCCGCGTGGCTCTACGACCGCATCGCCGGCCGAGCACGTTATCGCGAATAACGGGCGGGCTAGCGGAGCGGGGACACTCCTGTCCCCATCGCCGGTTCCTCCGGCGACATTCCCGTCGCCGTTACCATTGACGGTCGACGAAGCGTCGCCCGTTGGGACAAGAGTGTCCCCGCTCCGTTAACACTCGCGTTTCTGCTCGTAGTGTCGCAAAATTGAGTTGATGAACTTTTTACAAGCAATCATTCTCGGAATCGTGCAAGGGCTGACCGAATTTATTCCGATAAGTTCGACCGCGCATCTGGTCTTTGCGAGTCGCTGGACAAATATCTACGGCGGCGATCCGCAGCAGATAACTGCGACGATGGCCGTGATCCAGCTTGGCACTATCGCGGCCGTTCTGGTTTATTTCGCTTCGGATATTATCAATATTACAAACGCCTTTATCCGCGATCATTGGGGTGTTTTAACAAGAAAACGCCCGGTTCGGCATTCGGGTACCGGCGGCGTTCGCCCGATTTGGCTTTCGCAGGAAGCGTGGCTCGGCTGGCTGATTATTATCGGATCAATTCCCATTGGTATTGCCGGAATTTGGTTCAAGGAAATGATCGAGGGGCCGGACACGAAGAACTTGTGGATCATCGCGATAATGCTGATCGCCGTCGGGCTTTTACTCGCGGTCGCAGAACTCGTCGGGAGCCAGCGAAAGGAACTAAAACATTTCGGCCTGACCGATGCCATCGTCGTCGGCTTTGCACAAGTACTTGCCCTAATGCCTGGAGCCAGTCGTTCGGGCTCAACCATCATGGGCGGTCTGTTCGCCGGCCAAAAACGCGAGGCCGCGGCGAGGTTTTCATTTCTGCTTTCGATACCGGCAATTACAGCCGCAGGCTTGCTCCAACTGCGCGAAGCGTGGTCGATATTGCCATCTGAAAGCATGATGCCTCTGCTTGTCTCGACAGTCGTTTCCGGGATCGTCGGTTATTTGTCGATCTGGTTTCTGCTGGCATTCCTACGAAAAAACTCGACCGCGATCTTCATCATTTATCGCGTGTTGCTCGGCACGATTCTCCTCGTGCTTTTGTGGCAGGGAATCCTGAGCCCGGTTGTAAATATCTAATGACCGAGAAACGCTGGCACATTCAAAAACATGACCGACAGGCGGTCGCAACACTCGCTGAGCTGATCGGTGTAAAGCCGTTAACGGCAGCTTTGTTGATCTCGCGGGGTTATTCAACTCCGGAAACGGCACATGCTTTTCTCAATCCTTCATTCGAACAACTCCACGATCCTTTCCTGCTCAAGGGAATGCGAGAAGCCGTTGGTCGTATCCTATCCGCAGCCGAGAAAGGCGAAAAGGTTTTGATTTGGGGCGATTATGACGTTGACGGCACAACCGGAACGGTCGTACTTAGAAAAGTTTTTCGCCTGCTTGGAATCGAATCGGAATATCATATCCCAAACAGATTTACCGAAGGCTACGGAATAAATATTCCAGCCCTTGAGGCCGCAAAGACTCGCGGATGTACCCTTGGAATTTCAGTCGATTGTGGTATTCGCAGTTTTGAGCCGATGGAATGGGCTCGCGACAACGGGCTTGATTTTATCGTTACCGATCACCATTTGTCCGATGAACAACGCGGCAATCCACCGGCGTACGCTGTAATAAACCCCAATCAACAAGACTGTGATTATCCCGATAAAAATCTTGCCGGAGTCGGAGTTGCGTTCAAACTGGCTCACGCTTTGTTAAGAGAAACTGGACGCGATGATCTCGTTCCGGCGTTGTTAAAGATCGCGGCAATCGGAACAGTCGCCGACGTTGTCAGCTTAACGGGCGAAAACCGCGTGATCGTTTCGCTCGGTTTGCAGGATATTCTTGCGACCAAAAACTACGGCCTAAAAGCGTTAATGGAGGTTTCGGATTGCACATCTGAGATGACAAGCACGCACATTGGTTTCCGAATCGCTCCGAGAATAAATGCCGCAGGCCGAATGGATGTTGCCCGCCACGTCGTAGAGCTTTTCGAGGCAAATGACTTTAACGAAGCCAGAAAACTTGCCGAGCTGCTTAATTCCAGAAACCGCGAGCGACAGCAGATGCAGCAAAAGATCACAGATCTGGCGTTATTGGATGCGACAGAATATGTTGATCGGCATTTTGTTGTTGTCGCCGGTGAAGGTTGGCATCGGGGCGTTATCGGTCTTGCTGCTTCACGGATTGCGGAACGAATGCACCGGCCGACGATAGTGCTCTCGACCGAAAACGGGACCGCTCACGGCAGTGCGCGCAGCATCGCGGATTTTCACCTTTTGAATGCACTGGATTCATGTGCCGATCTATTCGAACAATTCGGCGGCCACGCGGCTGCGGCAGGGATGACGATGAGCAGCGAGAATATTCCGGCGATTCGGCAGATGTTAAACGAACACGCTCGCGCCATCTTGAAACCGGATGACCTTCTCCCGGCGATTCGCATTGACGCTCCCGTTTCTTCAGCAACGCTTGGCCTCGAACTATTGCAGGAAATCGCCCGTCTAGAACCATTCGGTGCGGGAAATCCGAAACCTGTTTTCATAACCCGCAATCTGATTCAGCGAGGCGACCCACTAGTTATGAAAGAAAAACACCTGAAATTCCAATTGGTTGATGATGCAGGGAAAAGGTTTGAGGCCGTTTGGTGGGACGGCGTCGAGCGATCAAAGGGGCGAACCCCGAACGCAGGCGCACGCATCGAAGTTGCTTATAGTATCGAGGCCAACATCTGGCAGGGAAACACAAGGTTGCAGCTTGTTGTTCAGGATTTGAGGGAACATAATTAAAACGTGGCGGATGTTTCGGTAAATAAAGATTCAGGATTACGTTTGCGTGCGAAACTGCCGACATATTTTCGTGTCGGTGCCTTGATTTTGCTCGCCTGCCTGATGATCGCGATCGTTTACGGCTTGTTTAACCGTCGTGATCCTGAATTCCGAATGACCGGTTTTCCGGCAAGTCTTTCCGAAGATGTCGTCGCTGTCGTTGACGGTTATGAACGGCGCGAGATGGAAGGAGAACGAGTTAGCTATTACATAAAAGCTTCACGAGCGACAACCTTTTCCGACAATCATCAGGAATTGGAAAACGTCTATCTCGAAGTGTTTGCGGATGACGGCCAAACGGCGGATAAACTCAGCGCAGTAAAAAGTGTCTATGTTCCGGGCGAAGATCGTAAGTTCACCGCATATTTTGCCGGAAACGTTTCGATCACCACTCGCGATGCGTTGAAGATCGATACCGAACAACTTACATACAAACAAGCCGAAAGCCTAGTCGAGGGCGAGGAATTGGTTAAGTTTGAAAGAGGAAATATTTCAGGCAGTTCCTTCGGTGCAATCGCTCGTATTTCCGATAAAACTGTTGAGTTGCTGAAAGACGTAACGGTTGTCACAACCGGCAGCGAAGACTCTAATTCGCCGATAACAGATTCAAAAACAACCGCCGGGCGGGCGATTTACAATCAGGCTGATGAACGTATTGATCTTTTTGAGACTGTGTCGGGCAAGTTCAATTCGCTAAAGGATGGAAAAACGGAAACCGCCGATATGCTTTCGGACGAGGCAACGATCTTTCTTCGCCTGCTCGATGACGGTCAGCGTGATCTCAAGAATCTTGAATTGCGAAGGAACGTAGCAATAGATGTGACGCGGGCAGATTCGCAACCTGTAAATATCCGTGCCGGATTTGCGAACTTTGATAAACCCAGCGACCGTTTTGATCTGCGGGACAATGCGTCCGTCACAACTGTTTCCAACGCGAAGCATTCGTCGTTAAGCGGATCGTCGATCGTTTACGAACAAACAAAACTCGTCGCGCAGATCGACGGTGGAGCGAAAGCAACTCAAGGAACCGATGTCGTAACCGGTGACACGATAAATGTCGTCCTCTATTCGGATCGTAGTATGCGGAACGCCACGGTTCGCGGAAATACCGCACTTCAGCAGACCACGTCTGAGCGTTCGACAATTGTAAACGCGGCCGAACTTTTTGCAGCGTTTGGCGAACAAAACTCGGTGACGAATGCCAACGCAAAGGGTAATGCAAAAGCGACGATCGTCCCGGCTCAATCAGCGGAATATTCGAAGGTTACGATGTCCACGCCGAAAACGATCGAGATGGTTTTCAAAGGCGAGGGAGCAATCGACAAGTTGAATACACAGGGCAGAACGACGCTCCGTCTCGACGCACCCGACGGCCGGGCCGATGCCTCAAACAAAACTGTTATCGCCGACACGGTAAAAACAATTTTCTTTGACGACGGCAAAAATATTGCAAAAGCTGAAGCCATAGGGAATGCGGAGCTGCACGTCGATCCGCTACAGGCAAATCAAGCCAATTATAAATCGATCACAAAAGCTCCTCGTTTTGATTGCGAGTTTTACCCGGTCGGTAACAATGCGAAACAATGTATCGCCGCGACCGGCACAAAGACCGTTAGAACGCCGACCGTTGAAATCGATGGCCGCGGGCCACAAACGATAGTTGCAACAAAACTCGCAGCAAAGTTCAGCGAATCGACAAAAGATATAGAGACTTTCGACGCCATCGGCAATGCGAAATTTACCGAACTCGACAGAAATGCGGTCGCGGATTCATTTAACTTTAGCCCGGCCGACGGAATGGTTCGGCTTCGAGGAGGCGACCCGGCCGCATGGGATTCAAGGGCTCGTATCCGTGCCGTCGAGATCGATTGGGACACGAGCAATCAGCGTTCGGCATTTCGTCAAAAGGTCAGCACGACCTACTACAGCCGTGGTGACGCAGGGAACGCAACGCCTTTCGGAAGTACTGATAAACCTGTTTTTATAACGTCGGATGCGGCGAACATTGACCATAAGACCCAGGTCGCAGTCTATGCAGGCAACGCTCGCGGCTGGCAGGACGAGAACTATATACGCGCGAATACGATTTCGATATTTCAGAAGGACGGCAAAATGACCGGCGACGGAGCCGTCCAAAGCTCGCTGACTCAAGATAAAGAAAAAGGGCCGATCAACGCTTCTTCGGCGAAGATGTCCTACGATCAAAACACAAGAGTCGTCCGTTATAACGAAAACGTCGATATCAGGCGCGGCACCGATCGTTTGACTGGAAATGCCGCGATGCTGTTATTGAACGAGCAGAACGAGATCGTCAAATCCGATATGGAGGGCAATGTCGTTATCACGCAGCCGGGAAAGAAAGCGACCGGTGATTTTGCGCAGTATATTTCAGCAGATGAAATGGTCCAACTTCGCGGAAATCCGGCGACCGTCGATGACGCGACAAACGGTCGGTCAAGCGGCAGCCAGATGACCATTTATCTGAAAAAGAACCTCGTGATCGGCGAAGGGCGAACAAATCAAAACGCTTCTGGTAGAATACGTTCTGTATATAAAATAAAAGGAAACTGACACCAAATCTTTGACGCCGCCGCTTTCAGATAATTCTCCAAATACAAATGGCAACCATCCCTCACCGCCTGAGGTGGTGAGCCTTGTCGCATCTTCGCTTCAAAAAACATTTGGCCGCCGGCGTGTTGTTGACGGTGTTTCGATAACCGTCAGCGAGGGAGAGATAGTCGGCCTGCTCGGTGCGAATGGCGCCGGAAAAACCACGACATTTTATATGATAGTCGGACTTGAGCGATCCGAGGGTGGCGAGATACACATCGGCGGACGCGATGTGACCAATCTGCCGATGTATATTCGAGCACGGTTAGGTCTCGGTTATTTGCCGCAGGAACCGTCAATTTTTCGAAAACTTACAGCGGAGCAAAACATTCTTGCAGTTCTCGAAACCACCACTCTGAACCGCAATGAGCGATTTTCCAGATTAGAAGAACTGCTTGCCGAATTCGGCATCGATCATGTCAGGCGAACGCGCGGCGATGCCTTGTCCGGCGGTGAGCGCCGTCGCGTCGAGATTGCCCGCTGTCTAGCGACCGAGCCGCGATTTATTCTGCTGGATGAACCGTTCGCCGGTATTGATCCGATCGCGATCGACGATATTCGTGAGTTAATTTTATACTTGAAACAACAAGGAATTGGAATACTTATCACCGACCACAACGTGCGTGAAACCCTTGGCATTACTGACCGAGCCTATATAATGGCTGACGGCCGGTTATTGAAATCCGGTCTGCCGAGCGAATTAGTTGAGGACAGCGATGTTAGGCGGTTATACCTCGGCGAGCGATTTACTTTCTGATTAAATGTCTTTTCCCTTTCAATCTTAAAAATCATATAATTTAGGTCATAGACACGTTCGAAATAGCCTTTTCGATCAATTTCCATTATGTCGTCACTCCGTTTAACAACTTCACTTCAGCAAAGGATGGTGCTTACGCCGCAGTTGCGTCAGCGCATCGAAATGCTGCAGATGACGTCGATGGAGCTTAGCGAACTGATCGAACAGGAAATGGTTTCAAACCCGGTGCTTGAAGAGGTCTTGCCTGGTGAAGAAGTAAAAGAAATTTCTGACAATATTCTCGATCAAAACGCCGAGGGAGGCGAAACAGAAGGCGGCCCGGAATTTGGCGAACGTGACCAGCAAAAAACGACAGACGGTGAATTGGGCGAAGGATACGAACAAATTTCGGCGGAAACACCGGAGCTTAACGGAAATCGCGAAACGACCAACCAGGAATCCGAAGCATCCGAAGAATCCTCCAATGAAACCGAGTCGTCAGACCCATTCGAGGAAATCGATTACGGCCGCGAATTTCAGGATTATCTTGATCCCGGATACCGCACGCAGGAGATCGAGTACAAGGACGACGCTCCTAGTTTTGAACAGTTTTTGTCGCATTCGATAACGCTTAGCGAACACCTCGAATGGCAGTTGAACATGCTGGACGTCGATGCCGGCGTTAGAGACGCCGCACTGAATGTCATTGGAAATCTGGATGACGACGGACGGCTTGTTACGTCGATTGAAGAGATCGCTTCCGCGTCAGGTTGTTCATTCGAGATTGCGGAAACGGCCCGCCAAGCTGTACTCGCTTTTGATCCGGTCGGCTGCGGCGCGTCGGACGTAAAGGAATGTCTGTTGGCACAATTAGTCGCGAACGGCGATCAGGATTCTCTTGCGTCGCAACTCGTTGCGGAGCATTTAGAAGATCTGCTGCCGCATCGGCTACAGCATCTTTCCAAGGCCACAGGCGTCGATATTCACACTCTCGATGACGAGATTAAAAAGATCCGTCAGCTCGATCCGTTTCCCGGACGTCAATATTCGAGCGAAGAAGCGATCTTCGTCGCGCCCGAGATCTATATTGAAAAGATCGAGGAAGATTACGTTATCTATTTCACCGACGATGGCAGCCCGCGGTTGAGGATCAACCCGACCTATCATCAGTTGATGGATCAAACCGATACATCGAAAGAAGCAAAAGATTTCATAAAAGAAAAACTGCGTTCAGCGGTCGATCTTTTGCGCAACATTGAGCATCGGCGGCAGACAATTTACCGGGTCGTCGAGTGCATTGTTCAGCGTCAACGCGACTTTCTCGACCATGGCGTCGATCGTATCAAACCGATGATGCTAAAAGACGTCGCCGAAGACATTGGCATGCATCTATCGACGATATCGAGGGTTGTTAATCGTAAGTATGCACATACTCCGCAAGGCGTCATCGAGCTTCGCCGGTTTTTTAGCGAAGGGATGATGAACGAAGAAGGCGAGGAGGTTTCGACCCGAATTCTCAAGCTGAGAATTAAAAAACTTGTTGAAGAAGAAGACACACATAAGCCGCTTACTGACGAACAGATAGTAAAAGTGCTTTCGAGCGAGGGCGTAAAACTCTCGCGTCGGACCGTCGCTAAATACCGCGATCAAATGAATATCGCCGGTTCGCGTGAACGCAAAACAATCATTTAGTTAAAAGGGGGAAATCAATGAAATTTGAATATTCAGGCAGGCACATTGAGGTAACACCCGCGCTAAAGGCCCACGTCGAAGGCCATTTCAAACGAATAGACCATATATTTAACGGCAAACCGATAAAGGCCCACGTAATAATCGAAGTCGAACGCGGACGTCATCGGTCCGAGATCGTCGTGAATTGGCGAAATGATTCGTTGACCGCAACATCGAGCGTGTCGGATATGTATAAGTCGCTTTCCGACTCGATTGCCAAGATCGAAAAGCAGGCACTCAAACTAAAAAACAAAGTGATCGACCGCGCTCATAAAGCGAAAAAGGCTGGTTCGATCGGTCGCAAGGTCACCGATATAAAACCCAGCCCGACCACGCCGCGAATAATCGGTGCAAAGCGGTATGCCGTGAAACCGATGGCGACCGATGAAGCAGCTATGCAGCTCGCCGAGGAAGTCGATCAATTTCTTGTTTTCAGAAACGCGGATAATGAGAGGGTCTCGGTCATTTACAAACGCAAAGACGGCAATTACGGGCTGATTCAACCGTAGATCAATGAATTCCGACACAAGCGACATCACCCAAAGCATTTCGGTTGCGAGTTTTGTCGCGTCGTCGCCGGATGATCTCGCTATTGAGGTCGTTAACGGCCACGCTGGTCTCGTGTCAAGAAAGATAACGTCGACGCGCGTTCAGAAACTCGGGCTCGCTCTGGCCGGATTCCCCAACTACATCCATCCAGGTCGGATACAAATGATCGGACAAAGCGAGATCGCATATCTCAAGCAGATGTCCAAAACCGAACGAGCAAATGCGATCAGCCGTATAGCTCCCGAATTGATCTCGTGTATCGTCCTTGTCAAATCTCTCGATCCGCCGACGGAAATTGCGGCCTTTGCCGAGCACAATTCGATCCCAATTCTTAGAACGCCGCTCGTCAGCTCACACGCGATAGGAGTCGTTACCGATCTTTTACAAAATCTGCTTGCACCCGAAACTGTCATTCACGGCGTGCTGATGGAAATGCACGGAATCGGCGTATTGATCTCGGGAGATTCGGGTATTGGAAAGTCCGAATGCGCTCTTGATCTTGTAACTCGCGGGCATCGTCTTGTTGCTGACGACGCGGTTCAACTTCAACGGATCGGAAAACGTCTGAAAGGTTCGTCACCGCTACTAACATTTGGATATTTGGAATTGCATGGCCTTGGGATAATAAATATACGCGACCTGTTTGGCGTTTCCTCTGTGTGCGAAACCATTGATCTTGAGCTTTGCATTCAGCTTCATAAATGGGACGAGATAGAACATGTCGAAAGGCTCGGTCTTGAGATGCAGACTCGCGAAATATTTGACATTGCGAGGCCGTTGTTCGCTCTGCCAGTCAGTTCCGGCAGAAATATTTCGACGCTTGTTGAAACGGCGGTTCGCGTATATCTGCTCCGCAATGCTGGTGTCGATTCGGCCGGTAAATTACTTGATCGTCATTCCGAATTGATAGCATCCGGGAAAGCCGCATCATAAATGACCCAAACATCCAAAAAGACAATCGCCGACGCACCGAGATTTCTCATAATTACCGGCCTCAGCGGTTCGGGCATGAGTTCGGCTACGAATGCGTTTGAGGACCTTGGTTATTTCTGCGTTGATAATCTGCCGGTTACGATCCTTTCGACTTTCGCACGGCTGCTTGTTCGGAATGGCGAAGGCGTTGCGGCTATTGAAAAGGCGGCGCTGGTGGTAAATATTCGTGAGCGTCATTTTCTTGCCGACTTTCCGTCCGAACTCAAAAAGCTTGAAAAGAAAAAACTGCGCCCCTTCGTTGTGTTTTTCGAGGCCTCGGACGATGTTCTCAAACGCCGGTTTTCCGAAACACGCCGTCCGCATCCGGCGGATGATGGGTCCGGCTTGCTGCCCGCGATCAAAGCAGAGAAAAGTGAGCTGAAATCTATTCGAAAGATCGCTGACTTGATAATAGATACGTCCGATCTGACGGTACACTCGCTTCGCAGACTTGTGATGCAGCGGTTCAGTGCGGTGGAAGCACAGTCGCCGCTCAAAGTTCAGATCGTAAGTTTTGGACATAAGTACGGAAATCCGCGCGATCTTGATCTGATGCTGGATGTGCGGCATCTTCCGAATCCGTATTTTGATAAATCTCTCAAAGACTTGTCGGGTGAAGATAAAAAGATCGTCACATTTTTGAAAAAGCACGACGAGGTGAACGAAACTATCGAGCGCTTCACCGATCTTTTGACATACTTGCTGCCGTTTTATCGTGCTGAGGGGAAAACTTATCTTTCGATCGGCATCGGCTGCACCGGTGGTCGGCATCGGTCGGTGATGGTTGCGAACGAGTTAGCAAAGGCTCTCGCGCAGCCGGAGTTCGACGTTTCGGTAACGCATCGCGATATGCGAAAATAGTTGGAAACAATGAAAAAAGTAGGCGGAGTTATTGTTTCTCACGGCCAGTTGGCGACGGAATTGCTCTCTGCGGCGGAGACGGTTGTCGGCGATCTTGGCCATATCACGGCGGTTTCGATCGGCTGGCACGACGATGTCGAAGCGGCCAGCAGCGAAGTCGAGCGGGCGATCAAACAAGTCTCGCAAGGGAACGGCGTCGTGCTGATGACGGACATGTTCGGCGGCACACCGACCAACATTTCGGCGATGTTTATCAAGGACGGCGAGGTCGAGCTTGTCACCGGCGTTAATCTCCCGATGGTCATAAAACTTGCGTCGCAGAATAAGGAAACTACGCTGGCCGATCTTTCGCGGGCGATCGAGGACCAGGGAAAACAGTCCATTTATCGGACGGGGGCGCTTCTCGAACCGCAAAAGGCGAAAAAGAATGCGTGAAGGGACGCTCTCGGTTGTCAATCGCCTTGGTCTGCACGCACGCGCGGCGGCGCAATTAGTTCGCCTGGCGGGCACATTTAAAAGCAAGATCACTCTGTCACGCGACGGGACGATGTTTGCCGACGCAAAGTCTATTCTAAATCTGCTCACGCTTGCGGCGGCGTTCGGCACGACGCTTACATTGACCGTCGAAGGCCCCGACGAAGACGAAGCATTCGAAGCGGTCGGCGGATTGTTTGCAAATAAATTCGGCGAATCGATTTAGTCCGGTTTGCTCGACAGAATAGTTTCTACGGCTTTGCCGCCTCGCCGAGCGGAAAAGCTATGCTTTTCCGTGAGGCACCAAAAAATCTGCGCGGCTATGCCGCAGCGGGCGGCGCAGCCGCAAGAGGTTGGTGGTAGGCTGCCGGAAAAGCAGAGCTTTTCCGCTCGGCGAACAGAACAAGAACGGAAAATTAGAGAATTTTTCGCTCGGTGAAATAGTAAAGCGGCTTAGTTTTTTTATGAGTTCTAATACATTACCCGGCACCGGGAAAAAAGTTTCGATCATAGGCGTTCCGCTCGGTTTCGGGGCGGGCAAACAGGGAAGCGAGCTTGGCGTTGACGCGATGCGGATGTCGCTTATCCGCGATAAGACGCTGATCGACCATATTGCCGATCTTGGGTATGACGCGACCGACGCGGGTGACGTTGATATACCCAAAGTAAAATCTGCCGCTCCCGGCGAGAACCCAAAATATCTACGCGAGATGGTCGAAGCCTGCGGAAATATGGCGACGCGGGTCAAAAGTATTTTGGCGGACGGTGCAATTTCGGTGATATTGGGCGGAGATCACAGTATTGCGATCGGGACCGAAGCGGGCATCGCCTCGCATTTCCGCACACGCGGCGAGGACATCGGGCTGATCTGGTTCGACGCGCACGCCGACATCAACACGCCCGCGACATCGGCGTCGGGAAACATTCACGGAATGCCGCTCGCGGCGTTGCTTGGTTACGGCAACGAAGAACTGGTCGGCATCGCCGGGTTTTCGCCAAAGATCAAGAAAGAACATGTCGCCCACGTCGGTGCCCGTGATCTGGACGCCGGCGAACGCAGCGTTATCCACGAACTCGGCATCCGCGATCAGTTTTTTACGATGAGCGACATCGACAAACGCGGCATGATGCCCTGTGTCGAAGACGCGATCCGCATCGCCTCGCGTGCGTCTGGCGGATATGCGGTCACGTTTGACGTGGATATGATCGACCCGCGTTTCGCACCCGGCTCCGGCACGCTCGTCCGCGGCGGCGCGACATATCGCGAAGCCCACCTTGCCCTCGAAACCATCGCCGAACACGGCGGAATGCGCTCCTTCGAAATAGTCGAGGTCAACCCTCTGCTCGACCAATCGAACATCACCGTCGAACTCGCCTGCGAACTGATTCTCTCAGCTCTAGGTAAAACTATTCTTTAGTAAATTCGGATGCCGTTGGCGACATCTCGCCGAGCGGAAAAGCTGTGCTTTTCCGTGAGGCACCAAAAAATCTGCGCGGCTATGCCGCAGCGGGCGGCGCAGCCGCAAGAGGTTGGCGCGAGGCAGCCGGAAAAGTATAGCTTTTCCGCTCGGCGAACAGAACAAGAACGCCGGGGGCGATTTTGGATTATCAATTCTCAATCCTCAACCAACAATTCTCAAACTTCTATGGAATTGTCGAGATCGAGTTTAAAGTCAGTACCGCCCGCGTAAGCGGGTGGCGTGAACTCGCTTATGCGGGCGGCTATTTGCTACAGAGATCTCCGACTTGCGACACGATGCCACCTGCTAACGCAGGCGGTACTGACTTTTTCTACGGAGTGGTCGAGATCGAGTCGATGTCGGAATATTGTCCGACGGCGACATCGCCGATGACGTATCTTGCGCGGACCTGGACGAACCTTGGCAGGTTTCCGGGGCTTTCGGGAATTTGCAAGGTAGCGGTCGGTTTTGTGAAACGCCCGCCGTTTACCCAGGTTCCCGAGTTGTCGAGCATATATTGTATCTCGATGCCGTCGGCCTTGCCGCGAACATAATCGACCAGCACGATGTTGCCGGGTTCGACACGCAGGCTCGGATCGGGTTTCATACCTTCCGGATCGACCTCGGGCGTCGGCTGCGGAACTATGCCCAGCAGTTGGCCGGTCTCTTCGGTGTAACCGGGCGCGAGGCGTATGCGTTTCACCAGATTATCGAGCCGCTCGAAAACTCCGGTCGCGGGCGGCGGATCGGCGGGTGAACCGGCGAATTGTGCGGGCCAATTCGGCGTGGGCGTGCCGAGAACTCCTTCGGTTATCACCTTGCGAAACGCGCGTGCGGCGTCGATCACGGTATTCATCTGGTCGTTCGCCGTCACCAGAAACTTCATCAGGTTGTTATCAGCCTGCACCGCCGTGACCTCGGCCGGCAAAAAACCCAACGCCGCCGCCACTATCGCAAACTGCACCGTAAAATTATCAAACCAATCCGCCCTCGCACCCAATGACTGCGGAAACCATTTAGAACTCGGAACCATATCATTTTTCTCCTTCTTGCTTGGGATTATTGGCCGGACGACATGCGCGTGGGCAACGCCGCCCGAGCCATTTGCCGGGAAAGACGCGTGGGATGAAATACGATTTAATGGAATTGCGGGATCAAATGTAGGTTGTAAAATGAAACCGTCTCCGGTCTCTGCCTAAAAAGTTTTACAACCACAATGTCCACGTCTCCGTCGAAACGCATGGCACCGTCGTGTCTTTCTAGGCAGTCAGAATTATAACCAATGTTACAAAAATATATCAAGACATTTTTTTAATGTTTCCAAACTTTCTCAGTTTGAAGGTAATAATTCCCGATTTATAGTTAAGAATTCGCGGTTTGAAAGCATTCATTCGAGGTTTACAGCCTCCAATTCTTTGTGTGAGAGCAAACATTCCGCGACTTGCACCTCACATTCCGCGAATGCAAGCAAACATTCTCAGACTTGGAGCAATAATTCTCTGATTTCAAGTAATAATTCTGTGAACCTAAGTAATCTTTTTGATAATTATTTCCGCAAATTCCAATATGTAAACCAGTCTTAAATTACTTTCGACCAGCATTTATCTGCACTTAGCTAATATTTATCTTCGGGCTATGCCCGTCTATTTGCGGAAAAGTTCTACTTTTCCGTCATGCACCAATAATCATCCGCGGCTACGCCGCCGCACGGAGGCATAGCCTCAAGGAATATAAGAAAGCCGTCCGGTGAAGCACAGCTTCACCGCAAATAGAGCGGCAAAGCCGCTGGTGTGTCAGTAGCCCGCACGTAAGTAAGGGCTCAGGCCGGTGACGAGCCCTTACTCACGTGCGGGCTACTGACACCTCTGCTAGCTGACAAAGATAAGTAATATCCCGCAGGGGTCCCAGACGTGGAAGATGGCGGTGTCGCCGATCATTTCGGGATTTTGGCAGCAGGAATTATTTTGCTCGGTCTGGAACTGGTAAAATCATTTCTCAGGATTCCAATCACCTAGGAACTCGCGGTCGTATTGTCGTTTCTTCATCATCTCCTCACGCTTTTTGATGAAATCCGGGTCGCCGGGCTTTGCGGTTTTGATGAGTTCTGACCGGTCTCGGAAAGATTCTTCAAATCCGGCCGGAGTCATCGTCAAAAGGACCCGAACGGGAACTATTCCCAGATTGCCTTGGGCGTGCGGCGTTCCATGTGGGATCAAAATGTAGGAACCGGCGGGCAATTCGTAGGTCTTGCCGTCGATCTTTGCGGTCAGGACGCCTTCGAGCACGTAGTAGGCTTCGTCGGTGTAGTTATGACGATGATAACGCGTCTTGTAACCGGGCATTTCTTTCAGTTCGACGAGCGACCAGGCACCATTGGTGTCGTCACTCGTGGCCAAATACCGGACCGTTCCCGCATCGTAGGTTATTAGCTCGGGTTCGCCGGGCTTAAGCGTGATTATCTTAGGAGCTTTTCTCTCAGGTTGGGCCGAAACCTTTTCGGGTTTCGTTTGCCCTTTGGCAAATTCGGCAAAACCACAGATCAACGCAAAAACTACGAGTGTAAGGACCGGTATTTTTTTCATAAAGCATTCTTATTCTTTTTGAAATTTAATGATAGCTTCGGTAAGAAAAAGGACTTCCTCTAGCTGACGAAAATAAGTAATATGCCGCAGGGGTCCCAGATGTGGAAGATTGACGTGTCGCCGATGTTTTCGATCTGGTCGCAGCGTGTGTTTGGGAAATCGCCGGTGTCGATCACGGACTTGGCGTGGGCGTGCCAGGAATTAACGTCTTCGACATCGAACTTCATCATAAAGTTTTCCGCCCAGTCCTTTTGGTAATAATTCTGCAGGCGAAAAGCGGCCCCGCCGAGACGGCAGTCAACATCATTATTCCAAGCCGGTATGATCTCAAACCCGAGCGCCGCGTAGAAACGCTTCGACAATTCAAAATCCTGGGAAGGAGTGTAAACAAGCAGCTCTTTGATAGTTGGATTCATAATGAGAAAAATCCTACACGGTATAAAGGTCAAGGGCAAGAAGTCGGTACCGCCTGCGTTAGCAGGTGGCATGGAGCTGATGGTCAGATCTCGCCACCCGCTCACGCGGGCGGTACTGACCTGAGCTACCCATCCAGTGACACAATGCATATTGTCACTGGCCGCGTTCGGTAGTAATATTCAATTGGCGTTTTTCGTTTTGCCTCTAAACAATATGAAAACACGAGTTGGCGTGATATTTGGCGGGCGTTCGGGCGAGCACGAGATTTCCGTGCGGTCCGCGCTGACGGTGATCAATGAGATCGACCGCGAGAAGTATTCCATTGTGCCCGTTGCGATCGATAAAGAAGGGCAGTGGCTGAACCCCGCGAAGTCGGCCGGGTTTTTCTCGGATGAGGTTGCCGCCGAATTGCTTGACGGCATAGACGGCGCGGACGGCGCGTTTGGCTGGCTGCCGGATAGGAACTTTAACGGGCTGACGTCGGTCGCGCCTTCGACCAGCCCGAGCATCGGGATCGATGTCGCGTTTCCCGTTTTGCACGGGACGTTCGGCGAGGACGGAACGGTCCAGGGATTGTTCGAGCTGGCGGATATTCCGTACGTCGGATGCGGCGTGCTCGCGTCGTCGTGCGGGATGGACAAGGCCGTGATGAAGGTTTTGTTCAAAGAAGCCGGCCTGCCGATGTGCCGCCACGTGTGGTTTCTGCGCAGCGAATGGGAAGCAGACAACGACCGCATGGTCGGCCAGGTCGAACGTCCGTTGGGTTATCCTTTGTTCGTAAAGCCCGCGAATTTAGGTTCGTCCGTCGGGATCTCGCGTGCGGAAAATTCCATCGAGCTGCGTAACGCGATAAATTTAGCCGCCGAATACGACCGCAAGATAATCGTCGAAGAAGCCCTATCGATGCGCGAGATAGAATGTGCCGTCATCGGCAATGACGAGCCGCAAGCAAGCCTGCCAGGCGAATACATCATCCGCGACAAGACCAAAGTTTTTCTGGATTACACCGAGAAATATTCCGGAACCGGCAACAACGAGTTCGTCGTCCCCGCGCCGCTTTCGGAAGAGCTTTCGGGAAAAATTCGCGAGATGGCAATTCGGGCGTTTAAGGCCGTTGACGGATCGGGTTTGGCCCGCGTAGATTTTTTTCTACGCAGCGACAACGGAATGCTGCTCGTAAACGAGATCAACACGATCCCCGGACTGACCGATGCATCGGGCTTCCCAAAAATGTGGGCAGGAAGCGGAAAACCGTTTTCCGAAGTGATCGACACGTTGATCGCGCTTGCGATCGAAAGGCACGCCGACCGCGTGCGAAACAAAATAACAATTTAGAACAAGGGAGGAATTATGTCAGTTGCAAAAAATATAGAAATTACATCGAGTTCGAAAGTCGGTTTTGAAGACGCAATTCAAAAGGGAATCGAGCGTGCAGCGAGGACGATAGACAATCTTCGCGGTGCATGGATCAAGGAACAAAAAGTAACGATAAAGGACGGAAAAGCGGACGAATATAACGTGATGATGATCTTGACGTTCATTCTTTCTGACGACGAATAGCTTGATCTATTTAGCTTTTACCGCGTGATAGCCTTTGCGCGTTCGGATCGTTAGGTTCGGACGCGCAACTCGCATTTCAAGCGCCCGCCACTTGCCGTTCTTTTTAAGATTTAACGGCGAAAATCCCAACGTATATTGAACCCCGAGTTCTGCGACGATCTTTTCAAACGCCTCGCGCATCGCGACTCCGCCCGGCGTTGCGACAAACGTGCCGCCGCTGCGTTCGGCAAATTTTTTTAACGCGCCAGTGGCTTCCATCCGCTGTTTTCCCGACGTGTTCGGCGAAGACATATCGACCGTGTAGATAACCGCGTTCGCGGCCAAAGCCGCTTTTAACGCAGCGTCGGCTGAACGTCCGCTCATCGTGTCCGCCCCATCTGAAAGGACAATTATCGCGCGGCGTTTTTCAGGCCGTGTTTCCAGATCTTTCGCGGCTTTATAAACCGCGTCGTTCAATACCGTCATGCCGTAGGACTTTACATCGAATATTTTTTCGGTCACATCGCGGCTGTTAGAGAAATTTTGAACAAGATTTACCTTTGAATCGAAACGATATATTGCCGCCGAATCGGTCGGCCGCAAACCGTCGAGAAACCTGATTGCGGCTGCACGTCCGAGCGAGATGCGTTCTTCCATACTGCCCGACGAATCAAGCAATATTACAGCCGCAAACGGCGTTTCCTCAGCCTCGAAAAAATCGATCTGCTGTTCGACGCCGTTTTCAAAGATAGAGAACTGTGTCTTTTTTAAGCCGGATACGTGTGAACCGTTTCGGTCGAGAATCGTCGCATTCATTACCACCATCGTAGATTCGACAGCGATAACAGTGTCGTCTTCAGTTTGCCCGACGGCGGAAAACGACAAACTCGCGGCGAATAAAATTGCAGCTAGTGTTCGGGAAAGGGCTTTCATTAATGTGGAATAAAACCGGGCTATTTACGCAAACGCAAAAACCGGGCGATCTTAATTACCGTGTTCGAGGTCTGGATCGCAACTGCCGAAATACTGTGTCTGGAAGTTTTCTTAAGTTCCGTCACCAATTTTTCCGTCGATGATCTCAGGTATTGAAACGCATTGGTCAGGTCCGGATTTTTTGCGAATTCCTTTGACAATTTTTCGTCAGCTTCGCCGTCGGAATCGCCGCCAAGCTCTTTGCGGATCTTTATCACGACCTTTTCAAGGCGCTCAAGATTTTCGAAATCTGCGCTTGTGAACTTGCCGTTTTTTTCAAGCGAATAATCGATCTTTTCCGTGAGCAGCAACGCTTCATCGCCGCGTTCGAGCAGTTCTTCGTGCTCTTTAACGCTTTGTTTGATCTGTAGTTTAACGAGATTTTCCTGGATGGTTTTTGGCAATTCCGGTTCCGGCTCGCCGCGCCTTCTTGGAAACGGGTCAGATGGCGGCGTTACCGTTATCTGGGCAAATGATTCGACGCAGCCGACGGTAAGGACGGCTAAGACGATCAGAAAATATTTGCTCAAATAAAGTTTCACGGCTGGTCAATAGTTTGCGGTGCGTCAAGCACGTTGCCTGTAACCGATTCGACGAGTTTGATCAGAAATTCTTCCTCGGCGAGGCCGGAACTTTGCAGCGTACGCCACTCGGTGAATAACCCGGCACCGGCACGGCCCTCGACCTTTGCGTTGACCGATATGTTGTTCTTTACGCCATCGATCGACTGAATGGTGATCGTCAGCGAATACTGAGCCCGCGACCACGCCGTGTCTTCGTAAGCCAAAACGGCGTAACGTTTGATCTCGTTTGTCGCGATCACCTGTCCCTTGCCGAAAACGAACGGCTGGGTAACGATGATGCCGTCGGCCAATCGCGACGATGCCTCGTCAAGGATCAGCTTTTTTTCTTTCAGTATTTCCTGGATCGATTCGACCAAAACGTCGCGGCGGCCGTTCACCGGATAAGGATTCGCAAGCCGTTCGCGGACCTCGGTCTTGCCTTTTCCCCAATTAAACGAACGCGTGGCATCCGTCGGCCGGGCGGTGGTCTTATTGGTGTCGTCCTTGATCTTTTGCGTTTGCGTATCGACGCCTTTTTGGGCGAACGAAGCGACGCCAGCGACAAGGACAATTGTAATGACCGCGAAAATATTTTTCATAACTGCTAAGTAGAATAATAACGCACTTAGAGCATTGCTGTGAAGTACGATGATTGGCCGGTGGCTAAGGTTGTCGCGCGCCTTATGCTGTTTCGTCTTTCTTCTGCTGCAGTTCCCACAGCAGCAGGTGTTTTAGAAACGCGTGGTGAGCCGCGAAATTTGCGATCGCAATACCGGGAAGCCCATCGAGAAATCCGACTTTTAGGATATAACTTCTAATAAAAGCTGATGGTCCGGCAAACAGAATATTTGAGGCAGATGTTCGTCTGCCGGATTCAAACATCCCTTGTGCCGCCAGCGGAGCGTAGCGTTCGCCGATCATCTTGTGATGATGCGAGGCGCCTTGAACGCTGAAATGAAGAATGTCACTGCTAAGTTTTGCGGTTCGGGAGCCGACTTGCATTTCGATTGATTCGTGAACCGGCACATTTTTCCAACGTCCTTTTGTCCGGTCGAAAAAACGAAACTGTGCGTCAGGATACCAACCGGAATGACGAATCGGGCGGCCCATATAAAACGCGAGCCGCGGGATTTTATATCCATCGACGTCGGGTTGCGATTCCTTGATCCGGATTATCTCACCGCGAAGCTCTGGCGAAACCTGCTCATCCGCATCGAGGCTGAATATCCATTCGTTTGCGGCTGAGTCGGCGGCAAACTGTTTCTGATCGGAAAAGCCGGTCCAGTCGCGATGAATAACTTTTGCACCAAACGACGCGGCGATCTCACAAGTTTTGTCTGTGCTGCCTGAATCGACGACGACAATCTCGTCGGCCCAATCAAGCGACTCGAGGACGCGGCCTATCGCCGCCTCTTCGTTGAGTGTGATTACAGTCGCGCTTATCTTCACGCAAGGATTGTCGCAGAGAATGTTTCGATTTTGAAACGCGAAAGCGGCCGTATCACAACACACCGCCCGCCGCGTTTCCGCAAATTGTCCGCCTAATTATCATCGAGAGGCGAATCAAGTTGGATATTGTTCTGCTCAAGCGTAACTGAGGTTACGCGGTGCAGCTCGGCAAGGGCCTTTTGGTAATCAGTCTCGGCCCGTATCTCGGAGTTCCGGGCATTGGTCAGGGTATTTTCACGCTCAAAAAGCAAAAACGTTGTCGAACGGCCTGCTTCGAAAAGACGGCGTGCGCCCTCAAGCTGTATCTCGGCGTTTTCGCGTGCACGGCGTGAAGTATCGACGCGAAGCCGCGACGTTTCGACCGCCTGAACCGCGTTACGAACCTCGACGATAACGGCCTGCTCTTGTGCGCGGGTCTGCGTCGCTATCTGGTTCTCCAGTATTCTTGCACCGGCCAAATTTGCCTTTGCTGTTTCGTTTTTCAGTGGGAAGGAGATCGTCAATCCGAATGTATAATTCGGAGAGTCAGAACGGAACAGGTTGCGAAATGAGCGGTTAAACCCTCCGACGAAATAACTCGGTGAGCCGGGGATGGTGACACCCGGCACTGACGTCGTGGTATGAAACCGACCTATTTCGCGAAGCAAGAAGGCATTTGCATTAGTATTTGGATCGCCGGAAATCAAAGGAACAGTCGTTGACTCAGTTGAAACATCGCCACGCGAAAATCCATCAAGCGAGATCGTCGTACTAAAATCGATCTGCGGTTTGAGCTGATTGCGGAAAAAACGAATATCGAGATCGTTTATCTCATTGGCAGTTTTCAAACGTTTAAGCTCAAAACGATTGTTCAAAGCGTCCTGCATCGCAGCATCCAAATTCAGGGCTGTAGTGGCAATGACCGGCGTGTCAGTCGGGATGTAGGTTTGCGACCATTCGGGTGCGGTCGTGTCGCGAAGGACCAATTGTTTCAACGCATTTTCCATGATGGAAACCTGTTGAGTCGCCAGCAGCACATCGCCTTCGCGGATCGCGAGCTCGGTTTCGACCTCCGCTTTTTCTATTGGCGCGGCCGCGCCGGCGTCGATCCTTGCCTGAACCTGACGTAGATTTTCACGCGTCAACTCAAGATTTGCCTGCCGGTTCTGCTGGTCGCGAAGCGCAAACACAAGATCCCAATATGTCCTTTGAACGAGCGTGATCGTATCGATAGTCTGGCGGCGAAAATCGAAATCGGTCTGCTCAAGCCGTTTACGGGCGATCTTTAAATTTCGTCGCGTGTTGTCTATGCCGAGATTGCGGAGCAGCGGCTGCGTGTATCGAAATCCGACGCTCGAAAAAAAGCTCGCGCTTGCACCGCCCTCGCCGATCGAGCCTGAGCTAAGCTGGGCTTGGTTAAATGCATTCTCAGTCCGGTTATTGTTGAAGAAAACCGTATAGCTGCCGCCGCCCGGCTGAATCAAATGCGACATGCTCGAATTGACGTTAAAGTCGTTAGTGGCGGCCGAGCCAGTGGTCGAATTACGCGTGTAGGTCGGCGAAATATTAAACACGGGATCGTACGCACCGCGGACTGCTCTGATCTGCGTCGCCTGAAAACGAACGTCATCGCGTGTGATCTCCACCGTGTTGTTGTTTTCGAGGGCCTTGGCAATGGCGCCGGCGACCGTGAGCGGCACGGTTTGCGCATTCTGCACACCAAGCCGCGTTAGCAGATTATTGCTCGCGGTCTTTACGTCGTTCGGTGCAGCATCGGCGCCCGGTTTGAGAAACTCGGACTTTTCGCGCACAACGACTGCTTGCAGAATGTCGCGAACTGCCTGCTGATCGTCCTGAGCAGAAACTTGCTGGACGCCTGTTGAGATCGCGATCAGACAAAAAATAAAAGCCTTTCGACCTGAAAAAAGTTTCATTATAGATGGCTCCGTAACTTGAAAACGAGCAAAATTCGGCTCGAAAAACTCAAACCGATACTACGTCTTTGAAATTGACATAGTTTCAACAATTTTGGAACAAGGCACGGCGCGACCCTTGTTCATTCTTATTCTTCCTGAACAGTAGTAAAAGGATTCAAACCACATACCAAGAGGAACAGGAAGGAACAAGGATAAACCTGCCAATGCGTTGAAGTTTGCTTCTAATTGCGTTATCTTCAAAGTTTTAACAACACGAAATTTTGGAGGGATTTTAATAAAAATGGGTATAAAAGTCGGCATTAACGGTTTTGGGCGCATCGGGCGCAACGTGCTTCGCACGGCGCTCGGCGACAGCGATATAGATTTCGTCGCGGTAAACGATCTAACGGACACAAAAACGCTCGCACATTTGCTCAAATACGACTCGGTAATGGGCAATCTGGACAACGATATCAAGGCTGACGGAGATACTATCACCGTTGACGGCGATTCGTTCAAGGTGTTTTCGGAAAAAGACCAGGCGTTGATCGATTGGGAATCGGTCGGTGCCGAGATCGTCATCGAATCTACCGGCCGTTTTACAAATGCGGAAGACGCCAAAAAGCATCTTCGCGGATCGGTCAAAAAAGTCATCATTTCAGCCCCGGCAAAGGGCGAGGACGTGACCATCGTGCTCGGCGTAAACGACGAAATGTATGACGCGGTGAGTCATAACATCATCTCGAATGCGTCATGCACGACGAACTGCCTGGCACCGGTCGCAAAGGTAATCCACGAAAAATTTGGCATCAAGAACGCATTGATGAACACGATTCACAGCTATACAAACGACCAGATGCTGCTCGATCTGCCGCACAAAGATCTGCGTCGTGCGCGCGCCGCCGCGTTGTCGATGATCCCGACCTCAACCGGTGCCGCTAAGGCCGTCGCTCTAGTAATTCCTGAACTCAAAGGCAAATTCGACGGGATCTCCGTTAGAGTGCCGACGCCGAATGTTTCGCTGGTCGATGTCGTGATCAACGTCGAAAAGGAAACGAGCATAGAAGAAGTTAATCAAGTTCTCAAAGAAGCGGCAAACGGAGCGATGAAGGGAATTCTTGCATTCTCCGAGGAACCGCTCGTTTCTATCGATTTCCGCGGCAATCCGCATTCGTCGATAGTTGACGCCGAAAACACCAAGGTCATCGGCGGAACCTGCATCAAAATTCTCTCGTGGTACGACAACGAATGGGGATATTCCTGCCGCGTTCGCGACCTCGTGAAATTTATCGCCGCGAAAGGGCAATGGACGTACGAACCGTAAGTCAATGAACAAGAAGAGCATCAAAGATGTCGAATTGAACGGGAAAACTGTCTTCATTCGAGTCGATTTTAACGTGCCGATCAAAAACGGCGTGATCGAGGACGAAACGCGGATTAAGGGCGCGTTGCCGACGATAGAATATGCTGTCGGGCAAGGTGCGAAAGTCATTCTTGCGTCGCATCTTGGCCGTCCGCTAAAAGACAAAAAGAAAGCTGAAGAAAAGGGAATGCCCTATGAATCGGGTAAATACACTCTTCAACCAGTTGCCAAGAAACTCGCGGAATTGCTTGGCAAATCCGTACATTTGGAAGACGCAGAAGACCCAAATGACATATCGTCAAAAATGGCCGCGATGGAAAATGGCGAGATCGTGATGAGGGAAAATCTTCGGCTTCACGACGGTGAAGAAAAGAACGATGCTGATTTTGCAAAGCAACTTGCTGCGGGCGTCGATGTTTATGTCAATGACGCGTTCGGCACCGCTCATCGCGCTCACGCTTCAACCGAGGGCATTACGCACCACGTCGATACCTGCGTCGCGGGCCTGCTGATGGAAAAGGAGCTTGAGTTTTTGGGCAAGGCTCTGCATAACCCGGAACGTCCGTTCGTCGCAATTCTCGGCGGTGCAAAAGTGTCGGACAAGATTCCGGTCATAGAATCCTTGATCGAACGAAAGGTAGATAAACTTCTAATCGGCGGTGCGATGGCGTACACGTTCTTTAAGGCACAGGGATTCACCATCGGCAAGTCGCTGGTCGAGGACGATATGATGCCGACTGCTTTGCAGATCGTTAAAAAAGCCGATGAAGCCGGTGTCGAATTGCTATTGCCGACCGATCATCAGGTAGTCGATTCCTACGACCCGATCAATTCCAGAAAATCGATTCCGATCGCGTTCACAAACACCGGTCTCGTCGGCCTCGACATCGGTCCGGAAACCGTTGCCTTATTTGAACAGTCCCTGGAAGGAGCGAAAACCATTGTCTGGAACGGCCCGATGGGAATGTTCGAGGAAAAACCGTTTGACGAAGGAACCGTCGCCATTGCAAACGCCGTTGCCACAGCAACTGATAATGGAGCGACCTCGATAGTCGGCGGCGGAGATTCCGTAGCCGCAATCAACCAAGCCGGACTCGCCGAAAAGATCTCACACATCTCAACCGGAGGCGGCGCGACATTGGAATTTCTAGCGGGCGATGTGTTGCCGGGAGTTACGGCGTTGGATGATAAAAACGTGATATAATTACGCCTGATTTCTGAGAAATTGGAATCGTGTGTGAGTTAAGAAAAAATATGCAAACAGAGGTTTTAACAATTGAAGAAGTTGCTACCTATCTGCGAATACCGCCTGAAACAGTGTTGCACGAGGCCGCCCAGGGACATCTACCCGGCAGAAAGATTGCCGATACTTGGCGCTTTTTGAAAACAGCTATAGATGATTGGCTTCGTACACAGGACAGCCGCGCGATTTTGTTAGGACAGGCAGACTCTATTTCCGATGATGACCTGACAGACGAACTGCTCGACAGCATCTATAGAGACCGCGGCCGATCCGAAGCCGAAACCGGTATTTTTTCTTAATGTACATTCTCGACACCGACACCCTGACGCATCTGCATAAAGGCAATGTTAGGGTAAGTGAGCGTCTCGCTCAGGCTCCCGATTTTGAATTTGCCATTACAATCGTAACCAAAGTAGAAATCCTGCGTGGCAGAATGGACTTTCTTTTGAAGGCAAACGATGGCAGCTTGTTGGATAAAGCACAGAAGCTGCTTCTCGAGTCCGAGAATTTGCTTGAACAGATTCCTACCGTCAGATTTCATCCTGATTCTCTTGAAAAGTTCGATGAGCTTCGTAAAATACCCAGATTTCGAAAGATAGGACGCAATGATTTACTTATTGCCAGCATTTGTCTGACTTTGAATGCGGTGCTTGTCACCCGGAACCTCAAGCACTTCAAGCAGTTTCCAAATTTGCATGTAGAAAATTGGGTCGATTGATATGAGAAAACCTGTAATTGCCGGAAACTGGAAAATGTACAAACTGCTGGGCGAGGCGGTCGATACTGCTCTGGCGCTGAAGCCTTTGGTTGCAAACGCGAGCCACTGTGAAATAGTGATCGCTCCGGTGTTTACGGCGTTAAGATCGGTCACTGACCGGCTTGAGGGATCGAATATACGTGTGGCGGCGCAGGACTGTGCTGTGCAGAACGATTTTGGCGCTCATACAGGTGAGGTTGCTGCGGTAATGCTGAAAGATGCGGGATGTTCGCACGTGATAATCGGACATTCTGAACGGCGGCAGTTTTACGGCGAGACTGATGAATCGGTCAATTGGAAAACGATGGCCGCACTTGCCGCGGGGCTGACGGCGATAGTTTGTGTCGGTGAAATGCTGGCTGAAAGGGAAGCTGGGAATGCCGAATCGGTGGTAAAAAACCAGCTTTTAGGTAGCCTAAACGGTTTGACAGTTGCGGACATGGAACGTATCATAATCGCTTACGAGCCTGTTTGGGCGATCGGGACGGGTAAAACCGCCACGCCGGAACAGGCTCAAGAAATGCACGGGCACATCCGTCAGGTCGTTGCCGAAACGCATGGTGAGGCAACCGCTGAAGCCGTTAGAATTCTTTACGGCGGTTCGGTAAAACCGGACAACATTGCGACGCTGATGTCGCAGCCGGACGTTGACGGTGCCTTGGTCGGCGGTGCAAGTCTCGAAGCGGAAAGTTTCGCAAAGATAGTAAATTACAAATAGTTTTTTGAGTTTGTTTTATAATCTCAAACAATTTCTGAATAGGAGAAAAATATGTCATTTGTAGTTCGATTCACACCAACGATTCTGAGCGAGACTCAATATGATGATTGCATTAAACGGCTCGAAGCTGCTGGAGCAGGATCTCCGACAGGAAGAGATTATCATGTTTGCTTCAAAGTCGATGGCAAACTCAATGTCAGCGATATCTGGAACTCAAAGGAAGAATTCGAGCAATTCGGGCAGACACTGATGCCGATTATGCAAGACTTAGGCATAGATGTGGGACAACCCGTTTTTCTCGAAGTTCATAATATTATAAGAAAAGCGTGAAGTGAAAACGCAAAAGGTGGTTTAAGTTGCTTTATTTTTTATACGCATTATTTTTTATTGCTTGCGTCGTGCTGATCGGTTCGGTGCTGCTGCAGCCGGGTAAGACCGACGCTGGCGCACTGTTCACAAGCAACGTATCCAGCGCCGCTTTCGGGCCGCGTGGGACTGCCTCTGTACTGTCAAAAATGACAATAGTTGCCGCCAGCGTGTTTATGGTGGTCGCATTTCTGATCTCGCTTCCGGCTTTGCAGGGTGGTGTTTCAGTACTTGATTTGGTGGCCGATGACCCGGCCGCTCCTGTGACGGAAGCGCCGGCAGTCGTCGATTCAAATTCGAACACGACCACAGAAAGCAACACGGCTCCGGCGACAGAAACAAATATTGCTCCGGCCGCAGATACGAACACTGCACCTGCTGCGGCGCGTGACGAACTCGGCGAAGAACCTCCCTCGAACCAATAGTTTCTTTGATAACTTGCTCAGGTGGCGTAATTGGTAGCCGCGCACGTTTGAGGGGCGTGTGGAGTAATCCGTGCGGGTTCGAGTCCCGCCCTGAGCACCATTAGTAGGACAGACTGTTGGTCTGTCCTTCCTTGTTTACGGAACCAGCATCGTCCCCGTTCCTTCGTCGGTAAACACCTCGGAAAGCAGGGCATTGCGTTTGTCGCCGCTAATGACATGCGCAGACCGCACGCCGCGGCTTAATAACGACAAGAGACTTTGCAGTTTCGGAACCATTCCGCCAACTGCTTTTCCGCTCTCGATCATGTCTTCGGCTTCATTAATTGAAAGCCGGTCGATCTTTGTAGAATCGTCTTTGGCATCAAGATATATTCCGTTCACATCTGACAGCAGGATCAGCTTTTCGGCTTTGAGACTAACGGCGATCTCTGCCGCGATCGTGTCAGCATTGATGTTGTAAACCTTTCCATCGTCATCAGCGCCAAGCGACGAGATCACCGGTAGATAGCCGCCGTCGAGCAATAGATGGATAAGGTGCGTGTCAACATCAACGATGTCACCAACGTGGCCAAAATCGACCGATTCGGTTTCACCCGTTTCACGATTCATAACGTCTCGCGGCGGCCGTCTTTGCGCCTTTATTACTCCGCCATCGACGCCCGAAAGGCCGACTGCTTCGATGCCGCGACGGCGAAGCTCTGACAATATCTCTGTGTTGATCTTGCCGCGAAAAATCATCTTCGCAAGATCGAGTGTATCGTCGTCGGTAACTCGACGGCCCTCGATAACCGTTTGAACAACACCAAGTTTTTGTGCAAGTTCGGTCAGTTGCTTTCCGCCGCCATGAATAACGCAGACCTTTATCCCGACCTGATGCAGCAACGCAAGCTCTTCGGCGAGCGAAGCAAGATTTTCCTTGTTTTCCGTTACTTTTCCCGAAAATTTTACGACAAAGGTTTTTCCTTTGAACCGTTGAATGTACGGCAATGCCTCGCGGAGCAAGTCCAGTGTTTCTATGTTCATTTTATTTCATAAGCGACAGGCTAACAACCTGTCGTACAAAGCTCCGTCATTATGGCTTTCTGAATATGTAAGCGATTTTCGGCCTGATCGATGACGACCGAATTTGGCGAATCGATAACTCCATCGGTTACGATCACGTTTCGGCGAACGGGCAGACAGTGCATAAATATCGCATCATTTGTTCTCGCCATTTTCGTCTCATCAACGATCCATTTGTCACGATAAACTGCACGCTCTTGGATGTCCGCATCGGCATTCCCATAGAAATTCTTGCTGCCCCAGCTTTTTGCATAAACGACTTCCACTCCATCGAACGCAGCGTCCACGTCGTTTGAATATTCAACGCTGCCGCCATTTGCAGATGCCTGAGATTCGATCTCCGATAACAACTCATTGTCGAGTTCATAGCCTTTTGGATGAGCGATCGTCAGATCATGTCCGAACTGTGCAGCCGCAAGAGCAAAACTGTTCGGAACAGCCATCGGCAGAGGCTTCGGGTGCCAAGCCCAAGTGAGCAGAACCTTTTTCTTTTCCGATCCAACTTTTTCCCGTATCGTCATCATATCCGCCATCGCCTGACACGGATGATGCATGGCGGATTCAAGATTTATGACCGGAACACTCGCATATTTTGCAAACGCATTCAGGATCGGATCTGTCCGCTCCATTTCCCAATCTTTCAAATCGGCGAACGTCCGCACGCCAATCGCCGAAACGTACCTTTCCAAAACGCGAACAAACTCCTTCAGATGTTCGGTCTTACCGCCATCCATCACAACGCCCTCACGATGCTCCAGCGACCAGGACGTTCCGCCCGGTTCGAGGATCACAGCATTCCCGCCAAGCTCATAGATCCCAACCTGCATCGACGCCCGCGTCCGCAAACTCGGATTAAAAAAGACAAGCGCGACTGATTTACCTTTAAGAGGCTGATCTTCAGTGCGATTATTCTTAAATGCGCAGCCTCGAATTATGATTTCCTCAAGTCGATGGAGTTTGAGGCTTGCGGTCGTTAAAAAATCCATAAGTAGTAGGTATTTTAATCGTTGTAATCTCCAGAAGCCGCAATCTCTTTCACCCGACGGACAAAATCCGACACCTCGAATTCAAGATCATTTCCTTTGACTATCAACGGTTCTGTTGATGCAGCAACTAGAATAGGTTCAAAGACGTTTATAGAACCCTCATCAATTTTCTCCACCCACTCCGCCGGAAGTTGTTGCCTTTCGATCAACGACATAAGTGCCCAGATCCTGAATAGGACAGCTGAGATTTTCTCAAAACTGCCTTTTCCGAACTGTTCAAGCAAAATTGGAATATTTGATTCTATTCCTACGTCTAGGTCCGGTCGTTCTTGGCGCCTTTTTAGTGCTTCAAACAATTCATCAGGCTCAATTGGAGTGTTGTTAATGCGGCTAAGGAACTTATCTGACGCTGTATTCTCTAATTCTTTAATGGTAGGCAAACTACCTTCCAGATTTTCAGGAAGATTGTGTATAAATTGATAATCCGCAACACCGATTGGTTTCTTAATATTGCGTATTGCATATTCAGCTATAAACCGGTTTTTCTCCCTGCACAGAATTAACCCAATGCTAGGCTGATCCTTTTCGTGTCGGAGTAAATCGTCAACAGCCGACAAATAAAAATTCATCTTGCCGCCGTCTTCGGGCTGAAACTCACGCATCTTCAGGTCGATTACTACGAAACACCGTAATCCGAGATGGTAGAAAAGAAGGTCGATGTAGAAATCCTTATCTCCAACTTCCAGATGATATTGGTTGCCGACAAATGCAAATCCAACACCCATCTCAAGGAGAAATTTTCGCAGGTGAACTAAAAGAGCATTTTCGACATCTCGTTCTTGCGCCTCGGAGCCGAGCAATAAAAAGTCGAAATTGTAAGGATCTTTGAGAATATCCTTTGCTAGGTCGGATTGATGTTTCGGCAGGGTTAATTCAAAATTCGTAACAGCTTTGCCCTGTCGCTCGTAAAGCTTGCTTTCAATTTGAAGTGCCAATATGTTTCGACTCCAGCCATTATTTATGGTCTGTGTAATATAGAATTCGCGCTCATCCGGTGACTTCACCTTATCCAGAATTCGGATATTATGACCCCATGGAATTTGTGCAACAGCTTGTTGCACAAATCGCTCATCCTGATAGGTTTCGGCCAATAAACGCATGTACTTAACATTTCTTGGGGAAAATCCTTTCATTTCGGGAAAGGCCTGACGTAAATCGCGCGACAATCGTTCAACGACCTTAGATCCCCATCCCTGTATTTCCTGACGATCTAATATTTCACGACCGATTTCCCAATAAAGCGATACTAAATCGCGGTTGATCGACAACATCGCACGCACTTGCGCATTTTGAATGCGTTCTTTTAGTGACTGTAAAAATTGGCCGTAATCAGCAGAAAGATAGGAATTATGGTCAGTCATATATTATGCATGCACGAAGAATGGAAATAAATAATTCAATCTCATCTGTTTTAACACAAAGTGGCGGAAGCAGCCGCAGCACTTTCGCATCGCTTGATGTTCCCGTGATTATTTTATTATCGAGTAATTTTGCGTGAACGGTTGAGCAAGGCTCTTCGAATTCTACACCGAGCAAACATCCTTTTCCTCGAACGCCAACGATGCCGGAAACGTCTGTAAGCGAATCGCGTAGGTGCTGTTCAACCGCCTTTGCATTTGCGATCATTCCGTCGTTTTCGATGGCTTCGAGCGTTGCCAAAACAGCGGCCATCGCTATCATGCCGCCGCCGAATGTTGTGCCGAGATCGTTTGTTTTGATCGTGAACGCGACACTTTCATTGACGAGACACGCTCCGACCGGAATGCCGCTGCCGAGACTTTTTGCGAGAGTTATTATGTCGGGTTCGACAAAGTCAGCAAGGCCGCTGCCCGCGAAGAACCAGTTTCCCGTTCTGCCGATACCGGTTTGGATCTCGTCAAAAATCAACATAGCACCCTGCTGATCGCAAACCTCGCGAAGCTCACGGAAAAACTCAGGTTCAGCTTCAACGACACCAGCCATTGATTGGATCGGTTCGAGAATGATGGCCGCCGTATTGTTGTCTATGACCGCTCGGACGCTTTCGATATTGCCGAACTCGGCCTCGACGTGATGCGGGACATTTGGCTCGCCGATCTTGCGATAATTGCCTAGAAACGTCGCCGAGATCGAATCCGCAGTTCGTCCGTGAAAACCGCCGGAAAACGAAACGATCTTTTGTCGGCCGGTCGCCATGCGGGCCATCCGCATTGCGTTCTCGTTTGCTTCCGTTCCGGAGTTGCAGAAAAATGCTTTCGTTAGGGATTTCGGCGCAACAGAAACTAACTTTTCAGCGGCACGGCCGCGAATTTCGGAATAGACGAGATTAGAATAAAACATAATCTTTTCTGCCTGTTCCTGAATCGCTTTCACAACATGCGGATGCGAATGCCCGGTCGCACAGACTGCGTGGCCGCCGTAAAGATCGAGATATTTCTCGCCATCGCTGGTCCAAACCCACGCTTCGGAACCGCGTTCGACCGCGATGTCCATCTTTTTGTAGGTCGCGACCTGAACGGCGTCTTCTAATTGTTGGATGTCAGTAAAAGTCATATGTAAGTAGGTCAGGCTGTTAGCCTGACCACCGACAGACTAACAGTCTGTAGTACGTTATGGATTGCTTCCCGGAAAGATCAGCCCGGTTTTTTCGCCTAAGTCGAACATCAGATTCATATTCTGAACAGCTTGTCCGGCGGCTCCTTTGACGAGATTGTCAATTGCGGAAAACACGACCAGATTCTTGCCGCTTGTATGGACAGCAATGTCGCAAAAGTTGGTGTTTTTCACCCAATTTATGTCCGGCGAGCCATCGGTGAATCGTACAAAAAATGAGTCTGTATAAAAAAGCTTGAATAGATTCAACACATCCTCATTCGTTAGATTAACCGTCGTTTCCATGTAGCACGACGCAAAAATGCCGCGGGCGACCGGTAAACTATGGGTCATAAAAACAAATCCGCTGTCGAATTGGCCAACGGCCTGTAAATGCTGCTCTATTTCCGGTACATGCTGATGAACAAAGGGTTTATAGGCATAGAACGAATTCATTCTCTGCGGATGATGCGTATTTGCGGCCGGTTTTGCACCAGATCCGGACGAGCCGGTTTTCGCATCGACGATGACCTTTCCAGTCAACAAACCGCTTTTTACCATCGGAGCTAAAGCGAGCAATGTAGCAGTGGCAAAACAGCCTGGATTTGCTATGTATTTGGCCGATTTGATCGCTTCACGGTTTGTTTCGGTCAGTCCATAAACAAACTGCTGCTGAATGTCGCCTGCATGTTTTTGCTTGTAATAGTCTTCGAATATCGTCGGATCGTCGATCCTGAAATCGCCGGAAAGGTCGATCGCTTTTACGCTTTTGGGCAACTGCGGTATTAAATTCAGCGCTTGTCCGTGCGGCAGTCCGAAGAAAGCAATGTCGATATCGGGCAGGGAACTAATGTCCTGCGGCCCGGTGACAAACACAAGATCGGTCAAACCGTTTAGGTTCCGGTGAACATCGCCGACCTTTTTTCCGGCGTGTTCATTGGCGGTCACCAAAACTATCTCTGCGTTTGGATGAAAGAGCAAAATCCGCAAAAGTTCGCTGCCGCCATAGCCCGAACCGCCAAAAATCGCTATTTTGATCTTTTCACTCGCCATGCGTAAACTCCTCTCTCAGCCGCTTTAGCAGGGAAGTTTGCCCGCGTCTGCTTTCAACTGCAATAAAAACGGTGTCATCTCCGGCGACTGTTCCGACGATCTCATGGCTCGCCATCGAATCAAGCCGAACAGCCAAAGCCGAGGCCATGCCGGGCGAACAACGCGCGACGATAAGATTCTCGCCGGATAGAGCAAAGAATATATTTCCAAATGACGAGATTCTGACCGGTTCACTGTGGCGATGATATATGCCGTTCAGTTTGCTTATCGAGAGTTCCTCAAGATCACGTGAGATACTCGCCTGTGTTACCGAAAAACCATTCTTCCGCAAGAGATTGACGACCAAATTCTGATTTCGAACGGACGAGGCTGTAACGATATCCACGATCATTTTCTGGCGATCCTGTTTTGACTTCATAAATAATATACAATTATTCAATGCATATATTATGCATATCTGCATAATATACATATCTTTGATCAAAGCCGTCAAGGCAGAGGTTGTATTTATTAGAACAGAGAAAGCTTAATGCGAAGGTATTTTTTTGGATTTTGGCGGAAATCGTAGATCAGTTTTGTGGTCTCGCTGGAAAATTGATTTACGTTCGAGGCGGTTTGATTGATGTTGTTGTAGAGCGTTTCGTCGGTTACGAGTTTACCGAGCGTGCCTTTTCCGGCTTGCGCGTCGGCTAGGATCGTGTTGATCCGGTCGAGGGTCGTTCTAGCGTCCTCGTAGAGCTTTTCGTCCTGCAGGAACTTGCCGGCCGTGCCTTTTCCTTCCATCAGGTTGGTTGAAATGACTTTAAAGTCGTCAGCAATAGCATTGATCTTGGCGGCAGAAGTTCGTAGATCAGTTAATGCTGCTCGGGTTTCATTGTAAAGAGCGTCGTCGGTAACAAATTTACCGGCCGTTCCTTTACCGGCCTTAATATCGGTCGAGATTGCCTCAAGCTGCGCGACGGTTTTGTTGAGATTATTGTATAACTCAGGGTTGTTAACTAGTTGTCCCGCAGTGCCTTGGCCGCTGTTGACCTTTTCAAGCGTTGACTGCAGTTTGACCATCGTCAGCTTGGTTTCGGCAACTGTGGCATCGAGATTCTGGTAGAGCGACTCGTCATTGATGATGCGGCCGAGCGTGCCTTCGCCCTGATTTGCACGGTTAAGGATCTCGTTTGCGGGAACTGCGAGCTTGTTTATCTGCTGGAGCAAGTCGTTTCCGGTTTTCGTGAGTTGGTTGATCGAAATTGCTTCGCTCGATTCCAAAATATGGTTTTCCTGGACAGGCGAGCCTTTCGGCGTTCCGGGAGAAATATTGATGACCTTGTCGTTTGCAAGAACGGAAACGGCAATCAATTGGGCCATCGAGTCCGTCCTGATGCGTTCAGAGATCGGCTGATCGTTCAATGTACTGTCAACAGACAGCGTCGCTTCGATCTTTGCTTCCTCGGGCGAATCCGGCGGCAAAAGACTGACTGACTCGACCTTTCCGATGCGAACACCGGCAAGTTGCACCTCTGAACCTTCACGCAAACCGTCGGCGGCGGCAAAGCGGGCTTTCAAGCGAAGTTTCTTTTCAAACGGATTGAAATCACCGGTGGAATTGAGAATAAGAAACGCCAGCACACCAAGCCCGAAAAGCACGAAAATTCCAACGCGAAGCTGGCTAAATCCCAATGTTCTCTTTGTTTGCACCATCGTTGACTATTTTCCGTGAATAAACCGTTTGATGTACGGGTCTTCGTTCTTATTAAGCTTTTCGTCCGTTCCCGAAAAGATCACATTTCCGTCGCGGAGCATCATGATTTGGGTATTGATCAGGCACAGCCGCTCGCCTTCTTTTTCGTAGATGACCTGACCTTTTTCGTCAACCGTAGCATATTCCGAGGCTAAATACCGAACATTGTTCATCTCATGCGTAACGAAAATTGACGAAACATCCTGTAGATCACGTAATTTTATTGCGAGTTCGCAGATCGTACGAGCCGTCGGCGGATCGAGTCCGGCGGTTGGTTCGTCAAAAAGCACGATCTGAGGGTCGCCGATCAGTGCGCGGGCAATGCCGACTCGCCGCCGCATGCCGCCTGACAGTTCTATCGGCAACTTGTCGATAGCATCTTCAAGATCGACGAAACGGAGCATTCTGCGAACTTCGGTCTCAATTTCAACTTCATCAACATTTTGCTCGCGGAGTCGATAGGCCACGTTCTCGTAAACCGAGAGTGAATCAAACAGAGCACCTTCCTGAAAGACCATGCCGATCTTGTAGCGGACGTCCATCATCTCTTCCTCGGTCAGATCCGTAATGTCTTCGCCATCGATCAATATCTGGCCGGAATCCGGTTTCAGCAGGCCGAGAATTAGGCGAATGATGGTAGATTTACCACCACCTGAGCGGCCAAGGATCAGTTTTGTCTCACCCCTGCGGACCGTAAAGCTAATATGGTCGAGAATAACCTTCTCGTCGAAAGCGAGGCAAACATCGCGAAACTCGATTGCCGGCATTGCCCGATAGGGTTCATCGACAGCGTCTTCGAGATCGGCGGGCATTTGGCCTTCGTCGATAAGCTCAATATTTTCCTCAATTTGCGGCGCAAGCATCTGTCCGGTGATTATATTGTCTAAATACGCCCGATGTCGAGAAGGTATTGCAGAGCCTTGGACAGGAAGAAATCGAAAATGATAACCCAGATCGACGAAATGACAACCGCGTCCGTTGTCGAACGGCCAACGCCGACCGTTCCGCCGGATGTACTGAGCCCCTTGTAGCACGCAACGGCCCCAATTATCAGTCCGAAAAACAAGGGCTTGATAATGCCGCCGACGAGATCGGAGGTCGTAATTCCGTTTCTGACGGAATTGACGAAAACATTCAGGTCCTGATTGTAGATAAGATTTGCAACAACGCCGCCGCCGACAAGCCCGAAGATGTCGGCAGCCACGGTCAACAGCGGCAGCATAAAAATAAGGGCGATCAGGCGCGGCGTAACAAGTTTCCGGACGGGATCGGTTCCCAAAGCACGCATTGCGTCGATCTGCTGAGAGACGACCATCGAGCCAAGCTCGGCCGAGATCGCCGAACCAATGCGGCCGGAAACCATCAAGGCGGAAAGCACTGGCCCTAGCTCCCGAATGAGGGATGTTGCAACGGATCGTCCAGCCTCATTCTGGATGCTGTAATATTCGAGCGTTGGAAATGTCTGTAGAACAAGTACGCCGCCGGTAAAGAAACCTGTAAGCAAAACGATCGGCAGCGAACCGACGCCGATCAGGTCCATTTGAGTGGTTGTTTCGCCGAAATAGCGCGGTTTGCTAAACAGTCCGATAAACGCCTTCCATATCAAGACGCTAATCTCTTGCAATGCGAATAGAAACCTGGTGATCGGATCCATTTGTTGGCGGAACTAACCGGCAGACCTTAACGAAAATCTGTTAAGAGGTTACAACGAACAGTAACAAACGCCAAATAAACAAGGCCTCATCAAAAAAAGGATGAAGCCTGACGGGAAATCGGAGCTAATCGAAACGGTTAGCTAGCCTTGGGTCTTAGTTGTTGAATTTCTTTTGCTGGTGGGCGATCAGCCGGCGGCTGTCCGCGACGCTGGTCACCGCCGGGCCGCATGTCACGGTTCTGGATTCGCTTTTGTCGTTGACGCTGGAAATTTTGGCGAATCTCACGAAACCGCACAAGCTGTTCGGGCGTCAAGACTTTTCGAATAGCGAGTTCGTTTTCGAAATTTACTTTCGCCATTTCGCCTTGAGCGTCTTGGAATTCTTTTAGCCGCTGTGCGAAAACGGCGTCATCGACTGTGTCGGCGTAGATCGCCTGGTCGAGATTTCGGCCTGCTTCGTTCATCCGCCTGCGGGCTGGCTGCCGCTTGGCTCGAACGTCCTGATTGATGAGCCGCATCTGGCGAATCTGGTCCTGCGACAGTCCGAGTTCGCGAACGATGTTCATCCGGTCAACCTGGCGTTCGGGTGGCGGGTCTTGCTCGTCTTGCGGTTCCTGCCCAAATGCCGAAACGGCGAGCAAGATCGCAACGATGAAAATAAATACTTGGGGAAAACGCTTCATATAATCACCTGGTGAAAAGAACCCGGTCGCTATCCCGACTAGTCGGGATTCTGACCGACTAATCTCTCGTGTCGATGTCGGCTACGAGGTCGGCTAACCGCAAACTATCGTCCGCGAGGTCCTCAAAATCGTTCAAGCGTGGGGCTTTCGCTTGAGTTTCGTTTCCAATGTTCTGCAGGCGTACGGTATTTCGCCGAACAGTTGCGGGTTTACGTTTTTGCTCGACCTTAGAAGATCGTTTCGTGACGGCCGCAAAGTCTGGTTTAACGCGTTCGTTCTCGTTGTCGGCAACATTAGGTTCAACCGGTTGCGGAACTCTCACAGGAGTGATCTCGCCTGTCGGCGCGGCTGGGACAGGGAAAGTATCGGTCACTTCAACCGCCGTTTGCGATACAACAACCGGCGAATTGTCTGACAAAATTATCGCGGCAAAGCCAAACGCGGCTATCAACAAACCAAACGCTCCGGCGGTTGCGAGACGCGGGCCGGTGGCAAAAACGCTTTTGATCGCGTCAAGCCACGAAACCTTTGCTTTCGCATAGGGGATTACAAAACGCGGAGTCTGCATCGGCTCGAATTCAATTTTTTGCCATTCATAGACGGCATAACGGCTGTCGGCGATGGCGGCGAACTCGTCTGTGCATGTAGTGCAATCGAGCAGATGGTCTTCAAACGCGAGCCGTTGAGCCGACGACAGTTCGTTGTAGATATAACCGACGATCGCGTCGCCGGGGCCGCAGTTAGTTGTATCTTTTGCTTTTAACATGTTACGCCACCTCCATCGGCAGCCGTTCGAGCTTCATTCGCAGCTGTTTTAATCCTGTATAGAGCCTGCTTTTGACTGTGCTGAGCGGCAATTCGAGCGTGTCGGAGATCTCCTGAAACGTCATATCCTCGAATTCCTTCATCACGATCACCTGTCGCAGGTCGATTGGCAACGAACCGACCGCTTGTCTTACAATTCCGAGCCGCTCGCCGTGTTCCGTCGTGTTTGCCGGAGATAAATGAGCCGGAGCAATAAAAACACGCTCTCCTTCATTTGTTTCCTCGTCCAGATATTCCTCTGATCTGGTTCGATTTCGCCGTTTTGTTGTCAAACACTGGTTTACAGCTATTCGATGCAGCCACGACGACACCTTTGCCTCGCCGCGAAAGTTCTTCAAATTCCTGTACGCGGCGATAAATGTTTCCTGTGCGGCGTCGCGGGCCTCGTCTTCGCGGGTAAGCATACCGAAACAGAGAGCGAATATCTTACGCTCCCACCGCCTAACGATCTCGCCAAAGGCCTCCGGATCATCCGAAACAGCCGTAGCGACAAGTTGTTCATCCGTCAGGTTTCTAAACATTCACAAGAAAGCCGCCTTCACCATCATTAGACGATAAAAGCGGCCAAAAGGTCTAAGTTTCCAATCAAATAGTGCTAACACTTGCCGAGCAGCCAGAATACAACGAGAAATATTAGTATCGTTGAGATCAAACCGCCGCCGAGCTTCCACGCGGCGAGTCCCGCAAGTCCGCCTCTGAGTAGATTATTCATGTATTTGTTCTCCTTTGAACTAAATCAGTACAACTTTATCCTGCAAATGCGTCTGCAAAGGACGTACCAACCTAAAATTAGCCCGCGGCGGTTTCGTATTCGTGTTTTATGATCCAATAGCACGGGCACGCGGCTTTCTCTAAGCCGGTGCGGTCGTTGATGGTCATGTTTCCGCGGACGTAGCTGATGAGTTCGTGTTGGTGCAGGGAACCGGCGGCTTTGTTTACGGCTTCGCGGCGGACGCCGAGCATGTTTGAGAGGAATTCCTGGGTGATTTGGAACTCATTCGAGTGCATGCGGTCCTGCGTCATCAATAACCAGCGTGCGAGGCGTTCCTCGATGGGATGAAAACGGTTGCAGGCGGCGGACTGCGAGATCTGTAGATAGAGCAAGTAAACGAAACGCTGGATGATCGCGTTCATTTTGCTTCCGTTTGTACACGCGTCAACAAAATTCGCGGCGGAAAGTCTTTGCGCCGATCCTTTGCCTTGCATTACGGCGAGGTTTACAGATGTTTTCACGCCCAAAAAGACGGGCAGCCCGGTCATTCCTTCGTTGCCGACCATGCCAATTTCTATCGACGCGGCCGAATTGACCTTTGAGAGCAGGGAAACGATTCCGCTTTCGGGGAAATAGACATGTTTTATAACGGCGCCGGGTTCGTAGATGTGTTCGTTAAAGAGCAGCGGAACGCGTTCCAGTTGCGGCGCGAGCAAATCGTAATCCTTTCGGGGCAAAGCGGCGAGGAGCAGGTTGGCGGAGCGTTGGTTTTCGGCCATCGGGGTTCTCCTTGTATCGGTCACGTTGTGAAAACAACAGACGGCACAAAGAAGGAGGGGTTAAAACCAGTCCCGATGTCGAATGTGAAGTTATAAAAAGATCAAATCAGGTTCTACCCTATCACTTACAAATTGAATTAGCCACAAAGATTAACAACGCAGGGCTACGCGGTCATGTCAGAACCGGGAGCGATAGCGACTGGGTTCCGCATCGCATCAAATGCGCCCCGCGTGGAGACAAAAGAACCCGATCGCTATCGCTCGCGGTTCTGACTCTAGGCAAACGTCCTTGAAATTCCTCTGCCGAGGAGCCGATTGTACTCGGTGTTGACAATTTCATAACACTCGCAGGCCGCTTCCTCGAGTCCTTGTCTGTCCAGCACTTCAATTGTGCCGCGCGTGTTCTTGATTAGTTTCTTCGCGGCGAGCTTTTTGGCTGCAAGGGTGATGCCCTCGCGCCGAACGCCGAGCATATTGGATATGAGGTCATGCGTCATGACCAATTTATCGGAGTCGAGCCTGTCGTGGCTTAGTAATAACCAGCGGCAGAGTTGCTCTTCGACCGCGTGGAGCCGGTTGCAGACGGCGGTTTGGGAAATTTGGGTCATCAGGGCCTGCGTGTACCGCAAAAGCAGGTCCTGAAATCGTCCGGCGTGTGCAAATTCGGTGCGTAGGTCTTCCGGCTTCATGCGGTAGGCGTCGCCCGCGCTTTGTATGACCGCGCGGTTGGACGTGGAATCTCCGCCGAGGAACAAACTGACACCCAATATCCCGTCATTGCCGATAATCCCGATCTCGG
This sequence comes from uncultured Chloracidobacterium sp., assembly GCA_964605905.1. Taxonomy (GTDB): domain Bacteria; phylum Acidobacteriota; class Blastocatellia; order Pyrinomonadales; family Pyrinomonadaceae; genus OLB17. The sequence continues at coordinate 8,247 of CAZSEL010000026.1, read as the reverse complement.
CAGTCCCGCCGTCCTCCATAATATAGAGCAGCGATACGATGGCGGATGTCGGAAAGTACGCATAGTCCATCTTGTCGCCGGATTCATAGATAACCGTTCCCAAATCAAACGAAACGTGTTCGAGCTTCGCCATCACGCGGGCCAATTCCTTCTCGTCGAGCGAAGCGAGAAGATAATTTTTCTCCGCATGGTTTTGTACCGAATCAGCAGCCATCGTCTTTACCGTCGTTTATAGAATGAACCGTCTGGAAAGTAGTGAAATCAGTATAACACGGAAACCGCCGCGAGTGTATGCGGTAACGCACGGTGGTGAAAGGATGAAGGATGAGGGATGAAGGATGAGTTAGAAATGATGAAAGATGAATTATGAATGATGAATATAGGATCTGCTTCCTGAATTCATCATTCATCATTCACCATTCATCATTCACGGCTATGGATTCACGGTTACGTAAACGACATCCGACAGCAAACCATAGTTCGCGTTGTTCTTTTTTAGCTGAACGCGGACCTGGAACTGCTGCGGGCCGTTTGCGAGGTTGGCGGGGATGGTCACATCGACCGATTTACCGGTCGCGGATGCCACGGTGACCCATGTTGAGGAGCCTTTTGCGAGCGTTTGGCTCCCACATATTGGAATCGCCGCGATTTGAGACAACGACCGAGAAAAGATAGCCCGTTTGGGCCGCCGAGACGTCGATTGTGGGTTTAACGGTTCCCGGATCGGGCGGCGCGGAGCCTCCATTGATGCCGAGAGCAATGCCGATTGCCTCTGTGTAACCCGCAGGGGCTTTCCACCGTCGATGGCGTTCGAGCGCCTCGGTTAAACAGCCCGCCACAAGTGGGCCGGGCACCGCGGGAACCGCAAAAACGGGCAGCGGCGCGACCGGTTCGCCCGGGACGACGTTATAAACGGTCTGTTTTATCTGAAAAACGGTCTTTTTATTCTCGTCTAAATAATAGCTACGCGGGCAAAAATAACTGCAACGCGCCTCGGAATACTCGCAGTTTGGTGGTCAGGATAGTTGCTTTTTCCTGTGTGCGTTAACAGACCGACGCAATGGGCCGCATAAGCTATTCTTGTGACGTTAAGGAAGGAAACTGAACGAACAACGGGGGACATTTCGATGCGCGTAATTAAGTTTTCAAGGTATTACTTTCAACTGCGGATAAGTGTTTGGCTCAGAACACAGACAACTACGCTTCCAATGGATCTGAATTGGCGGTGGGATTACTGGAAAAGACAGACAATGCGAGGCCATTTAAGGGGTTGACATGAAGATTACAATTTTTTTTCCTGTTGTGTGTGTTAGCGCACCGACGATGTCTTCTATATTCGGTATATTTGTCCTACTTGAAATACCTGAGTGAACGCTCGACTCCTTTTCTCGATTCTTTTTGGGGTACGTTAGATTTTTTAGTCGAGGCTGGTCACCTTTAGCTTGCAAGGGGGAAAAATTGGGGACGGTATTTCGATGCCGTCCTCTTTTTACTTTTTGGACGCTAACCTTACCGACACCCTTAGTCTCTTCCAGTTCTTTATTCCATAAGCCCACGGCGATGAAGCCGAGGAGAAATCATGTTAGACGAAAGAAAACGTAATGTTCTATTCCTTGAGGATGACTGCGGAACGCGCGAAATGGTCATTCTCACGCTCCGGCTGTCCGGTATGAAGGTCCTTTGCGCGAAAACGAGGGATGAGGCGTGGGACTTGGCCCACAAATATATATTCGATCTCTTTCTGCTCGACGGTTTGCTGCCGAACGGAGACAGTTTGGAACTGTGTCGCCAGTTGCGGGAGTTCGCGCCGTACACACCGATCGTTTTCTGCTCCGATTTGAAACATCAAGCCGACAAGCAGAAAGGCCTCGACGCCGGTGCGAACAACTATCTGACCAAACCGTTTTCCGGCAATCTCGCCGAAACTCTGTTTCAGACCAGTGTCAGTCAAACGCCGATGCAATCAAGCGCGTTCTAATTCACCGCTTCGTCGCCCGGCAAAATGTGAATTGTGCGATAACACACACAGTTTGAACTATGACTGCAATAGGTATTCGGCGGACAAAACGGATTTGAATCAGCAAAAATGGGACTTTCCGACAAAAGAAATTATATCGGCGTGGGTGCGGCAACGTACATACACGGCCGTTTATTCGCGGTATAGTTGCTACATAAATTGATTATTGAGTGAACGCTCGGTCATATAGTTCCACACTTTAATAAATTTGACCGAGGGCAACACCTGCTAGCTACTTCCTGGGGTTATTCGGAAGGATGGCCCACCAAACGGCCATCCTTCACTTTTTTTACAGCTTTATTACTTCAATTTTCAGCTCGCCCCACTCTCGCGTCGGGAGTTTTGCATAAGGCAAAACTCCAGGCCATGGTCGGATGTTCTCAACGGAGGCCTTATGCAGATGATTTCGTTTTCAACGAGCTATTGCAGGCTCCTATTCAACGTGATTTCAGGACGGCGTGAAACACGTTACCCGCTCGGCCCCATCTGGCGATGGCGCCACCGGAGATATTTGGACCTATAAAACCATACGCCGTTATCAAGGGGAATTATGTCAATCGCAATCGCTGAAAAGCGGGGAAGTGACCCTTTCACCATTCTTGAAAAAATTACAAGAAACAACCGGTTTACTTTGCTGGCAGCAGACCTCGGAGCGCCGCGGAATCCGGTTATGCCGGAGGAATGTATAGGAGCCGACAATAGATTTTTTAAATTTTTTATGCGATATGCCCGACAGGGTAAACGCCAGGAGAAAATCATGGAAACGCCTACAAAACCAAATGTGCTTTTTCTCGAAGACGACGCGGACACCCGCGAACTCGTCAAATTTAGTCTCGAACAGGCTGGAATCAACGTGATTTCAGCCCAATCAGTGGCCGAAGCGTGGCAAGCCGCACTCGCGCACGAGGTCGATCTGTTCCTGCTGGACGGATTGATCCCAAATGGCGACAGCATAAAGCTCTGTGTCGATTTGCGAATGATCGAGCCGGACAAACCCATCGTGTTTTACTCAGGTTTAGCCTATAAAACCGATATTCAAAAAGGAATCGACGCCGGTGCAACCGCCTATCTGACCAAACCATACTCCGGCGATCTCGGCGAAGATATATTGCGGTACATTCAGGGTGGAAAATCCCGCAAATCAATCGAGCCGCTCTTCATGGACAAGGAAAGCGTCTTGGAAGAGTTCGGAAAAAAACGCGAATCGGGCCGCGAAGGCAGCGTGCGAATCTCAGAATTTCCCGCAGCGTGTGATCGCGGAGGTAATATCGAACAATTTGGAACGCAGCGGCCCGAAATTCCCCTGCGAATGAGAAACTTCCGAACCATGCGGACGCCCGGCGGAATTATTTAGGACAGCACAAGTCAGTACCGCCTGCGTAAGCGGGTGGCACGAACTCACCGACGATCATCGCCACCTGCTGACGCAGTCGGTACTGACCTTTTAAGGAGAAATGTATGCTTTGGACAATCGTAATCATCTTGCTGGTGCTCTGGGCACTGGGTTTTGGAGTCGGCGGCGCGTCCATCGGCCCGCTAATTCATATTGTGCTAGTCGTAGCATTGGTCGTCGTCATCGTACAACTCGTACAAGGCCGACGCGTTTAGTGAAAAGTCAGTACCGCCCGCGTAAACGGGTGGCATGGTCTCACACGCCGCGCTCTGCCACCTGCTAACGCAGGCGGTACTGACAAGCTCGTCCAAATTTCATCAATACGCCCGCGCAAATATGACCCGTTTTGCCGAGTCGTTGCCGCTGTAAACACATTTACCGGCCTCTTCGATCGAATTTAAGGGGATGCAGCGGATCGTGGCTTTGGTTTCGTCTTTTATCTTCTCTTCGGTCTCCGCCGTGCCGTCCCAGTGGGCCATTATGAAGCCGCCTTTTTCGATCTGCTCCTTGAATTCGTCCCAGGTATCGACTGAAAAAGTGTTTTCTTCCCTGAATCGAAGCGCTTTGTCGTAGATCGCGGCCTGAATCTGTTCCAAAAGGAGTTTCACAGTCTCCACGACATCTCCAATCGCGACGGATTCTTTTGTAAGCGTGTCCCTGCGGGCAATTTCGATCGTCCCGTTCTCCAAATCGCGCATCCCGAGGCCCAACCGGACGGGCACGCCTTTTAATTCGTACTCGGCGAACTTCCAACCCGAACGCTGGTTGTTGTTATCGTCGTACTTTACCGAAATTCCGGCCGACTTTAGATCATTTATTATCGGCTCGACCTTCGCCGTGATCGCCGAGAGGTCTTCCGGCGTCTTGTAAATAGGGATAATCACCACCTGAATCGGCGCAAGTTTGGGCGGAAGCACCAGCCCGTTGTCGTCAGAGTGCGCCATGATGAGCGCTCCCATCAGCCGCGTCGAAACGCCCCACGACGTCGCCCACGGATATTCCTGCTGATTCTCCTTGTTGACGAATTTTACGTCAAAAGACTTTGCAAAATTCTGCCCGAGGAAGTGCGAAGTCCCCGCTTGAAGCGCTTTTCCGTCCTGCATGAGCGCCTCAATGCAATAAGTTTCCAACGCACCCGCAAATCGCTCGCCCGGCGACTTCACGCCCTGCACAACGGGCATCGCCATCCAGTTTTCCGCGTAGTCGGCATACACGCCGAGCATCCGCGTCGTCTCCTCGACCGCTTCCTGCTCCGTCGCATGCGCCGTGTGGCCCTCTTGCCACAGGAATTCGGTCGTTCGCAGAAACAAACGCGTCCGCATCTCCCATCGAACGACATTACACCACTGATTTATCAACAATGGCAGGTCGCGCCACGACTGTATCCACGTCTGGTAAGTGTTCCAGATGATCGCTTCGGAAGTCGGGCGGATGATAAGTTCCTCTTCGAGCTTCGCGTTCGGATCAACGATCAGCCCTTTCCCGTCCGGATTCGCCTTGAGCCGGTAATGCGTCACCACCGCACACTCTTTTGCGAACCCTTCGGCATGTTCCTCTTCTTTTTCAAGAAAAGATTTCGGCACGAACAACGGAAAATACGCATTCTGATGCCCCGTAGCCTTAAACATATCGTCCAACGCCCGCTGCATCTTCTCCCAGATCGCAAAACCATACGGTTTTATCACCATACAGCCGCGAACCGCGGAATTTTCAGCCAGATCAGCCCGTTTTACGATCTCGTTATACCACTCGGAATAGTTTTCCGAACGCTTAGGAAGTGCTTTTGCCATAAAATCAATTCACCACAGAGTGCACAGAGTAAGAATAGTTATGATAGGGGAAATCTTACGGCTATACAATTTGCGAATTTGCCACGAATGCACGAATTTTCTTATTCGTGCATTCGTGGCGGAACTATCTTTGCTCTGCTTGCTCTGTGTCTCAGTGTCTCTGTGGTAAAATCTGCCCTTTATGAGCGAACTAAACCTGAACTTTCAGGACACCGCCATCGCCTTTGCCGACAAATCCGATTCGGAACTCCAGGAAAAGTATCGAATGTTCAAAACGATGAACTCGCCGCTGCTTAGCGGCATCGGTACGCGGATGGCGACGTTTGCCTTGTCCATCGGCTTGCCCGTCGAAGGGCTGATAAAAAGCACAGTCTTCGAACAATTCTGCGGCGGCGAGACTATCGCGGAATGCAATCCGACCATAGAGAAACTTGGTCGTTCAAATATTGGCACAATTCTCGATTATTCCGTCGAGGGCAAGACGACCGAAGCCGAATTTGACGAAACGCGGGACGAAATCCTGAGAACGATTCAACGCGCGAAAGGCGATGAGAATATTCCATTCGCCGTGTTCAAAGTTTCCGGCATCGCACCGCTTGGAACGCTGGAGAAAATGAGCTCAAAACGGCGTTTGGACGCCAAGGGGCAATCGAAATGCGAACACATTCACGGCCGTGTGGACGAGATCTGCGGATATGCAGCAAAAATTGGCCAGCCGATTTTTATCGACGCCGAGGAATCGTGGATACAGGACGCGATCGACCGGCTCGCTGCCGAGATGATGCAGAAATACAACCGCGGCCGGGCTATCGTTTATAATACTATCCAGCTTTATCGAAAAGACCGTTTGCAGTTTTTGCGCGAATCGCGGCGTCAGGCAAGCAAAGACGGCTATATGCTCGGCGTAAAACTGGTCCGCGGCGCCTATATGGAAAAGGAACGCGAGCGAGCCGCCGAAATGGGTTACACGTCGCCTATACAACCCGACAAAGAATCAACCGACGCCGATTACGATGCTGCAATAGACTACTGCCTGAAACATCTCGACGAAATTTCATTCGTCGCCGGCACGCATAACGAGGAAAGCACGCGGCTCCTTGCTGAAAAAATGTACGACGCATCCATTGTCGCCAATCATCCGCATATCAATTTTTCACAGCTATTTGGAATGAGCGACAATCTGTCGTATGTCCTAGCCAACGAGGGTTATAACGTATCGAAATACGTTCCATACGGCCCCGTCAAAGACGCGATCCCTTATCTCGTCCGTCGCGCGCAGGAAAACTCTTCCGTTACAGGACAGGTCAGCCGCGAACTCGATCTGATAAAGAAAGAAATAAAACGAAGACGATTAGCGTAAGCCGAGAATTAGCCGAATAGAGCGGTCCGATGTTTTGCGGTCAGAATCGTTTTTCCATTTTTCGTAAGTCACCAAATCGCTTGTCGTGAGCGCCACGTTTCGCATCTTTGAAACCTGTGTGCTCTCAAATGCTCGTTGAGTCAGGGCAGCATGCGGTATTTCAACCCCAAGCGATTCTATTCTTTCCAACGCGGCGTCCGCCATATCCACATCGAAAAACAGATCCTTATAGACCGCCAGATGCCAGATCGTTTCGTTTTCCCGCAACTCGACGTCAAGCACACGCAATAATCCAAACGCACTCTCAAGTTGAAAGATCAAAAAATCTCCCGGCTGAAAATTCTGTAACATTGCTTAAACTAACTATCAACTTCAAACTTCAAAACTATTAACTGTTAGAAAAGATTTCTTCCTAACAGTTTTTAGTTGGAAGTTTCTAGTTTTTAGTTGGTTTATAATAGTCCTTCTGCCCGCAGGTGCGCCCACATCCAGTCTCTTGAGCCGGCGTCGCCTTCATCGCCGGCGCCTGCAATTCCGCCATGCGATGTACTGAACTCTTTGGTAACAAAATTAACGCCTGGACTTGCCAGCCTTCCGCAGGTCGGAAAAAGGCGTCGATCTAGCCAACTCTTTTTTATTGCGATAGCGTGATAGCAATTTACGACGTTTGAGGGAATGAAATTCAGGTCGCTGCTTGTCGAGGTGTCCTGGTCAACCGCATCGAATAAAAACATTGCATCGACCTGTCTTGATTTTCCACGCTTAAGATCGTGCGCGACCTGAATACACGCAGCGGCTCCGCGGCTCCATCCGATAAGAGCTATTTTGCCGGAATTCCTGGCGATAAAAGCGGTAGCGGCGTCGGCCATCTTCCGGATATTTATCGGGCTTCCAGTCATGGAAATCGCAGCCGGACCGGGCTCATAAATTCCCACGCTGGCACTTGTTTCCGTAAACGCCTGCCATATGTAATATTTGTAATTATTCGACCCGGCAGTTGTAGGCGAGCTTCCTTCGAGTGCTATAAACATATTGGCTTAATGTATCTGCGAATTAAAATAAAGGAACTAAATTTGGTAAAAGATAACAGAACCGACATAGAAAGGGCAAACTTATTTTTTCCAAATCGGCAAAAACTTTAACATACAGCACACTTTAAATTGTCTCAGCCGCTTTGCTGGATCTAGTGCGTAATTGCGCGAGAGTAAGAGTAATGAGAAAATAATCTTTCGCCATTTAATACAAAAGGAAAAGCATTCATGTCAGATACAAAACAAGCGGTAATTATCAGCGCGGCTCGAACGCCGACGGGTAAGTTTCAAGGTTTATTAAAGGGCTTTACGGCACCGGAATTGGGAGCGATCGCGATCAAGGAAGCGGTCAAACGTGCCGGTGTCGATCCGGCAAACGTCGATGAAGTAATAATGGGCTGTGTCGTCTCGGCCGGGATCGGCCAGGCTCCGGCGAGACAGGCGGCATTGAAAGCTGGTCTGCCGCCGGAAGTGTCTGCTCTTACGATTAATATGGTTTGCGGTTCGGGCCTGCGGGCGGTCGCGTTGGCGGGACAATCTGTTCAGCTTGGCGATGCCGATTTTGTTGTCGCAGGCGGCATGGAATCGATGTCGAATATTCCTTACGCTCTGCAAACGGCGCGCGATGGTTTCAGAATGGGAAATCAGACCGCGAC
>CAZSEL010000025.1:0-60880 GCA_964605905.1 uncultured Chloracidobacterium sp. | reverse complement strand
AAGGAGCGGAAGCCCGGTAAAAGTTGAATCGGAAAGCGTGGTGGCAACAGCCATAACAGGTGAAATTTCGCAAAGCCTATTTGATAACTCTAATATGAAACGCCGTTCGCGTAAAGCCTACGGAACGGCTGAACAAACCCGGATTACGCACTAGACTTATTTTAGTGAGTTTGTATTTGCGGCTTCGCCGCTTCTATTTGCGGAAAAGTTCTACTTTTCCGTCGATTGCTGCCAGACGGTCGCGGCTTTGCCGCAGTTTTCCCGACGATAAGGCGGCGGCATAGCCGCATTTATCTGCGAGTCTTTCGGAAAGTCAGAGACTTTCCGCAAATAGAGCGGCAAAGCCGCCGACCCTGCTCTTTTTCGTAATAAGCGGCCGCATCGGTAAACACTTTCTCAGCCCGCGCGGAAACAAAACGGCTCATTGGCGAATGCGACCTCGGACGCGTGCGAAAACTTCCTCAGCAGGAGAAAATTCCATCTCGCCATGAAGAAAAGCGTAATATCTTCGGTTGGCTTCTTCGATCCACAAGGCGTCAATGTCGTTTGCCTCAACTTGATTAAGATCTGTCAGTAGAGTACGTACCAGCCTTGCCTTTTCATAAAAGGTTAACTGCTTTGCGGCATGCACGATGGTTTCAAGAGTCATATCCATATGCGTTAATATATCTTACTCTTAGCATGTATAAAAATATTTTTACGGCTTTTCGGGGTCGTGGAAATGCGATATTATTTTTACTATGCAATTCCGTCTCATAAGTGAAAATACGCCGAAGGGCGATCAGCCTGAGGCTATTCGGCAGTTGGTCGAGGGTATAAACAGCGGTGCCGAGGCTCAGGTTCTGCTTGGAATAACGGGCAGCGGCAAGACGTTTACGATCGCGCATTTGATTGAGCAAACTCAGCGGCCGACGCTGGTGTTGGCCCATAACAAGACGCTTGCGGCGCAGCTTTACCAGGAATTCAAATCGTTTTTTCCTGAGAATGCGGTTGAGTATTTCGTATCGTATTACGACTATTACCAGCCCGAGGCTTACGTTCCGGCGGCCGATCTTTATATCGAAAAAGAGGCGACGATCAATGACGAGATCGACCGTTTGCGGCTGCATGCAACACGCTCTTTGTTTGAGCGAAATGACGTAATTGTCGTGGCGTCGGTGTCGTGCATTTACGGTCTTGGCGACCCGGATGCGTATTTCGGGATGCTGATGTTCATCGAGCCGGGAATGACGATGCGGCGCGAAGATTTTTTGCAGCGGCTCGTCGAACTGCAATATGAGCGGGTGAATGTGGATTTTGACCGCGGGACATTTCGAGTTCGCGGCGATGTGGTCGAGCTGTACCCGAGCTATCAGGATCAGGCGTATCGTATCGAATTTTTTGGGGACGAGATCGATTCGATCTCGACGATCGACCCGTTGCTCGGCGAGGTTTTAGCGAAGCACGAACACCGTCTCCCGATCTATCCAAAGACGCATTATGTGATGTCGAAACAGACGATCAAACAAGCTGCGAAAACGATCCGCACCGAACTGGACCAGCACGAGGAAGTTTTGGTAAACGAGGGAAAGGTCGTCGAGGCGCAAAGGCTGCATCAGCGGACGATGTACGACCTTGAGATGATAAGAGAGATGGGTTTTTGCCGCGGCATCGAAAACTATTCGCGTCACCTGACTGGAAAAAAACCGGGCGAACCGCCGCCGACTTTGCTTGATTATCTGCCGTCAAACGCATTGATGGTGATCGACGAATCGCATCAATCGATCCCGCAGTTGGGCGCGATGTTCAAGGGCGATCAATCGCGAAAGGGAACTCTGGTCGAATACGGCTTTCGACTGCCAAGCGCGAAAGACAACAGGCCGCTGAATTTTCAGGAATTCGAAGAGCGTCGCGGGCAGACGATATATGTTTCGGCGACGCCCGGGCCTTATGAATTAAAGGAAACGCAGGGCGAGGTGATCGAGCAAATTATCAGGCCGACCGGATTGCTCGATCCGGTTGTCGAGGTGCGGCCGGTTAAAGGCCAGATCGACGATCTGCTCGAAGAGGTTCGTCAGCGAGCCGAACGGAACGAACGCGTTTTGGTCACGACTCTGACAAAACGCATGGCAGAAAACCTGAGCGAATATTTTGCCGAGGTTGGCGTTAAGGTCAGCTATCTGCACAGCGATATTCACACGCTTGATCGAATAAAAATCTTGCGCGATCTTCGACGCGGTGTGTATGACGTGCTGGTCGGGATCAATCTTTTGCGCGAAGGGCTTGATCTGCCGGAAGTTTCGCTCGTTGCGATACTGGATGCGGATAAAGAAGGTTTTCTAAGATCGGAGCGTTCGCTGATACAGACAATGGGACGCGCGGCGCGAAACGCCGGAGGCAAAGCGATACTCTATGCCGACAAGATGACCGATTCGATGAAGAATGCGATCGGCGAGACCGAGCGGCGTCGAACTATACAAGAGGCGTACAACACCGAGCACGGCATCACGCCGACGACCATAGTTAAGTCGATTGACGCAACTTTGGTGACAGCCTATGAGGCCGATTATTTCAAAGTGCCGCTCGATCTGGACTCGTTCGAGGAATATTCGCCGAAGCAGTTGAAAGAAACCATCGCTCAACTCGAAGCCGATATGCGCTTTGCCGCAAAAGAAATGAAGTTTGAACGAGCTGCTGAGCTTCGGGATAAGCTGAAATATTTGAGAGAGAGGGAATTGGCGGTAAGATAATTCTCAGGGAAATGAAACCGTGACAAATTGTCACGGTTTGAAAATCCGCCAAATCCACGTTTAAAATGGCAAGTCAGTCGACCACAAATTGTAGTCAACTGAGAAATGCAACCCACTGCCAGCGCAACGTCAGTCCTTGCTCGAATCGTAATTGCAGACCAGGAAGAGCGGCCATTTTCCGGGATTGTTGCGGTTAATGCTACAGCCGATCCGGTCGGCGGTTTTCGAGATCATCTGCGAATAATGCGTACAATTTTTGCCTTGCTGGCAAGTGCTGTTTTGCATGTTCCAGAAAGCTTTCTCGCCGATCCATCTTTTGAACGACTCGCCGGCATTCATCTTTGGATCAGAAGACACAAAGATATTTTCTCCGAGATGCGTGTCGCGGTGTTCCACGATGCCGCGCGTTACCCATTCCTGGGCAAGATCGGCGAGCGTGCAATCCCATTTCATTAACGGGAGAGCAAGATCAAAGCGTTCCTTGTTGTGCAGGTCGAGAATTTCCGTTATCTCATTCTCTATCAGGCCGTTCGCGCCGGTGCAGGGCTTTTGTATTTCTTGTGCGTAACCGGTGACCGTTACGAACAAGACAACGCTAGAGACAAGCGCAATTGTCCTTATGTAGTTTTTCATTGCCGCTCAAACCTCCTTTGGTGAGAGAGTCAGTTTCAGCCTGGGGCAAATGACCGAGGATGGGAGCCGGTCCTCTGGCATGTGAATCCTAAAGGGTGGGAAGGCCTTCAGGGTGGACATAACAATATATTCCGGGGGTCTTCCGATTATATAGCCCTGTTTCCCGGTAACGCAATAGATTTTTTTCAAGGAAATTATTGAGGCGAATTCATGGTTCAGAGGCAAGTTCGGCTATAATCCAAGTAGATGCAAGTTAAAACGCAGACCGACGATCTGCAAAATTATCTCACCGACGCCAGCAATATGCAGGGCGGTTATGCCGAACGGCTTTTTGTGCCGGAATCCGCGGAGGATGTCGCGGCTGTTTTGCGCGAGGCAAGCGCGAGCGGCGTGCCGGTTACTATTTCCGGAGCCCGCACGGGAACGGTCGGCGGAGCGATTCCGTTTGGCGGATATGTGATTTCGCTTGAGCGGCTGAACAAGATCAAAAGCATCGATAGATCTACGATGACAGCGGTTGTCGAGCCGGGCGTTGTGCTGGCCGATTTTACAAAAGCTGTGGAGGCCGAGGGACTTTTCTATCCGCCCGACCCGACCGAGTGGAGTTGTCAGATCGGTGGGACAGTTGCGACGAATGCTTCGGGTGCGAGAAGTTTTAAATATGGAGCGACGCGTGAGTTTGTAAATGGCCTGACGGTCGTTTTGGCAGACGGCGAAATTTTACGGTTGAAACGCGGCGAGGGCTTTTCAGATGAAAATGGATTGGTTGAGCTGACAACGGAAAGCGGTCGCGTTGTTCAAGCTAAAATCCCAACCTACACACGCCCGAACGTGCGAAAAAATGTTAGCGGTTATTTCAACGAAACGCCGGTTGACGCGATTGATCTGTTTATCGGCAGTGAGGGAACGCTCGGCGTTATCACCGAGATAGAGTTAAGGCTGCTTGCGAAGCCGGAAGGATTTTTTTCGGGGATCGTGTTCTTTAACAATGAAGCGGCGTTACTTAGTTTTGTTGATGAGGCCAAAGCAAATTCTTTTGCTTCGCGAAGCTTTGGTGAAGCCTCTGCGGCGAGGAGCCGGCAGGATGCCGGCGTTCCAGTCGATGCGTCGTTGATCGAATATTTCGACGATCGGGCTTTGAAGTTTATCTCGGAGAAGTTTCCGGAAACGCCTTCGGACGCGGCTGGGGCGATATTTTTTGAACAGGAGACTACTGCGGAAAATGAAGACGCGTTGTTAGAATCTTGGAACGAGATGCTTGAAAAACACAGTGCCGATCTTGAGCGGTCGTGGTTTACGACAAATGAACAGGACCGGGAGAAAATGCGGGCGTTTAGACATGCTCTGCCGGTTTCGGTGAATGAACGCGTGGTTCGCAATAAGCAGAAAAAGATCGGGACTGACATGGCCGTGCCGGACGGGAACTTCGCCGGATTTCTCAAGTTTTATAAAGATACGCTCGACGCAAGCGGGATCGATTACGTTATTTTCGGACACATCGGCGACTGCCATCTACACGCGAACTTGCTGCCGAAAGACGATGCGGAAGCGACATGTTCAAGGCATCTTTACGGGCGTTTTGTCGCACAGGCAATAATGCTCGGCGGCACCGTTTCGGCTGAGCACGGCATCGGAAAACTGAAAGCGAAGTATCTTTACGTGATGATGGGCGAGCGTTATTTGAACGAAATGGCGGAGCTGAAACGCGCGTTTGACACGAAGGGAATTCTTGGCCGCGGCAATATGTTTGACGGGCAATATTTATGATCAAAGCAATTTTAATGGATTGGAACGGTGTTGTGATCGACGACGAACAGGTGCAGTGTGAGGCGTATAAAGAAGTGTTCAAACCGTACGGCGTTGAGCTGACGGATGCAGGGTATTACGCCCGGATGGGGATGAACGACCGCGCGTTTGTGACTTCGGTTTTTGAGGAAGCGGGCAAGCCGATTGACGATAACGAAATGCAATCCGTGCTCGGTGCGAAAACCGCGAAATGGCGTGAGACCGTGTCGCAAAGCGTGCCGCTTTTTGATGGTGTCGAGAACTTTATCAAGAAATCTTCGCAGGAATTTGCCCTCGGCATCGTTAGTATGGCGAAGCGCGAGGAGATCGATCTGGTGATGGGTCTGACCGGACTTGCTCCGTATTTTTCAGTGATCCTGAGTGCCGAGGACATCGCGACACATAAGCCCGATCCTGCGTGTTATCGCGAAGGTTTCCGACGCATAGACCTACACAGAATCTCGAAATCGCACCTGCCGATGGTGCATGCCGACTGTTTGGTTATCGAAGATTCGACGCAAGGCGTGCAGGCCGGAAAGGCCGCCGATCTTAAAGTCCTCGGCGTCACAACCAGCGTCACTGCCGAAAAACTGCGAGCCGCCGGAGCCGATGCTGTCGCCAAACGGCTCGACGACTGGATGCCCGATTCCATGAGACGAGTCTTTGTATAGTTATTGAACCACCGAGCGCGGATACGCAGAGGCATTAATGACAGGATATACAGGATGATCAGGATATTTTGAGATTCAGGCGGAATAAAAATCCTGATTATCCTGTGCATCCTGTGAAAAAAATTCTCTGCTTCTCCGCGTATCGGCGGTTAAGAAAATCTTATGAGCGAAAATTTTATTTCACGCGATGAAGCCGAGAAAGATCTGCTTGCGTGTGCGGCGTATGTCGCTGAACGCGTTCCGGCGGGTGATGATCATTCTGAGGCGATCTCGGCTGTTTTGCCGCTTTATTTGAAACGCGGTGATGTTGATACTGCGGCAGAACTTGCGAACTCGGTGGACGACCCGTTTGTCCGCGACCGTTTGATAATTGCGGTTGCGGCAAAATGCGCCGAGACTGATGACGACGAATACGCGATGCAGTTGATCGAGGCGATCGACGATCCGGGATTGCGGGTCGAAGGCATCGAAAAACTTGGGTTGATAAAGGCCGAACGCGGGCAATTTGATGCGGCTCGCGGCATTACGGACGAAATGGCTCATCCCGAATTTGTGCTTGCGGCGGTTGCTGTAAAACAGGCAGCTGATGGTGACAATGCGGCGGCCGATGCAACGCTCGATGACATCGCGTTTCCGACAGCGCGTGTGACGGCGAGATGCGCTATCGCCCAAGCGGCGATTGGCAGCGATGCGGAACGCGCGGTCGCGACGCTTGAGAAAGTGACTGAGGACGCGCTTGAGATCGAGCATCAGGAAGAGAAGGTGCGGTCGTTGATCGACATCGGGAATCTTTTTTTAGAAGCAGGCCGCAAGGACAAGGCGATTGCTGCGTTTGATTCCGCACGCGAAGAAACCGAGGTGCTCGATAATATGCACCGCGATGCGTTCTTTGCATCTGCCTCGGTCGGTTTCCTTCGAGCGGGCAGTCAGGAACTTTCCGATCGTGCTCTCGATCTGGTCGCGGACAAGACGCAGCTTGCGAATGCTCTGCTCGGACACTCGCGTTATTTCTGGATAAACGACCAAAGAGACGACGCGGTTGAGGCAATCGACGAAGCGTATGAAGTGTTGCGTTCGCAGAAAGATATCGAAACGCGAAGCTCCCGCGAGCGATATGCTTTGTTCGCATCTATAGCGGCTCAGTTTGCCGGGTTTGGGAAAGGCGAGCGAGCCATCGAGATCGCCGAAGGCATTGAGGACGAAGAGAATTCGATGGTCGCTCTCGCTCAGATCGCGCGCGTTTTGACTGCACAAAACAACGACGAACTCGTACACCACGCACTAAGTGCAATACCCGACGAAGGCCAACGAGTCTTCGCCATGATCGGCATGAGCGACGAGGCTGGTAAATCGGATAAAGAAAAAGCCGTCTCGCTTATCAACGAGACCGCCGAAAATATTGAATCGATCCCGCAGCTTTCCATCCAATCCTCAGCCCTAAACGCAATCGCCGACCGCGCCGCAACGCTCGGGCTTGACGATCTGCTCGATAACTCAGTCCAGCAGCAATTTCAAGCGATCGAGCAGATGAAGAGCAAATCTGCTCAGGCCCAAGCACTGGCAAATCTTTCAACGCTCACTGAAAAACACGAATTGATGCTTGGTGAACCGGAGCATGAGCGGTTGAGGGCGATTGTTACGCAGGCCGGGTAATAAATAACTGGTGATATTATTAGGCTGCTTTAGCAGTCTTTCCGCGTTTCGCGGCAAATAGCCACGTCGTTTACGGCGTGGACAAATTGGCAAAAACGAACCGTAGCCCGTTTTAACGGGCTTACAAATCTGCGCGGCTAAAGCCAACAGACGAAGGACGTTAAAACGCCCTTGCTACCGAGCAAACTGATTGCGGCTTTGCCGCTCTATTTGCGGCGAAGCTATGCTTCGCCGAAAGTCGCCCCCCATTTCTTGCGGCTTCGCCGCCGGATCGCCCAATAAAAGACGTGACCCGCGACCAATGTTTTCAAGGTTCGTGGCGGCATAGCCGCGAATCAAAAAGCGACAATCGGAAAAGCGCAGCTTTTCCGCAAATAGACGGGCAAAGCCCGAAAAGACTGCAAGCCGCAAAACATATTGAAGTATAATTATTTACTTTTCTTATAGTCATGACAATAGGTTCGATAGTCACTTCTTACAGATCGCTACCTATCAGGTCTTCAAACGTCTCCCTTTTTCGAATCAATTCAGCTTCTCCATTTTCTCTAATCAACACTACGGGCGGAAGAAATCTGCCGTTGTATTGCGAGGCTTGTGCGAGGGAGTAGGCTCCGCAATTTAGTAAGGCGAGTATTTCGCCGGGCTGGACGTTTTCGGGCAGCGGGCGGTGATCGGGCAGGCGGTTTTGGCCTTCGATATCGAAATATACGTCGCCGCCGTCGCAGAGCGGGCCGGCGAGTTTGTATTGTGTGTCGTGCGGCTGGTCAGCACGTTCGGCTGATATCAGATGGTAGTACCACTTGTAGGTTTCCATCGAGAGCAGGATGTTGAAGCCGGCGTCGGTTAGGAGCCAGTGGTCAGTGGTCGGTGGTCGGTGGTCAGCGGAGAGAACCACCCCGTCAGCCGAAGCGGCTGCCACCCCTCCTTCGTAAGGAGGGGAGCTTTGATTCACCGGACGTTCTTTGTGATTGCGAACTGCTGTAAGACAGACGGCGGCGTCGGAGATGATGCTGCGGCCGGGTTCTAGGAGCAGGGTGATATTTTCGAGCAGATCTACGGCGTCGTTTGCTTCGGCGATTGTGCGGGTTTCGTTCCAGGCATTGCTGATCGCGTCGGCGGGTTCGAAATCGGCGGAGAACATTTCGCGTTGTTCGACGGGGAATTCGGATTCGAGCGAGCGGTCGCGAAGGTAATTTACCGGAAAACCGCCGCCGAGATTTATGTGCTGCAATCGGATGCCTGTTTCCCGATAAATGTGCATTAGCGATGCGAACATTTCTGAAAATGCCTGAGCGTAAACGTTCGTCTCGGGATTCTGCGAACCGATGTGCAGGTGGATGCCGTTTAGGTTGAGGTGCCCGGAATCTTTGTATGTAGCAAATGCCGAATAGGCCTCGTCGGGCATCATTCCGAACTTTGATGTGAGCAGAGCGGTCTGCAAACCGGAATGTGTATTCGATTCGATCTCCGGCACGAGACGCAGGCTGACGTTGGCATTTTTTTTGAGCCTTTTGGCAGTTTCCTCGATCAGCGAAAGCTCATAGAGCGAATCGACCTGGATGGCGTAAATGCCATTCTCGATTGCCATTTCGAGTTCCCAGATCTCTTTGCTCGTTCCGTTAAAGATGATCTGCTTGCCTGTAAAACCAGCCTTTAAAGCTTTCCACAATTCGCCGCCGGAATTTACCTCTATGTCGCAATCGGCGTCTTTCACGGCTCGCAAAATGCCCATCGTGGACATCGCCTTTGCCGCGTAACATAGTTTTAGCGGGCAGCCGATATGCTCGCCTGCTTTTTTCAAACGGGCGATGTTGTGACGAATGCGCGGCTCGCTGTAAACAAACAGCGGCGTGCCGTGCTGCTTTGCAAGTTCGACCGCATCGACGCCGTTGATATGCAAGCGGCCGTTTATTGAGTCGAGGAAATTTTCGATCTCCCAGTTTTGAGTCATATAACAAAAGACTATTTGCCGCAGATAAACGCCGATGACGCAGATAAAGCCGTTCTTCGTTCTGATCTGCGTTTATCCGCGTTTATCTGCGGCTAGTTTATTTCTTCAATTGTATCCCTGTTCCTCGCGGATGCAGGCCGGGCAGTGTTATCGGTAGTTTTCCTGAAATATCCTGCGTGCCGAGGATCGAACGGGCGGCGGCGCGTTGGAGGCTCGACATGTCGCCGTATGCGACGAGGTATGTTTTCATTTCGGGAAACGCAGACAGAATATATGGGTTGCCAAAGCTGATGCCGATCACTTTCTTGTTTGCGGCGAGAGCCTCGCGTAAGATCGCGGCGCCGTTTTCGGGAATGCCGACACTGTTCTTTGCGCCGGAACGGACGCGACCGTAAAGGCCGACGATAACCACATCGGCTTCGCTGACGGCTTTGCGTGCAGCAGCAGTTTGCTCGACAAGCGAATTTTCCTGCAAGTATGCCTGAGCGAATCGCAATCCGTTCGATCTTAAAGTTACCGCGAACGAACCCATCGTGTTCGGGCCATCGAATCCATTAGATATACCTAGCACGGCAATCTTTGCATCACGCTGAATTGGCAAAGCACCGTTCTCCATTCGCGCGAGCGTTATCGCTTTTTCGGCT
Source organism: uncultured Chloracidobacterium sp. (assembly GCA_964605905.1). Lineage (GTDB taxonomy): Bacteria > Acidobacteriota > Blastocatellia > Pyrinomonadales > Pyrinomonadaceae > OLB17. Next base: position 50,814 of record CAZSEL010000025.1, on the reverse strand, counting down.
ATCTCGTCCGTTAGTTTGTTTGAATCAAGGCCGCCGACGATGCGGTCGATCTGGTCGAGCGGCGTGATCTTGTTTTTGGGAAGACCGACCTCGTATTTCCAGGCGAGTTGGCGGCGGACGGATTCGTCGAGCTTCGCCATCGGGATGCGGCCGCTGGCGACGGCGGCTTTCAGACCGCGGAGCATCGCATCAACATCGGCCGGCTTTTCGAGAATGTCTGTTCCGGCAAGGAACGCACGAACGCCGGCTTCCTCCTGATTAAAATAAAGCGTCAGGCCGCTCATAGACATCGCGTCGGAAACGATGAGGCCTTTGAAACCCATTTCGTCTCTCAGGATTCCGGTCTGTACTTTTTCGGAAAGCGTGGCGGGAATTGTCGCCGATTGCGAGACGATCTCGGAACCGGCTTCGGCGTCGCCGCCTTGATAGACCTTGAGCGGTTTGATCTCTTCGCCGTCGATCTGCGGCAGGGCGATGTGGGCGATCATTATCGAACCGATCCCGGCATCCACCGCCTGTTTGAACGGGACGAGTTCGAGCGAAGTCAGACGTTGACGCGGCAGATCGATGATCGGCAGTCCGCGATGCGAATCGACCGCAGTGTCGCCGTGGCCTGGAAAATGTTTCGCGGTCGCGATAACTTTTTCGCTCTGAACGCCTTCGGCAAACGCGATGCCGAAGCGGGCGACATCATCTGGGTCTTCGCCAAAGCTGCGGACGTTGATGACTGGATTGTCAGCGTTATTGTTGACATCCAAAACCGGTGCATAGACGTGCTGAATGCCGATCGCACGAGCCTCGCGGCCGGTGATGACGCCCATGCGGCGTGCGAATTCGGGATTTCCCGTAGCCGTAACAGCCATTGCCCAAGGGAAATTTGTCGCGTCTTCAAACCGCATTCCGATGCCGGTCTCAGCGTCGAGCGACATCAACAGAGGTGTCTTTGCCACTTTCTGCATCCGGTTGGCGATGTGCGTCGTTTCATATATCGGAGCACCGAAAAAGATGATGCCGCCGATCTTGTTTTCGACAACGTGACGTTTTAAATCCTTGAAAAACGCGCTGTCCTGATTCGCATAACGCGCATTGATGCCGACGTGAATAAGCTGGCCGACCTTTTCGTCGGGGGACATTTTCTTGAGTGTCTTGTCTGCCCATTCCCAAGCTTTTTTTGACGGCTCGAATCGGGGCGACGCGGTCTGAACCGCCTGTGTTAGCGGGTGGTTTTTTTCAACACCGCGACGCGCGGATGCCGCGATTGGTAAAGATGCTAGTGAGACCAACAGGATGTAACTAATTATTGACTTCATTATTATTACGACTGAAAAACAAAGTTGCGACAAAAGCGACTAAAATTGTGACCGTGCTTCCGATCAACGCGTACCACGGCCAGGCGATTCGCGGCCCGGGAACGAGGCCGTTGAATGCTAATAAGATGTAGATCATGAGCGCCATGCTCGCCAGCATTCCTGCGAGTGCGTGATTTTCTTTTGCGCGTTTCAGGAATGTGCCGACCAGAAAGACTCCAAGCACGGGACCGTTGAATAGCGATGCGACCGAGAGTGCGAGATTTAACGCCGACTCGCCCGTCGCCATAAACGCGATCGCCACAACGATCTGAATTATTCCAATTATGACCGTTAGCCAACCGGAAAGCTTGAGTAAATGTCCGTCCGACTTATCCTTTGCGAACGGCTTGTAAAGATCGTTGATCGCGGTCGCGGCGATCGAGTTGAGCGATGACGACAGCGCGGCTGCGAATATAGCGGCGACCACCAAACCGGACAAACCCGCGGGCATATGCTGAGTAATAAAATTTGGAAAAACCTGATCGGGTTTCAAAAACGGAAATGTGCCGGGCACGCCTGAGCCTGCAACTCCCGCCTGTGCATACTCCGGAGCGTTATACGGAGCGTAAAACGCAAAGAGCAACGCGCCGATGAATAGAAAACCAATGAACTGGGCCAGCACGACGGCGCCGGATGTTAGCAGTGCGGTCGAGGCCGATGCGGGCTTGCTTGTGCAGAGATATCGCTGGACTAAATACTGGTCGGTTCCGTGCGTGGACATCGTCAGGAAACAGCCGCCGATCAGCCCGCCCCAGAACGTATATGTTTTTGCGAAGTCCAGGTTGAAATCAAATATGTCGAACTTATCAAACTGCCTTCCAACTTCCATTGCACCGGCGAATCCGCCGTCGATGTTTTGGATCAGCACGACCGCCGCCGCGATCGCTCCGCCGATGTAGATCACAAGCTGAACGACCTCGATCCAGATCACCGCTTCCATTCCGCCGTAGAACGTGAAGACGATCATCACAATTCCCAGCAATATGATCGAGCCTATAATTATCGTCGTTGCATCGCTGCCGGGATTGAACGATGCGTAAACAGCCGCCAGAACGAACGCCGTAAGCAGCAGACGAATGCCGTCAGCGATGTTTCGCATAACGATAAAAAGCCCGGACGCAAGCATCTTTACCTTTGACCCGAACCGGTCGCCGAGCAGTTGATATACCGTCTGCAACTCGCCCTTGAAATACATCGGGATAAAGATGAACGATATAACCACACGACCGAGCATGTAGCCGAACACGAGCTGCAAAAACTGAAAATTGCCGCCTTTCGCAAACGCCACGCCCGGTACCGAGACAAACGTGATCGTGCTGGTTTCGGTCGCAACTATCGACATCGCTATCGCCCACCATGGCACGTTCCGGTCGCCGACGAAATAGTCCTCGGTCGTCTCCTGTTTGCCCGAAAACCAGATGCCGAACGCAGTAATGCCGATCAGGTAACCGAAGATGATGATGAGGTCGAGTGTTTGCATTTATTTTTCGCCAGCCAGGTGAAGCGCGGTGCTGATAGTCTTAGCCCCAACCCAGAAATCGGCCTCATCGATAAGTTTGTTTATTAGCGGTCGAACCTCAGGTATATAGCCCGCATCTTTCGCACGAATGAGAACACCCAAGATTCCCGTGATCTTCAGTCCTAACGATTCTGCAACTTCTCTTCCGAGGGATTCGTCAATAAGAAGCAGGTCGGCCTCCAATTCGACGGCAAGTGCGATAGCTTCTGATTCACCTCTGTCCAATTCGTCTTGAAGTTTTTCAAAAAGCCTGATATCAGCTAGTTTGCGGCGTTCAATCCAAGTTAGGTGCTGCAATGCACTTTTTTGTGCCGGAACTCTACAAAGCTCATCGTAAACCGCATCAGGAATGACGACTGTAGAGAAAAGTATCCGAAGGAGATGTACCTCGCCAATGATCAATAGGTTTGAGATTGAGGAAGTGTCGCTGACAACGATCATCTATTTTAATATGCGGCGAAGCGTCTCAACGTCATGCAGTACATCGTCGGATGTAATATTCAGATAAACATTTCGTTTTTTAAGCTCACTCTGAAACGAGATCAGGTCAACTCCAGCAAGCTCTTTTGCTTTCCCCATCGACAGACGGCGCGTGGCATAAAGGTGAACCGCAAGGTCGATACGCATCTCGTCCTCAGACATTTTTGCGCTGTCGAGAAACTCTTTCGGCACTATCAGGTCAGATGTTGCGATCATATGTCTATTTTAACCTATTTCAATAATCTTGGAACCCGCGAGCCATTTCTTGTTCATCTGTTTCGTTCCTGATCTTCTTAATCAGTGGTTTGGCTTTTTTTACCACTGATTTAAGAAGAATAAGAGGAAGAAGATGAACATGAACAAGATGCCATTCCAATTATTTCGAACTCATTTTATCACAGCAATTTCGACAGCTTTCTCGACTGAGAAGTTAGAATCCTGTAAAGCATCCTCGGCGATGGTTTTATCAACAGACGCCTTTGACATAACCAGAGCAATGCGTAAATCATTATCAACTTCATTTAGCAAATTAGCTGCGGCCGCTTCATCCAATCCCGTTTCCGCAATCAGGATACGTAAACTGCGGTCTTTAAGTTTTTCGTTCGACGATTTCATATTCGTCATGCGGTTGCCTTTTACATAACCGAGACGGATCATCGTGACGGTCGAAATCAGGTTTAGCACGAGCTTTTGTGCGGTACCGGCTTTCATGCGGGTTGAGCCGGTGATGGCTTCGGGGCCGACGACGGGAATTATTGCGACATCGACTGCAGTTGTTATTGCCGATTCGGGGTTGCAGACGATGCAGGCTGTGAAGCAGCCAATGCTTTTTGCGTATTCGACCGCTCCGATCGTGTACGGTGTTCGGCCTGAGGCAGCGATACCGATCACCGCGTCTTTTTCGGTTACGCCACGCGATTTCAGATCTTCTGCCCCGGCTTCTTTATTGTCCTCGCTTGACTCGGACGCTTTATAAAGAGCATCGTAGCCGCCCGCGATAATGCCTTGCACGAGGTCGTAGGAAACGCCGTAAGTCGGTGGAATTTCCGATGCATCTAAAACGCCGAGCCGTCCGCTGGTTCCTGTTCCGATGTAAAAAAGCCGCCCGCCGTTTTGCAGCCGTTCGACTATCTTGTCGGTCGCTTCGGCGATCTGCGGCAGAACTTTCTCGACGGCGATGGCGACAAGTTTGTCCTCGTCATTGATAAGACGAAGAGCGTCGAGCGTCGATGCCTGATCGATCGCGGCGGTCTTTGGGTTTTCCTGTTCGGTAATGGGAAGCATTTAGCAATAACTGCGTTGGCAGTTTCCATATTAACCCGGTCGCTACCGCTCCCGGTTCTGATTTTTTCCGTTGTTTGCCGCGTTCCCATTTCGCAACGCCATCAACGCGGCGGCGTGTGCGGGCGGCATTAGCGGTTCGGTAAGGAACGCATTTGGTGCGACGGTTTGGATGACATTTGTCATAGGTTTTGTCAGCAATTCACCGGCATTGAAAACGCTGCCGACGCAGCCGATCGGGACTTTCTTTTTCTTTAGGCCCAGTTTTTCGATCACGGCAACGGCGGCGATGCCTAGTTCGAATCCCGCTTCGGTTAAAATGTCCATCGCGACGGCGTCACCCGACTGTGCGGTTTCGACTACGAACTTTGCAAAACCCGCGATGCGGCTGTTATCGACCTGTGGCGAGTATATCGCAACGATCAAATTTTCTGGCCCGGACGCTCTGAAATATTCGGATGCACGCTTGCTTAAGACGGTTGGAATCCCGCGTCCGTCCGAAGCCTTCGCAACCGCTTGCAGAGCCTCGCGTGCGATCCCGACACCGCCGCCTTCGTCACCGGCAAGCGGTCCCCAACCGCCGGATATTGCGATCTTTCCCGCTGCGTTTTTTCCCAAACAAACCGAACCTGTTCCGGCGATAACGACCAAACCGGGCTTGCCGAGCGTGGTAGCATAAAGTGCGATCTCGGCGTCGGTCACAACTTCTGTTTTGCGGATGCGCATTTGCTCAAAAAAGCTCGCTTTTATTCGCTGTTTCAAGTCAGCACGGCGAACTCCGGCGAGTCCGATCGTCGCGGCGGCGATGTCGCCACGCGAAACGCCGCCCTGATCGCACGCGTCGTTTATGGCCTTTAAAATGTTCGCAACGGCCGTTTCGACACCGACCCGGAGCGGGTTCGACGGCCCGGCAACTCCTTCGCACACAACAGTTTCTGCTGCGTTCATCAACGCGATATGCGTCTTTGTGCCGCCGCCATCGACACCCAGATAGAACTGGTGTGCCAGGGTTTTGCGGACAATTGATTTTGTGCGGGCAGACATAGTCGGAGAAATTTTTTTATCAAAATGCCACACTATTCTTAGCTAAACTTGACATATAATCAAATATAGTAGATTTTATGTTATCAATAAGTATGTGTGATGCCGCAAAGTTTGGAGTTCCGGCTTTTGCTGGCTCCTCATAACACACCGACCAAAGAACAAAACGCCGCCTAAAGGCGGAACTCCGAACGAATATGGAGATCAGACAGCTAAAAGCATTTTTGGCGATCGCCGAGGCGAAAACGTTTACCGCCGGTGCTCGCCGTGTCAACGTAACGCAGGCCGCGATCTCGATGCAGATCCGTCAACTTGAAGAAGAGGTCGGGCTGCAACTGTTTACGCGAACGCCGCGCCGCGTGATAATGACCGAGGCCGGCGAATACTTGCTCGAACGGGCGCGAAAGATACTCCGCGAGCATGACGCAGCCGTCGCCGAGATTGCTGAGGTTGCCGGTGCTGAATATGGTCGTTTGCGGATCGGTTCGGCGTCGGGCACGTTCGCGATGAACCAACTGCCGACGATAATGCAGAGCCTCAAGACAAAGTTTCCGAACTCGGAATTGACCGTTGGTTCGGGAACAAGCGAGCGTCTTGTTGACCGAATAATGCACGGTGAACTGGACACGGCGTTTGTTTCTTTGCCGGTCGATAATCTTAATATCAGTACCGAGTCCTTGTTTTCGGACGAGATCGTTGCTATCGCCAACCCGAAGCATCCGCTCGCAAAAGAAAAATACATCAGCGCGGCGACGCTTGCCGGTGAGAGCCTTATTCTCGGCGAACGCGGCGGCAACACGCGGCGAATGATCGACGAATTTTTTCACGCCGCGAACGTCCGCCCGAACATCACAATGGAGCTTTCGCGGCAGGAAGCGATCAATAAAATGGTAGCAAACAATCTCGGTGTCGGCATGGCCGGTGCGAAATCTGTCGCCAAGGATGTTCGCGAAGGCAAGATGATCTGCTGGTTAATAGAAGGAGCCGAGATCAAATGGGAACTCGGCCTCGCCAGATTACGCGGCGGACATTTCTCGCCGATCGGGAAAGAGTTTGTTCAGTTGTGCAAGGCGAGCTTTGTCGAACGCGAGAAAGAATTGAAAGCCAAGAGATAAAATTAGCCACGGATCACACGGATTTTCACGGATTAAGAAAGAATGATTTTAAGGAAGTTTTTGTATATTCATTCACGGTCGTTTGTCTTGACTACGGCTTCGATTTTTCTTATCTGTGTCTATCTGTGTTCATCCGTGGCTGAAATTTCCGGTCAGGGTTTGCCAGTGGCGGCTCCGGCGTCGGTTGGGATGAACGCGGCTAAGCTGGATCAGATCGACGGGTTGGTCAACGCTGACATTGCGGATAAGAAGCTGCCCGGAGCGGTCGTGGTCATTGGCCATAAAGGCAAGATCGTTTATCGAAAGGCATTCGGGAACCGTTCGCTTGTGCCTAACGTCGAGAAGATGACGGTCGATACGATATTTGATGTTGCAAGCTTAACCAAACCAGTGGCGACGGCGACTTCGATAATGATCTTGGTCGAGCAGGGGAAACTGCGACTAAACGACACTATCGGCAAGTTCATCACCGACATCGACGACCCGGAAGCGAAGAAAGTCACCATCCAACAGCTCCTAACACACACCTCAGGCTATCGCCCCGATTTCGATCTCGGCGAAAAATGGACCGGCCGCGAGGGCATGCTCGCCGCTCTGAAAAAAGAAAAGCTCCGAAACCCGCCGGGAACGAGATTTGTTTATTCGGATATTGGGTTTATTGTGCTCGGCGAGATTCTCGAGCGTCTTGTCGGATTTTCCGAAGATTACTATTTTTCGAATGTCGTTGATCTTGGTGTTGGGCTAACGGACTCAGGGTTCGGCGATATATCCGATCTGAATGACCGAATGGTATTTACCGTTCCCAAGTGGATGATTAACGATCGGAACTTACCACGGATTGCACCAACCGAGAACATTCGCGGGCAAAATAACTATCTCGGTTCAAAATTCGAAGGTGATGAGACTACCGGGAATCAAATGCTTCGCGGCCAAGTCCACGATCCAACCGCCTACCGCATGGGCGGCGTAGCCGGACATGCCGGACTTTTCTCGACCGCTGACGATCTTGCCCGATACGCACAGATGTTGTTGAGCGGAGGAATGCTTGGAGGCAAGCGAATTCTTTCTGTACAGACCGTTGCACGGATGACCACGCCGTATGTCGTTTCCGAAGACGGAGCGACGCGCGGGCTTGGGTGGGACATGAATACGTCGTTCTCGTCGAATCGCGGTGAGCTTTTTCCGCTTGGGTCGTTTGGGCACACGGGTTTTACGGGCACGTCGATCTGGATTGATCCGGTGTCGCAGACTTTTGTTGTTTTCATGTCGAACCGTGTTCATCCGGATGGCAAAGGCGACGTGACGCCGCTGCGTGCAAAGGTCGCGACCATCGCCGCATCCGCGATCGAAAATCCGCCGATCGACAAATGGAAAGAAGCCGAGGCAATGCACAATGCTGCAGTTGCTGCACAAATTCCCTGGTTCAAAGAGAGAATACAGAGAGCCAGCCAGCTAACAGCTAATAGCTATCAGCCATCAGCCAATCCATTAAACAAAACTGTATTGAATGGAATCGACGTTTTGGAACGCGAGGGCTTCAAACAGTTTGAGGGAAAACGCATCGGGCTTGTTACAAACCACACCGGGCGAAATTTAACAGGGAAGCCGACGATCGATGTTTTGTTTGAGGCGAAGAACGTAAAGCTCGTTTCGCTGTTTGCACCTGAGCACGGGATTCGCGGTGAGCTTGATACCGAGAAGATCGGTGATTCGAAAGATGAAAAGACTGGCATTCCTATTTACTCGTTATACGACGGCGACCGTCGGCGGCCAAAACCGGAGCAGTTAAAAAACCTCGACGCGCTTGTCTATGACATTCAGGACATCGGGGCGCGGTTTTATACATACACGGCGACGCTCAAAAACGTAATGGAGGAAGCCGCAAAATTGGACATACCAATTTACGTACTCGACCGGCCGAACCCGATAAACGGCAACGATGTAGAAGGCTCTCTCGCTACCGAAGACAAACTTTCATTCATCGCCGCACATACGATTCCTGTCCGCTACGGCCTGACCATCGGCGAGCTCGGACAGATGATGAACGCCGAGCGAAAGATCGGTGCAAAGCTCAACGTCGTCAAGATGGAAAACTGGTCGCGGTCGATGTGGTTCGACGAAACCGGCCAGACCTGGGTCAACCCAAGCCCGAATATGCGTTCGCTGACACAGGCAGCCTTGTATCCGGGAATCGGTTTGCTGGAGACGACAAATTTATCAGTCGGACGTGGAACCGACACGCCATTTGAGGTGATCGGTGCTCCGTGGCTTGATGGCCAAAAGCTCGCGAAATATCTAAACGAACGCGGCTTGCTCGGTGTAAGGTTCGTGCCGATCCGCTACAAACCGAAAGCGTCCGTCTTCAAAGACGAAAACCTTGGCGGCGTCAATTTTATTATCACGAACCGCGACCGTTTTAATTCCGTCCGAACCGGAATCGAGATTGCGGCTGCGATTCGGAAACTTTATCCAAACGAATGGCAGGTTGACCGTTACTTACGGCTGCTGGTGAATCAGGAAATTCTCGACCGATTGAAACGCGGCGAAACGCCCGAACAGATCGAGAGTTCGTGGGCCACAGATCTCGCTGAGTTCGAGCGTCGCAGGACGGCGTATTTGCTTTACAAATAGATAGTTTCGCATTCGCTAATTTCGAGTTCGCGTTGAAGCAGATATTGGGATTTTCAAAAGATCCGGGTTTTGTTACGCAACTAACGATAACTAAAACGTGGGTAAATCGACAAATCCGCAAATATTTGTTATGGATATTAAATCCACATTTCAAAAATTTTCGATTCGGAGGAAGGATGACTATGGGCACGAAAAAGACTCGGTTTATTAAATGGCTTGGATGTTTCGCATTGGCGGTCGCGTCGTTCGCGTTTACGGCAAACGCGCAAACGGTCAGCGGCACACTGCGTGGAACGGTGTCGGACGCAAACGGAGCCGCAATACCAAATGCGACGGTAACTGTGCGAAGCACGGAAACCGGCTTGGAAAGAACAGCCGTCAGTTCTGACAGCGGGCTTTTTAATTTCCCGTTTCTGCCGATCGGCAATTACGTGGTCGAATCGACACGCACGGATTTTAACAAGGTAACCCAGGAAAATGTCCGCATCAGCCTAAACGAAACCACCGTCGTCAACATCCGCCTAGACCCAACCGTCACCGGCGAAGTAACAGTCACCGACGAAGCCGCACCGATAAACACGACGAACCAGCAGATTGCCGGTTCGCTGACGGGCGATCAGATTTCGGAGCGCCCGGTCGCAAATCAAACAAATTTTCTTTCGCTTGCCGAAACCTTTACGGGCTTTCAGGAAAACCCGACTTCCGGACAAAACAACCCGACGCTCTCGTCCGGTTCGTCGATAAATTTTAACGGAACCGGAACACGCGGCGCGACATTTCAGATAAACGGCGTAAACAATGACGACTCATCCGAAAACCAAAACCGTCAGGGAGCCGCGTTAGCCACGATCAAGGAATTTCAGGTAATCACCAACAGTTTCACCGCCGAATTCGGACGGGGTTACGGAGCCGTCGTGTTGGTTCAAACGCTTTCGGGTACGAATAATTTGGATGGAAGTTTATACTGGTATCATAACAATAGCTCATTAAACGCCAAATCGTTCTTTTCCCATCTAGCAAAGCCGGTAAATCGGCGTAATCAGTTCGGCGGCGTTGTCGGATTTCCGATTCTGAAGAATAAGCTTTTTGGATTTATAAGCGTCGATCATTTGGAGAGTTCCGGATCACTCGGCTTCACGCGCGATGTGCCGACAGTGTTGGAAAGGAATCCGGCAACTTGGTTTAACGGCTCGAACCCGAACGGACGATTCGATTCACCGGGAAACCGCGCTTTTATCCAGTCAGTAATGGATCGGTTTGCGAACACTCTCCCCAACAGTACCCGTGGCACTCAGGGACGTGTGTTCGAGGGTCAGATCGGCTTTGATTTTCCGGATCGCGATTACTCGGCACGAATTGACTGGAACGCCACAAAGAACGATACAGTTTTCGCCCGTTATCAGTTTACTCATCAAAAGCGTTTTGCGGACGATATCATAATCGGTGAACGAGCCGATCAAAACAACCGACAGAAAAACTTTGGGCTTACGTGGACGCACATTTTTAACACTAACCTGGTCGGGGAATTTCGATACGGCGTCGGTGAACGCAAGACTCTTGTGGATATTGCCGCTGGAAACGACACACCAATCATACGGTTTGCAAACTCGGGAGCTATCTCAAGCCCCACAATCGGTAACGCGGGATCGTTTCCGATCCACCGTTTCCAACGGGATAGCCAATTTGTTTACAATATCTCATACGTAGCGGGCGGCAGTCATTTTATAAAAGCCGGGACGGATATTCGTTTCCAGAGGCTTGATGACCTCGCGGATAATTTTTCTCGAGGATTTTATAATTTCACTACCTCCTGCATTGTTCCGAACCCAGAGCCGAATCCTACCACACCGACAATAACGATCAACTATCCAACAGGTTGGGACGCTCTGTTTAATGGCTGTATCGGGAATTTCCAGGTATCTTACGGCCCATTTTTCCTTGAAAACAGGATTGGTGAAAGTAATTTCTATCTGGAAGACAGTTGGAAGGTGTTTCCCAACCTGACTTTAAATCTCGGCGCGCGTTATGAGTACGTGAACGCCCCTCGTGAGCGAAACGGGGCGATTGAGTATGGCTTTCGCGACGACAAAAATAATATCGAACCTCGCGTCGGATTCGCATACAGCCCCGATTTCAGCGGAGGTTTTCTCAATACTATCTTTGGGTCGTCGGGCGAAAGCTCGATCAGGGCGGGCTATGGAATTTATCATGGAAGACTGTTTCAGTCGGTTTTCTCTCAAGCGGGCGCAGGCATACGATTTAACCCACCGAACGCCCTCTTCCGAAACGATACGATTCCGTCGACGGTTTTTAATCCGACTAATTTACAGGACCCGACGAATGGCTTTGTGTTTGTACCTGGCCCGCAATCGTCCCGGCATTCGATCACGACCGCTGATCCAGATTTGGAAATGCCTTACACACAGCAATGGAATTTGACCTTTGAGCGGCAATTGCCATGGGCTTCCGCGTTGCGAGTAAGCTACACCGGTAACCGGGGAATTGGGTTGGTTGAATTCGTTCCTACCAATTTGCCGGTACATGATGCGAATGGCGTACGCGTTGCGAATCACCCGAACAATGGGTCGCTCGCAGGACAGATCATCCGCCCTGCTGCGGATATTTTTTGTGCCGGCACAACCGCGAGGACCATTACGGATCAGTGTCCGAGCGCAGTAGATAGAGCGACAAATGAATACAGCCTTCGTTTTCCGCTCAACAACGAGCGGCGACCGGATCCGCGTTATGGGCAAAATACTATAATTAGCAATGGCGCGTGGAGTTATTACCACGGGCTACAGGCCGAGTGGAGCAAACGGCTCAGCCATGGATTCAATTTTCAGGCGGCGTACACATGGAGCAAGGCCATCGACACGAACTCGGAGGCGACATTCGTCGGTGCGGGAGATACGAACGCCAACGGTCCGGATGATACTATTTCGCGGGGTTTATCCCGTTTCCATAGTCCGCATCGGTTCACGTTTTTCGGCACTTATCGTTTTCCATTCTTTAACAAAGACAATGGACCGCTCGGGCAGATTTTGGGCGGATGGGAAATATCGTCTGTCTTCAAGTGGGCACACGGAACGCCGTTCACGGTTAGCGGAGCCGGCTTCGATCTTGATCTGAACGGTTTCAGCGAGATACGTCCCTTTTTACTCGATCCCTCGATTTTGGGAAGCCGCATCGATGATCCCGAGACCGCGAGGGAGATCCTTGCTGGAGCATTTCGGATTCCTACTTCTATCAATGACATTACATCGTTAGTCGGCAGAAATACCTTCTATATCGATGGCGTAAAGAACGTCGACTTTAACATTACAAAGCGATTCCGAATGCCGTGGGAAGGGCATAACCTCGTGTTTAGAGCAGATTTGTTCAACGCGTTCAACCACGTTCAGTTCGGGATTCCAAATGCGAGTTACACAGTCAACGTTGTCGCGGCACCCGGCACTGATGCCCGACCGAGGCTCAATTCACAACTCGGAGCATTGACGGGGCTGGCAAATACTTACTCTCCGCGGAATATTCAGTTTTCGCTGAAGTATATGTTCTAAATTGGCGCGACCAATTTGAATGAAGGGCGCCTGTGGGGTGTGGGCAGGTGCTCTTTGTTTGGATTGTGCGATTGGTTTGAATTTTTTGGGATAGATCCGCTTGGGGCAAGCAGTTGAACAGGCCGTTAAGTCGAGAGGAGTCGGGCATTGTATTTGCTTTGTAAACAGTAAGATTCGCGTTCGCGATTTACGAATTTCACATTGTTGTAACAACTCGTTTGTTTTCAGGGATTTTGCGTCTATCCCCTTTTTGATTCACGCGATGTGCGATAACGAAAATTTGGATAAATTTCCAAATACGTAAATATTTCTTATGGATTGCCATTTTAGATTTTTGATTTCTCATCAGACAGGAAGGGAGAATATGAGCAAAAAAACATTCGGTTCGATTTTGCTTGCCGCGGCCTTGAGCCTTTGTTTCGGCAGCTTTGCATTTGGACAAGAAGAAACGTCTGCGACATTTACCGGACAGATTACAGATTTGAACGGGGCCGTAGTCCCAAATGCATCGGTGACTGTTGTAAATACCGCTACGGGAGAACGGCGTACGGTTCAGGCTAATTCGGTTGGAAACTTTAACGTTTTTCCACTGGCTCCGGGTACTTATACCGTCAGTGTTGAGCAGGCGGGCTTCAAAAAGGCGGTTATTGAGGCCACGCTGAACGCTCGTGACCGACGGTCTTTGCAAATTACTCTTGAGGTTGGGGATGCGAGTGAAGTTGTAACCGTTACAAGTGATCCTCCATTACTGCAGGACAGTCCGACCGGACAGGCTTTGGTCTCAGGTAATCAGGTTACGGAATTGCCGTTGAATAACCGAAATTTTATCCGTTTACTAGAAACTATTCCAGGGGTAAGCTCCGATCTGAACGAGGAATCCGGTTTTGGCCTGACCAGTCTGGCTAATATTTCGATCAATGGATTACGACGCAATGCTGTTAATTATGTGGTCGATGGCGTTAATAACACGGACGTGGGTTCAAACATTACACTCCTTTCTGCTCCGACGGTTGATTCAATCGCGGAAGTGAAAGTTTTAACCTCTAATTACACGGCGGAGATCGGCCGTTCAGCCGGCGGAGCCGTAATCATTACGACTCGCGGCGGCACGAACAAATTCAGAGGATCGGTCTACGAATTTGTTCGCAACGATTATTTCAATGCCAACAGCTTTTTTAACAACAGGCTGGGCAGAAATCCAGATGGCACGGAACGGGCCCCGGTGCCGAAATTGAGATATAACAATTATGGAGCGACCTTTGGCGGCCCGATTATGATCCCGAACATAGGTGATGGCGGTGATCCGATCCTTTACAACGGAAAGAACAAGACTTTTTTCTTCCTTTCATTTGAAGGCAGGCGAATGACACGCGGCGTAACTGACACCTTGATTCAAGTCCCATCGGCATTGCAAAGACAGGGTAATTTTTCGGAATCTCTGGGGTTGCCGCTTTGCCGTCAAACCGTCGCTACGCCAGGCGTTCCCGTTAATACGATTAATACAAACTGCGCAGCTACGGGTGCCGCTCAAGTAATGGTTACTGATACCACCGGAGCCAGTATTCAGGCTCGTCAAGCCATGGTATTCCGCCCATCGGACGGACTTGCCTACGCGGGTAATATCGTTCCCCTTGCAGAAATTGATTCAAGGTCAATCGGACTCCTTGGGCTATACCCGCTGCCTAATATCGGCTTAAACGGGCTGCAGACGACTCCTATAAACATCTTAAAAACCCGACAGGAAGTGATTCGTATAGATCACAATATTACCCAAAATCACAAGATCTTCGGTCGATACACACAGGACATGAGCCAGACGACCGAAGCCGGCGGATTGTTTCAGACCGCCTTTCCCTTGCCGAACATGGCAACTACCGATACGACGGTTCCAGGGAAAGTATTCGCTGCTGCCTATACGGGGATTTTTTCGTCCAACATAGTTAATGAAGCAACGATAAATTTTTCGGCAAACGAAATAAGCTCGGTGTTGGTCGGCCGTGGGAAACGTTCGAATTTTGCCGGGGCGGACCAGATCAGACAGGTGTTTCCTGAAAATAACGCTGACGCCATCCCGACAATTACGACCAGGTTTTCAACACTTGGCGCGATCCAGGGTTTCAGCATCGAATACGCGAATATAACATTCCGCGACAACCTGACTTGGACCCGTGGCAATCACGTCTTGAAATTTGGCGGTGAGTGGGTCAACGAAATTAAAAATGAGAATACTGGCGGAACCACGCAAGGAAACTTCGGGTTCGGAGCTGTTTTAGGATCAACCTTGAACTCAACGGGGGCAACGATTCCAATTACCGGCACTGGTGATTCATTTGCTTCGTTTTTGTTGGGACGGGCTGCATCCTATTCCGAAGCCCAAACTGATTTTCGCGTTAACTTGAGATTCGGCCGTCGGGAGTTTTATGCACAGGATTCCTGGCGTATTCGTCCGAATTTGACGCTTGACCTTGGAGTTCGCTACCAGTATTTCGTTCCGCCGTACGATGAAAATGATCGGATAGGTTCTTTTGATGCCGAGTTGTACGACCGATCAAGAATTACCTGCACAACTGCGGCTTGTACTGCTTTTACTCTCAACTCCGATCAATTGAACGGCATCGGGATCGGAGGAAGCACTTCGCGATTTGGAAACTCTATCATTCCGTCCGATAAGAACAATTTTAGCCCGCGCGTTGGAGTTGCGTGGAGTCCAGAGTTTGAAAGCGGCATTGGAAAGTTCCTTTTCGGTGGGCCGAATAAATCGGTCGTTCGTGCCGGATATGGTTTCTATTATGATCAGGTCTTGGTCGGTATTTTCGAGCAAGCGGCATTTACTACTCCGGCGTTTAGTCCAAACGTAAGTTTTACCACCGGAACAACAGGCATTGTTACTTTCGATAATCCGAGTGCGGGAGCTGCTCCCGGAACATTCCCCAATAGGTCTTTAGTTGCCCTTTCCAACGATTTTGAAACCCCGGAAACGCAGGTATGGTCGCTCGGTCTGCAGCGGGAAGTGTTCAGGAACGCGGTCATTGACCTTTCTTACGTCGGAACCAAGGGCGACAAGCTAGTTCGTCGCCGAAATATTAATTTTGTTACACCTGCACAGGCGATCGCAGCCGGAGCGACTCCGACATCAGCCGGGAATACCGCGGCGGTGCGGCCGTTTGTTGGCTATTCGACCATTACTTATCAGGAAAGCGCTGCAAAATCTCGTTATCACGGATTCCTTTCCTCATTTAACTACAGGTTGTCCAATGGTTTCACAATTACCGCTGCCTACACCTTCAGCAAAGCACTGACAGACTCGACGAACGACCGTGATGCGATTGATGAGCCGCAGAATCCGTTGAATCCGAACGAATATGCATTGGCGAGAACTGATCGTCCGCACATCTTCAGTGCCAGCTATGTTTACGAACTGCCTTTCTTCCGTACGTCCCAAAATTCATGGGCCCGCTTGTTGCTTGGCGGATATCAAATATCAGGTATCACTCAACTCGAGTCGGGAGCGCCTGTTCCACGTATTGCGGTCGAAAGCACTCAGAACGGAACCCGAGGTCTGTATCCAAATGTAACCGGTGATCCGAGCGGTGGTCTTGCAGGAACGATCGATCCGGTGACAGGCTTGCCGTTCATTTATGACCCAACGGTTTTTGCTCCGGCTGCGAGTGGTCAATTCGGAAGTGCGCCTCGCGCATTCGCCAGGTTGCCTAAGCGCAGCACGACAACTTTGGCACTGTCAAAACAGTTTTATTTTGATAGTGAACGGACGCGATATATTCAGCTTCGTGCAGAGTCTTTCAATTTGTTTAATCAGACAAATTTTATAATGGCTGCGGGTGCGGCGACTACTTTGCCGTCAGCCGGGCCGTTGTCCAACTCCACGGTTGGTCGTCCAACAGGCACAAGACTCCCCCGTGAGTTTCAATTTGGAGTCAAGTTATATTTCTAACAGAATGTTGTTTTGAATTTCTGCCCGCGTTTCGTAGAGGGACGCGGGCTTTTTGCTTTAGTAGAATAGAGGAACGATGAGTTCGATGTTGATCGAGAATGTTTTTGTTGGCGGTTTAGGTGGGCCGGAGCCTATTTCTGTGAGGGCGGAGGGCGGTTTGATCACGGAAGTGGGCATAGGTTTGTCGATGACTCCGGCGGACACTGTGGTGGATTGTGGTGGTGCGGCGCTTTTTCCGGGGTTTATTGATGTTCACAATCATGGGGCGGTTGGGGTTGATGTGAATGAGGCGGATTTGGGCGGGCTGCTTGAGATCGCGGGGTTTTTGGCGAGGAAAGGTGTGACGGCTTGGGTGCCGACGATCGTGCCGGATTCGGATGAGAGTTATCGGCGGATAATTGATGCTCTCGACCGGTTAATGGAAATTCAGGGTGATAGGCCTGTCGCTCAAGCAGTTGGGGTTCATTACGAAGGCATTTTTGCGAACGAGAAGATGTGCGGTGCGCTGAGGCCGGAGTTTTTTAAGAGTGGGCGGTTGGCAGTTGTCGGTGGGCGGCAGGAGATGCAGAAGCCCGCGCGTGAACAAGGGCGTGACACGGACGCGGCGGAGAGAAATGCCCCACCCGCTATCGCAGGTGGTACTGACATGCGGGGAGTTGCGGGATTGCCGCGTCTCAAGAATGGCGTACATATGACGACGCTTGCGCCTGAGGTTGATGGCGGGATCGAGTTGATCGAGGCACTTGTTGGGCGAGGCTGGGTTGTGTCAATTGGGCACACACGGGCTGATGTTGGGACATTGGATCGGGCCTTTGCGGCGGGAGCAAAGCACGTTACTCATTTTTTCAACGCGATGACTGGTATTCATCATCGCGATGTCGGCGTGGCGGGATGGGCGTTGACCAACGAAGAAGTGACGTTCGACATTATCGCCGACGGGATTCATGTTAATCCGAAAATGCTTGAGTTTGCCTGTCGCCGCAAGTCGCCGGAAAGGTCTTTACTTATTTCGGATTCGGTTGCTCCGACTGGTTTGGGCGATGGTGAATTTGAACTTTGGGGCGAGAAAATCACCGTAAAAAACGGCCTGACGCAGAACGAGCGGGGAAGTATTGCAGGTTCGGTGATAACGATGTTTGATGCAGTGAAACGAATGCGTTCGCTGGGGTTTGACCATAATGAGGTCACAAAAATGGCGTCGCTCAATCCCGCGAAATTGCTTGGAATAGACAAAACTCACGGTTCGCTTGAGATCGGAAAACGGGCCGATCTGGTCGCTATCGATGAAAGCGGTGAAGTAAAAATGGTTATGATCGGCGGGAAGGTCGTAGATCTGTAAGCAAGATTTCTCACGGAGAGCACGAAGTTTTTCACAAAGGTCACTGAGAAGCCACAATTGAGATCAACCTGAAAAATGCGATCTGCGTTTTGTTTCACCTTTGATAAAACAGCCTGTGAAACAAATTTTAAAACAATCTGAAATCCGGAGTTTGAAATTTGAAATCTGAGATTCTTAGATTTCAGATCTTTTTTATTACAGTTGATAGTTTGAAGTTCAAAGTTAATAGTTAAGAAAAGGCCGGGGACTTGCGATCCCGGCCTTTCTTTTCCCCTTGATCTGTACTGAGGTTATTCAGTACCACGTTCGGCTTTTTTGGCGTCGCGCTTATTTCGGCGTTCCTGAAAGCGTTGTTTCATGGTCGCCTTCATTTCCGCTGCCTTTGCTTTCTGCTCGTCGGTCAATATCGCGAACATCTGGCTTTTTAGCTTTGTTCGCTGGACGGTCATTTGGGCGGTGATCGCGGCGCCTTCGTTTGCTATCGCCGTGACAGCAGCCTCGTCAAACGCGCCGTTGGCGGTTGCCTCGGTCAGCTTCTGTCGGTTAGCTTTCATGGCTTCGCGGAGCGGTGCTGTCGTTGTTTTCGATGCCTCGCGGATCGATTTCATCTGGGCCTTTTGCTCATCGGTCAGATCGAGTCCGCGGAACATCATTCCGCCGCCGCGGTGATGGCCACCGCGTTTGCCCCATTTTTTATCCGTGCCGCCGTCAGTCGTCTGTGCGAATGCGAGCATCGCGCCGATCGATAAAACGGCGACTGCTAAAATTGCAACAATAATCTTTTTCATCAAGTTCTCCCTTTTGTTCATCTAAGTCTTGCGGCCTATTGCCGCGTCGTAGTGTTAGACGAAAACGGACACCCGCTCACTTCGATGGTTTTGTGAAGTTGTGTAAAGAAATGTAAAACGCGGTGCGCGCGCCTGCGATATGACGTAAAATGCAAACGGTGATGAATAAGGTTTTAATAATTGACGACGACGAAGAGCTTTGCGAACTGGTGTCGGAATATCTATCGGTCGAGGGTTTCGAGGTCGAATCGATGCACGATGGAGACGCCGGGTTGGAGCGTGCGCGTGCGGGCGTGTTCGATCTGGCGATCCTTGACGTGATGATGCCGAAAAAGAACGGGTTCGACGTGCTGCGCGAGTTGCGTAAGACGTCCCGTTTGCCGGTGCTGATGCTGACCGCGCGCGGCGATGACATGGAGCGGATCGTAGGGCTTGAAATTGGCGCCGACGACTACTTGCCAAAGCCTTTTAATCCGCGTGAATTGGTCGCGCGCATCCGGGCGATCTTACGGCGAGCGTCGGGTGAATCGACCGATCTGAGCCTGCCGGAAAAGATCGTTGTCGATGATCTGGAGCTTTCGGCGTCGTCGAGATCGGCGACGATCGACGGAACCGAGATCGTTCTAACGTCACTCGAATTCGATCTGCTTGCGGCGCTTGCTCGTCATGCGGGAAATGTCGTTAAGAAAGAAGAGCTAAGCGAAACGGTGCTTGAGCGAGAGCTTTCGCCTTACGACCGCAGCCTGGATATGCACATCAGCAACCTGCGAAAAAAATTGGGGTTGCGCACAGACGGGACTGACCGCATAAAGACTATCAGGTCGGTCGGATATATCTACACGGTTAAGTAACGTTCTTGAGATCTGAAATCTGAACTTAAATGAATCTGTTTGTAAAAATTTTCCTTTGGTTTTTGGCGGCCCTCGCATTGATGTTCGGCGCGATGTTGTTCCTAAATTGGACGGTCCAAACCGAGCCGGTTGTCAGCCGTTGGCGCGTGTCGGTGCGAAACCAAACGACCATCTATGCCGAGACGGCGGCACAGGTTTACAGCACACAGGGCGAAGCCGGATTAAATGAATTTCTTGAGCGCATCCGGCGGCCCGAGAATATCGGCGAGGTCGATCTAATTGGTGAAAATGGAAAAGCGTATCTGTCCGAGGGCGTGAACGCGGACAGTTACCAGGAACTTGTTTCAAAAACACTGGCCAGCGACAGGGTCGAGATCGAGAATCATCCCGAAACCGCGCTTTCGGCGCGGCAGCTGACCTTGTCGGATGGAAATCGTTACGTGCTGATCGTGCGTTGGGAGCGGCCGCGGATGACGCCTTTCTTTGGCGAATCGCCCCTGCGATATTTTCGCTATGGAGCTTTGCTGCTAACCGCGTTGCTATTATGTTGGGCGTTGGCCAGATATATGTCGTCGCCGATCGGCAAACTCCGCAAAGCGACACAGCGGTTGGCCGATGGTGATCTTACTGCACGCGTTGCAGATAATATTGGCAACCGGCGAGACGAGATCTCGGCGTTGGCCCAGGATTTCGATGTAATGGCCGAGCGGATCGAGTCCTTGATATTGTCGCAAAAGCGGCTCTCGCGGGATGTGTCGCACGAGCTTCGTTCGCCGCTCGCCAGGGTGAACGTCGCGCTTGAGATAGCAAAGAAAAAAGCAAACGCTGAAACCATTCCGGTGCTTGACCGAATCGAAGGCGAGTCGCATCGTTTGAATGAAATGATCTCGCGGCTGCTGACGCTTTCGCGGCTCGAAACGGGCGAACGCGATTTCGACAAGAGGGAACTGAACCTGAAAAGTCTGGTAGAACAGGTCGCCGCCGATGCCGATTTCGAGGCGACGGCAAAAAACCGTTCGGTCAATATCTCAAAGGCCGACGACTGCCACATCATCGGCAGTGAAGAATTGGTGCAGAGCGCGGTCGAAAATGTTCTTAGAAACGCGGTGCGATATACCAGAGAGGGAACGGTGGTTGATGTGTCGTTATCGGCGAACAACGGCAATGCTGTGGTCAGTATAACAGACCATGGCGGCGGCGTTCCTGAGGGTGAATTGGAAAATCTGTTCCGTCCTTTTTATCGCGTCGGCGAAGCAAGAGATCGCGGATCGGGCGGAACCGGTTTAGGCCTTGCGATCGCCGAACAGGCGATCCGAGCGCATAATGGCACGATAAAAGCCCAAAACATCACGGACGGCTTGTTGGTCGAAATCACCCTTGCGTGTCAGAACCGCGAGCGATAGCGACCGGTTCTTTTTGACGCTAAGACGCAAGTTCGCAAAGTTAAGAAAAAAAGAAATAACTTATGCCCTGTTGCCACGAGCAGCGGCGAACGACTTTATCGCGAGCACCACGAATATCAGACAAACGACGCCCATCGCGATCTGTGCGAGCACGGCAGCCGAGAATTCCAGCGAGCCGAGCTTTGGAACCAGCCGAGCCGCAACTGCAATGAATCCAAGTAGAGCGACGACGATCGCCGCGTGCATCAGATGTTTGCGAAGCGACTCTTTGCTCTGAGCGATAAATCCCAACAGAGCAAGCAGGACGCCGAATGCCGCCGGAATAAGCGCGGTCAGGCTCGCCCGGTCGTTCATCACGCCGCTGATGTAACCGGCCACGCCGATAAGTATTAGTAATATTCCACAAATGATTGATGTTGATGGCATTTTTTGTTACCTCACTAAATTGAAACCAGCTAAAGGGAATCTCAAAATCTTTAATTCTGTGCGTCTTTTCTTTTTAAATTGCCTCCAGCTTTAGCTGGAGGACAAGGTTGAATGATTCCTGCGGCTTTAGCCGAATTTCAAATGAACGGGCTTCCTTATGGCTTTAGCCCAATCCCTATCTTTTTCACATTCCACGTCTTTTCGGCTAAAGCCATAAGGAATTTCTTTTCTTTTATTTGGCTAAAGCCCAGTTTCCTGTTTCCTTTCATCCTCCACCTAAAGGTGGAGGCAATTTAAAAGAAACCCGGTCGCGGCCGCTAGCGGTTCTGACCTTGCACCGGCAGGATGATCGCAGAGAGCGTTTTGCCGCCGAAATAAACGCGTTGGGTCGCTTTCTGAAAATCAGCCTGCGTTCCGTGCTTATAGTTTGGCATAAACTTTTGCGGATTTCGAGCGACAAGTGGGAACCATGTGCTTTGGATCTGAACCATTATCCTGTGGCCTTTTTTGAACGTATGGGCAACGCCGGGCATTGTGAACCGGAGCGGCGTCGCGGTGTTGGCCGTAAGCGGTACGGGTTTTTCAAACCCGTTACGGAATCTCGCCGGCATCGGTTCGCCGCGGAGCAGCATTTGATAACCGCCGGGTTGAAAGATCGTCCAGGCCGAGTTTTGCGGCGGCTTGCTTTCAGTCGGCAATTTATAGTCGTCGGGGAAAACGTCGATCAGCTTTACGACGAAATCGGAATCGGTTCCGCTCGATGAAATAAACAGCGACGGTTTGATGTCACCGGCGACGGTCACGCCCTCAGTCAACACCTCGGTCTGATAGACGAGCACATCGGGCCGGGTTGAGGTGAATCGTTGATCCTCGGTCATAAAATCGCGCGGATAATTTCGCGTTATCTTTTGCGTGTAGGGGACCGGGTTCATCGGGTCGGAAACATATTGGTCGGAACCGGCCGCACCCTTTGGCATTTGGAATGAAAGCCCGCCGTTTGCGGTCAGATAAAGCGCAGTATCGGTGCTGTTCGTCGGTTCGTAATTTTCAAACGACCGCCATTCGTGGGAACCGGTGTCAAACAGGTTAATTTCCTTGATCGCGGAAATGTCGCCCTTGCCTTTTAGAAAATGGCTAAAGAACGGAACCTCTAAATTGCGGCGATAATGGTCGCCCGTTTTCTGGCCGAAATATGCCGTGCCAAGCCAGTCGCCGTCGGCACGCGACCAACCGCCGTGATCCCACGGGCCGACGACAAGCACATTGAATATGCCAGGGTTTTGCCGCTCGATGTACTCATAGGTCTTCAACGCGCCGTAGAGGTCTTCGTTGTCGTACCATCCGCCGACGGTCATCGTGGCGCATTTGATATTTTTGAGTTTGGGTAAAATGTTACGCTCTTTCCAGTACGCATCGTAGTTTGGATGGGCCATCATATCGTCCCAAAACTTGATTCGCGTGCCAAGAGCGGTTTGATAATAATCGGCAACTTCCTTCAGGCCACCGAGCTTTAGATAAAAATCATAACCGTCCTGTGTTTCGCGGCCTTTCCACGGTTTGATATAGTCGCTGCCCGTTGCTGTCGGTTTGGGCCGAAGCTGGCCCATTCCTGTAAAGAACGAGTAATTCTGGGCGAGAAACAAAGCACCGTTGTGGTGCATGTCGTCGCCCTGGAACCAATCGCTGACCGGAGCCTGCGGCGAGCAGGCTTTCAGCGCCGGGTGCGAATCTATCGATCCGGCGGACGCGTAAAATCCGGGATAAGAAATGCCATAGATGCCGACGTTCCCGTTATTGTTTTCGACGTTTTTCAACAGCCATTCGATGGTGTCGTACGTGTCGGTCGATTCGTCTATTTCCGAGGGCTTTGTATTCGCGATGTCGGGCCGCACGTCTTCCCATACGCCCTCGCTCATCCAGCGGCCGCGGACATCCTGATATACAAAAATATAGCCCTCACGAGCAAACAGCGAGTCAGGGCCGATATTCGTCTTGTAATTATTTTCGCCATACGGCCCGACCGTGTAAGGCGTGCGGTTCAGCATGATCGGATATTTCTGCGATTTATCCTTTGGCTCGTAAATAGACGTAAACAGTTTTATGCCGTCGCGGACGGGAACCATCACCTCGCGTTTGGTGTAATTTGCCTTGATAAATTCGGCAAGCTCATTCGGAGCCGCCGCAGGCGCCTGAGCGAACGACGACGCAGCAAACAGAATCAATAAGACCGTAAGTTTAGCGAATCGGATAAGCATAATGTCTCCTAAAAAAAAGGCGGTGGAATAAGATAATTTTCTCTTAATGGAGTTGTTATGACAAGCGAGGCTACGATTCTACTTTCGCATTTCTGCGATCATGTCGGCGATGGTTTGCCTTAGGTGTTCGGTGACGATCTCGTAGGCGTCTTCGCCTTTTAAGGATGAAGGATGAAGGATGAAGGATGAGTCTGATTCATCCTTCATCCCTCCGCCCTCATCCCTTTCCAGCACGTCTCGTGCGTAAAAGGGTTTGCCGATTCGGATCTTTACCTTTGCGGGGCGGATTCGCCACGATTTTCGCGCCCAGACGTTTTGGAGGCCGTCTAGAGCGACTGGTACAATGGGCAGATCGAGTTCGGTGGCGAGTATCGCGGCGCCTTTTTTGAAGTCGTGGAGATGACCGTCGAATGCACGTTCGCCTTCGGGATAGATGTTCAATATCTTGCCGTGTTTCAATCCGATCGCACCGGCTTTCATTGCCCGCAGCAACTGAGTGTCCTGATCGATCGGCACGACCTTGAGCATTGCCGCAACGAACCGCATAAAGCCGCTCTTAAAAAACATACTTGCACCGACGTGGAAAATGTTCTTAAAGATGGCGTACGGATAGTTTGAACTAAGCACGAACGGGTCGAGAAAGCTCTGGTGATTTGGACAGATAAGAAATGCGGAGTGCGGAGTGCGGAGTGCGGAATCTGAAGAATCTCGTTGAGCAGCCAATTTGAGATTCTCGATGCCGGAAACTTCGAGCCGCATAAACACGCGACAGAAAAGGTTGAAACAGCGATAGACGATGAACGCGAACGTAACGAATATCGGCCGATTACGCAGCACTGCCTCAACTTCCGGTATATCTTCGTCGGCCTCTTTGATTATCTTTGACCAGTTAAGATCGGCCGGAAGTCCGATGTCTGTGGATGTTCCATCTTCATCGAGCCGAACGCCTAAAGGCGTTACTCTTACCAGATCGATCAGGTTTGCGACGGTCAACGCACCGGCGGCCTGATCGGCGGTGAACTCGGTTTCAAACGCCTGTTCGAGGGCGGCGAAAACCTCAGCCCGGCCAAGCGAATCGAGGCCAAGATCGATCTCAAGATTCATCTGCGGATGGATCACGTCGACATCTTTGGCGTTTTGCTTGATCGTCGCAATAACCGTTTTGGCGACGTTGGATTCGAGAGACGTCCTGTCGGTGTCAGAAATTTCCCACGCTTTTTTCTCAGGCAGTCCGTTTGTAGTGACACCGCTTTCGACCTCTTTCCGCAGCTCGAACCTTTTTATCTTTCGCGTGGCGGTTCGCGGAAGCGGTTCGGAGCGGACGATGTATTCGCGGACTCGCTGATACTCGGGCAGCTTGCGGCCGAGATTATCGAGAGCGTAACGGACGGCCTCTTTTGAGTTTGGCTGCTTGGACTGTTTTAGATATTCAAAATTCGGGATGACAACGGCAACCAACTTTTCTGCTCCGGCCCGCGATTCGCTCGTATCTGCGACGCCGATGATCGCAAGTTCCTCGACCTCGGGAGCTTTCATGTAATGGACCTCGATGTCTTCCGGATGTACGTTCTTGCCGGACGGCAACACGATTACATCCTTTCTGCGCCCGACGATATACAGATGGCCGTCCTTGTCGAGCTTGCCTAGATCGCCCGAGCGAAACCAGCCGTCTTCGGTAAATGCTTCGGCGGTCGCCTCTTCATTTTGATAGTACCCTTTGAAGACAACACCGCCGCGAATGAGCACCTCGCCGACGCCGTCTTTGTCGGGTTCATTGATCTTGATCTCAGTTCCCGCCATTGCTTTGCCGACCGACCCGACGCGATTGTCATCTTCAAATGTCGCGGTCGCCGCTCCGCTGGTTTCGGTCAGGCCGTAACCCTGAATGATAGTGAAACCAAGTTTGTGAAAATCAATCGCGACGTCTTCGTCAAAGCGAGAACCGGCGGAAATGGCTATTCGCAATTCGCCGCCAAACGATTCGTGGACCTTGCCGAACATTTTGCGTCCAAGATTGATTCCAAGCGTGTTTCGCATCGCTCCGTTTGTCGCCAGCATTGCCTTGAAAAGCATCTGGACGGCTTTCGGTTTTGCCTCAACGGCGTCGAATATCTTTTTGTGGAACAAGTACCAAAGTCGCGGGACGGTCGTCAGCATCGTCGGCTTAAACTTTATCATCGCCGTGCTTAACTCGGCGGGCGAAAGTTCTTTTAGGTAGCCAACCTCACAGCCGTAAGTCGTCGCGACCCACAGATTGATTATTTGTAGGTAAGCGTGGAAAAGCGGCAAGAGGCTTAAAATCCTTACTTTATCGTCAAGAGCCAGTACTTCGTTAGCGCCGTCTAGTTCGGAAACGATATTTCCGTGCGTCAGCGGAACGCCCTTCGGCGTGCCGGTCGTGCCGCTGGTGTAAATGAGGAGAGCGATGTCTTCTCCGGCGGCTTTGGGGATTTCTTTTTCAAAACTGTCAGGAAATTCGGTCGCGACCCAATCGGCGAATCTGTATTGCGGATTGCGGATTGCGGATTGCGGATTGTTCAATTCCAAATCAGAATCTTGAAATTTCAAATCTGAAATCTGAGATCCCAGATCGGATGACTCTCCCCAAACGACCTTCGGAATTTGTCTTCCGAGTTTTTCCTCGATCTGTTTGAATCGCTCGATCTGTTCGCCGTCGATAAAGGCGAGCTTTGCTTCCGAGTTTACGAGAAAATTTGTGATCGTTTCGATCTCGCCGTGCGGGTCCATTGGGACACAAACGCATCCGTGGTAGAGAGTTGCGAGGTATGCGATCGCCCAAGCTGGATGATTCTCGCCGATCAGCGCGACGCGGTCGCCGAAACCGATGTTTTCCTGTTCGAGCCGATACGCGACAGACCGAATCTGGTTCAACGTGTCGCCGAAAGTGTAAACTTGCGAATCGTCGCCGACGATGCGCATTGCTACGCGGTCTGGCCGGGATTCGAACGAGTCGATAACACGTTTAAGGAACGAAGCTGTCATTGAAAACTAATCTGTCGCTAACTGGTGAGCAAGTTGTTTTGCCTGCGAACGTATTTCGGGGATCGCTGTCGATTCCCAGAGAATTCCCTTTAACGCAGTTCCCAAAGTGTACAACAAATCGCTCGGTTTTCCATTCGCGTTCTTTAGTTTCCCGTCCGGCGTTGCGTCGAGCCCGAAGCGAAGGTCGTCGGCACGTATCCTGCCGGTCTTGAGCAAGTTCTGCACGAGCGAGGAATCAAGCTGGTCGAAGCGACTCTCGGAACCGATGCAGTTTACGATCACGTCCGGGCGCATGCGATGCTCGGTGCCAAAGTTTCTGTAAACGATCTCAAACTTCTTGTCGTCTTCCACGCGGATCTGTTCAAGGCGTCCTTTTAATATCTGAAGCTGGCCTGTACCGCGAAGCTCGTCGATGGTTTCGGCCGCCTCGGGCGGCATGCGGTGGCGTGCGACGTTCCAGTAGCGGCTAAGATGCTGCATAAAATATTTCTTTTCGGCAAGCGGTAGGCCGAGCCAAATTTGCTGCGTTACCGGCCGCAGGTTGTCTATCACAGCACGCCAATCGCTGCCGTCGGCCGAGGCTTTTTCGGCGTGGCGGCGGACGACTTTTAGAATGTCTGTGATGCGCGTCAGATCGGCTAGTTCGTCATTGAACGAAGGATAAGTAAATCCGAGTTTGTGAACTGCCGGCAGCAGTCCGCGGGTCGAGATCGCGTTTATCTCTCCGCGATGGCCGAGCTTATTAAGCTGCATCGTGACATCGACCATCGAAAGGCCTGTGCCGACGATCAGCACTGTGTCGTCGGAGCCGATCTTGTCAAAGACATTTCCGCTCCACGGGTCCTGAAAATATTTCGCCGATGTGGTGAATGACTGGTCCGCGACGCTCGGATGCGGCGGCAGAAAATTTCCGAATGCGAGTGCGATCTTTTCCGAATAGAGAATGTCGCCGCCTTTCAGGATCACCTGTGCTTTGTTCTCGTCGAATGCGACATCGACCGCCTCATCGTCAAAAATGTTGAGCGTTGTATTCGGCGAGCGTTGGTCGTTCGCGCTTCGCAGACATTCACGCAGGTACTCGCCAAAGATTCTGCGCGGAACAAAGGCCGCTTGTTCGTAGGCGAGCCCTCTTTCTGTCAGCCATGTGTGGAAATGGTCGATCTCGTCGGCGAACGCTCCCATCTTTGCGGCGGGAACATTCAATAGATGAACTTCCTGCTCGGTCGAAAACGCCACGCCGCCGCCGACCGCGGGACGTTTTTCGACAAGATTGATCTCAAGCCTGCCGTCGCTCTGTTGCTTTAGTAGATTGATCGCAAGCAGCGTCCCGCTCGCTCCGCCGCCGATTATCGTGATTCGTCTCATGCGCACTAAGTCCTCCCTATCGTGAGTAACGAAGGCACCGTAGAGACAGAAAGAGGTCGTGAAGCACAATGTTCACAACCTCTTGACGTGTCGTTCAATGTCCTTCTTCGTTTTGCCTACGAGGTTAGCTGACGGGCTGGAAGCGAAGAAGTCTTCTTCTGTGTTGCAGATACGCCCCGGCTTTGCAGTGGGCAAAGCTATTGGATCCCCCGTGTTTGTTCACACAAACTTCGGCAATTAAGTTTTGTAGAGATTAACAAAAAATGACGCAAAAAGGCAAGGAAATTCCATATCGAGGTATATTCAAACAGGATGGACAGGATATTCAGGATGGTCTGCAATCGAGCAACACGCAAAATTCTACTTAGAAATTATTATCCTAAATATCCTGTATATCCTGATAAAATTCCCTTCACCTGTACAGACGATGATATTCGAGTCGTGGATTTCCAAAATTTATTAACAGTCCGACATCAATGCCCGTTGCCTTCAGATAGTTGATCAATTGGGCTTTATGTTGCCCGGTCAAATTTGTGACAGTCTTGAGTTCGACAATTATTTTTCCGTCAACAAGCATATCGGCAAAGTAATCACCTACGATGACATTGCGAAATTTGACCTTAAGCGGAACTTGTAGCGAGCAATTGATGCCTTTGTGTATTAGAGCTATCTGCATAGACCGCTCATATACCGATTCCAAAAATCCCGCTCCGAGTTCTTTTACTGACCTCAAACGCGGCCTCAAGTATTTTCCCGGTCAGATCGTTGTGCAACAGGTGGCTGGTATCCATATTCTTAGAAAATATTTTCAGGATGTACAGGATATTCAGGATTAATCCTGCCAATCTACAAAATTCTTAGATTTCACTCAAAACGTCAATGCGAGATAAACATATCCTAAATATCCTGTCCATCCTGTATGAATTCACTTTTATGAATTCACTTTCGAGGAACGCGGAGTCTCAACGCCGAAGGTACGACTTCGTAAATTGCCGGGAGTTTTCCGGGCAGCTCGCCGTCGATTGAGATAAGCGTACGGTCGGTTGGATTTGCGGGGCTGACCTCGATGCGGCGGGCGAGTTTGCTTTTGACTTCGGGGAGATCGAGGTGCGTGCCGCGATAGAGCGTGTAGGCGTTGAGAATAATTTTGGCGGTGTTGATGTCGCCGACGTTTACCACATCGAGCATTCCGTCGGCAAGTTTGGCGTCGGGGGCGATCATCATGCCGCCGCCAAAATAACGGGCGTTGGCGATGCAGAGATTTACGGTTTGGATCAGCGATTCTTCGCCGTCGTCGATCTTTACACGAACGGGGATCGCTCCAAGCCCGACAATTTCCTGTAGAGCCGAAAGTGCAAAGCTCGCACGGCCGCGAACTGTATCGAGCGGGAGCCAGTCGAGCGACGTTGCACCTTTTACGCGTTCGATGATAGACGGTGCGAGCCCGATAGAGGATTCGTTGATGAAATAACGCACGGTCGGCTCGCCATCATTGCCGGTAAACGAAACGCGGCCGACGTCGATAGTTCTCGTCTCGCCTTCTTTTAACGCGCGGGCGATCTCACGCGGCGTGGTCGGCAAACCGATGGTTCGGCGAAAGTCGCCGCCGGTGCCGGATGGGAAGATACCGAGTTCGCAACCGGTCTTTGAAAGCAGAATACCGTTCGCGATTTCGTTGATCGTGCCGTCGCCGCCGCAGGCGATGATAAATTTTGTTCCGTCGAGGGCGTGACGGCGGGCGAGATCGACGCCGTCGCCCGCAGATTTTGTGAATGCCACCTTGAACGGGCCGAAATGCGCCCGCAGATCGGCAGCCACGCCCGACCATTTGTCGCGCGTCGCACCGCTCGCACTCTTTGGATTAACGATTATTAAGGGAAGCATTCGACGGCGTAATTATGCGGTTTTGGTAATAGGGAAGTCAAAAGCAAGTATCAAAGTCGGGGTGTATTTCGAACAGGATAGACAGGATGTTTAGGATTGATTCTGAGTAAACGAATCCTGAATATCTTGTCCATCCTGAAAAAAAATCTCTCGCATTTATTTTCTTGCCTTTGCGATGAACGATTCGATGCCGTCGATGGTGCGGGGCAGGTCTTTGGTCATCCATTCGACGCCGTTTTCGGTGACTAGCATGTCGTCTTCGATGCGGACGCCGATGCCTTTGTATTTTTCGAACGCCGGACGGATCTTTGCGATAAATGCCTGAGTCTCTTCGTCTTTTGGCAGATTTTCGAGAGCGTCAAGACGTACGTAAACGCCGGGTTCGTTGGTGAAAACCATCCCCGCCGCAAGCGGTGCACCCTGTTTCGCCACGTCGTGGACGTTCATTCCCAGCCAATGGCCGAGCCCGTGCATAAACCACATCTGCGATTGTCCCGAACCCTTTTCCGTGATCAGCCCAAGCTTGAATAAACCGTCCTCGACGACGGTTCTGGCGATGTTATTCAGCTCACCGAACTGCACACCGGGCTTTGTCGCTTTCGCAACGGCCTCTTGCGCATCGTAAACGATCTGATAGATCTCGCGTTGTTCCTTGGTGAACTTGCCGTTTACGGGAAATGTCCGTGTGATGTCGGCCGTGTAGTGCTCGTACTCGGCCCCGACGTCCATCAGCAAAAGATCGCCCATGCGAACAGCGTCGGCGGGAATCTGATAGTGCAGCGTCGTCGCGTTTGGCCCGCAGCCGACTATCGACGGGTAGCCCCAGAAATCGGCATTGCGGCGGCGGAACGTGTATTCGACCTCGGCCTGGACCTCATACTCAAATTTCGCCGTGTGGGCCATCGCCTGCGAACGCATATGCGCTTCGTTTGAGATGTCGATCGCGTGCTGCAGCATCTTTATCTCGTACGCGGACTTGATCTGGCGAAGCTCGTTGAAAATAGGCCGGGCATTTTCCACGGTGCCGACAAAATATTCCGCTTTGGCCTGATCTTCGAGAGCGTATTCGCGTTTGCCGTTTCCGTCATTCGCTCCGTTGGGCAGCAGCATGTACATCGTGGTCGGTGCAGCGATCTTTATGGAGTCGTCACCGTTGCGGACGAAGGTCGTTCCGCCTTTCATCGCGTTGCGAAAGGCGGTCCGCTCCGGTATATCGAGAATCGTCTTTATGCCGGAGATTCGCGTCGCGTCCGTATCGGAATACATCTTTCCGTTCCAGGTCTCGAAGAAAGGATTACGCCGGGGCATGAACAGATATTCGCTGACCACGCCGCCCGTTTTGGAAAGAACAAAGAACGCTCCGTCCTGTTTCAGGCCGGTAAGGTAAACCAGATTGTTTTCCTGACGATAAATGTAATCGACATCGTTGGTGTAGAGCTTGGGCTGGGCGGAAAACAGGATCAACATGCTGTTGTCAGCCATCTTCGCGGCGACCGCGGCCTTGCGACGGGCGAGCTCGGCATGACGCTCGGCGTCAGTGAATTTAGGTGCTGCCGGAGCGATCCTGATTGCCGGAGAATTTACGTCATAAGGCGTGTTCGAGAACACGACAGCGACAAGCCCCGAAAGTAAAAAGGCCGCAATAATAACCCAAATGATAGCTTTTTTCATTTAATTTACCTCGTTAGGAATAACTTTCATCTCCACAAAAGTTCCAGCCGATGAAAGAGAATTTATCAGGATGTACAGGATGTTTAGGATAGCCTATTTTTCATACCATCCTGAAAATCCTGTCTATCCTGTTTGAAGTACTGCTTAGTTAGAGACATCAACCTATCCGCTGCCAGCAAAAAGAGATTCTATCAGGATGCACAGGATGTTTAGGATAAGATAATTTGAAAGACATCCTGAAAATCCTGTCTATCCTGTTTGAAATACTGCTCAATTGGAAACATCTATCTGTATATCTTTCGTGGCCACGTTTCCGAAAAAGTCCGCGGCGTAAACGCGAATTGTATATTGCCCCGTCGAAAGGGTCGTCGGATCGATAAAACCTTCGCCGTAGCGTTCGCCATTGAGCGTGTTGGTGACGATATAGTTGAATATCGTTTCGCCCGTAGCTCCCGAATGACTGTCCTTTGCGTAAACGAACCTGACCGCATCGTTCGGCGGCATTTTATCGAAAGTTATCGTCCAGTTAATGTCGTTCGCAGGCTCATCTTGCGGCTTTGCCGCTCTATTTGCCGAAAAGCTCTGCTTTTCCGGCAGGCTTTCCAATTGATCTTGCGGCTCTGCCGCCGCTTGTGGCGACGACATAACAGCGGCATAGCCGCCGGAGGGTTTGAGCGGCCCGCGGTGAAGCACAGCTTCGCCGCAAATAGGGCGGCATAGCCGCGAGAGAAGTTCGTTACCCGCTTTCATTATCGAATAACCCAACCTGTAAACCCCAAGACGACGCCTTTCGGAGTTGCCGTCCATCCTATCGAACGCACGAACGACGATCCGCGTTTTTCCTGTCAGTTTAATACGCGCATTTGCGGTGTTTGTTTCGATTTCAGTCCAGGTTTCGTCAAACAAACTGACTTTTTCGATCACGGGAACTATCGCGTCGGACACGCCCGGCAGCGTCAACGCCGCGAGAGCGTTCATCTCAGAACCGCTGCGACCCGCAACGAGATGCACATGATTCATCGGGTTGAGCGTACCGATCGGCTCGCCCGCACGAAAGGCGGCTCCACGCGGCACACGAACGCCGGACATCGCGTTATTGGCGGTATCGAAATTGAAAATGAACCTTTCGTCCCCGAAAGTCCAGTTATCACGATCGCGGCCAAGCCGGATGTGAATATAACCGAGCGTCGGCATTCTGATTAGCTCACGAAGCGTGTTGAAATTGTCCACCGAGAGCGGATCGAGCACCTTTTCGTCCCGTACAAACCGAGCCATCTCGCCGTAACCACCTGCAACGTCAAGCCCGTTGTGAAACCAAACCTGCGAACTGTCATCTTTCAACCCGCCTCGTATCTCACCAAGCGTCCCGGCGATGTCCCGCTTCGCATCACCCGGATCGTAAGGCCAACGCGGTGGTTGGAGAGAGCGAAATTCTTCGGCGGTGATGTTTTCGCCAACGGGCCGCGGCAGGATCCTGACAGATTTCTCATCCTTCTTCTCGATAGCGGTCTTGTCAGCGAAGGTCAGTGTTCTGATAAGTCCATTATCGCTGTCCGTAACGAGCAATTCGCTTTCCGTATTGAACGCAATGCCGGACGGTCGATTGAATTGTGACCCGCGAAGCATTCCATCACGAAAGCCACGGTGATTACCGGAAACAGTTTCGACAAACGCCAGAGCACGACCACCAATCGAGCGAATTGCATTTCCGTCGGCGACATAAATAACGCCGTCCGCCGAAACCGAAACGGCAGTCGGCCGCACAAAACCGGCCACCAAAGGCATTCCATCGCGAAGCTCATAACTGCCATCGCCGGCAAGCGTCCAGACAGAACCGTCCGGCTCAACGACACGCAGCCGACGGTTTCCCGCATCGGCAACAAGCAGCCGTTCACCCCAGATCGCAATCCCAAGCGGCGTGTCGAATCTCGCTTGGGCGCCGAAACCATCCGCATAACCTCTCTGACTACCGGCGAGCGTACGGACAACACCGTTCTCGATCACGCGAATTCGGTCGTTATAGGTGTCGGAAATAAATATCTTTCCAGATCTATCAACGGCAATCCCAACCGGCGAATTAAAAGTGGCTGCCAGAGCCTCGCCATCGGCAAACCCGCGTTTGTTTTCGTTACCGGCGACGGTGGAAATGGTTCCGTTTGGATCGATCTTCTTTATTGTGCTTGACCCCGAATCCGCGACAAGCAAATTTCCGCCCGTGTCGAACGCAATCCCGGAAGGCGTGTTCAAACCCGTCGCTAACTCGGTTCGATCAGAGCCGGGTTTGATCTTGACGATCCTTCCATTCTGTCCGTCGGAGACATAAATATGTCCGTCCCGCTCGGCGATACCAAAAGGCTCGCTGGTCTTGTCATCGAAACCGGCGATTGTAGCAACTCGCTGAAAGTTTCGCGGTTCTTCGCCGCCGCAAGCGGACAATAGAGAAACGGCGGCCGCGATAATAACGGCAGCGGTGGTTTTAATGATGGAATCTAAGGGTTTTGGTTGTTTTACAGCTTTCACTTGAGAAGAATTTCTTTGCCTATGTTCTAACGTCTCTGTTACTATCATCCTACAGTTCGAAAACAACAAACAAGGAGACAAAAGGGTATGCTTTCACTACAGGACATTCTCGGGCAGCAACAGGGCGGCGAGGCCGTCGATCAGATCAGCCAACAGGTCGGTGCCGAACCGTCGTTGGTCAATACTGCGATTCAATATGCTCTACCTGCAATTTTGGGCGGCTTAGCGAATAACGCGGCTGACCCGCAAGGTGCGCAAAGCCTGGACAACGCTTTGTCGAAAGACCACGATGGAAGCATTCTGGGCAATCTCGGCGGACTCGGCAGCCTCATCATGGGCCAACTGCAAACCCCGGACCCGACGCCGCCGCAATTGAACGCGGGCGGCATTCTCGGACATATTCTCGGCGGCGGCCAGGGACAAGTTGCTCAGGACGTCAGCCAAAAATCAGGTCTGCAAATAGGACAAGTTGCTCAGATATTGATGATGCTCGCGCCGATCGTGATGGGCTATCTCGGCCAGCAGAAACAGCAGCAGGGCGTCGGGGCCGACGGGCTTGGTGGATTGCTCGGCGGACTTCTTGGCGGATCACAAGCTCAAGCGGCTCCGCAATCATCCGGCAACCCGTTGATGGACATGGCTTCGTCAATGCTCGATCAGGATCGCGACGGCAGCTCGCTCGACGACATCGCG
The DNA here is from genome assembly GCA_964605905.1 of uncultured Chloracidobacterium sp. Taxonomy (GTDB): domain Bacteria; phylum Acidobacteriota; class Blastocatellia; order Pyrinomonadales; family Pyrinomonadaceae; genus OLB17. The sequence goes on along the minus strand of CAZSEL010000025.1, from coordinate 15,691 downwards.
TCGATGGCGATGAATTACATGACGAAACGATAGGGCTATCCGCAGAGATTTCAGCCACGAAATAACACGAGCCTACACGAAAACTGAAGATGTTTTCGTGTAGGCTCGTGGCTAAAATCAAGAAAGCTGGGTTTCAGACATCCTCTTTTCGGTTACCGGCACAAGTGTTTTCCACATCGCAACTTACCTAATTGGGTGAAGCCGAGAAATTGGCGTCCGCTACATTGGCCGACAACGCGATCACCAGATTTTCCGGTGTAAATGTAGTGGCCTTGCGCAGCGGCGTTATGGTGTAGGTCTTGCCGGTCGGCAGGCCATCAAAATTGTAATACCCGAATGGATTTACCGGAACCGAACGGTTGATCTCGTTATCAGAGCTTGTGATCGTTATGATCGTCTGTCCTGTAAATGAGCCGAATTCGGACGTTACGCGGCCGCCGATGTCCGCGTTGGATACAATAGCGTCGGGCAGATAGCCGATGCCGTTTATCGCCCCGGTTGTGCCAAGCGTGTTGGCGGCTTGCGAACCGAGATTGGTCAATTGGCCTGTTGATGTATTTACAGAAAACGTTGTAACGCTCCGGCTAATGCGATTCCCGACGTATAGAAAACTGCCCGTTTGATTTGCGGCAAGCACGTTTGCGGTCGTGGCTCCGGTCGGAAATGGCGAGCCTAAAACCGGCGTGACCGTGGTCGCCGCACCGCTTCCCGATATCTGAAAAACTCCGACGTTATTTCCGCTGTTTCCGGCAACGATATAAAAATTGCCGTTCGGATGAATGATCCCGAAACGCCGCTGTGTCAAGCCGGAAGGGAACGGATTGCCCGTAACCGGCGAGAGGACGCCGCTCGATGACGTGAAGACGCGCACGTTAAAGGTGTTGTCAACCGCAAAAAGCCGCTCCGCTGCATCGGCAGCGTAGGCAATTGCGCTGGTTCCCCCGGCTGGAAACGGTGATCCGGGAAGCGCGGTTAGAATACCAGTAGCCGCAACGACACTAAACCCCGCGATGGTGGTTCCGGTGTTGCCGCCGGCGTAGAAATAATCGCCGTTTTGGCTGAATGTGCTTGAAAAAGCCGTTGGGCCGCCAAGCGGAAAAGGGCTTCCTGCTACCTCGGTTGCCGTGGATGGGGTTATATGAAAGCTTCTTGCACCACCGGCCGAGGCATTGTGTGTAACAATGAGGGGCGAACCGCTCGGATGCACGACTATCGTATTCCAACTGCCGGTGCCGAGAGCGATCGGACTGAAAGGCATCGCCGTAAGAGCGCCGGATGCCGAGTCGACAGAATAGGCACTCACGCTGTCAGACGCATCGTTTATTACATAGAGACGGTTGTTTGTCCGGTCCGCGATCATACGTTCGCTGACGATCGAGTTGATTCCGCCATTCCCCGGCAAAACGGGAAACCCGCTGAGAGCGGTCAATGCTCCGGTGGATTCGTTTACGCTGAATCCAAATATTTGGCTGCCCGCCGAATTATCATTTAGCACATAAAGAAATCCGGCTTGAACATTTCCGTGACCAAAAAACAGCATCGACAAGAACAACCCAAAAAACAAAAACCATCGCGTAAATCGGCGACATGTATGATCGACAGCCATAAATTTTTCCTCCCTAATAAATTCCTGCAAAACAGAACGAATCAACCGGATCGATTCCCTGTTCGACAATAATGCTGATAACTTCCCGTTGTATTTATCAGCCGCAAAATTGGCTTGGTGGCGGCATCTTATCATATTTTAGCTTGTTTTAACCTGTTCATTTGACATACTTTTGCGGTAAAATCGAGCCGAGGCGAACAATGGCAACAGACGTACAGACAATTTCCTTATCCGAAACATATTTACCGACCCAGCCTTTTACGCTTGATTTTCATTCGGCACGTTTGTCCGACGAACAGTTTGAAGAACTGTGCCGAAATAACCGCGACATGAAGTTTGAACTCTCGGCAAAAGGAGAATTGATAATAGTGCCGCCAACCAGTCCCGAATCCGGATGGAAGAATTCTAAAATAAATGCGAGAACAGAAAACTGGTCGGAAAACGACGACACAGGCATCGTATTCGATTCCTCGACGATGTTCACGCTTCCGAACGGAGCAAAACGCTCGCCGGATGTTTCCTGGATGACCCGCGAAAAATGGGACAGCCTTAGTCCCTCGGAAAAGCGAAAGTTCTCGCGTGTCGTGCCGGATTTTGTGATCGAATTGCTCTCGCCGACGGACACTCTCTCTGAAATTCAGGAGAAAATGGAAGAGTACATTGAAAACGGCGTCCGGCTCGGCTGGCTGATCGATCCGCTTGAGAAGCAGGTTTCCGTTTACAGGGCAAATGGCGAGGTCGAAGTTTTCGACAATCCGGAAACGGTTTCGGGCGAAGATGTTCTGGTAGGTTTTGAACTGCATCCGCGTGAATTGTGGCAGGAATCGGTCGGTTGACGGTGTTGAGATAAACGGCTAGACTTTAATTAAGGATGTGGTGAGTTATTGCGACTTGCGGCCACGTAAAATAAGCGGCTAAACAGCATACCGGACAACCAAGTTTTTCTTAGAAGTCTCGTGCTGTTACGCGAGGCTTCTATTTTTTTGTATGAGTGAATTTCTTGAATTGTTAAAAGAGAAGATCGTCATCTTCGACGGTGCGATGGGGACGTATTTACAGTCATTGAATCTTTCGATCGACGATTGGGGCGGGCCGAATTTTGAGAATTGTTCTGAGAATCTGCTTTATACGCGGCCGGACGCGATCGAGACCGTTCACACGGCTTTTTTGGATGTCGGCTGCGATGTGATCGAAACGAACAGCTTTGGCGGCGGCGAGGTTGTGCTGGCCGAGTTTGGCATTGCAGACAAAACTTACGACGTAAACTTCAAGGCGGCCGAACTCGCAAAGCGGATTGCGAGCGATTATTCGACAAAGGACAAGCCGCGATTTGTCGCCGGTTCGATCGGGCCGGGAACAAAATTGCCGACGCTTGGACACATTACCTATCGCGATCTCAAGGACGCATATCGTGAACAGGTTCGCGGATTGTATGACGGCGGCAGCGATATTTTGATAGTCGAAACTTGTCAGGATCTGCTCCAGGTTAAGGCGGCGTTGTCGGCCATCTTCGAGTTTTTTGAAAAACAAAAAGTAAAGATTCCCGTCATTGCTCAGGTTACAATAGAAACATTCGGCACGATGCTCAATGGCACTGAGATCGGTGCGGCGTTGACGGCGTTAGAACCATTTCCGATCGACGTTATTGGAATGAACTGCGGCACCGGGCCGAAGCAGATGGCCGACAGTTTTCGGTATTTGTGCGAAAACTCGCCTCTTCCGGTTTCGGTTTTGCCGAACGCCGGTTTGCCCGAGGTAAAAGACGGCAAACAGCATTACGACGAAACGCCGGAAAGTTTTGCTGCACAGGTCGAGCATTTTGCAAAAGATTTCGGTGCAAACATCGTTGGCGGCTGCTGCGGCACTACGCCGGAACATTTGAAATTGGTCATCGAGAGACTGCAAGGTGTCTCGCCGAAACAACGTGATGCAAAGCTCATTCCGTCGGCCGCGTCGATCTATTTCCAACAGCCTTATACACAGGATGCATCGTTCCTGATCGTCGGTGAGCGCGTAAACGCATCGGGTTCCAAAAAGATGCGTGATCTGCTCGACGCCGAAGATTGGGACGGGCTTGTTAATCTTGCCAAGTCGCAGGAAAAAGAAGGCGCGCACATTCTTGATGTCAATGTCGATTTCGTCGGCCGTGACGGCGTTGCGGATATGCACTCGTTGGTTTCGCGGCTTGTCACAAGCGTCAAAATTCCGATCATGCTCGATTCGACTGAGTGGGAAAAGATGGAAGCCGGGCTCGAACACGCGGGCGGCAAGTGCATCCTTAATTCGACAAATTACGAAGACGGCGAGCCGCGCTTTCTGAAAGTTCTCGATCTTGCGAAAGAATACGGAGCCGCCATTGTCATCGGCCTGATCGACGAAACCGGCATGGCAAGAACGGCTGTAGATAAACTGAAAATTGCCCGTCGTGCCTATAAACACTCGGTCGAATACGGCATTCCCGGACACGATATTTTCTTCGACCCGCTTGCTTTGCCAATCTCGACCGGCATCGAAGAAGACCGTAAAAACGCTGACGAGACGATCAAGGCGATCAAGCAGATAAAAGAAGAGATGCCGGAAGCGAATATTATTCTCGGCGTTTCTAATATTTCTTTCGGCCTGAATCCCGCTTCGCGCGTTGTTCTAAATTCCGTGTTTCTACACGATTGTGTCGAGGCCGGGATGAATTCTGCGATCGTCAACGCTTCAAAAATACTGCCGCTGATGCGGTTTAGCGAACACGAGATCGACGTTGCACGCGAGTTGATATACGACAAGCGGACTTTTGACGGCGACATTTGTACATACGATCCGCTGATCGAATTCACAAAGCTGTTTGAAGGCAAAACAGCCCAATCGATAAAGCCGGACATTTCGAATCTGCCGATCGAAGAACGCCTGAAACATCACATCATCGACGGCGAAAAGATCGGCCTGGAAGATTCGCTAAAACTGGCACTTGAGACTTATCCGCCGCTTGAGATCATCAACACGCTTTTGCTCGACGGAATGAAAACCGTTGGCGAACTGTTTGGCAGCGGCCAGATGCAGTTGCCGTTCGTGCTGCAATCTGCCGAAGCGATGAAGGCTGCTGTGAAATTCCTCGAACCGTTTATGGAGAAAGCGGATTCGACGAATAAAGGAACGATGGTGCTCGCAACCGTTAAGGGCGACGTACACGACATCGGTAAGAATCTGGTCGATATTATCCTGACCAACAACGGCTACCGTGTCGTAAATCTCGGCATCAAACAGCCGATAGATGACATTCTGCGGGCTTGGGAAGAGACCAAATGTGACGCCATCGGTATGAGCGGCTTGCTTGTAAAATCGACGCTTGTGATGCGCGACAATCTCGAACTGATGAATGAACGCGGCATCAACGTACCCGTTATTCTCGGCGGCGCCGCGCTCAACCGGCGTTATGTCGATGCCGACTTGATCCCGCTTTATAACGGAAAATTGTTTTACGCCCGCGATGCTTTCGACGGCCTGCATGCGATGGACGAGCTCACGCAACCCGAGTCCAAAGTCTCAAGTCCCAAGTCCAAGGTCGCGGCGGCGGGCAACGGGTCAGTAACGCCTGCGTCAGCTGGTGGCAACGACACGGAGATCGAGACTGTCACCGACGCCGAAGATCTCGTCGGCGAAGACGCCAAACTCGGCAAAGCAGCCGCTCGTGTTTCGACTCGTTCTGCCGGCGACACAACCCACACCACGAGATCGGAAATAGCCGTGGCAACGAGTATTCCAACCGCTCCGTTTTACGGTTCAAAAGTGGTCGAGATCACTGACCTATCAAAAGTTTTTGCGTTCATCAACGAAACTGCTTTGTTCAAAGGCCAGTGGCAATATAAACAGGGAAGAAAGACACCGGAAGAATATAAGCAGATCTTAGAAGAAACTGTGTATCCGAAATTTGCCGAGGTCAAGGCTCAGGCGATTCGCGAAAAACTGCTGGAAGCAAAACTGGTTTACGGCTATTTCCCGTGTCAGTCGTCGGGAAACGATCTGGTAATTTACCAAGATGATGAAAAGACGGAAAGGATGCGGTTCACGTTTCCACGTCAGGCGGTCGAACAACGTGGTGGTAAGAATCTCTGTCTTGCGGATTACTTTGCTTCGGTCGAATCGGGCAAGATCGATGTAGTTGCTTTCGATCTCGTCACAATGGGGCGCAAGGCCAGTGAACATTCTGCAAAGCTCTTCAAAGCGGACAATTACACTGATTATCTCTTGTTCCATGGCCTATCGGTTGAGTCCGCCGAAGCTCTTGCCGAGATGTGGCATAAACGGATTCGTGAAGAACTTGGCATCGCCGACAACGACGCGCCCGAACTTGCGAAGCTCTTTCATCAGGGCTATCAGGGGTCACGATACAGCTTTGGTTATCCGGCTTGCCCGAATATCAACGATCAAACAAAGCTGTTTGAACTGCTGCAGCCCGAACGCATAGACGTCGAACTGACCGAGGAATTTATGCTTGATCCCGAGCAGTCAACCTCGGCGATCGTCGTCCATCACCCGGATGCAAAGTATTTTAATATTGAATAAATTGTCAGACGGGAAGGATCAAGCAAACTGTAGTCGTGGGGCGAGAGATTTCTTAATCGCTGGAGGCAACTCCACTACGTAGAATCTATTTGCAGCAAAGGCATAATCTTCCCCGCTCTCATCAATGACTCTTATGTAACCTTCTCTGGCGGCGTCGGCGTCTTTGACCACACGATAAACCTTTCCTATCTCCAGCGATGCGGGGTAACCATCGTTGTTCAAACAAAGAGCGAACTCAGCTTTTCCGTTCTTTTTCATACTCAATCCAAAAATGGCAACTTTAACTTAAACTCACGTTTACCAATACCATGAGCTTCGTACCAATGAATCTCCGCTAACCGTATTCTACCACTTAGAAGTCGAACTTCCCCAATTCCTTTTAGTTTTCGCCAACGCCCTTTACCGTGCATCTTCCAAAGGCGTTTCCGATCTCGAACGCCGATGCCAGACGCAATTGTTCAATCTCACGTATTTTGCCGACGATCTCAAAATCCATAACTTGCGTAGATTGACAAGCTTAAGAGCAAAATTCAAGCTATGAGATGCGAAGATTAGGGTTTCAATTTTAGATTATGCCGCGAATCGTCTGCATCTCAGATACACACAACTGCAACGGCCAGATCGACGTTCCCGATGGCGATATTCTTATTCATTCGGGCGATGCGACGATCACGGGAACGGTCGAGGAGATCAAGCTGTTCAACGTCTGGTTTTCATCGCTGCCGCATAAGCACAAAATATTTGTAGCCGGAAATCATGATTGGTTGTTCGAGCGAAACAACGAACTTGCACGAACGCTGCTTGATACAAAGATCATTTATCTCCAGGATTCGGAATGCGAGATCGAAGGCCTGAAGATATACGGAAGCCCGTGGCAGCCGCGATTTTATGATTGGGCGTTCAACCTGATGCGCGGGCCGGAACTGGCTGAAAAATGGAAGCTGATACCGAACGATATTGACATTCTCATTACCCACGGGCCGCCGAACTGTATTCTTGACGAGGTTCCGCGTGAGTGGGGAATCGATTACACGGGCTGTGAGGAATTGCGAAAACGTGTCGATGAGATCGCATGGTTTGGCAAACTAAAGCTGCATATTTTCGGCCATATACATTGCGGTTACGGAATCAGAAAAGTTGACGGCATCACTTTCGTCAACGCCTCAAACTGTGACGAGCAATATCATCCAACGCAGCCGCCTATTGTAATTGATATTTAGTTATTTTCCGGTTAGCGTATAACGGATAGTTTATAGCGTAAAGTATGGCATTCTATTTTGCCTTTGGAAGGCTGATCATGTTTGCCAGCAAACGGTATGCTCCGGGAACTCCGGCAGGTAATTGCCGGAACAGCGAATAACTGCAATAGATGTATTTGCCTTTGCCTATATCGGCGACAACAAGTCCGCCGCGATTTTCCGCTTCACCGGTATCGTGCGATTCCAGCAGCCCGACGTATTTCGAGTCCATCGTCGAAAAATTATAGAGATTGCGCTCCTGTACCCAGCCTTCGAAATCCGACGCGGTGATCTTGTTAGGGAAGTTCATTACCGGGTGATCGGGCATCAAAATATTAACCAAGGCATTTTCGTCGGATGTTCGCGGGCCTTGCTGCGCCGGAAACGGTGCCAGATTTTGCTGTGTGTAAGCCGGAAGTTGATATTGTACGACCAACGTGCCGCCGTTATTTGCAAAATCCAACAGCCGCTTGTTGGCCGCGACCAGATCAGGCCGGACCTGGTACGCTCGAATCCCAATAACGATGGTTTCGTATTTTGATAGATCGCCGGACGCCAATTCTTTCTCGTCGATAGTTTGTATTTCAACGCCGAGCTGCTTTATTGCGTCGGGAACACGGTCCCCGCTTCCGGCAACGTAGCCGACGCGGACGGGTGAAACTGCTAGTGCAAGTACACGAACATCAACCGCGGCGGCTGAGTAAATCCTGTGCGTTTGAATATGTGCGTATTCGATTGCCCGAAACCCAGTCGTTGCGACAGCACCATCGAATTCGGCTTGTCCATTTAGAACATAGTTTCCGGGTTTTATTTCCGGTGGAATCGTGACATCGAATTGAACGGACGTTTTTTCTCCCCTTCGTTTTAGTTGGAATGCCGATGAACCAACCGCCACTATTCGCCAGCCATTTTGACCATAGATCTGCAAAACGGCAGTTCCGCTGATGGGTGTCGCCGAGTTGCTCGCTATGTTCATCGCGATCCGTCTTGTCTGCGGTTTATTCGTGTTTGGAACGATGATAAGTTTCTGATCGAGTTCGACTGACACCGGCGATACAACATTCAGATTACGACGAATTTCGCCTCGCGTGTCGTGAGCAAAGCGAAACTCGACCGGTTGAGTAAACACGACTTCGGTTCCGTGGATTTCCATCTTGATGTCGGCGGAAACAGTCGGCAGTTGAAACGGGATTGTCTGGTTGTCGGCATCTTTCCACTGGAACAGATCGCCTTTTCTCGGCTCATCCAGCCAATACGGCTGAGTCGGTTTCGCACTCGCGGCAGGCGTGATAATGAAATAAGCCGAGTAGTTTGGGCTTTCACGGCGGAAAAAACCCTGCTGTTGGCCGGTCGGCGGCTCGGCGGTTACGACAGTCCAAGTTTCAGGAGGTTTGATCTTTACGTCCTTGACCTTGACCGCTACAGACGCAGGGAAGAACACACGAGCGGATGTGTTGAATGTTTCGCCGGGACCCACGGTTTCCTTATCGGAAATTACGTCGATCTGGATTCCTGTAGCAAGTTTAATCGCGTCAATAAATTCAGATCGCTTTTTTCTCAGGAAAACTTTTGACGCTGGAATTTGTGTCGAGTTTTCCGCAGACTCGGCGAGCTTGTAGCCTTCGGCTAACAGCGGCAGTAGTTTTTCCGGCGACCGGACATCGTACTCGGCGAGCGATCGAGCGGCCAATGTTTCAAGACGTGTGAGCTTTTCCTCAAAAGGATTTTCATTATTCTCGGTGTTTGCAGCTATGCCTTTTATGGTTGTGTTGATGCCGTCGAAAATCCCTGTCTCGGCAGCCTCGCTTCCGACGAGATTTATCCCGGAGAACATCTCTCCTTTTAATTCCAGCACGCCTTGCTCCTGTGATTTATGCTGGCTGCGGGCTTCCATCGCGATCTCGAAGTATGAGCGGCCTAGGATCGGATCGTATTTTCCCGTGTTGACACGCAAGCGTGGTTCCGTGGTCGCCCGGAAACCGTGGCGGACATAAAACTTTTTGACTGTCCACACGGGGCCGGCGTCTCGACATTGATTTGCATCGGCTGCGGCCCTTACTGCAATAGGGGCGATATATCCGGCGTACTGATGTTGTCCGTGGCCATCGGCGGGTGTTCCCGAAAACTGTGAAATAACGACAAGCGGGCGAAACTCGCGGATCGCTCGAACAGCGTCGCAAAGAACGATCGGCTCAGGCCATTTGGCTTGAGCCTCCGCTAGCGTTTTTGAGAAACCGTAATCATACGCCCGTGTAAAATACTGTTCGGCCCCGTCGAGTCGGCGAGCCTGTAGCAATTCTTCCGTTCGGATAACGCCCAAGGCTTCGCCGAGTTCCGGCCCGATAATATTCTGCCCGCCGTCGCCGCGTGTTAGCGAAAGATATGCTGTCCGCGCGTTTTCACCGCGTGCGAGGTAAGCGAGAAGAGCAGTGTCCTCATCGTCCGGGTGCGCTCCGATCATCATTGCCGAGGCGGAAGTATTCAGCCGTTTCAGGGCCTGTACCAAACCAATCGCCCCGCGATCATAAACCGGCCGCACCTGCGCCGAGGAAATCGACCACAGAGACACAGAGGTACAGAGCAGAAAAAGCAATGAGCCGATTCGGATCTGTTTCAAAACGGTAAGTAAATGCTGCATAAAATTCGTTGATTAACTCTGTGCCTCGGTGCCTCCGTGGTTTACATCATCTCTGACCGTCAGACTAATAAGATAACCCGCCGCGACTGTTACCAAACAGCCGATGACGTTGAACCAAAGAAACTCGATGTCGGTGTAAAAACTCGCGAGCCAAACTGACGCGATGCCGAATAGCAGGCCGAAAAACGCACCTCTTGCCCGCGCGCGTTTTACTACGAACGCGAGAACGAACACGCCAAGCAGCGAACCGTAGAAGAACGAACCAAATTTGTTTACCACCTCGATCAGCGAACCGAGATTCGTCGCAAATATCGCCACGACGCAGGCGAACAGTCCCCAGATCAGCGTTGTCACGCGACCGATCGCTACATAATGACCATCGGTCGCATCCGGTTTATATAGCCGACGATAAAAATCTATCGTTGTCGCGGTTGCGAGTGCATTCAGCTCTGCCGCTATCGAAGACATTGCCGCCGCAAATATTGCCGCGATCAACAAACCGATCACGCCCATCGGCATGTGTTGAAGAACGAACGTTGGAAAAACGTAATTGATGTCGTTGAAACTGGGAACACTTGTGGCCCGGACAAAATCGACTGCTTCCTTTCGGGTCGCATTGAATTGTTTGTCCGCTTCAACGTAGGCCGTCAAACTGCCGCCTTCGTCGGAATATTTTATCGCGGCCTCGCGACGGACCGCGTGAGCAGCGGCGTAATTTTGCTCGATTTGTTGGAACTGTGCGCTCTGCTGAGCCTTTGCGACCTCGTAGGTATTAAAAACTATCGGCGGAGCGGTGAACTGATAAAAAACAAATACCATCACGCCGATCAGCAGAATGAAAAACTGCATCGGGATTTTTAGGAACGCGCTCATCAGCAAGGATGTGCGGCCTTCGTCAACAGACTTTGCGGTCAGGAAACGCTGAACCTGGCTTTGGTCGCAGCCGAAATAACCGAGCATCAGGAAAAGCCCGCCGATCAAGCCCGACCAGATAGTATATTTTTCCTTTAGATCGAAACTGGTATCGACCATTTCGAGTTTGCCCAGACTTCCGGCAAGGTGCAGGCCATCTGCAACCGATACGTTTGCCGGAAAGCTTGAAAGAATGACGATCATGCAGACGCCGAGGCCAATGAAGATGATGACCATCTGTTTGACGTCGGTCCATGTGACGGCTTGGACGCCGCCGAACATAGTGTAAACGGTTGTCGAAAGCCCGATGGCAAAGATGGTCGCGATCAAGTTCCAGCCGAACACGATCGACAGGACGATTGCCGGTGCCGAGATGATCGTGCCGACACCGAGGCCGCGTGAGATAAGAAAGAAAAAGCTCGTAAGAGTGCGGACCTTTACATCGAATCGTTTTTCAAGATATTCGTACGCCGTAAAAACATTTGCCTTGTGAAAAAATGGCACGACCGTGACGCACAAAATTATCATCGCGAACGGCAGCCCATAATAAAACTGTATGAACCGCATTCCGTCCGAATACGCTTGTCCGGTTGTGCCGACGAGCGTGATCGCCGATAGCTGCGTCGCCATTACAGACAAACCGACAGCCCACCACGGCAAACCGCGGTCGGCAAGAAAATAGCCTTCCTTGGTTCCGCTGTGCTTGGTCATGCGTACGCCATCAACGATAACGTAGATCAGATATGCCGCGACGATTGCCCAATCGAGAAACTTCATGATGTTCTTTCAGAGGTGCTGGACATTTCTAGCTTGAAAAATAACGGGAAAATGCCCACAAGGCAGTAACAACAAAGAACGTCGTGACCACTACGGCGGCATAAACACGATTCCAAAATTCGTTTGGTCTTTCTTCGACGGGTTCGTTTTCCATGATTTAAGTCCTATGAAATCCGCGTTCGATATCCTTCATAGTCAGCCTCAAAATGATCGGCCGCCCGTGTGGACAGGTCGTCGGCGATGACGTGATAAGCAGCCGGTCGATCAGCCAGTGCATTTTTTCAGGTGTCAGCTTCATATTGATCTTGATTGCGGCCTTGCATGCGAGGCTCGCCGCAATGTCATCGCGTAGGGTCGATTTCGCTCCACCGCGTTTTGACGGATCAATGTTGTCAAGTATTTCGGCGAACAGATTTCGGGCCTCCGACGCCGGAACATCTGTCGGTATTGATTTGATCGCAACTGTACGGCCGGAAAGCCGCATCAGCCCAAACCCAAGCGACGCCATTTCGTCCTCGACCAACTGGAAAGCCTCGGCCTGTGACGGAGAAAGATCGAGAGTCTCCGGCAGCAGCAGGTTCTGCGATTCTATCGCCCGCTCAGTTTCGCTGCGGCGGAATTTATCGAACAATATGCGCTCATGGGCGACATGTTGGTCTATCAACAGAAGGCCTTCGTCATCGACGGCAATTATAAAGCTTTCGTGTAGCTGTGCGATGGGAGTTATTGTGGAACGCGAAAGCGAATCGACCTCAACGGCTTTTGTGAAACGAGCCGCCGAATCGACGGGCGGCAATACCGAAAATCCTTGTCCGGTAAACGGCTGAGCGGACGCGGCCGCCGCAGATTCAACCCGCCGCATTGCAGACTGTTCGAATTCCTCGGCAAAGTTCTTCGGACGCTCTCTCGCAGTATCGGCAAACAACGGAGCGTCCATCGGCGACGTTTCATCGGATGCCTCAGAAATGGGAACTGTTTCCTCGGAGAAACTCACCCCAATCGTTTCAACCTGAGACACAGCAAGCTCGAACGACGGTTGATCCATCGTTGGCTGTTCGTCGCGAAAAGGAATGTCATCCGACAAACTTTCCTCTGGCGTGAACGGCTCTGATTCTACGGTCTGCGGGACGACACCGGCCTTTGCGAGCGATTCGCGAATCGCTTCGGCGATGACATCCTTTACCGCTTCGTTGCGGCGAAAGCGGACCTCGGTTTTTGCCGGGTGGACGTTTACATCGACCTCTTCGAGCGGCACATCGACGAATAGAAACGCGACAGGATAAACCCCGTGCGGCAAGACGGAACGAAAGCCCTCGATCAAGCCGCCGGCGATGGTCTTATCCCGGACGAAGCGTTGGTTTACAAAGAAATACTGTGCGTCGCGGTTCGTCCGCCGCTCGCGCGGAGCGGAGACAAACCCGGAAACCTGTGCGACAAATTCCCGGCCGCCGCTGACCGGCAACAGGCTTTCGAGAATGCCGCCACCGAATATCTGAAACGCGCGTTCACGCAGGTTTTTTGCCGGTGAGACATTCAGCACTTCTCGACCGTTATTCGTCAGAGTAAACGCGATCTCAGGATGTGCGAGTGCGTAGTGCTGAACGATGCCCGTGAGATGATAATTCTCAGTTGCCTCGGAACGCATGAATTTTCGGCGTGCAGGAGTATTAAAGAAAAGCTCGCGAACTGAAATTGTGGTGCCGGTCGCACGGGCCGCGTCCTTAACGTCGAGCAAGCGTCCGCCTTCAATAATAACGCGCGTAGCCGCCGCATCGGTTTCAATTTTTGTAATCAATTCTACCTTTGCTACTGATGCGATAGAGGCTAATGCTTCGCCGCGGAAACCGAGCGTCCCGATCCGGCCGAGATCGTCCAGTTCGCGGATCTTTGAAGTAGCGTGTCGTTCGAATGCAAGAATTGCGTCGTCGCGGAGCATTCCTTCACCGTCGTCGGAAATTCGCATCAGTCGCCGTCCGCCGAGTTCGATCTCGATCGTTATTCTGCCCGCACCGGCGTCTATCGAGTTTTCGATCAGCTCTTTGATGACGGACGCGGGCCGCTCGACCACTTCGCCGGCGGCGATCTGGTTTGCAAGCGTATCCGGCAATATCCTGATCTTGTTCATTTTATAGATAAATTATGCGGTGCCCTTTGTCGTCAAGGTCGATTGAATCGTACAGCCAGTTGATGAAGTAACGGCCATGACGGTTTAGATACGTCGTAATCCCAATGGTCCGCTCCTGCAACGCTCCGCGTGGCATTAATTCCGTGAATGCTGATCTTAGCTGCCGATTTACGGTCTCGTCGCGCTCGCCCTGCACGCGATGAAATTTCTTTTGTAGGGCGGCGATATGATAGAGGATCTTTCGTCGTCGGGTCGCAAGATTTGCCGCAAGCGTCGGGTCGATCTTGCTTAATTCTATATCGAGCTTATGCAGTTCGACGTTAATATTTTCCTCGACATCGGCAAACAATCTCGCAGACTGCGGGTTGACGAAATGGTCGATGATTGACGGCAGCAGTTTGTCAAAACCGGCAAAAAGATATTGAAATTCGAGCTGAAATTTTTCAAGCGTCCGGCTATGCTTTGGTTCGATCACGGTAAAACTCTGACGATGAAGTATCGGCGTCACAGGGCGATCGAGTATTCGATAAACCTCGCTGTTTTGAGCAAAGTAAGCTATCTCTGCTCCACCGCCGAAATAGCAGATGGTCGGGAACAGAAAATCCTGAACAACGGGCCGCAGCATCACGGCCGGGCTAAATAGTTCGGGTTTGTTTTCAGCCAAAGCTACGAGTTCGTTAACCGAAAATTCCCGCCTCTCGCCGTGGACGTGAAATTTTCCGTCCTGGCTTCGTTTCAAAGCCTTCCGTCGCCCGTTTTCGTCGATCAAAAAGAATGGAACGTGGTCGTCTGTGACGAGCACCTGAGCATGATAACCGTCTGCTTCGAGCTCTTTGCTTCTCGTAATAATCGACGGGACGATCTCGCCTGTTTTTTCGATTGCGGTTGCGATCAGCGGAGCCGCAAGACGTTTTAACCTGACATCGAGCGGATCGACGACGATCAGGCCGTAATCAGCGAACAGGCAAGAAATGAATCTGCAAAACGCATGGCCGTACGTCATTTCCGACGTCCAGCATTTCATTAAAAGCGATCTTACCGATTCCGTAAACTCTGTTCGCGGTAGCGAATCGATGTGTTCGTCGACCAACGTGGCAATGCTGTCGGTAACACGAATGTCTCCGACCGGTTTTTCTGCTGTGTCGTCAGCCGCTTTCACGGTTGAATGCAGCAATGATCCCGATGCGTCAATATCGAATGCCTCGGCGATCTCGGCAAAATCGTGGTCTTCGGTCGCGGACCAGAAAATCGGAACGGCATCGATGCCGCGAGACCGCAGGTTTTCAGCCATTTTGATCGCCGTGATCGCCTTGTGAATTGTGTAAAGTGGTCCCCCGAAAACACCGGCTTGCTGACCGGTTAAAACCGCAACCGTTCGTTCACCACGAAGCAGTTCGATATTTTGGATCACTTTGTTCGAAGCTTCGAACGTTCGATTTTGCTCCATCAAAATGTCGCAAACCGTACCGCGATGTTTTGGATAGTTATCGAGAACCGTCGCAACTCGATTGGCGACATCTTCGATGGATGCGACCGCTGACGGGAAAAATTGCGAAAGGGAAAGCGGGTTCGACTGGTATTCCAGAAACAGACGCGACTGCGACGGGATGTCCGCAAATGAAAGGCTCGCGGTTCGAAGTTTTGCTTCGCCGCGTTCGTCGCGGCAGGCACTTTCCTGCATCTATTTTTTATGACACCCTCGGATAGATAGATTATAAGGCGCGTGCAGCTTAACTTACAAACGAGAAA
The DNA here is from genome assembly GCA_964605905.1 of uncultured Chloracidobacterium sp. Taxonomy (GTDB): domain Bacteria; phylum Acidobacteriota; class Blastocatellia; order Pyrinomonadales; family Pyrinomonadaceae; genus OLB17. Next base: position 92 of record CAZSEL010000025.1, on the reverse strand, counting down.
AAGGCGGGTGTCTGAGTTGGCTGATTTCTTGGGCTTCGCCGCTCTATTTGCGGAAAAGATACTGTCTTAACAATCAAATGAGTAAAGCCGGG
>CAZSEL010000024.1:0-64923 GCA_964605905.1 uncultured Chloracidobacterium sp. | reverse complement strand
CGTATCGAGGCCGGCAATCAGTGATAATTCGGTTACGGCTGCACCGCGTTCTCTGCCTATCAGGATCAGTACTTCTTTTGCAAGCACCGCTTTGGCGCTCTTTTCCGGGCCGCGGAATTTATCTTCGGAAAGACCAAACACGGTCGCCACCGCAGGATATATTTCATTCCGGCGAAGATCATTTGAAGTTTCTGTCGCTGATCGCGAAGGAAAAGGAACGGTCAAAGTTCTTTCTTTATGCGTACTGCCTGATGGCGGATACGGTCGGGAAGATATGTCGGAGCGGGGATACTCTTGTCCCCGACGGCGGAAACGCCGTCCCTGTACGCCGCGTCGAGGCTCTTTTGGGTGTGACCTTTTTTCGTGCTTCGCACTCATGGGGACAGGAGTGTCCCCGCTCCGTCTGGAATAGCAATTTTTGAGGCGGCGGATTATTCTGTCGTCTTATGCAATCGGTTACGTATGGACAATTAATTCGCGGGAACCGGCATTTTCGCAATCTGTTGACGGGCCAGTTTATTTCCGAGCTTGGGAACTGGTTCAATTTTATTGCGGGGTTGGGATTGGTGCGCGTTGTCAGCGAAGCGTCGCCGATAGCGGCGGGGATATTTTTTGTTTGCCGTTTGATACCGTTTGCGTTTGCTTCGCCGATAGCGGGGACGTTTGTCGATAGGTTTTCACGGCGGCAAGTGATGATTTGGACCGACATCGCGCGGTTCTTTGTCGCTCTCGCGTTTCTGCTTGTCACGTCGGCGGATAACCTTTGGATCGCGTATATAGCGACGGCTTTGCTTTCGACGTTTGGAGCTTTTTTTGATGGTGCGAAGAACGCAGCGACACCAAACCTGACCGGCCGCGAAGGCTTGCTCGCGGGAACGGCCTTGATGTTCTCGACGCGGTTTCTGCTAATGGCTATTGGCTCGGCATTGGGTGGGTGGGCCGCGTCGATATTTGGTTACGAGGTCGCGTTTATCATCAACGCCGTATCGTTTTTGATCTCTGCGTATTTGGTTTGGTTGATTCCGGAAGAGGCGACACGCGATGCCGAAACAGGCGAGCGAATGGCTTCGGCTGAGAAGCGTGAATCTTTCATCACCGAGATGCGCGAGGGTTTGCATTACGCATTCACGAGTCATTTTGCTCTTACAATTCTGATAATCAACGTGATCTGGGCGATCGGCGGCGGAGCGATCAATGTCATCTTTGAGCGTGCGGGCGGTGTTCATTTTGCCGCAACTGAAGGATGGAATCCGGACAGAGCGGTCGCGATAATGTGGACCGCGTCCGGGCTTGGGCTGACGTTTGGAATGCTGATCGCTCATCGAACGTCGATCTTTCTAGAACTCAGAAACAGGCAAAGCACATTCATCTGGGTGACGCTGATCGTTCACGGAATATTGTTCTCGGTTGCCGGACTGATGCCGACTCTGTGGCTGTTCGTCTTTTTTGTTTTTATTTCGCGGGCGATGATCGGCGTGGAATACGCGATACAGGAAACGCTCTTTCAGCGCAGCCTGCCCGACTATATTCGCGGCCGCATCTCGACGATAGACCGTGGTGCAGAACTGACGATGTTCGGTATCTCAAGCTACGTCTCTGCGATGTTGATGTTTTACATAACGCCGATGACGCTGACCATCGCGTCCGGCGTACTGTCGGCTGTTGCGGGAATAGTCTGGTTCTTTCGACAGAGCGAGGATGATTTCAAACTCAACCTAAACGATTTTGAAGTTAAACCCGCCGACCAATCGCGATAGCTGCAGGTTTGCTTCCCATTGACTATTCGTTATAGATTCTGACGATATGCCGTTCAAGATCGGTCGCGAGAACAAATTGGTCGGTTCCGCACTTTCCGTTATGGGTACGTTCGCGGTCACTGCGGTGTTGTTACCGTTCCGTCCTCAATTAAACTCGACCGAGGTCGCTCTTGCGTTGCTTCTTGTCGTGTTGATCGCGGCGACGGTTTTTGGCAGCCGGGCCGGACTCGCGGCAGCCGTCGCCGGAATACTCTGTTTTAACTTCTTTTTTCTGCCGCCATATTATACGTTCACTATCGCCGACCATCAGAACTGGGTCGCGTTTGGTGCCTTTATAATAACGGCGTTGATCGCCGGGCAGGTTTCCGGTTACGCCCGTCGTCGTGCCGAAGAGGCCGAGGAGCGGAAACTCGAGATCGAACGGCTATACAAGGAGTTGCAGGAAGCATTTGAAAAGGCGAGCGATGCCGAAGCTCTCCGCCGAAGCGAAAAGCTGAAATCGTCACTCCTCGACGCTGTGACACATGATCTGAGAACGCCTCTTACATCGATAAAGGCGTCGGTGACCACGCTGCTCGATACCGATGGAGAGGCAGAGATCGGTGAAGAAGATCGAACAGAACTGCTCGATATTATCGACGAGGAAACCGACCGGCTAAATGATTTTATCGAGGGCATTGTCGGCGTCGCGAAACTAGAGGCAGGTGCTCTCCACCTAAGGAAACGAAGTTGTTCGGCGGACGAGATAATTTCCATTGCGGTATCACGAGCCGGAAAGCGGCTTCGCAGTCATCCAATCGAACTGTCGGTCGCACCGGGGTTGCCGAACATAATGGTCGATGCGGCCTCGATCGCCGAGGTGGTGTTTTCGCTGCTTGATAACGCAGCAAAGTATTCTGCCGCCGGTAAACCAATCGCCGTCTCGGCCGAGGTCGCCGAACCCGACGAGGTTCAGATAGTCGTTCAGGATCAAGGGAAAGGCATTTCGCCCGAGCTGCGTGAATCGGTTTTCACCAAGTTCTATCGCGGAGCGGACGACATGCACGGCTCGACAAGCGGTCTGGGGCTCGGACTTGCCATCGCACGCGGTATTGTCGAGTCGCAGGGTGGCCGCATACGGATCGAAGACGGCGATGGCGATTTTGTGACAAAGTTTATAATCTGGCTACCTAAGGACGAGTCTTAAGAATGACGCCGCAGCGAATATTAATAATCGACGACGAATATCAGATCACGCGTGTTCTGAAAAAGAGTTTCGGAGCACATCGCTACGACGTGCGGACGGCGTCGGACGGCGAATCGGGTGTAGAACTGTTTCGCGATTTTGCTCCCGATATCGTCATCACTGATCTATCGATGCCGGAAATGAGCGGTATCGAGGTGTGCCGAGCGATACGGAAAACATCAGGTGTTCCGATCATCGTTCTTTCCGTAAAAGGTGAAGAGCAGACGAAGGTCGAGGCTCTCGACGCCGGTGCCGACGACTATATGACAAAGCCGTTCGGTATGAACGAATTGCTCGCCCGCGTACGTGCCGTGCTTCGCCGAAGGACGGATGAGACCCGCGAACAAATTAACGATGTCGGGGATTTCAAGGTGGACGAGGCGAACCATCTCGTTCTGGTTCGGGGCAAAGAAGTTCACCTTACGCCAAAGGAATTTGAACTACTCCTTTTTATGGTCCAGAATCACGGCCGCGTTCTGACGCACCGTAACCTGCTCGGAAAGGTTTGGGGCGGCGAATACACCGAGCAGACCGAGTATCTGCGCGTCTTCGTCGGCAACCTGAGAAAAAAGATCGAGCCGGTCCCGTCTAAGCCGCAGTACATCCTGACCGAACCATGGGTCGGTTATCGATTTCTACCTTCTGCTTCTTGATCTTCTAACCGCCGACATGAACGCTCGGACGCAGTTCGGGATCGGGCTCTGCTTGGCGGAGTATTTCGCGGGTTACGGGAGCCGTATCGCCCTCACCAAACAGCAGATAACGAATCAAGTATTTGATCGGATTCCCCTCGCTCCAGCCAAAATAAACGTGCGGTATCTTGTTCGTTGTGTCGCGGATGTGCAGCAAGAGCGCGGCAATAGCGTTTGGAACCGCGGGTGAACTTGTTCGCAAAATGCGATATCCCGCCATATCGACGCCGGTCACTTTCAGTTTTCCTGTGAACTCGGAGGCGTCACCGACGTCTATCTCAAAAAATATTACCGGGTCAGACGACGGAATATGATTGTCTATCCGCTTTTCGTGCTCCTTGAACCTGTATTCCTCAACCGAGCCTGTCTCGCGGCGGTTTGTGACGATGCGGATATCGCCTTCGGCCAGATCGGTGAGGAATCGTTTTGCTGTCGCATCAAGCTCAATTTTTGCAATGCGAATCTCTGTCGTACGCATCGCCCGAGATACGAATGAGGCGACTACAATACCTGCGATAAAGAATGCGGCGATCTTGATCCCGTCCGGACGCTCGATGATATTTGTGATGGTCGTGTATCCGAACACGAGCGAAATTACAAGGAATATCCATTTTGAAAAATGGCCGCGATACCAGGTCGAAATTGTGACGGCGATACCGGCCGAACTCATCAGCACCAAAACGCCCGTGGCGTAAGCTCCGCCTTGTGCTTCAACATCCGCCTCAAAAATGATCGTTATGAAGAAGCAGATAGCCGAAAAGACAATGACCAACGGCCTGGTCGCACGTGCCCAGTTCGGTGCCATGCCGTATCGCGGAAGATATCTGGGGACGATGTTGAGCAAACCCGCCATCGCGGACGCACCGGCAAACCACAAGATTAGGATCGTGCTGATGTCATAGACGGTGCCGAAAATATCACCCCAGAAAAGATGGGCAAGATATGCTAATGCTCTGCCTTGGGCTTTTCCGCCGGCGGCGAATTCAGTGGCTGGTATCAGAATAGTCGTGATCAGGCTGCTGAAAATGAGAAAAAAGCTCATGATCAGCGCAGCCGTTGTCAGCATCTTTCTTGTTTTTTTGATGCGATTGGGATTTTCTACCAACGGCATTACTGCTACGCCGGTTTCAAATCCCGAAAGTCCCAACGCCAGCTTTGGAAATACCAGCAGTGAAAGACCTATTATCATCAAAATGCTTCGGGTTCCGCCAGAGGGCGAAGTAAATACAGCAGTTTGCCAATTACTTACTAACTCCGGCTGTTGGAAGATATGAAACACACCCGTTACGACCACCACCAGATTGAGCAGCAAGTAAACGATAACCAGAACCACCGCGATGCCGATCGCTTCCTTAAATCCCTTTAAGAAAACCGCCGAAAGCACGGCGATGAGAACGACAGTCACGGCCACGGGATGATCGAGCCAGGGGACACTCGATTCGATGAAGGGATTGTGGATGATGTGCTCGGTCGCGTCTGCGGCAGAGAGCGTGATGGTGATAACAAAATCAGTTGCGACAAATCCGAGCAATGCAAGGACGAAAAGTTTTCCTTTCCAACGCGAAAGGAGCGACTCAAGCATTGAGATCGAGCCTTGTCCGTGCGGACTTTCTGCGGCTACGAATTTATAGATGGGAAGTGCACCGAAAAGCGTGAGCAGGACGAGGATGAATGTTGCGATGGGTGAGAGTGCCCCAGCTGCTACGAAAGCAATTCCCGGTTGATATCCGAGAGTCGAAAAATAATCGACACCGGTAAGGCACATTACCTGCCACCAACGATGCTGGTGTCCTGGGTTTGGCCTTGCTCCCGGCCCATCGACCGGCCGGGTTCCTTTCATAAACCAGTTGCCGACGCCGCCATTCTTTCCGGATTGTTTAATGCTCATAGTCGGAGACCTTCGATGCATTCTCTCACAGATAATCCGGTCAAACAGAGTAAAGGCACGATCTAAGTCACCGATCGCGCCTGTCTCATTCCGCCGACGAGATTAATTCGCCCCAACCTTTCTGTTTATCAAAAAAGTTATAAAGATTTCGTAAAGAATGCAAACTCACACTGCTTCATCGACTGAAAATACGGGACGTGTCGGGATTTTTCGCGCCCTACGCAAATGCCCGAATTTATAAAACATTTATGGATCGTTTATTCGGCCTTTATATGCAGGCGAATATTCTTATCGTGTCGCGGGCGACGAGAGGTAATAGAGATGATGAATATTTCAATTGAAAACAATCTAATGGCAAAACGGACGATTAGCAGCGGTGATGTGGTAAAGGAGAATAAAAGGCACTGGTCAATCGGGATCGGGCTGTTTTTTACATTCGGAATCGTGGCGATGGTCATGGGATTGATTCTGGCAGCCGAGTCTTACCTTGGGCTGGTGATCGAGTCAGATCGCATTGCGAATGTAAGCGTGGTCTTGCTGGTTATTGCATTTCCGCTGCTTTCACTTGGTGCACACTGCATGGATAAGGTGGCCGCGATCGAGCGTGAAGAACGAGAAAGGAATTTGGCGACAAATAACGAATCGAGTAAATAACGGAGTTTATGAAAGAGTCAATAAGGTTCGTGTTTATCTTTATTTTTTTGAGTGTCGGGCATGCGGAAGCACAACAAACGATCTTTAATGTTCCGACGACTGATGTGCTGGACAGAGGCAAGGTCTATGTCGAGCTTGATGCGGCATTCAAAACAAACGACCAGGATGCGTTGTCGAAGTTTTCGAGCTTTGTGCCGAGGGTTGTTTTCGGTGTTGGCCATAACGTCGAAGTCGGATTGAACGTAACCGGAAATATCCAGCCCGGATCGGATTCAACGACACTGGTGCCGACCGTAAAGTGGAAGTTTTATCAGAACGAAAAAAAGGACCTCGCTCTTATAGCCGGAAATAATTTCTTTATTCCTGTCCGAAATCGGGCGTATAAATTTGGCACTTATTCTTATCTGGTGGGGAGCAAGACGATCAATAAAACACGGCTGACGGCCGGTGCCTATGTTGCAAGCCGGAATATTTTTGCGACGGATGCCGTGCGTGCGGGCGGGCAGTTTGGGATCGAACAGACGGTAAACAGTAAATTCAGCGTCGCTGCGGACTGGGTGACCGGACGGCACGCGAGCGGTTATTTCACGCCGGGAGTAATTTACAAACCGCACCCGAAAGTGACGACTTACTGGAGTTATACGATAGGAAACGATAAAGCTGCGGCGGGCAATCATTTTTTCCTGTTTGAACTGGGCTACAACTTTAACTGATATGACTGATCTAATTTACATCGGGGTTATCGTCGCGTTTTTTCTGCTGGCACTGGCGTATATCGCCGCCTGCGATGCGCCAAACAAGGGGGGAAACAAGCAATGAGCATGGAAACTACTTTAGCGTCCGTCAGTTCGGCGCTTTTGATGATCTATCTGGTTTACGCATTGCTGAGGCCGGAGAAGTTTTAGGAAAGTTTAGAGTCCACAAGCTAAAGCTCGCACTCTGAACAAAGACAATTATGACATTCAACGGAATTCTACAAATATTATTGTTCTTCGCCGTCATCGTCGCGGTTACGAAGCCGACGGGCATTTACCTGACGCGCGTTTACAGCGGCGAAAGAACATTTCTCGAACCCATTCTGGGACCGATCGAACGGTTTATCTACAGATTCGCGCGCGTTAATACGGCGAACGAGATGAACTGGAAGCAGTATGCGATAGCGATGATATTTTTCAGCCTTGCATCGTCGCTGGCTGTTTATGCATTGCAGAGGCTCCAGTTTTTCTTGCCGCTAAACCCGCAGAAGTTTGCCGGGCCATCGGAACATTCTTCGTTTAACACGGCTGTTTCGTTTGTCACGAATACGAATTGGCAAGGGTATGGCGGTGAGACGACGATGAGCTATTTTACTCAGATGTCCGGCCTGAGCGTTCAAAACTTTTTGTCGGCCGCGGTCGGGATGGCCCTTGCGATAGTTTTTATTCGCGGAATTTCACGATTCGAAACAGAAAAGCTCGGAAACTTTTGGGCCGATCTAGTTCGCGGCACTTTGTACGTGCTGCTGCCGATCTCCTTTCTTGCCGCGATCTTTTTTGTATCACAGGGCGTGGTGCAAAATTTCAAGCCCTATGACACGGCACAGTTGACCGAATCTTTTGTAGTGCAAGTCGATAAGAAAGATGCGGACGGCAATGTCATGACCGACGAGGCCGGCGAAAACGTCAAAGAAGATAAGAAGATAGACACGCAGACGATCGCACAAGGCCCGGCGGCCTCGCAGCTTGCGATAAAAATGCTTGGCACGAACGGCGGCGGATTTTTTAACGCAAACTCGGCTCATCCATTCGAGAACCCGACGCCTTTTTCCAACTTTATTCAGATGCTGCTGATCTTTCTGATCCCAGCAGGTTTTACATATACGCTCGGTCGGATGGTGGGATCGCAGGGGCACGGCTGGGCTGTTTTTGGGGCGATGTCGGTGCTTTTTCTCGCAGGTGTTTTCGCGACCTATGCCGCGGAATCGGCAGGAAATCCGATCTACCCCGGGACGGTCGATCAGGCGGTTGTCGGCGGTAATTTCGAGGGCAAGGAAACGCGGTTTGGTGTTGCGAGCTCCGCATTATTTGCCGTCATAACGACTGCTGCATCGTGCGGTGCGGTCAACGCCATGCACGGTTCATTCACGGCGCTTGGCGGCATGATCCCGATGGTGAATATCATGCTCGGCGAGGTGATCTTCGGCGGCGTCGGGGCGGGAATGTACGGAATACTCGTGATGGTGATCCTTACAGTATTCATCGCCGGTCTGATGGTCGGACGAACGCCGGAATATCTTGGCAAAAAGATCGAGGCCTACGACGTGCAGATGGCGATGCTCTATGCGTTGATCTTTCCGCTGGTAATTCTGGCGCTCACGGCGATCTCATCGCTGTCGACGGATTTCGGGCTGACATCGCTCAACAATCAGGGTGCTCACGGCTTGTCGGAGATGTTGTATGCATTCACGAGCGCGACAGGCAATAACGGATCGGCATTCGGCGGTTTGAACGCGAATACCTATTGGTACAACACGACCCTAGGCGTTGCCATGCTTGTCGGGCGTTTTCTGATGATCATTCCGATGCTGGCAATCGCCGGAAATCTTGCGAAAAAGAAAATGGTGCCTGCGACATTGGGAACGTTTCCGGTCAACACGCCTCTGTTCACGGTGCTTTTGATCAGCATCGTTCTGATCGTCGGGGCGTTGACGTTCTTTCCGGTACTAAGTTTGTCTCCGATCCTGGAGCATTTTCAGATGGGAGCCGGGCAAGTATTTTAAGGCAATTTACCACAGAGGCACAGAGACACAGAGATAGGATGACAGAACTTTTGAGAATCGCTTGAATTATAAGCTCTGTGTCTCTGTGGTGAAAATAATATGAAAAAAGAAATTTCGATTTGGGACGGCAAGATAATCTCGCAGGCGTTTGTTGGTTCGGTTACGAAACTGAATCCAATGACGATGCTGAAAAATCCGGTGATGTTCGTCGTCGAGGTCGGCGCGGTTTTTTTGACTATTAAACTTTTGGTCATTCTTTTCAGCGCGAGTGCAGAAACCAATTTCGCATTCGAATTACAAATAACTCTGTGGCTGTGGTTTACCGTTTTGTTTGCCAATTTTGCCGAGGCGATGGCTGAGGGCCGCGGCAAGGCTCAGGCTGACACGCTTCGCAAATCAAAGACAGAGACGACCGCGAAGTTGATCAACGGCGAAACGCGAATCGTTGCCGCGACTGAGCTTCGCAAGGACAATGTCGTGCTTGTCGAGGCCGGAGAGTTTATTCCCGGCGACGGCGAGGTGATCGAGGGTGTTGCGTCGGTCGATGAATCGGCGATCACGGGCGAATCGGCTCCGGTCATTCGCGAATCGGGTGGCGACCGTTCGGCAGTTACTGGCGGCACGAAAGTTTTGTCCGACTGGATAAAAGTACGTATCACTTCCAATCCCGGCGAAACATTCATAGACCGAATGATCGCGCTTGTCGAAGGAGCGGCACGGCAGAAAACACCGAACGAGATCGCCCTGAATATTTTGCTCGCCGGTTTGACGATCATCTTTCTTCTCGCGGTCTTTACGTTACAGCCTTTCGCAATATATTCAGGTGCGGAGCAAACTATTTTCGTTTTAATTTCTTTACTTGTCTGCCTGATCCCGACAACGATCGGCGGGCTGCTTTCGGCGATCGGTATCGCTGGAATGGACAGATTGATCCAACATAATGTCCTAGCAATGTCCGGCCGCGCGGTCGAGGCTGCTGGTGATGTGAACACACTGTTGCTCGATAAAACCGGAACAATTACGCTCGGCAATCGACAGGCGTCCGAGTTTATTCCGCTCAAAGGCGTTTCGGAAAACGATCTGGCAGATGCCGCACAGCTTTCGTCGTTGGCGGACGAAACGCCCGAAGGCCGTTCGATCGTTGTTTTGGCGAAGGAAAAATACGGCCTTCGCGGCAGGGAAATTCAAGAGCTTTCTACCAGTGCCGAGTTCATCACGTTTACGGCGCAGACCCGAATGAGCGGCGTCAATCTCGATGGCCGCCAGATACGTAAGGGAGCCGTCGATGCGGTAGAAAAATACATTGCGGGCAACGGCCATCAATCCCCGGCTGAGCTTCGCGAAGTCGTCGAAAGGATCGCCCGTGCCGGCGGAACGCCGCTTGTGGTCGCTGATAGTCATAGGCCGCTCGGCGTGATCTACCTGAAAGACATCGTTAAAGGCGGTATGCGTGAGCGGTTTAATCAGCTTCGCCAAATGGGTATCAAGACCGTGATGATAACCGGCGACAATCCGCTGACAGCGGCATCAATCGCCGAGGAAGCCGGAGTTGATGATTTCCTCGCCGAGGCGACACCCGAAGACAAGATGGCCCTCATCAAACGCGAGCAGGCCGAAGGCAAATTGGTTGCGATGACCGGTGACGGCACGAACGACGCTCCGGCCCTTGCACAAGCCGATGTTGGCGTGGCGATGAATACGGGAACGCAGGCAGCAAAGGAAGCGGGAAACATGGTCGATCTGGACAGCGATCCGACCAAATTGATCGAGGTCGTCGAGATCGGAAAGCAGCTTTTGATGACACGCGGCGCGCTGACGACGTTTTCCATTGCAAACGACGTTGCAAAATATTTCGCCATTATTCCGGCGATGTTCGCGGCGACGTTTCCTGTGCTGAACGCCCTCAACATTATGGGGCTGGCGACGCCGCAGTCGGCGATTCTTTCGGCTGTTATTTTTAACGCGCTTGTCATCGTCGCTCTTATCCCGCTTGCTCTCAGAGGCGTGAAATATCGTGCTATGTCGGCGTCATCACTGTTGCAGAGAAATCTGCTGATCTATGGTCTCGGCGGCCTGATCGCGCCATTTATCGGGATAAAGATCATCGACATGATAATTACGGCGATAGGATTGGCTTAGACGGTCTGGAGTCTTGAGTCGAGAGTCTTGAGCAGGCAAGACTCAATCCGACTTAAGACTCACGACTTATGACTCACGACTTAAATTTATGAAAGACTTAATTACATCGGCATTAATGATCTTGGTTATGACGGCTGCACTTGGCATTCTTTATCCGTTTGCGGTGTGGAGCGTTTCACAGGTGACCTTTCCGCATCAGGCAAACGGCTCGTTGATAGAGCGTGACGGAAATATCGTTGGTTCGGAACTCATCGGACAAAGTTTTACATTTGCCGGATATTTCCATTCGCGTCCCAGTGCGGCGGGCAACGGGTACGACGCCGGAGCTTCGAGCGGTTCTAATCTCGGACCGACCAGCGAGAAATTGATCGACCGTGTTAAGGCCGATGCTGAAACCCGTCTGGCGGAGAATCCCGGTGTTCCGGTTCCCGCCGATCTGGTCACAACGAGCGCCTCGGGGCTTGACCCGCATATTTCGCCGGCCGCCGCAGAATTCCAGATTCCACGAGTTGCGAAAGAACGGGCAATGAACGAAAGCGATCTGCGGCAGATAGTCAGTAGATTTACCAAAGGCAGAACCTTTGGCCTTCTGGGCGAGCCGCGAGTCAATGTGCTCCTCCTAAATTTGGAGCTTGATAGTCAGTACCACCTGCGGTAGCGGGTGGTAGTTTACGGATTAGCGCAGGATGAGATGATAAAATCACACTTCGTCCTAGAACGAACCACCCCGCTACCGCAGGTGGTACTGACCGAAAAATGTTTGTAGATACTGTGACAACCGACGCACCAAACCGTACCGATACGCGCCCGTCGCCTGAGTCTCTGCTTGCGACGCTGCGTGAGGGTGAGCAGGCGAAACTGCGTGTGTATATCGGAGCGGCGGCCGGTGTCGGCAAGACATACCAAATGCTGCGGGACGCTCACGAACTGAAAGAGCAGGGTATCGACGTTGTGATCGGTGCTGTCGAAACTCATGGCCGTGTCGAAACCGCCGAGCAAGTCAAAGATCTGGAAACCGTGCCGCCGAGAAAGATCGAATATCGTGGTACGATTTTTGATGAAATGGACCTCGATGCGATCATCGAACGAAAGCCGTCGGTTGCCATTGTTGACGAACTCGCACACACAAACATCAAAGGTTCAAAGAACAGCAAGCGTTTTCAGGACGTGCTTGAGTTACTTGATAACGGAATTTCCATTATCACGGCGATAAACATTCAGCACATCGAATCGCTCAACGATGTCGTTGCCCGAACGACCGCAGTTCAGGTACGCGAGACCGTGCCTGATTCTTTTTTCAAACGATCCGACGAGGTGATTGATGTCGATGTCTCGATTGACACACTGCGGACGCGTTTGCGGCAGGGGAAAATTTATTCGATAGAAAAGATCGAACAAGCCCTGAACAATTTTTTCCGAAAGGGCAATCTCGCGACATTGCGTGAACTTGCCTTGCGTCAGGTGGCACAGCATCAGGCGGTTCAGGATCACGAATACCGCGAACGCGAAGGGCTTGAGCAGGCGACCATTCCGGAAAAGGTGATGGTCTGTATGGCCAGCCGTGGCAGTGCGGCAAAACTGCTGAGAACGGGTGCGAGGATCGTCGGGCGTCACGCTTATCGTGATTGGTACGCCGTTTATGTCGAAACTTCGGACGAGCAGCCCGGCAATATCACCCCCGAAACCTACGCCATTTTGCAGGAAAACATACGGCTTGCGGAATCGCTCGGTGCCGAGGTCGTAAAGCTAAAAGGCAACAACGTCTCGGACGAGCTGTTGAAATTTGCCTGCGAAAACGAGATAACGCATGTCATATTCGGCCAATCGGCGCGTTCGCGTTGGGAGATCATCTGGAAAGGTTCAGTCATCAACCGTTTTTTACGCGAAGTGAAAGACGCCGCTGTGCATGTAGTTCCTTTGTAAAGTGAAAGAGTGAAAAAGTTTAAAAGTGAAAAAGTTGGGAGTTTTTTCAAACTTGCTTACATTGCGGTTTCTGAAACTTTTTCACCTTTCCACTTTTAAACTGCTCCACTTTTCAAGCCGTTATTATCACCGCTTTTGTGCCCGTCAGTTCCGAAAAATCCTTTGTATAGACGGCCTCGACTTTGCGTTCGTGGGCGATGGTTTCGACGAGTTCCTGGGTTGAGACAAACGTATTTTCGACGTGTGCGATCGCCCAGTTGTTTATGTGCAGCGAACGCTGGAGCGTTTCGCGGAGCAGCCTTAAGTATTGCGATTTTGTCTCGACCGGCGTGCCGAGCTTGCCGCTGCGGGCGGCGTTCAGATCGGCCCAGAAATCGTTGCCGCCGCGTAGCCATTCCTCGCGCCAGACGACGGTTGGCGAATAGCCGTTTCCGCCGCCGATGCCCGAAACCGGAAGTCTTAAGAACATCATCTCGGCGCTCGATTCGGCAATAAAATCGTCGGCCGGTTTGTTTTGACAGGTGTTGTTCTGGCCGTTGTTTACGGGTTCGCTCATTTCCATCCAGAGCCGCCGATATACGTTCGTGAGCGGCTGGCGAAGCTCGCGGGTTTCCTCGGTAAACGACAAAACATAGTCACCGACCGCCATCGCGATGTCTGCACCGAGAGCAAATTTGAACGGCGAACCGAGCCGGTCGAGATTGCCGCGCACATTGTCGAACCACCACGCGTCCGTCTCGGAAAACCAGTTGCGTAACGCAGGATTGCGGAGTTTGTGGCCGGGAACATAAACGTCCTCAAGCACCGCGTTCACGTCGTCGTCCGAAAGCTTTTCCGAGCTGTTCTGTATCGCCGCAACCGCCCGCGTCCACGCCGACTGCATCAGATCGTTCGCCGATACGCGAACGCCCCGCCGCTTCAAAAAAACTCCCAACGCCGGGTCCGACGTAAACGGCAAGATCGCCGATCTAAATTCCATCCGTGCCAAAACGTTCTGCTCAAACGCCAGCCATCCCCTCGGTGTCGCCTGTTGCTGCATCATATCGTTAACTATTGTCCACGTTTTAGTCCCAAGTCCCAAGTCCCATGTCCTGAAAGCTCTCCTCAACTTCGCGATCTTTGTTCAACGCTGAGCGAGCGCGAAATGAACGGCCTTGAACAAAAATCGGCGTTTTTGGCCTTTTTCGACTCAGATCAGCAAGAATTAGTTTTTTTGAGACGTTTTTCGCGATTTTTGTTCCACCGTGCGCGAGCGCGAGTGGAACAGAGCGGAACAAAAATGGGCGTTTTTGGCATTTTTCGGGTTCAGATCACCTAAAGTGACTCATTTTGAGACGTTTTTCCGCCGCTTTTTCCGCCGAACCTCGCTGCCCGGCACGCCAGTCGTTCAGGTCAGTACCGCCCGCGTGAGCGGGTGGCGGCATCTCGTTATCGTTTCCAAGTACCGGTGAACCGATGGATCCCGACACTCAGCGCTTTGCCACCTGCTGACGCAGGCGGTACTGACTTGCGATCCGACGCAGGTGGAAAAAACATTTGGTTTTTTCATACGCATATCAAAGATCGTGACCGGAAAATGATTCCGGCCCGAGGGAATTATCCGATAAATGCCGATCGCCGGACAATAGCAAATGGCGCGATTTGCGCGATATGTGAAGAATGCGCGATTTGATGGGCGTTTGTGATAAATGGAACGTTTGGAAAGGTGTGTCAGTGGACAGGTGTGTGGCGAGGAGCCCTTACTTACGTGCGGGCTACGGACATGCGGGCTGTGGACACGCGGTTACTGGCATTTTGTTAGGAAAGTCATTACGACGCGGGGGTCGAATTCGAGGGCGGCGTATTCGCGGAGGTATTGTTTTGCTTCGGTCTCGGAGCGGGCGGCGCGGCGTGGGCGGTCTTCGGTCAGGGCGGCGTAGCTGTCGGCGACGCGGATGATGCGGGCGGCGAGCGGGATCTGTTCGCCGTGGAGCCGGTCTGGGTAGCCGTTGCCGTTCCACCATTCGTGGTGCCAGCGGATAAGAAGCTGGATGCCGCGTGACAGGCCGCGTTTGGCGGCCTCTTGCTCGCCGATAACGGCGTGACGCTGCATATCGAGTTTTTCGATCGCTGTGAGCGCACGGCCCTCGCGGATGTACGGACGGTTCATCAGCATTTCGCCGAGGTCGTGGACCATCGCGGCGTGCTGCATAAAATGGCGGTCGTGGGCAGACATTCCAAGTTCGCGGCCGATGTCATCGGCGATCCCGGCGATACGAAGCCCGTGGGCGTGGGTGTAGCCCTCAAACACGTCGATACGCGATGAAAGCTCAAGCAGTTTTTCGTCAAATTTTGATTCTGCCGCAACCGTGCTCTGCATAAGATAGTCACAATTTTACCATAGGATCATGGGTTGGGGGCTATTGGGTAACAGAAGAATTTTTCCACGAATCACACGAAACAGATCAAAAAAGGTTACAGAAGAATTTTTATCCACGAATCACACGAAACAAATCAAAAAAGAAAAGAAACAATCTAATTGGTTTATAGAAGAATTTTTATCCACGAATCACACGAACTAAATCAAAGAAAACAAATCAAAAACCAAACCACAAACCACTCAAATCTAAGACACCGCTATAAGGCCGATTCTCTTGTTAATTTCTGTAATAACAGCTTTGCTTCGCGGTTGCCGGGGGCGATTTCGAGAAATCGAGTCAATTCGCCGACGGCTCGTTTGTTCATATTCATATCGGTGAAGAACTCGACTAGCATCATGCGAATTTTTGCGTTTTTCTGGTCGAGTTTCACAGCGGCCTGTAGTTCGGATTCGGCCTGGTGGCGGTATTTGTCGCCTGTGTAAGACAAGGCCTTGCCGAAATATGCGTGATAGAGCGCGTTTTGCGGGCTGTAATGGACTGCACGCGCAAGGTGCGTTGCGGCGGCGGCGTATTCCTCGTCCTGATAAAGCTCCAATCCTTGCTCGAAACTTTCGAGGCCTTTTTCGGCCTGAATTTCCTCTGGTGCGACGGCCTCGGTCTTTCCCTCGGCGCGGCGTTTTTCCTGGGCCTCCAATTCCTTTCGGACCTTATAGTCATAGGCCTCGCGTGATTCGGCGGTCTTTAGCGTTTCATAGGCATGGGCGAGCTGTGTGAACGCATTTTGTATCCGCTTATGATTTTCCGGTTCCTCGCGATGAAAACGGTCGGGGTGAAAGCTCTTGGCGTAGCTGAAATACCTGGATTTTATTTCTGCGATTGGAACTTTGTCGCTCAGACCAAGCAGGTCGTAGTGAGTCTCGGCCTTTTCAACCTGTTCGAGATATTCTTCGAGAGACAGTTCGGGCTCGGCGATCTTTGGTTCCGGCGGGGCATCAGGTTTATCGGCAGGCCGATCGGGAATCGAGTCATCGGGCATAGAGCCGGCCTCGTTGACTTTTGCAAATGTTGCTCCGCGGATGGCGTTTATTTTCGCCTGGGTCAGGGCGCTGGTCCACTCACGACGCGTCAAAATACCGCCCAGCCACAAGGCATAGATCGCCTGAAGCAAGCCGTTTTCGGGCAGCGTGATTTTAGCGCGAAGCTGCGCAATCGAAAACCAGCCCTGCTCAAAATGGTCGGCGACATGCTTTTCGTGCGGCTGAAGAACAATGCTCAGACCGACCGTGCCGTTTTTGCCGAAAACTTCATCAACGCTGCGAAACCTGTCGAACAAAGACTTTCCGGGCATACAGCGGGCAAAATCGATCAAAACCCTATGCGTATCCACGTCGAAAACAAGATCGTTTCTCAGCCGGGCGTGCGGGCTGTAAATCCATTCGCCATCGGGCCAGGAAAGCGTGTCGATAAGTATCTGTTCGATCTGTATTATGGAAAGTTCTTTGATCGCCTGCTCGGTAAATTTGCCCGAGCTTTTTAACGCTGCCGCAAACTCGATATCGTTGGCGAAATTCGGATATTTTGACAAAATCTCTTTTGTGAATTTTTTACGTTCGAGCCCGATGCTGAATAGGCGGTGTGCCCGCTGGTTGGAAACGGCGTGGACGACACGGCCGCTTTTTAGATAGACCACGGCTTTTCGATCCTTGTTTGACAGCCGAAGCGAGCCGGAGAGCTTTGCCTGAGACACCTCTACAAGCAATTCGGCGAGCGGGTTGCGGATCAGGCCGCCCTTGATGTCTAAAGTTGCAGTTGCGGTCATTGATAGAAAAACGATCGGGTAAGGAAGGTCTTGGGAGCAATTCCCTTTATTAAAGATACCAAACTCCGGCGTTGTTGGGTAGATAAAAAAGTAGTGGGTCAGTTGAATTTTTCCCACGTTGCTGATGGGCAATGATCAATCCCTGCCCGTGTTATCTCAGATAACACATTTTGCCGTCCAGATAACCGGTTTTGTATCCTCAGATAACCATTTTTCAACCTTTGATAACACTTTTTTTACGTCCTGATAACAAAAAATCGGCGGTGTCGGAACGGGTGGGTGCAAAGTAGGTTGCGTAGGAACGCCCGGTGCGTACGGGTTGTGGGTGCTGCAACAACAACAAGCATTGTTGCTCCCTTTCAGGGAGCGATACGCCGACCGTCTGTCCTGGGGTTCCGCCGAAAACGGCTTCACCCCAGGCTTTAATGTTTGTCGCCTTTGGCGACGAAGAACTACAACCCTCCACAGGGTAGTTTTGACACAGACTCTAAAGGTGGAGGCAATTTAAATTTCTTGTCAGCTAACCACGCCGTAAACGGCATGGCTAAGCGAATCTCAAGGACAGCCGGTTACCAGATCAAATTCATATTCGCCCCGATAAAATGCACTGACAACCGCAGCCGATTTTCGCTCCGATTCGCGTGATTTGACAGCATTGCTCTGAATTGCGAAAGTTTCAGCAGAATAGTGGAAAAAGAAATCGAGATAAGAGAATGTGTGACGCTGGATGAGCTGTCCCACTGCGTAGATCTGCAAAGGGAAGTGTTCGCTCTGCCCGAGATCGAGATCTCGCCGGTGCGGCATTTTGTGGTGACCAAGAACGCGGGCGGATTTATTTTGGGCGCGTATAGCGGAGACGAGCTTGTCGGATTTGTGCTGAGCGTACCTGCGTTTCTGCGCGGCGAAAAGGCGTTTTATTCGCATATGACGGCGGTCAAGGCGGCATTTCAGAGCTATGGCATCGGCGGAAAACTCAAATGGACGCAGCGAAAACGCTCACTCGAGCTCGGCGTAAAATATGTGAAATGGACGTTTGAGCCGTGGAAGGCGCGGAATGCATATTTCAATCTCGAAAAACTCGGGGCAAAGATAACCGAATATCAGCCTAATTTTTACGGAATCGATTACGCGACCGCCTCGACCGGCGGCGTGCCGATCGGGCTGGCGAGTGACAGGCTTTTTGCCGAATGGCATCTTGAGAGCGAGAAAGTTTTGAAGTTAGCCGATGGCTCTCCATTTACTGAGTCGAGAACGCCGGATCGCGAGATCGAGGTAACACCGGATTGGTCGGGCTTGGTTAACAGCGATCCGAAAGCGGCGATAGCTGAACAGGCTCGGTTAAAGAACGAATTTGAGGCCGCGTTTGCTGTGGGGCTTGTCGCTGCGGGTTTTGTGCGAGACGAAACGCAGCCGAAATATCTGCTTTTCAAGGACTAAGAAATGCCGCGATTTGAGATCGATGCTGACATTCGGAAAGCCCGGACATTGCCGTCCGAGTTTTATACCGACGCGCGAAATTTCGAGTTGTCGAAGGAAAAGATATTTGCCCGGACATGGCAATTTGTCGGTAGGGCGGATGAGGTTGAATCGCTGAAACCTATCACACTTTTGCCCGGATTTCTCGACGAACCGCTGCTGCTTGCAAAAAACGGCGATTCGCTTTCCTGCATGTCAAACGTCTGCACACATCGAGGGAAAATATTGATCGAAGAACCGTGCAGGGCGAGCCTGATCCGCTGCGGTTACCACGGCCGCAGATTTTCGCTCGACGGAAAGTTTTTGTCGATGCCGGAATTTGAAGACGTGATCGACTTTCCGTCTGAAAGCGACAATTTGCAACAAGTTGCGTTCGCCAACCGGGCAGGGTTTTTGTTTGCGTCGGTCGATCCGATCGCTCCGTTCGAAGATTTTGTAAATGACGCCGCGGCTCGGCTCGAAGATGTAGAACCAGAAGGGTTGAAACTAACGTCGGTCCGCGAGTATGAGATCGACGCTCACTGGGCTTTGTATTGCGAAAATTATTTGGAAGGCTTCCATATCCCGTTTGTTCATAAATCGCTGAACGAGATCGTCGATTACGGCAGCTATCGCACTGAAACCTTTAGATTTTCGAGTCTGCAGACTGCGCTGTCAGAACCCGGAGCGATAGCGACTGGGTCAGAATTGAGCGTCGCGAAGAACCCAGTCGCTATCGCTCCGGGTTCTGACAAAACAGTTGCCGGGCGATACCTTTTTATATTCCCGAATTTGATGTTTAATTTTTATCCTTGGGGAATCTCGGTAAATGTCGTTCGTCCCGTAACGCCGCAGAAAACGATTGTCGAATTCCTGACCTATGTTGTGGATGAATCGCAGGTCAACACAGGCGCCGGAGCCGACCTTCATCGTGTCGAAATGGAGGACGAGGCCGTGGTCGAAAGCGTCCAACGCGGCATTCGTTCGCGGTTCTATTCACACGGGCGATATTCGCCGACACGCGAACAGGGAACGCATCATTTTCACCGACTGATCGCGGAATTTATGGGTTGATTTTTTGGTATAACCATAGTTATACTACTGATGATTATGAAAACAGCAATATCAGTGCGAGACAATCTATTTAAACGAATAGATAAGTTTGCGAAAGAGAAGAAAATTTCCCGAAGTCAAATTTTCTCCGAAGCCGCTGAAGAATATCTGGAAAAACGCGAAAATGATGACATTACGGCTAACTTAAACGCTGTTTATGCTAATGAGGATTCATCAGTTGATCCGGTGATTTTCAAGATGGCCCTTATGTCGCTTCCTAAAGAGGAATGGTGATAAGACGCGGAGAAATTTGGTGGGCCGACCTACCTGAGCCGACCGGATCGGGGCCTGGTTATCGGCGCCCAGTTCTCATAATTCAGGACGACCATTTTAATGACAGTTTAATAAGCACCGTCGTCGTTTCCGTTATTTCTTCAAATACAAAGATTGCCACGGCGAAAGGCAATGTCCTCATCACGCCTCGGCAAAGCGGGCTATCGAAAGATTCTGTAGTAAATGTTTCACAGCTTCTTTCAATCGATAAATCTTTATTTCTCGAACGTGTTGAAACACTTTCCGAATCAAAAATGGAACAGGTGAACGACGGTCTCAGAACTGTTTTGTCATTATCTGTATGAGTTCGATAGCTTCAACGAAAACAACAACGGAAATTACCAATCTTCGGACCGAGATCGAGCGGCATAATGACCTTTATTACCAAAAGGCCGAGCCGGAAATTTCTGATTTTGAGTTCGACCAACTGCTCGAACGTCTTAAAAAAATCGAAGAAGAAAATCCCGAACTAATCACACCGGACAGCCCGACGCAGCGGATCGGTGGTAAGGCGGAATCATTGCGGCCGTTTACACATACGGTTCCGCTAATGTCGTTGGATAATTCTTATAATCTTGAGGATTTGAAGGCTTTTACCGAGCGATGTGAAAGGCTAGCCGAGGGGCGAAAGCTGGAATATGTTGCAGAACTGAAAATCGACGGTTTGAGCGTGTCTTTGCATTACGATAAAGGTATTTTGACCGTAGGTGCGACGCGCGGCGACGGTGAAAAGGGCGATGAGGTCACGCAGAACGTAAAGACGATCAAGTCGATTCCACTAAGGCTAAAAAAGGATGCTCCCGAACACGCCGAGGTTCGCGGCGAGGTGTTTTTGTCGCGGTCGCAGTTTGCAAAAAACAACGCAGAGCTTGAGATGCAGGGTGAAAAGCCGTTTGCGAACCCGCGAAATTCTGCGTCGGGAACGCTAAGAATGCTCGATTCGGCGGTTGTTGCCGCGCGTCGGCTTGATATGTTTCCGTACGATGTTTTTCGCGGCAATCAAAAGATGTTTGCGACGCATTGGGAAAATTTCGAATGGCTGGAACGGAACGGTTTTAATGTCAATCCTAATAGAAAGCTGTGTGCCGATTTCGACGAACTCGCCGCATTTATAGCCGAGATGGAGCCGAAACGCGACGAACTTGATTACGAGATCGACGGCGTTGTCGTCAAGGTAAATTCGACGGCGTTGCAGCAGGAATTCGGTGCGACGACAAAGGCTCCGCGTTGGGCGATAGCTTATAAATACCCGGCGCGAAAGGCGTTCACAAAACTGCTCGGCATCATGGTAAGCGTCGGCAGAACGGGTGCGTTGACGCCGATCGCATTGCTCGAACCGACACTTCTCGCAGGCACAACTGTCGGCCGTGCGTCGCTGCATAACGAGGACGAGATCAACCGGCTCGGCCTAATGATCGGCGACACCGTCGAGATCGAAAAAAGCGGAGAGATCATTCCGCAAGTGCTGGGCGTGGTCGAATCAAAACGCGACGGCAGTGAGAAGGAATTTCAGTTTCCGACCGTTTGTCCGGTATGCGGTTTCGACGCCGTTCGGCCCGAAGGCGAGGCTGTCCGACGATGTGTTAATCCCGAATGCCCCGCGAAGATAAAAGGCCGAATCGGCTATTTCGCGTCGCGGCGGGCGATGGATATTGAGGGGCTCGGCGATGTGCTTATCACTACTCTTGTCGATAGCGGTATGGTGAAGGATGTCGGCGAGCTTTATAAACTGACGCTTTCGGACATTTCGAATCTTGAACGAAAGGCGGAAAAATCGGCGACGAAGCTGATCGATGAAATTGAGGCGAGCAAAACACGCGGGCTGCAAAGATTGCTTTATGGCATCGATATCCGGCACGTTGGCGAACGATACGCAAAGATATTGGCGAAGCATTTTCGCTCTATTGAACGCTTGATGACAGCCACGGTCGAAGAACTGGACGACATTCACGAGATCGGCTTGTCAGTCGCGGAAAGTGTTTACGAATGGTCTCGCAATTCGAAAAATATCGATCTTGTCGAACGCCTCAAAGCCGCCGGAGTCCAACTCGAAATGGACGCCGCCTCGACCGCTGCGTTGGACGAACGCTTCATCGGTAAAACATTTGTCCTAACCGGCAAACTCGAAAATTACACCCGCGACGAAGCCGCGCGCCTTATAGAAGATCGCGGCGGCCGCGTCTCATCATCAGTCAGCAAAAAAACGGACTACGTCGTCGCCGGCAGCGACGCGGGTTCGAAATTAGCGAAGGCAGAGAGTTTGGGGGTTACGGTTTTAGGTGAGGAAGCTTTTCGATCAATGACCTAGGTTTCGTCTTTTGTTTTTCCTTCAAGGTAGAGCTTGTGATGCTGCGCTAATTTCGATAACGCCTCAACTAAATCCGCATCGGAGATAATGTCGGAATAGGATTTTTCAAATGTTGTATCACCTTGCCACCTAACACCATACAATTGCAATACGTAAACCAATTCCTTGAAATCGACGATAAGCATCGAACGAAAGTCGAAACTTGTATAATTGGGATTACGGAATTCTGAATGTTTATACGAGAGTTCAAATCCTGCAAAATTTGTACGATCGGCATTGGAAATGTGCTCTTTCAAGGCGGGCAAAAGATTGCTGTCCGCTGGCAATACAAAACCAACTGGCGCTAGTTCAAGGAACACTTCTTTATTTACATAAAATCTGTCGAATTTTCGGCAAACAACCCCAAATCGATCTACGAGCGGGTAAACAACTTGATGCAGAATTTCATCTACAATCTCATTGGTTTTTGGCCGTCTGTTCTCCGAATTGTCGTGTTTCAAGGCAGCCTCAAGCAATGACAGTTCTTTATCCAAATCCTCAGGCTCGTCAATCTCTTCTCCCTTTGCTCCACGAATCATTATTTCAAGAGAACGGACGAGATTCGTCGCGATGTATTCGATGAAAGGTTCGATTTGATCCGCATCGGCTAGACGCAAAACGGCATAGTAATTTTCCTTATCTTCAGTTTTGATTATCACCGGCGGATAGCCGAACTGCATCAGGATGAAGTTCATCAGGATTCGTGCGACGCGTCCGTTGCCGTCATCGAAAGGGTGAATGCGAATGAACTTGTAGTGGAACAGAGCAGAGAGAATTATTGGATTGACCTCTGGTTTGGTTTTTTCATTCCTAAACCATTCGACAAGTTCCTGCATTTTCGCGGGCGTTTCTTCGGGCGTAGCGAAATAAAAAGTTTCGCCTGTGACCGTCAGAACGTGGTTCGGCTGGGTTTTGTATTTGCCGACTTCAATTTTGCGACGGGTTGGTTTTCCGTCAGGTGTTTGCGCTTCTTTATAGCTTGATTCTTTTAAGAGCAGTGTATGCAATTTGCGAATAAAAACCTCGGTTAGTTCGGTTTCGCCTTTTACGAGATCGAGGACCCAATTGATCGCATCATTATGGCCTGTTATTTCGAAATGATCTTTTAACGGTTTGCCTTGGGCGGTGATGCCAAAAAGAATCAGGGCTTTTGTTTCGCCATAAGTCAACGAATTGCCTTCGAGATTGTTCGAATGATAATTCCAATCGAGGCGGAACTTTTGCATTATCCGAGCTTCTGCCTCGGCGTCGAGTGGTCGGAGGCTGTCTAACTCGGCTTTTAGTTGTTCTGCTCGTCCAAGGATTTCCATTGTTTAACCTTTGGGATTATTATTGTTTTATCAAAACAGTGTCAAGTTTTCGACTAGTATCGATAAATATTGACACTATTGATTTTATTATTGGACTAGGCTGATATAGTGCATTCCGCCAAATGGCGGTGTAGCTATTGCCAAATGGCGGCAGTTCCTTTATTATTTGACATATGGAGACGATTGTAGAGAAAAGACGCCCGCAAGTTGCAAGGAAGTTTACCGTGAAGAGCCTTTTAGGTGTAAATGCGGCCGATAATTTGAAGCTTGCAAAAAAGATCGAGTCGGGGCTTTCGTTCGATTCATTTGTGCGGCTGGGTCGAATGTCGGGACTTTCTCTGGAAGACCTGCGGGCAGCGGTTCGCATCGCGCCGCGTACGCTGACACGCCGTCGTCAGGACAATAAACTTTCGCCGGAGGAATCGGATCGCCTTGTTTCGCTCTCACGGCTCCTATCGCTTACATTCGAACTGTTCGAAGGCGATGCGAACGGTGGGCTGCATTGGTTTACGTCAAAGAACAGGGCTCTCGGCGGTATGTCGCCAATCGACGCGGCTGCCACCGAAACCGGTTCACGAGAAGTCGAAAATCTCATCGGCAGGCTTGAGCATGGTGTTTTCACCTAATGCCAACGGCATATCGGATCTTCAAAACCAAGCACGCCGCAAACTGGTTCGACGGCGAAGGTGCGTTTCTGTATGGCGGACGGTGGAACTCGCCGGGAACTCGTGTCCTGTACTCATCTCAAAGCTTGTCGCTGGCGGCGCTTGAGATGCTGGTACATTTGAATTCGGAAATGCTTTTGCTTTTCTATTCGTTTGCCACGGTCGAATTCGATGACAATCTCGTGATACCTGTCGAACAATTTCAAAAACTGCCGTTTACCTGGTCCGATTCTCCGCCGCCAACCGCCATTCAGCAGTTCGGCGACGATTGGGCCAGGTCGAATGTTTCCACCGTTTTGCGAGTTCCGTCAGCGGTCGTGCCGATTGAATCGAATTATCTCGTAAATATCGGCCACAAAGATTTTTCAAGAGTTAAGCTAGGAGAACCGAAATCGTTCAGGTTTGATCGACGGCTGGGCGCTCGGTGAAACTCGATATGATCCGGTGCGTTAGAGATCAAAAGGGATTATAATCTATACAAATTTAGATCGGTTTTTATCATAAAAAGATGAACGATTTTTTCACGGCAAATATTTCAGAAGATGAGGGGACGATGATATGAACGGAATTCTTGAATTGGCCAGGGCAAAAGAACGCGTGAATACCGATACCTGGATTATGCAGGTGCCGGACGAGGTGTGCGATCGCGAAGGTTTTCCTCTGGGTACTTTAGTAAGCATGACGATCAAAGATGGCGGCATTCAGACTCAGTTCATTTCTCCACCTTCAGAAAGATTAAGAGAGATCAGTAAAAGGCTTTTAGTTAAAGACCGCAAACTTCACGAGAGGTTGAAAGCGATTGGAGACTGAAGACATAGTTTACATCGAGTTTGATGAGGCAGTTTGGCTTCATTTTGAACTGATGTGGTCGTGGGAAGAGGTTCACATCGGAGTTGCCCAACGCGACTTGATCGAATCGGCTTTGGCTCGTCCGAAGCAGGCTGCGTTTTATCAAGACGCCGATATCGTTCGGCAAGCCGCTTCCTTATGTTTCGGTCTCATCAAGAATCATCCATGGCGAGGCGGGAACAAGCGAACCGCCACATATATTGTGCGATCTTTTCTGCTGCTAAACGGCTTAGAGATTAACTATGAAGTGGATGAAATGGTGGACATGGTTTTGGCGGTTGAAGCGGATGAGTGGAAGGTTGATGACATTGAGACGTGGCTGAGTAAGCGAGTAGTGCCAATTTGAAACCGGAGATGTAGAGAAACATCCACTACCTAAAAAATAAAGATGAATAATTTTTTCACAGCAAACATTTCTGAGGCTGATCCGGTGATCAGTAATGCGATTGACGACGAGGTTCGGCGGCAGACGGATGGGTTGGAGTTGATCGCGTCGGAGAATTTTGTGTCTGAGGCGGTGCTACAGACGATGGGGACGGCGTTTACAAATAAGTACGCCGAAGGGTATCCGGGGAAGCGGTATTATGGCGGGTGCGAGTTTGCGGATGTTGTCGAACAGTTGGCAATCGACCGTGCTAAGGAAATTTTCGGGGCAGAACATGTCAACGTCCAGCCGCATTCCGGAGCTCAGGCAAATATGGCCGTCCTGATGACGGCGCTTGAGCATGGCGATCAGATATTGGGGATGAACCTGTCGCACGGCGGGCATTTGACGCACGGGCATCCGCTGAATTTTTCGGGCATCAATTATAAGGTCGCGGATTATGGCGTTAATAAAGAGACCGAGCAGATCGATTATGACGTGCTGCAAAAAATTGCAGAGGAAAGCCGTCCGAAATTGCTGATCTGCGGCGCGTCGGCTTATCCACGGACGATCGATTTTGCTCGTATCGGCGAGATCGCACAGAGCGTCGGGGCAAAGGTGATGGCGGACATCGCCCATATTGCGGGTTTGGTCGCGGTCGGGCTGCATCCTTCGCCGGTTCCGCACTGTGAGTTTGTTACGACGACGACGCATAAAACACTTCGCGGGCCGCGTGGAGGTTTGGTAATGTGCCGCGAAGAATTTGCAAAAGACCTCGACCGCAGCGTGTTTCCCGGCGTTCAGGGCGGGCCGCTGGTACATATCATTGCGGCGAAAGCGGTTTCGTTTGGCGAGGCTTTACGTGATGATTTCAAAACGTATCAACAGCAGATCGTCGCGAACGCAAAGGCGTTGGCCGGGACTTTGAGCGACGCAGGGTTGCGGCTTGTTTCGGGCGGAACTGACAATCATTTATTGCTTGTCGATGTCTTTATGGACGGCAAGGGAATTACGGGCAAGGTTGCCGAAAAAGCTTTGGACGCTGTTCATATCACGGTGAACAAAAACACGATTCCGTTCGATACGCAGAAGCCGTTCGTGGCGTCGGGCGTTCGTATCGGGACACCGGCTCTGACGACTCGCGGGATGAAGGAAGACGATATGGTCAAGATCGGTGGAATGATCGCGGCGATCATTCACGAGCCTGAGTCGGAAGATGTCAAAGCGCGGGTGAAACGCGAGGTCGCCGAACTGACCGCGAAATTTCCGATGTATCCCGGCAGGTTAAAGCCACACAAGGACGCGATTTCTGCGAGCTAAGTCATTTCAAATTAAATTTTTGTTAGGAGCCGCAATTCTTGTTTTGGGATTGTCGGCGTCGGCGTTTTCGCAAGGCCAACCGCCGAGCGTAATGCCGTCAGATTTCAAGAGCGATAAATGCACCCTTTTTCCTGACGGGAACTATTGCGATTGCTGTGTCGAGCACGACAAGGACTATTATTTTGGCGGGTCGGGAAAGGAGCGTTGGCGGTCGGACATGCGTTTGTATAGATGTGTCAGGGCGAAGAAAGGCTGGCAAAACAAAGTGGCTGCACCCGTGATGTGGCTTGGGGTTCGCGTACTCGGAGTTTCGTTTCTGCCGACCCGGTTTCGATGGGGATTCGGCAAAACAAAACGGCCGAAGATCATATCTCCGGCCGTAATACCGTTAATTCAGATAGACTAACAACGTCGATGCCCTTACTTCGTGCGAGCTTCTGCCTTGTGCGGGCTTCAGCCTTTAGTTCTCAAACTCGCGGTCGATCATTTCGCCGTCGAATTGATCGAGCACGTCGCGGGCGTCTTCGGAATCGAACTCGTAGGCTTTTTGTTCGAGAGCGATGGTTGCGATCTCGGAATAAAGCGGGTCTTCGATTAGTGCTGCTAGATATTGCACAGGGAGCATCGCGAGCGTTTCATAAGCGATAGCCCTGATCTGCGGCAGCTCGGCCTGTCTTACGATCTCGGCTATCTCACCGGCAGAATATTGCTCGGTGAGTTTGTCAGAAAGTTTGTCGAGCTTTGAGTAGTCGTTTCGATCCAATGCCCGCGTTGCAAGCTGAATAAAGACCTCGGCCGAGCCGCTTTGCGATTCGAGCACGCTCGCACACATTTCCGCCAACCTGTCTATTTCACCAAGCTTTTCAGCGTCTTTTTTTGATTCCTGCGACCTTGATTGTTCGTCGAGCGCGGACAACAACCGACTGAGTTCCAGATCGGCGTGCGTGTCATACGAAAACTTCTGTGGAGGGTTATTCGCGGAGGCAGAACTGTTCGGGCTCAAGGCACCGACCAGCATATTTTTTGTCATTGGCCGAAGTCCGTCCCAAATTCGTTCGACGCCCGGCCCGAGATCTTTGATCATAATGTCAACGATTCAAGTTTGCTATCCAACAACGGCGATGTCAAGGGATATGTTTTCAAAGTGGCTATATTTACACTCGGCAGCGATTATCGCGACGCATTTCGAGGAGTCATTGGCCGCGGCCCGGATGTGAAATTGCCGTTTACGTTACTCATCGGAACCATCGAATTGTTGCCGCTCAAAACATTGGCGGCCTCGGCTTCTTTCTGGGCGCGCCCCTTTCCCGGTGATTTGAACGAACCGGCAAACGCCTCGCCGACCGCAAGTTTCCAGGCGCCGTCCTCGGCGATAAAGGGAAGATCTTCCCAGCGTTTGTCTTTCGCGTTCCAAACCTCGAGCGATCCGAAACCTTCGTTTACTCGTTCATCCCGCATCTGCGGCAGCGAATCGGCAAAGGTAGTTGCGGTAAATCCATTTGCAAAAACCTCGTCAATGGGTTTGGCGTTTTTCTGCGAAACCATCACGGCAAATTCCTGCGTCCGTTTTGTAAGCTGGGCCTTGATTGCCTCAGTATCCTTGCTTTTTACGGCTTCGAAAAGCTTTTTGTATGATTCGGCAACCGATCCGCTGACGGGCTTTGCCGCGTCCGCCATATTGGACGCGGTGTTCGCATCCGGTTCGGTGCAGGCAATAAAGATAAACGCGGTCAACAAAAGTAACGAGGTCAATAATAAAATGCGCATAATGGTTGAATCAGTATATGGTTTTGCAGGAATAATGTAAATTTTAAGCTGAAATATGAAAGCACTTAGGGTTTTACAAGATGGTTTACAGTTATTGGATGTGGCCGTACCGCGGGTTGGGGACGAGGTGTTGGTTCGCGTTTTGCGGTCGGGTATTTGCAATACGGATCTTGAGATCATCAATGGTTACGCGGGTTTTAAGGGCACGATCGGGCATGAATTCGTTGGCGTCGTCGAAGAGGCGAACGACGCACCGGAACTGATTGGAAAGCGCGTTGTCGGCGAGATAAACGCCGGCTGCGGACATTGTGAGCTTTGCCTTTCCGGCGACCCGCGACACTGTCCGATGCGGACTGTTTTGGGTATAAAGGGGCGCGATGGCGCTCATGCCGAATATTTGACGCTGCCGTCGCGGAATCTGTTTGAGGTTCCTGTAAATGTTTCGGATTCGGCTGCGGTTTTTGTCGAGCCTTTGGCGGCGGCTGTGGGAATTGTCGAGCGTGTGCCGATCAGCCGCGAAGACCGT
This sequence comes from uncultured Chloracidobacterium sp., assembly GCA_964605905.1. GTDB lineage: Bacteria > Acidobacteriota > Blastocatellia > Pyrinomonadales > Pyrinomonadaceae > OLB17. Next base: position 35,719 of record CAZSEL010000024.1, on the reverse strand, counting down.
GTTGCGGTTATCGGTGACGGCAAGTTGGGCATTTTATGCGCGTTTTCAGCCGCATTATTTACAAATCGCGTAACTTTGATAGGGAAACATGCATCCAAATTAGAGTTTGCCGGGAATATTGGGATTGACACGATTTTATTGGGTGACGTGAAGCTGCCGGTAAGCGAGTTTGACATTGTTATCGAGGCAAGCGGCTCGGAATCGGGCTTTGCGTCAGCGCTCGATCTTGTTAGGCCGAAAGGCACGATCGTGCTGAAATCGACGTTTCATGGCCTGCCGAAGTGGGAAGCCTGGCGTGTCGTGGTTGATGAAATAACGATCGCGGGTTCAAGATGCGGACGTTTTGAGCCTGCTCTGAAACTGCTTGCCGAATCGAAAATATCGGTTAACAGCCTGATAGAAGCCGAGTTTCCGTTGAACGACGCGATCAATGCGGTCGAAACGGCATCGAAACGCGGGGCGATGAAGGTCGTATTGGTAAACGACCAATAAAAAAGTCTTGGCTATTCCCTCGAATTTGGTAAAATCTATCTGAGACGCAATCATCACTTTCTAAGGAGAGACATATATGCTTTCTGTAATTAAAACAGCTCTCTCAATTTCGATGCGGGCGAGACATGCATCGCTTGCGATGGTTTTCCTGGCCGGTTCGGCTGCTGTGATCGGCCAGACACCGCAGACTTCCGACCGGTTTGCCGAAATAGCCGAGCGTGTCGAGCCGGCAGTCGTCAGCATCGATACAAAAGGCCGCACGCCTGAGATAACATCACGCGGCGAGGCAACGCCCGGACAGCCGGACGACATAATGGATTTCTTCCGCCGTCAGATGCCGCGTCGTGCGCAAAGTTCGGTCGGCAGCGGGTTTATCGTCGATAAAACGGGCCATATCATCACGAATGCGCATGTGGTCGATGAAGCAATACGGATCACGGTAAAGCTCGACTCGGGCGAGGAATTGTCTGCAAAAGTGGTTGGCATAGATACCGAGACGGATATTGCCGTGTTAAAGATCGAGGCCGGAAAAGACCTGCCGTTTATTGTTCTGGGTGATTCCGACCGTTCGCGAGTCGGCGAATGGGTTCTTGCGTTGGGTTCGCCGTTCGGGCTTTCCAAGTCGGTGACGGCGGGCATAATTTCTCACAAGCAACGCGAAACGCCGGGTGGCTCGGTCTTTCAAAAGTTTATTCAAACCGATGCGGCGATAAACCGAGGCAATTCGGGCGGGCCGCTTGTTAATCTCGCGGGCGAGGTTATCGGCGTAAATTCGCAGATCGCGACATCGACCGGCGATTACAACGGCGTCGGTTTCGCGTTACCATCGAACGAGACCAAGTACGTTTACAGCCAGATACTCGAGCACGGGAAAGTGCGTCGCGGATTTCTCGGCGTCTTGCTTGATTCGGTAAAGCCGGAGTTTGCAAAGGTTTACGGCATGGGCGAGACGCGCGGCGCTATCATAACCGACGTGCGTGCAGCGGTCGGCCCGGCATCGGCGGCCGGGTTGCTTACGGGCGACATCATCACCGAGTTTGACGGAAAGCCGGTTACGAACGCGCAGGATCTGATAGCGAAAGTCTCATCGACCTCACCGGATCGCAGCATTGTGCTGAAAATATTACGCGAAAACGGCGATTCGCTTGCAGCGAAATCGATCTCGTTAAAACTGGGTGAGCGGCCAGCCGTAACGGCGAGCCTTCCGGGCGATTCGTCGCGAACGAAATTGCCGATTGACGGAAGCAAGCCTGAGCCGAAACCATTTGGCCTGACGCTCGTCGAACTGACGCCGCAAATGGCTGAGACATATAAACTGACCGGACAAAAAGGACTGGTCGTCAAAGAGATCAGCCCAGACAGCGTTATTATCGATGTGAAATCTTCGGCCGGCGGCGAGGCTTTGGGCGAGGGCGACGTTATCCAGCGGATCAATCGCATCAGTGTGACGGACGAAAAAGCATTTGCCGCAGCCGTTAAGCGGCTGAAAAAAGGTGACGCCGTCGTGCTCCACGTTGCAATGTTCGACCCGCGTTCAAAAACTTCGCAGATGAAGATCGTTCAGTTTACGGTTCAATAATTCAGAGAAACTCCGTGTTCTTTGTGAAAACTTTGTGTCCTCCGTGAGAAAGGGTTTTTCTCACAGAGGGCACTAAGTTCCTGACACAAAGGTCGCAGAGTAAATCCACACTGATCCACAACCTAATTTCCACTCGCATTTCCAAAACCCTAAGATAATTCTTGGGGCTTTTGGATTTTTTTGCGTCGTGAATCTAAACTAGAAAAATATGGCAAAGGCAAAACAAGCGAAAGAGAAGAAGGCGTCTAAGGTCGCGAGCACGAGTGCGAAAACGCAGACCTATCACAATTATATCGGCGGCGAGTGGGTAAAATCGTTGTCGGGCGAATGGTTTGACAACGTAAACCCTGCAAATACAAGCGATATTGTCGGGCGATTTCCAAAATCGAACGCTGAGGACATCAACGCGGCGGTCGAGGCGGCAAAGAACGCGGCGACAAAATGGCGGCGGACACCGGCCCCGAAACGTGCCGAATTGTTGTTTACGCTCGGCGAGATACTGCGGGCGAATAAGGACGAATTCACACGCGAGATGACGCGCGAAATGGGCAAGGTGTTGAAAGAAGCCGGCGGCGATGTTCAGGAAGCGATCGACTGCACATATTACACGGCCGGCGAAGGGCGACGTTTGCACGGCTTTACGACTCCTGCTGAGATGCCGAATAAATTTGCGATGTGCGTGCGTCAGCCAGTCGGATTGTGCGGGCTGATAACGCCGTTTAATTTTCCGATGGCGATACCGTCATGGAAACTCATTCCCGCGTTAGTTTGCGGCAACACGGTCGTAATCAAATCGGGTGAGGACGTACCGCTTTCGACGATCAATCTGGTCAAGGCTTGCGAACAGGCAGGGATTCCGAAAGGTGTGGTAAACGTCGTCAACGGATTCGGCGAAGCCGGTGCGGCTTTGGTCGATCATAAAGATGTTCGGCTGATCTCGTTCACCGGCTCAACCGACACGGGCCGCATAATCGCCGAGGCCTGTGCCCGCGACAACAAGATAGTTTCGCTCGAAATGGGCGGCAAGAACGCGATCATCGTGATGGACGACGCCGACATTGACAACGCCGTCGAAGGCTCATTGTGGGGAGCGTTCGGCACAAGCGGACAACGCTGCACGGCCTCATCGCGGCTGGTCGTTCACAAAAAGATCTACAAAAAGTTCTGTGCGAAACTCGTCGAAAAGGTTAAGCAGCTTCGTGTCGGCAATGGGCTTGAGGCGAAAACCGAGGTCGGCCCGGTGATCCACGAAGACGCCATGCAAAAGATACTTGCCTACATTGAGATCGGAAAAAAAGTGGACAAGGCGACGCTTGCGTGCGGCGGCAATCGGCTGACAAAAGGCAATTTTGCAAAAGGCTGGTTTATCGAACCGACCGTTTTTACCGACGTAAAACCGGGGATGCGGATCGAACAGGAAGAGATCTTTGGCCCGGTCACATGCGTGATCCCGTTTTCGACGCTCGATGAAGCTATCGACATCGTAAACGGCGTAAAATACGGCCTGTCGTCGGCGATCTATACGCAGGATGTGAACAACGCGTTCTATGCAATGCAGGAACTTTACACTGGCATCTGCTATGTTAACTCCGCGACCATCGGAGCCGAAGTCCACCTGCCGTTCGGCGGAACAAAAGGCACCGGCAACGGCCACCGCGAAGCCGGAACACAGGTGCTCGACATCTTCAGTGAATGGAAATCGCTGTACATCGATTACAGCGGCAAACTGCAAAAAGCGCAGATCGATGCGGTAGAGATTTAGTAGGGCCACCAAGTGGCTGCATACAATGAAGCCTGTGCCTAATCCGAGCAGCCGAGTTTGACCGCCTAGAGCGAATTGGGCACAGGCTTCAGGTAATTAGAGTCTGCTTTTTAGAAAGCAGAATTTAGTGGTCGAAGTTTTCGACGAAATCATTCATCAATTGTTTGGCTTGTTCCCGCTGCTCAGATGTCAAAATGGTAAAAAGAGCGGCCTTTGTCCGTTCTTTTTCGACCAAAAGCTGTTTTATAATTTCAGCTTGCCGAGCGGCTAGTTCCTTCGACTTCTGTTCGTCGAAAATTCCGCTTGTACCTAAATCAACAGACGTTTTGTGGGTTTCCTTCAACTGTTCCAGCATAGGCTGAAATCGCGGTTTGGAATCCGTTAAGATCTGTTTTGCCTGCGTTTTCTGCTGGTCTGTGAGTTCCAATTTATCCGACACATGGTCAATAAATTTTTCATGATGATTTGTTAGGCCTCCAAAGTGCTGCCCAATGCCGCCTTTATGCGACATTTGAGCAAATGCGATAATTGTTCCGACAGTTAATACGGCGATAATTGCGACCGCAATGGTTACTTGTTTCATTTTCTTTCTCCTATTATTTCCAATCAAAAATTTGAACATGGACAAGTGTCCGTTTTTATATATAAGATAAAAACAATAGGGTGAGAAGAACACTCGAAAGCCGTCTGTTCGTTATTGAACAAATTTCTTTTTTTGTTCGAAAAGCGTTGGATTAAAACAATTCATATAAAATATGCAGCTACGAATGCTTGAGAACTCGCCACACCGCCGAATCCAAAAGTCGCGTAAACTTTTACACCAGGCCTTGATCTCCCTAATTCAGGAAAAGAAGTATGAATCCATTACGGTGCAGCATATCCTCAATCGGGCCAATGTTGGACGTTCAACTTTTTATACACACTTCCGGGATAAAGACGAGGTTCTCAAAATGGGATTCGAATATTTAGGCGAGATACTTCACGATATTCAAATAAAAACTTCGGCTGCTCCCGCTGAACCTAATGAAAAGATTATCGGGTTTAGTCTGGCGATGTTTGAGCATATGTACGAACATCGTTCTGTATGGAAGGCATTGAGCGGCTCGCAGGCGGACATTATTGTTCGGCAAAGTATTCAGGAAATGATCAGCGACCTTATTGAGCGGGAATTTAAAGCCCGGTTTCAAAAACGAAAAAGCACTGATTCCACGATTCCTTTCGAGCTTTTCGTCCATTTTTTGGCGTCAACTTATATGTCGGTCACGTCATGGTGGCTTAATTCTAAAAATCCTGTTGACCCCAACTCGGTCAATGACATATATCGCGCCCTGGTTACGCCGAGTCTCAAGGCAAATTTTGGCTAATTCGAGAAACTCTTAGTGAACCAACATTTTACAATAAGCTAGAAACAGACGCTCCGATAGGCTATCATTTGAAGCGTCTTGGATTATATAATGTTTCTATGAAAATCGAGGTAACCGAACAAGGAGTGGTAATCCCGAAAAGTCTTTTCGAGGGTGTAAAGCAGGTGGATGTCCGCAAGGAGAGCGACCGCATTGTTGTGGTTCCTGTGCCGTTCGACGACCCGATCTTTCGCATCGGAAAAAACCCGGTCGAGGGAGGCGTCACGGATGCGTCGGTCAATCTTGATAAGTATATTTATACGGGCAAATGAAAAAGCTTTTCGTTGACGCCAGCTATTGGATCGCGCTTGAATTGACCGACGATCAAAACCATTCTTTTGCTCAGTCTCACTGGCATTCACTTGATCTGGCTGACACCCATCTTATTACGACAACCTATGTATTGGACGAGGCCGTCACGTTTCTGAACAGCCGTAATGCGCATAGAAATGCAGTTGGATTAGGCGAAAGTATACTGCTGAGCCCTCGGATCGACCTTATCCATATAGATGAGGATTTGTTTTTCGAGGGATGGGCGTCGTTCAAGAAATACAAAGACAAACGGTTCTCTTTAACCGACTGCATCTCGTTTGTCGTAATGAGCAATCGTGATCTCAATACCGCCCTGACTTTTGACAATGATTTTGAACAGGCCGGATATTTGACCGAGCCTTTATAACATCTGTCACTAATGACCATCGACCGCGCACGCGAAATTCTTAAACATCGCTTTGGCTTTGATTCGTTTCGGATGAATCAAGAAGCGGCGATTGGGGCTGTTTTGGCGAAGAGAGATGCGGTCGTGCTGATGCCGACGGGTGGTGGGAAATCGCTTTGTTATCAAATTCCGGCGTTGATGCTGGATGGTTTAACGGTTGTGATCTCGCCGCTGATCGCGTTGATGAAGGATCAGGTAGATGCTCTCAGAAATAACGGCGTCGAGGCGGCATTTTTGAATTCGACTCAAACGGCGGCTGAGCAGATTGAGGTTTTTCGCGATGTGCGGAGCGGCAAATTAAAGCTGCTTTATGTTGCACCCGAACGGCTTTTGCAAAGCGGCGATCAGTTTCTTGATTTCCTTCGCGGCATCAATATCTCGCTTTTTGCGATCGACGAGGCTCATTGTATTTCGAGCTGGGGACACGATTTCCGGCCGGAATATTTGCGCCTTGCGGCGCTGAAAACTGCATTCCCGCAAATCCCGCTTATCGCTCTGACGGCGACCGCCGATAAATTGGTTCGTAAGGACATTATCGAGCGGCTGAATGTCCCTAACGCCGAGCTATTTGTTTCGAGTTTTAATCGCCCGAACATTTACTACGCTGTCGAGCCGAAGAGAAATTCTTACGGCCAACTGCTCGAGTATCTCGACAAACGCAAAGACGAAAGCGGCATCATTTATTGCCTCAGCAGAAATTCGGTGGACTCACTTGCGGCCGACTTGAAAGACGAAGGGTTTTCCGCATTGCCCTATCACGCTGGTTTGGACAAGAAAACGCGCGACCGGCATCAAGATTTGTTCTTAAAGGACGAAGCGAAAATAATCGTTGCGACGATCGCGTTTGGAATGGGCATCGACAAATCGAATGTGCGGTTTGTCGTTCACATGGATCTGCCGAAAAATATCGAGAGCTATTATCAGGAAACAGGACGTGCCGGGCGCGATGGTTTGCAGAGCGACGTTTTGCTGTTTTTTAGCTGGGGCGACGTGATAAAGCTAAAAGGCTTTGCCGAGGTCGAGGGCAACGCACGTCAGTCCGAGATAATGCTCAAAAAGCTGGATTTGATGGGAAAATTCGGCGATCTGAAAAGTTGCCGCCGCAGGTTTTTGCTTAATTATTTTTCGGAAGAAATGACCGCAGATTGCGGCAATTGCGACAACTGCACAACCGTCGTCGAACGGTTTGACGGAACGGTCATCGCACAAAAAGCATTGAGCGCTGTTACGCGCACCGGACAACGATTCGGGATGAGCTATCTGATCGATTTCCTGCGCGGCTCGCAGGCAAAAGCGATCAGAGACGAGCACAAGAACCTGAAAACCTACGGCGTCGGTGGCGATATTTCAAAGGACAACTGGTTTGAGTATTTTAAGGACCTGATCGCTCAAGGGTATTTAAAACAGACCGAAGGGCAATATCCGGTGATCGTCCTGACGGAAAAAAGCGAAGATGTTCTAAAGGGAAATATTCCGGTCGAACTGATAAAGGTAAAGATCAGGGAAGAGAAAAAGCCTTCGCTCGTGCCGCAGATTTCGCATCCTTATATACAGGCTTTGTTCGACAATTTAAAACAAATCCGAACCGCGTTTTCCAAGAGCGAAAACGTTCCGCCGTATGTCGTTTTTTCCGACGCGACTTTGGTAGAAATGGCGACGTATCTGCCGCAGAACGATTGGGAACTGCGGAAGATCTCGGGTATTGGCGACCTGAAGTTCGATAAATACGGAGCGGACTTTTTGCGCGAGATAAAGGACTATTGCTTGAAAAATACTCTGGTTTCGCGCATCGACCTCAAAGAGCCGAAACGCGAGAGAAAACAGCGAACGAAACGCGATGCAACCGGAAAAGATACCTACCACATTTCGCTCGACATGTTTCGCGACGGCAAGCCGATCGCCGAAATTGCCCGCGAACGCGGTTTGGCAACGAGCACGATTGAAAATCATCTAGCCCGCTTTATCGCGACCGGCGAGGTTAGCCTAGACCAGTTTGTATCGTTGGATAAAGTCGAGCCGATCCGTGAAGCGATCACGAAATTTGCTGACAGTAACGCCTTGTCGCCGATCAAAGAATTCTTAGGCGAAGATTTCAGCTACGGCGAGATCAGGGCAGTTATGGCCGCAGTAAGTGGCGGCGGTAAATGAAATGACAAGACGTGGCGGCTCCACAAGTTTTCATAATACCGTTTTTGTAATTCACAAATTCGATTTATACTTGTCAGTTATTGTTCAATACTTTATTTAGGAGTTCTGAGATGAAAATCGGTTTACCGAAAGAGATAAAAGATAACGAATACCGCGTTGGTTTAACGCCTGCCGGTGTCAATGCGCTTGTAAACGCGGGCCATCAGGTTTTTGTGCAAAAGACGGCGGGCGAAGGCTCGGGGTTTGCGGATGACCAGTATGTAAGGGCGGGCGGCGAATTGCTCGAAACGGCGGACGAGATCTGGGCCGAGGGCGACATGATCGTAAAGGTCAAAGAGCCGATCGCGCCTGAATATCCGCGAATGCGCGAAAACCAGTTGCTGTTCACTTATCTGCACCTCGCACCCGAATTTGAGCTGACCAAGCAGATGATGGAGCGAAAGGTCACGGGTGTTGCGTACGAGACCATCACCGACAAACAGGGTCGTCTGCCGTTGCTGACGCCGATGTCCGAGGTTGCGGGCCGCATGTCGGTTCAGGTCGGCGCGACGTTCCTTGAGAAAATGAACGGCGGACGCGGCATTTTACTCGGCGGCGTTCCGGGCGTTCCGGCGGCTAATGTCGTTATTATCGGCGGCGGGATCGTCGGTACCGAAGCCGCAAAAATGGCCGTCGGTTTGGGCGCAAAGGTTACGATTATCGACCGAAATCTCGATCGGCTGCGACAGCTTGACGATATTTTCCTTTCAAAGGTGCAGACGCTGGCGTCGAGCCACTTTGCGATCTCGGAAGCGATCTCGCATGCCGATCTCGTGATCGGTGCGGTGTTGGTTGTCGGTGCCGCGGCACCGAAACTGGTTACGCGCGATATGCTGCACCTGATCCCGAACGGTGCGGTTTTGGTTGACGTTGCGGTCGATCAGGGCGGTTGTTTTGAAACGACACACGCAACGACCCATTCAAACCCGACCTATTACGAAGAAGGCGTTTTGCATTATTGCGTAGCAAATATGCCGGGTGCGGTCCCGCGTACATCGACATTTGCATTGACTAATGCAACGCTGCCGTATGCTCTCGACCTTGCAAATAAAGGTTTTGAAAAAGCCATCAAGGACGATGAAGGGCTCCGCGAAGGCGTTAATACATACGCAGGCAAGCTGACCTACGAAGCGGTCGCAACCTCGCAGAATCTTGAATATACGCCGCTCGACAGCCTTATCGATCTAAAGGCAGCAGCAGCGTAAAAATCAATAGTGTAGAAAAAAGCCGCGCTCCGGGATTTACTCGGGTCGCGGCTTTTAAGCGCTATTTGAACTTTACGGACTCAGCCGCGTCGAGGCATTTACCGTCCGGCCGCGTGTAAGGATCGGCGAGAAATGCGATAGGGATCTCAGCAAAAGTACATCGGTTATTCATCACGCCGTGACTGCTTGTTTTAGCCTCGAAAAAGTAGCCGTTCTTAAACCATGACGCCACGGTTTTTCCCCATGCGGGTGGCGTGTCAGGATCGAATCGTCCGGAGAATACCAGCACCGGCACATCGGCCGTAACCTTTTCGTTCTCGATTCCATCTGCCGAAGGGACTTTCCAAACCTTGCAAATCTCCGGAAACGCACCTTGAATGCTGAATCCGCGCAGCCGAGGGTGTTTTTTTATCCCGGCGGCGATTTTCGTACGGTTCTGGAAGGGCATTTCCTCCGTACACCAGACCGAATAACGCATTCCCCATATGAACCCGCCGCTTTTCAACTGGTCTTCCGCATAAAGTTTTAGCGGCTCATAGTTCTTTTTACTGATCGAGTCGATCGTGGATGGAATATAAGTCAGCGAATTTGATCCCTCGAGCAAGTTATATATCAGATCGACGAAATCCCGGCCTATCAGTTTTACTTTTGTTATTTTGTCGCCGTCTTTTGCATCGACGGTAGGTGGCGATCGGTCGAGATATTCCGCCGCAGCGTAAAACTTTTCCTCCAGTGATGGATATTTGGCAGCGCAATCAGCATCGGCGGAGCATTCTTCGAAAACAAGGGCCAGTGATCCCATTACGTGATCAACACCGGTCTCGTCCCAATTAACCGTTGGAGGCAATACCGAGTCAAGAATAATGCTGCGCACAGCCGATGGAAAAGCCCGAACATAATTCAACATCAAGCGAGTGCTGTATGAGATGCCGTAAAGGTTCCATTTCTTGATCCCAAGCAGCATCCGAAGATCATCCATATCCGCCGCGATTTCAGCGCTGTTATAGGCTCCAAAATCTATGCCCAGATTGGCGAGGCGCTGTCGGCACTGTTTTGCAGCGTCGACCTCCGCCCGCGCCGATTTTTCGGGCGACAGCATCATCCTTCGGGAATTGCGGAGAGCTTCAGTGACCTCAGGGCATTGCAGCGATGGTTCTGAGTGCTGTGTTCCGCGTTGTTCGAAGACGATAAAGTCGCGGCTGTTAGTGTAAGGTACAAGGTTTCCGGCATTCCGGACCCGACCGAGTGAACCAGCCCCCGGCCCTCCTGCGGTGTAGATCACCGGATCGGATTGAGGTGTCGGTGATGTGCTTTTTATTATTACGATAGGCAGGCGGACCGTACGAGCCGTTTGTCGCTTTCGCGATTCGGGAACAATGAGATCGTAGCATACGCCCTTTACGCCGTCGGGAATCGGAACACGGCAGGGTGCATCCTCGATTCGCGGGACCTTTTTGTCGCTCTGGCCACGAACATCAACAATGCCCGGGGATGTGGCAAAGATCACTGAAAATACCGCACAGTAGAAGAGTAGAAATGTTTTTCTCATATTCTTTAATACACCGTTATCTCCACATTTGTGACAACAAAAGAGCATGACGTCGCTGAAACATAGCTTAATCTAACTGAAAGTAATAAAATAACAAGTTTTGGGGCATGTCTCCCACTCGGAACGAATGTACGAATTTGCGGTAACACCGGCTGTAACACAGCTTCGCCGACCGGGCGTGATCATTACGGAGGTCACGCCGGACAGTCTCGGCGAGGAAATAGACTTGCGCCCGACCGACCGCATTGTACGCGTAAATGGCCGGCCTGTTCGTGATTATCTTGATTTTCGCTTTCAGACAGCGGGCGAAACCGACCTTACATTTCAGGTAAAGAAATCGAACGGCGAGACGCTGGAGATAGAGTTTGATCGTGAAGAAGGCGAAGATCTTGGGCTGATGTTCGAGCAGATCGTGCCGCGGCAATGCGCGAACGAGTGCATTTTTTGTTTCTGCAAGGGCAATCCCGAAACTGCGCGGCCCTCATTGTTTGTCCGCGACGAGGACATTCGCCTTTCGTTCCTTTACGGCAATTACACAACGCTTTCGTCGATCACGCCGGACGAGATGAAGCGCATTATCGAGCAGCGTCTGTCGCCGCAATATGTCTCGGTTCACGCGACCGATCTGAAAACGCGTGCTTATCTTTTGGGCGTTGATGAATCGCGTGCGGACATCGCGGACAAGCTGAAAACGCTGCTCGACAACGACATTGAATTACACGCACAGGTCGTGCTTTGTCCGACGATAAACGACGGAGCGATACTCGAAAAAACGCTTCGCGATCTGGCGGAACATTATCCGAAAGTTGTTTCGGTCGCGGTTGTTCCTGTGGCGCTGACACGTTACAACACCGACGAGCGCTTAACGCGCGTCACGCCGGAGTTTTGCCGACGGACGATCAAAGAGGTCGAAAAGCTGCAAAAGGAATTTCGCAAAACGCTTGGTGGTACGTTTACATTTCTCGGCGACGAGATCTATCTAAAGGGCGGGGTCGAGATTCCGTCGCGACGGCATTACGGAAATTATCCGCAGATCGAAGACGGCGTCGGGATGGTCCGGTCGTTTTTGAATTCGTTTGAGAAAGTGTTGAACCGCCGAGACGCCGAGACGCGGAGGTCGGTACCGACTGCGTTAGCAGTTGGCTCGAATGTACGGACGCATTCAGAGGCTATCGTTCCGCGATCTCATTCAGTCGGCAATGCCATGCCACCTGCTTATGCAGGCGGTACTGACTTGTTCGGTACGATCCTGACCGGCGAGATGTTTGCTCCGATCTTCAAGGAACAGATCGCAAGATACAATAAATTAGGCAGAACAAAACTTCGCGTTCTTGCCGTGCCTAATACCTATTTCGGCGGTGATGTTTCGGTGGCTGGTTTGCTGACGGGACAGGATTACCTTGCGATCCGCGACCAGGTCGTCGGCAATTTTGTCATCATTCCAAAGAGCACGATAAAATCCGACGAACCGATTCTGCTTGACGGAATGCAGTTCGATGAACTGAAAGATTCTTTCGACGTGCCTATCTATGATCTGGATACAAACGGCCTGATCGATTTCCTAAGACAATAAAAAAAGGACGGCCATGTGGCCGCCCGAAATATGCACTCGGCATTGGCGTTTCAGGAGCTTTTCTTGAAGTTGTAAGCAATTATGCCCGTTGCCTTTACCGGTTTATTTGAAAGGTAAGTCGGCGAGAATTTCGCCCTGCGTGCCGCATCTTCTGCAGCCCGCTTTAGCAATGGGTGACCGCTGACCGCACGAGACGAAATCACAGAACCGTCAAGGTCGATCGTTATTTGTACGCTAACCGTTCCTTCGGCACCGATCAGTTTTGCCGGTACTGGATACGGAGGTTTTGGGAGGTACGTCGCTTTGCCCGTGACAACTCCCAGAGATGCGATTACCTCTTTCTTTGGCTCAATTTTTTTGATCGCTGGCGGCGGAGTTGTAGAAGAAGGCCCAACCGTATCTCCTGACGGATCGGTGAGTCCGCTTCTTTTGTCGGTTCCATCGCCGCCTCCGGTTCCGCCCGGAGGGTTAGTGTCTATGGAGCCAAGCTTAAACTCGCCGTAGTCAGGTCGCGGCATAGACCTGCTCGGCACACTTGAAACCGGAAGAATCTTGTTCGGTACCTCTGTTATGTTCTGAACCGCAGCTTGCCGCATCGGAAGCTCAGAAGACTGAGCGGCGGATTGCTGTTGTTGTGGAGATTGTTTTGGCGGGTCGGGCTGGGGTTCTGTCAGGGCGACCGGTGCGATAAGCTGCGCGAACTCAAGGTTGCTGGTTCCGATATCAAACTCGGCGCCGTAGATGCTGACCATGACACCTGCCAAGAACAAAATACTCATCAGAAACGTGGACACTGCAAAATAGCCTCCGCGATTGTTAGATTCTGCACCGCGCGAATTAGATTCGATCAATTTATCAAACATTTCAATTCCTCCTGTCGAGTGCACCGGTGCCAGCGGTAATTAGTTAGACACCTGTTAGAGGAATTTGTTCCCGAAAAAGAATAGAACGCGGATAAAGCGGATCAGGCGGATTTCCGCGGATCGTATAAAGTAAAGAGATCTGCGAGAATCCGCTTGATCCGTTTTATCTGCGTTCAAAAATCTTAGAATTTGCGAATGAGGATTACGCCAGCGACCACGAGTACAACTCCGGCAACGCGGCCGGGCGAGATCGGTTTTACTTCCATTCCGAGCAGGCCGAAATGGTCCATTATCAGGCTCATCAGCATTTGGCCGGCGATGATCAGGCTGATGGTCATTGCGGCGCCGAGTTTGTCGAGCAGAATTATCGACGACGCGACGAAAAATGCGCCGAGCAAACCGCCCGTCCAGGCAATGGGCGAAGCGTTCTTTGCATTCGCGACGTTTGCTAGAGGAATGCCGGTGATCAGGATGTATGAGAGCAATGCGATAGTGCCGACACAAAACGAAATTAGAGCCGAGAGCTGCGGGCTGCCGACTGCCTCGCCAAGCTTTGTGTTGACGCCGACCTGCAACGGCAGAAACGCACCGACGAGCAGGGCAACGAAAAGGAATATGTATTGGGTAGATCCTGACATTTATAAAATTGCTCCTCTGAGTCAGATTTCCTGCATTTCAAATCTTTAGTCCGCGAAGCGGATGACAGCATAAAGCCCCGTGCGTGAGCGTGGGGTAAACTCAACGACCGGCCAGCCCGCGAAATCGGGCGACAGATGCCGCGTGTCTGTCGCTGTCTTCGACAGCTCGAAATCATCGCAACTTACCCCGTGCTCACGCACGGGGCTTTATGCTGACGCCACCTTCGATGGCTGCAATTGATAATGTTCTCGCACTAGAAGAGCTTATTTTTAGTTCACGCAGTTTTGACACAGATCCCAAAAGGTCATGATACAAGGCAATTTAAAGAGCCAAAAACAAAACTCAATATTCCACCTTATCAGGATTTGCGATCCACTCATGAAAGACCTCTAGACTCTCGTCGCGTAGCAGGACATGACAGGGCACTTTGCGGTCGCTGAGATCTTTGTTTAGTTCGTCGTAAATAAACGCGTCGTCGAATCCGGCGTTGGCGGCGTCGGTGCGGGTGCAGGCGATGTAAACTCGTTCGGGCCGTGCCCAGTAGATGGCACCGAGACACATCGGGCACGGCTCGCATGACGTGTAAATAACGCAACCGTCGAGCTGAAACGCGCCCAGAGTTTTACAGGCCTCGCGGATCGCAACGACCTCGGCATGAGCGGTCGGGTCGTTGGTCGATGTAACGCGATTGTTGCCTTCGCCGATCACGACGCCGTCACGAGCAACCACGCACCCAAACGGCCCGCCAAGACCGCTCAAAACGCCCTCGCGTGCCAATTCGATCGCCCGCCGCATGAGTGCTTTGTCTTGCTCGGTTTGCATCACGCTTTCGGCTTGATCTTTATCTCAAAGAGCCTTCGATACATTTTCCCGGTGACGAAAAGCCTGTCCGTCGCCTCGTCGTAGGCGATGCCGTTTAACACATCGGCAGACCGGTTTTGTTTCGCTTCGTCATCAGCCATTGTGTTTAGGTCGATGCGTCCGAGCAGTTTGCCGGTCTGCGGGTCGATCCGCACGATCCAGCCTGTTTGCCAGACGTTTGCCCAAATCTCGCCCTTTACCCACTCGAGCTCGTTGAGTTTCATTACGGGCTTGGAATTTTCATCCAGCACGACGATCGTACGAATTGTTTTGAATGTCGCGGGATCGATCACGCGGATAACGTGCGTGCCGTCGCTCTGATAAAGATTTGTATCGTCTTCGGTCAAGCCCCAGCCCTCACCCGAATAGCTAAACTCCTGTAGCAGACGAAAAGTTTCGCGGTCGTAAACAAACGCCTTGCCCTCTTTCCATGTCAGCTGAAATATCTTGTCGCCCAGCAGAGCGATGCCTTCGCCGAAAAATTCTCGCGACAGATCGTGTTTTTGCAGCACCTTGCCGGTCTCGATCTCGACCTTTCTGAGCGACGAAGAGAACGGATCTTTATTGTCCTCATCACCGCCCGTGCCTTCGTACAGAAATCCGTTGTAAAAAATCAGGCCCTGCGTAAACGCCTGCGCGTCGTGCGGATACGTCTTGACTATGTCGTAAGCGTAAGTCGGCAGCGGCGCTGGTTTAACGGTATTGCTGCTGTTGTTGGTCGGCCCGTTTGACGAGCCGCAACTGATCGCGGCTGAAATCATCATGACAATAAAAATATATCGCATCGTTTTATTTTACCGCACTAAGAGCTTTTTCGAGTGCGGCACGGAGTTTTGATTCGGTCAGGCCGTGGTGTTTTACGCCGTTGATGAAGATCGTAGGCGTGCCTGAAACACCGTAAGAATTGCCGTCGGCCATGTCTTTTCTGATCTCTTCGGCATTCTTCGGGTCGGCCATGTCGGTTTTGAATTTCGTCAGGTCAAGACCAAGTTTTGTTGCGTAACCGAACAGGGAAGTATCGTCCAATGCGGTTTGGTTCGCGTAAAGCAACGCCGAATATTCAAAAAACTTACCCTGACGATTTGCGGCATTTGCGGCAAGAGCGGAGCGAAATGCGTTTTCATGAATAGTTTCAAGCGGAAAATCGCGAACGACGTATCGAACACGCGCGCCGAATTCAGCGGCGACGGCTTTCGCAATTGGGCTAAACGTTCCGCATGTCGAGCATTGATAATCGATGAACGCGACGACCGTCACCTTTGCCGCGGCGGTCCCGGTGGACGGATCGTCATCGGCGGACACGTTGAGCACAAGCGGCGTCGGTTCGGGCAGCAATATCTTGACCGCGTATTTTGCAAAAAGCCGCGTTTGCAATCCCGACAATAATTTCGCACGCTCGCCGTCGGTAAAATCACGCATCTTGTCCGTGACCTCAGTTGCCATCCAAGTAGATGAATCGACATTTCGTGCGGCTGCTTCAATGTTGATCAACTTGTCGAGAATAGCGTCTTCGAGTTGGGTGAGAACTTCTTCGTAAATGTGGACGCTGACATCGTTCAAGGCGATTCGATTTTTCTCGTCGAATTCACGGGCGGAAAACGATTTTCCGGCGGTGGTAAAAATAATGTCGGTTGGTTTTAAGCCTATGGCATTGATGTCTTTAGCGGCTGTGTATTTGTGCTTTGTTTTCAGGCTTGTGATGAGATCGGCTTCGGCCATTTCGAACTGATCCTTCATCAAAAATCCGATGATCTGTTTTCGAGTCTGCTCAAGCGTGCGTCCGCCGAGAGCTTCGCGATTGAGGTCGTAAACTTCCTTTACCTTTGCGTCGGCTGGTTGTGGAAGTTTGTCGATCTCTGCATCGAGTAGTTTTTCAACGGTCGTGCCAGATAACTTTGCCTCGGTTTCGAGCAGCATTTCAGCGACCGTCTGTTCAAAAAACTTTTTCCGGTTGGCCGCGATTATTTCGTTGGTCCGCTCGTAGATCGTTTTTGTCTCAGGTGCAAGATCGGCGGCGGTAAATTTAATACCGGTTGCGGTCGCGAGCACTGCGTCGGTCGTTTGGCCAACTGCAATTGACGCGGCCATCGCGACGAGCAGGAAAAAAGTTTTAAGTCTGAAAGAAAAAATCATTATTCAAATTTTATCAGATCGGATGAAACTCTGACGGCCTCACGCTCGTCGGGCTTTCCAAAAATATCCGGGTGCAGTATTTTTGCAAGTATTTCTGTGCCATCGACCACACGCGGGCCGGGCCTTGAAAAAAAGCTCGTGGCGTCGGTCGCCCAGACCTCGCCGTTTTTGATCGCGGGCATCTCGCACCAGCTTTCGGGAAATGTTGTAAACGCCAACTGCCTGATCGTGTCCGCAATATAATAACCGCACGGGATAAGCACGAGAACCTCTGGGTTCGATTCAAAAATATCGTCGTAGGTTGTTGTGACCGAGCGTTTTCCCGCCTCGCCAAGCAAACATTCACCGCCTGCGATCGCGACTTGTTCGGGTACCCAATGTCCGGGGGCGAACGGCGGTTCTAGCCATTCGAGCATCATAACCCGCGGCCGTTTTGAAACGGAATCCAGCTTTTGTGAGATCGTTGAAAGACGACTGGTTAATTCGGCAATCAAAGTTTCGGCCTTTGGCTTGATTCCGGCAAGGTCGCCGACGGTAACGATCGTGTCGAAAATATCCGCGATCGTGTTCGGCTCAAGCGAAACAACGGTTGCATCAGCGACATAGGTTTTGGCCGCCTGGTTTACGATCTTGTAGCTGACGGCGCATACGTCGCAAAGTTCTTGCGTGATTATCAGATCGGGGTTGAGTTTCTGAAGCAGGTCGGTGTCGAGATCGTAGATCGTCCCATGTCCGTCAAGCTGTGAACGAACGGCGTGGTCGATCTCCAGACTCGTCATCGTTTCGTGCGAAATGCGGCTTGCGGTCAGATGCGGAAATCTTTCGATGCCGAGCGGAAAATCGCATTCGTGAGTCACGCCGACAAGATTTGCCTGTAATCCGAGCGAGCACACTATCTCGGTGGCCGACGGCAATAGCGATGCGATCTTCATAAACAGCAATCTAGCATAAGCTCGCTGTGAGACTACAGCGGCTTGCCCTGTTTGATCTATCTTTGCGGCTTCGCGGCCTTTGCGTGAAACCATCTCACGCGAAGTCGCCAAGGACGCAAAGCAAAGCACATTTTACCGCGAATTTGGTAATATAGAAGAAAGAGGCATTAGCAATGGAAGATCTCAGATTTAGCGGAACGGTCGATCATATCGCGGTCAAGTGCGACGATCTTGCGAGTTCGGTCGATGAATACAAACGGCTTGGGTTTGCGGTCGAGACGGTTTTTGAGGATTGGGCGATGATGCGCGATGCACGCGGTTTCGGCATTGCACTCTTGCCGCCCGAATCAAAACATCCGCCGCATTTCGGTTTGAAAGTGGAAACGATGCAGGAACTCGAGGCCGCCGCCGAAAAAGAGGGCCGCCCGATAAAACCTCACCGCGACGGCACCTCGTCGTTTTATACAAAAGGCGTGGACGGAAATATTATCGAATTGATCTATTATCCGGCGGAAAATTCTGCGGCTGGCTGATGGGGTTTCTCTTATTCATTCTTGTTCGTATCGTTCTGTGGTGGAACTCTCCGACCACAGAACAAGACCAACAGGAATTAGTAAATCTACAATTTCGCCGAAAATTGATATTCTAGTGTTCATGACCGAAGCAAAAGTTAAGAAAGTGAAGCCGGATATTCGTGCGATCACGCGCCTTGTGCCGCCGAGCGGGAACCTTGTTCAGGGGCAATCGGAACTGCCGATCGACCCGCAGTTGGCTAAGGAAGCGGCCGATATTATTGCCGCCAGCCGGAACCATTATGGCGGCAGCGAGGGCGACGCCGGGCTGCGTGTTGCGGTCGCGGAAAAGATCAAGCGATATAACGGTATCGACGTCGATCCGGACGCTCGGCCGTTTGAATTGATGATAACCAACGGCGGAACCGGTGCGTTGATCGGCATTACGCAGGCTTACTTAAGAGGCAAATCGGCGTTGGTTTTCGAGCCGTATTATCCGTATCATCGGCGCATCTTAGAAGAATTTGGCGCCAAGAACGAGGCGTTCTCGTTGGACGAGAATCTTAAGTTCGAAAAGGCGGCATTGCTTGCACGTTGTAAGGAACTAAAAGACCGTGTCGAGTTTCCGCTCAAAGCGATCATCGTCTGTTCGCCGGCGAACCCGAGCGGCAAAGTGATGTCGCAAACTGAACTCGAAGCCGTCGCCGATGTGGCCAAGGAACTCGACCTGCTGGTTATTTCCGACGAGGTTTACGAGCATTACGTGACGGGCGAAAATCCGCACACGTCTATCGCGTCCTTACCCGACATGCTCGAACGAACTATCACCGTGAACTCGTTTTCGAAATCGTGGAACATTTCTGGCTGGCGTCTTGGTTACGCCTACGGCAAGGGCGAACTGATCGCACCGGTTAACAACGCCGCGAACGTCATCTACGTCTGTCCGGCAACGCCGCTTCAAGCTGCTTTGAGCAAAGTGCTGATGGCCGACAGCGAATATTACTCGCGACTCAGGGATAAATTCGACACAAAACGGCAATCATTCGGTGGTGGCCTGAAAGAGCTTGGGTTCGATCTTTACGATTCGGGATCGGCGTTCTATATCTGGACACGCATTCCCGAAAAATATAACGATGCTATCGCGTTCAACGAAATGCTGATGCGTGACGCGGGAGTCGGCATGACGCCAGGTTCGGCCTTCGCCGACACCGACACATGGGACACACACGTCCGCATCTGCATCGCCAGAGAAGATCATATTCTCGATGGAGCGATGGAAAAGCTGCGAAGCGTTTTGGTATAGACTGGAGCAGTATCTGTTGTAGAATCATCGTATGAGTAGCATAAGCGACCGAATCACGATCAATCCGAAACAATGTGGCGGACGCCCATGCATACGCGGAATGCGAATTCGGGTAAGCGACGTTTTGGATCTTTATGCGGCGGGACTTACGGCCAAGGAAATCCTTGCGGAAATGCCTGATCTTGAAATGCAGGATTTGACTGCGGCCTTACAATACGCCGCCCGAAACTTTGACCACCCGGTGTTGCCTGTTGCGGCTTAATGATTTGGATTGACGCACAACTTTCGCCGGCGATCGCGGAGTGGATCACGACCGAACTGGAATCGATTGTATAGCTATCCGCGAGATAGGTTTACGCGATTCGGAGGATTTTGAGATTTTCAGTGCTGCAAAAAATGCCGGCGTAACGGTGATGACCAAAGACAAGGACTTTTTGATATTGCTAGATAGGTTCGGCCCGCCGCCACAAATCATTTGGCCAACCTGTGGAAACACATCGAACCTGAGACTGAGGGAGATTTTGTCGTACTCGCTACGACAGGCGATAGAACTTCTGGATTCCGGCGAACGACTTGTTGAAATAAGTGAGCGCTAGATTTATCTATTAGCTAAGTGGCGATGGACCACCACCATCACTAAAGCACGTATTCCCGATAGTAACGAATTTCCGGCTCGGCTTAAAGCCGTAATCCTGTCCGTGCCATAGCGTTAGGGCGTTGGTGATCTTATCGAAATCGTCTTTGGTTCTGTTCGGATACAAAGCTAGCCATTGCTGGCAGCCTTGTTTTCGGACGATACCGCGAATTGACGAGCGTAGTCCCGGAATATACAGCGACGGGTTTAGTGCCTCGTTCATGTGATCGGAGATGAATGGCCGAAGTAGAAATTCGTCGTTGATGCCGCCATCATTCATCTCCCAGACTCCATCCTTTAACATCAGTGTCGGCGGACGAGTGACAGAACCGAGCTTTAACTGGTTCACCAACCCTTGATAAAATCTCATTCCGACATAGTTAGCGTGAAGATCGGCGTTTGAAAATACGCCGCCGACGAGCGTTCCGTAATACGTTCGCTCGGTCAACTTGCCCCAGCCGACAGCTTTTTTCTCAGCGTCGTTTCGGCCCACGCCTTTTGCAATCGCACGTTCGGCGATCCGGTAATAGGTATAGCCTTGCTGAAAAAAATGAGCGATCTTGTCGGTTCCAAAACTCGAACCGTATATATTTACGGTCGGGCTGATGGTGTAATAATCGGTCGGCAAATAGACAAATATCGACTTGCTGTAACTGGTCTTATATCTGGCGGGTTGGCCGCGGAACCTGTGCGAGTTCATCCAACTACCGGATTTTGTAAAAGCTATGATCCCTGAGCCGAGTTCGCGAAATACTGCACGGGCGATCGCCTCTTCCGAGCGGAGATAGGCGAGCCGCTTTTGTGAGTCAGAATCGCATTTGTCGCGGACAATATCCAGACACCGCTGGGTCTGCCCGATCTCGGCGTTTATCTTGGAAACGGCTTTGAGAATATTCTCAATTGTATATTCCCGAACCTCGTCGCCAATGTCCGCGAGCGGCTCGGGCGGAAGGTTGTACTGGTCGGTTTCAAACGCCAGTACGACGGGCACATGGAGCAACGAAAGAGTTAAAATAATTGCGAACAACTTGGACGATTTCATAAATACAAACCGAGCGAACTTTGAGCATAATGCAGGTTCGTTGCGAAACATAAGCGAAACCAAAATTCCCGTTTGAGCATCAAATGTTCGGCTTGCGGCCAGAGAGTTTGATGCGGAGTTTGATATAATCTGTAGCAAAAGGCAATGAGCATTGTAGCCCTGTTGGATGATTCTCGTGCCAAATCCACCATTAAACAAGCAAAAGAAATGAGAAAAGTAATAGTCGCGATCGTTCTGTTCAACCTGTTAGCCGTTACGTTTCCGGTCCGCGCCGACGACGGCATGTGGACGTTTGATAATCCGCCGCTGCAACAGTGGAAGGAGCGGTACAATTTTGAGCCTTCAAAGGAATGGCTTGATAAGGTGCGGCTTGCGAGCCCAAAGGTGAATAATTCGTCGGCCGGTTTTGTTTCGCCGAACGGTTTGATCGCGACGAATCACCACGTTGCCGCAGGATATATCGAGCGCGTTTCGAGCAAAGAACGCGATCTGATGAAGACCGGCTTTTATGCCAAGACGCAGGCTGATGAGCTAAAGATCCCGGATGCGAGTGCGATGGTTCTGACTTCGTTCGAGAACGTAACGGAGCGTGTTCACGGAGCCGCCAGAGCCGCGACGACGGATGCCGATGCTGCCAAATTGCGTTCGACTGCAACTGCCGCGATCGAGAAAGAATGTGTTGCCGCGACGAGCCTGAAATGCGACATTATTTCGTTTTACAGCGGCGGCGAATATTGGCTTTATCGCAGTAAACTGTACACAGATGTTCGGCTCGTGATGGCGCCTGAGGAACAGGCGGCGTTCTTTGGCGGCGACTACGACAACTTTGTTTTTCCGCGCCACGATCTTGATTTCACATTTCTTCGTGCGTACGAAAACGGCCAACCGGCAAAAACACCAGACTATTTCAAATGGTCCGAAACCGGTGCAGCGGACGGCGAGTTTATTCTTGTTTCCGGATATCCCGGTTCGACCGCACGTTTGCTGACGGTCGCACAGCTTGCGTACCAGCGTGATGTCGGCAATCCGCTTCAGAAACAGGTTTGGGAAACTCGTCGTAAGGCTCTCGAAGATTATTCAAAGCTCGGTGCCGAACAGGCTCGACAGGCGGGACAGGGAATGCGGTCGTTTGCCAATTCGCTGAAACGGCTTGCCGGTCAACAGGACGGCCTGCTCAACCCGAGAAATTTTGGCAAAAAGGAAGCCGAGGAAAAAGACCTTCGTGAAAAGCTGGCGTTGAAACCCGAGCTTGAAAAGCAATACGCACCGGCCTGGGAGAATATCGCAAAGGCATATACCTCGTTACCGCCAATGTCGAAGCGGCTTGCGTTTTCAAATCTCGCGGCGTCGCGACTTGCAACCATCGCACAGCAGATAGTCACCCACAAGATCGAATCGGCAAAGCCTGACGATCAGCGATACGCGGAGTATCGCGATTCGCGGCTTACCGCACTGAAGTCTGCAATTCTTTCACCGGCACCGATCTATATCGAGATGGAAGAGGCCGCACTCGTTTCCTGGCTCGAAGAAGGAGTAAAAATCTTAGGCTCGAACGATCCTTTTATCAAGGCGGCGGTCGGCAATGCAGAACCGACTGAGGTCGCGCGTCGCGCTGTCCGCTATACAAAGCTAAATGATCCTGCATTTCGAAAGACCTTGATCGAAGGCCCGGCGGCGGCTGTCACGAGTTCGACCGATCCGATGATAACGCTCGTGCGTCGCGTCGAGCCGGTCATTCGTGAACTTCGTGCGTGGAATGAGACGAACATTTCTAACGTCGAAACCGCTAACGGCACAAAGATCGCACAGGCTCGTTTTGCCGTTTACGGCAAAACTATTCCGCCCGACGCAAATTCGCAGCTTCGTATCGAATACGGCGTCGTCAAAGGCTATGACGAGGACACCACGCTTGTGCCTTACAAGACAACATTCTTTGGGCTGTACGATCGAGCATTGAGCTTTGGTGAAAAAGATCCGTTCCACTTGCCCGACAGTCTCAAATCGCGTCGCGATAAGATTGACCTTTCGACGCCCTTAAATTTCGTTTACTCTGCGGACACGATTGGCGGCAACTCAGGTTCGCCCGTCATTAACCGGGCCGGCGAGATCGTCGGTTTGAATTTCGACAGCAACAACCAAAAGCTCTCGAACCGCTATTGGTATATAGAAGAAGCCGAAGGCTCACGCGCCGTCGGCGTCCATTCGGCAGGAATTCTGGAAGCTCTTCGAAAAGTTTACGATGCTAACGAACTGGCGGTGGAATTGACCGGAAGGTAGGCTTGCGCACGAACCTTTGAAATGAGTTGGCATTGATTTATAATAAAAAGTTATTTCAGGTTGGTTGCCAAGGAGAAAACCGTCATGGCTGTACATACATTCAAGCTCTACGATGGGAAAGATCCTCGAAATCTTCCGGCGTATTCTTTAAATGAAGCGTCTCGATACACAGGCGTTCCGTTGAATACGTTGCGCACTTGGGTTTCAGGCCGGTCGTACCCTACCGAAGGCGGAAAAAAATTCTGGAAACCGATAATTGAGCGACCAATACTTTCTGAACCCATGCTTTCATTCACAAACCTGATCGAGGCTCATGTTTTGAACGCAATACGTCGTAAACATCAGGTGGCGATGGGGCGAGTGAGAAAGGCTCTTAATTACTTAAGCAAGGAGTTCAACTCAAAGAATCCACTTGCCGAGCACGATTTTGAAACCGATGGCCTTGATCTTTTTGTCGAGAAATACGGGGAACTCATCAATGTCTCAAAGGGGGGGCAGATCGCAATGAAGGAGATTCTGCAAGTCTATTTGAAACGTATTGAACGGGACGAAAATGGACTAGCGCGGCAGCTCTTTCCGTTTACACGAATTTCTTCCGATGGTCGACGCGATGATCCAAAGGTTGTATCAATAAACCCCCGCATTGCATTTGGAAAGCCCGTGATTTCTGGAACTGGAATTCCCACAACGATTATTGCTGAGAGGTATAAAACCGGCGAATCAATTCTGGAAATAGCTGACGACTATAGCAGAGAGGTAGCCGAAATTGAAGAGGCCATTAGGTGCGAATTTGAGCTCAAAGCCGCTTGATGCGATCGAGATCTTTGTGGATCGGTCATTGGGTCGCAAAATTGCAGAAGTATTTTCGGCAGCTGGTATAATCGTCTATTTACATGACGATCATTTTGACCAAGGTGTTGAGGATGAAGTTTGGTTAACAGCGGTCGGGAAAAAAGGGTGGGTGGTTTTAACGAAGGATAAGAATATTCGCTATCGAACAATTGAACGTGAAGCACTATTGAACGCAGGCATCAGGGCGTTCTTTTTTATGTCTGGAAATGTTTCTTTTTCGGATATGGCGGAAATTATTGTAAAAGCAATTCCGGCGATGACTAGGTTTGTGCAGAATAACAAACCACCTTTTATTGCAGGTATTTATAAAGACGCTTCGGTAAAAATGATCTTAGGCAGCGAATAATTTCTTGCAGGAAGTACCAATCGTTAATGCACTATCACTTGATCGGAATTTGCGGGACGGCGATGGCGTCGTTGGCTGGGATGCTACAGGCTGGCGGGCATCGTGTGACGGGTTCGGACCAGAATGTTTATCCGCCGATGTCAACGCAGCTTGAGGCATTGGGCATTGAGATCCTCAATGGATATAAGGCTGAAAATGCGGACATTGGGGCCGATTGTGTTGTGGTCGGAAACGCTATTTCACGCGGCAATCCGGAGTTGGAAGAAGTTCTGAATCGTAAGATCGTTTACCGTTCTCAGGCTGAGATTGTCCAGGAAGAATTTATTCGCGGGAAGCGTTCCTTGGTTGTCGCCGGAACTCATGGAAAGACCACGACAACCAGCATCGCGACATGGGTCGCCGAGGTTGGCGGACTGGACCCGAGCTTTCTTGTTGGCGGGATCGTGCAGAATTTTGACGCGAGTTTTCGCGTGACCGACGGCAATCATTTCATCATCGAAGGCGACGAATACGACACGGCTTATTTCGATAAAAAGCCAAAATTCATGCACTATCTGCCGGAGATCGCGATCATCGGCAATATCGAATTTGACCACGCCGATATTTATGACGACCTCGATGACATCAAATGGGAATTTTCGCGGCTGATGAATCTCGTGCCCGGAAACGGCCGCTTGGTCGCCGGGATCGATTCGCCTGTGGTCAGGGAAGTATTGGCCGAAATGGACGGCAAGTTATTTACAAACATCGAGACTTTCGGGCTTTCCGACGACGCAAAATGGCAGGCACGATATATTGATTTCACCGGCGAAAAGACCCGGTTCACGGTTTTCAAGGAACAGAGTTCGTGGGGCGAATTCGAGACCCAACTTATCGGCGAATTCAATGTTCGTAATTGTCTTTCGGTTATCATCGCGGCCGATGCGTGGGGGATTTCAAAAGAGAAAATTCAAGAGGCGTTCAATTCATTCAAATCCGTAAAACGTCGGATGGAAGTTCGCGGGAACATTGCGGGTGTGACAGTGATCGACGATTTTGCTCATCATCCGACCGCTGTCGAGGAAACACTAAAAGCACTGAGAATGAAATACGATGGCCGTCGGCTGATTGCTGTTTTCGAGCCGCGGTCGTGGTCATCGCGGCTGGCGATATTTCAGGACGACTATTCGAGGGCATTTTCATACGCCGATTACGTCATCATCGCCGGCGTTTACAACACATCGAAGGCAAGCGAACTCGGCAAGGTTCTCGATGTTGACGAACTCGTAAAAGACATCGAGCTACAAGGCAAACCCGCAATGAGCTTCGCGGACGCAGACGTTATCGTCACGCATCTCACTCCCGAGTTAAAGGGCGGCGATGTTGTCGCCATAATGTCCAACGGCGGATTCGGCGGGATACACGATAAAATACTAGAAATTTTAAAAGAAAGGAAGTAACAGAGGGCGGCCCGGCGCAGCCCTCAATGTACAGGTCTATTCTACGTTTACGTTAACCGTCATATTTCCGCTGCGGGTCAGCGGGTTGTATTGGATGGTGTTTAGGCCCTGGACAACGTACGGTGACAGATCGACAGTCGTTACGCCATTCGCGACAACCGCAATATCGTGCATGTCATTTATCTGAATGAGAAGTTTTTGCGGGCGGGCCGATCTAACGACGAGGGTCGCTGTGGTATTTGGGACGATGAATTGTTGACGCGGCGTTGTCGGTCCTGATCCTGGTCCGCGTGCTATGTTGATCGGGTAGCTGCCGATATCTACTCCCAGATAGTAGGACTTCAGGATCTGTAGAAAGGTTTGTCCCGCAAGACCGCGGCCGTGAGCTCCATATTGACTCATGCCGACGTTGTGTCCCCAACCGCCGCCCGATGCGATCACGCCGCCGAAGGTGCCTTCGGGAGTGTTAAAGGATTCCAGAAGACTCGGATTCGTGAGCGTAAAGTTTGCGGCGATCGCCGCCAATCCGGTGCAGACCGCGGGCTCGCTTGCGACGGTTCGTCCCAGCACATTGCGCATATTGTCCCAGCCTCTTATCTCCACGACGCCGGTGGTCAATGTTATCCGCGCGATCGCAATGCGGTTGGAGCCTGTCATTCGCAGCTGAGTGTCAACCGCCGTGACGTCGCCCGTGATGTCACCGCTGATCAAAACATAACGCCCCGTCGTCAGCCGGGCTTTTATCGAAGCCGCCGGAATGGTCATCCGCCAGCGTGAAAATCTGTTATTTACACGGCCGCACATATCATAACCCTGCGGCTGTACCGTGCTCCAATAAATCTGCCTTACGGCGGGATCGGTAAGGTCCGGAGCGTCGCCTTCGCCGTCATGAATCCCGGTCAGGTATGGCGTGACGTTTGTCCCCGGCAGCTGCGTGCTGGGTGAATTAAAGATCCAGTGACCGCTGTCGCTGTAACCGCCGAATGACGATGAGTAGAGTGCCGAGATTATTTGTCCATTGTAGGACGCAACCAACCCGTTCGTATTATCGGTGGCCGCAATTGCGTTCGGATGTTCCGAGGCGACTCCGCGATAAACCTGCGACGACGAGGAATCAACGATATCAAACGGATATCCCAGACCGACGTATCTGCCGATATTTGCAACGGCGTAGCCTCGCGCCGCCGTGGCCTGCGATTTTAGAGCTTCGGTATGGAAAGAGGCGATCGACTCGTTTGCGACAACGCCTCTTACATATTTCTCGATCTCAACAATGTTAACCAGGTTGACTCGGCCGGCGGTTGTGGCGCTGCCGCGAGCTATTTCGATAGTGCCACGATACGTCGGTTTAACGGCGGCTCCACCCAAAATGTTAGTTCGCAAAATGCTGTCGATGCGGAACAGGTTGTCCGTGCTCGACGGCGAAAAATATATCGGACCGGCTGCGGGATGCGGCACACTGTCGGGCCCGGTAACTATGTAGTTGGTGCCGTCAAAGGTGACGCTAAAAATTTCGCCGGCCTGCATCACAGCTACCGGGTTTCCTGTCGAGCGGTCTGTTATCGTTACGTCAGCTACAGTGTTCGAAATTTGCACCGTCTGATGGTGGAGCGTCGAAAATTCCGTTGCCATTCCGCCTGTTCCGTTAAAGGTGTTGGCGTAGAGACCGACCCGGATGGTGATCACAGTTTGACTCGGGTTGCCAAGAACTACCTGGCCCAGATCCGGCCGATTTCCGGAGGCGTGAGACAAGCCCTGCTCGCTCTTTAAACGGATAAATTGGTCCTCGATAGCCATATCTTGTTCAGACTTACCGGCAATCTGTGCGGAAGTTTGTGTCGAGCAGAGTGCAAACAAAAGCAAAAAGAGGCACAAGAAAGTACGCATTTTATGGTTCCTCCAGATTTTAGAAGCAGTGGGAAGAAGCATAACATACGTTTGTGGTTTTGAGAATCACCATAATGTATTTTTGTTGCGTTTCCTGCTCTTTCCGTAACAGAAAATTTTCTGTTATTTGCAAATGAATATGTCCGCATTTAGAAGCAAAGAAGTGAGAGCAGGAATTATCCGGTACGGATTTTGTGCCGGGTGATGAAGGCAAGTCGTTCGTGTTATTACGCTTATCTTGAGCGGCGGAGGGTGCAGAGAAGAAGAAGTGTGCGGCAGAGGCGGATCGGGTGCGGAAACCGTCGGTGATCTAGTACGGCACGATCCGGCGAAACTCGCTGAAATTGTGATCGGGCTGACAGTTACGTGAATTTCAGCGTATCAGCAATGCTGATTCGATATATTCCATACGATTGTGGCAAAATTTAGCTATGGATGAAGTCGCGAGCGAGAACGCGCCACTGGACATACTGATACTTGCGGCGGGGTTGGGTACGCGGATGCGGTCGAACCTTGCGAAAGTGCTGCATAAGCTGGACGACCGGCCGCTGATAAATCACGTCTGCAAGACCGCCGCAGGCCTGGCGCCGCGAAAGATCTATGTCGTTATCGGCCATCAGGGCGAAGATGTGAAGGAAGCCGTTCTATCGGAACTAAGCGAGAGCCAGACCGAGTTCGTCTGGCAAAGAGAACAACGCGGCACCGGTGACGCAGTGAACGCCGCACGCGAATTTCTTGAGAACGAAGACTCCACACTTTTAGTATTGTCCGGCGACGTGCCGATGGTTCGTGCCGAAACGCTCGGCGGGCTGATCCAGCATCATAAACGCCATCGTGGACGCGGAGCCGCAGCCACGATATTGACCGTAAAGCTGAAAGAACCGGCAGGTTACGGCAGGATCGTTCGCGACGACGCCGGAATGTTCGCAAAGATCGTCGAACAAAAGGACGCTAGTGAAGCAGAAAGCGAGATACGCGAGATAAACGCCGGAATCTATTGTTTCGATACTCGAAAACTTTTCGATGCGTTAACAAAGGTTCAGAACAATAATTCCCAAGGCGAATATTATTTGACCGACGTTCCGGCGTTGCTTCGCGAAGCTGGTGACGATGTTTCGATATATCAGCACAGCGAGCCGCGCGAGATCGAGGGCGTCAACAATCGTGCGCAGCTTGCCGACCTCGAACGCATTCTGAACCGGCAGACGATCTCGCGGCTGATGCTGGATTACGGTGTATCGTTCATTGATCCTAAGAATACTTATGTCAGTTCGGCTGTTCGCATCGGTCGCGAGACGGTCATCTATCCGGGCGTCACCATCGAGGGTGACACCGAGATCGGTGACGGCTGCACGATCCGTCCGGGAACGAGAATATCGAATTCAAAGATCGGAACGAACGTCGAGATCCGCGACAATTGCCTGATCACCGATTCTGAAATTAAGGGCAATTCAACAGTCGGCCCGATGGCACATCTCCGCGGGCACGCCGTGATGGAACCCGGCTCGCGTGTCGGCAATTTCGTCGAGCTAAAGAAAACAACGCTTGGGCCGGGATCAAAGGCAAGTCACCTGACTTATCTAGGCGATGCAACCGTCGGCGAAAACACCAACATCGGCGCCGGTGTCATCACCTGTAACTACGATGGCGTCCAGAAACACGAAACGCACATTGGCAACAATGTAAAGATCGGCTCTGACACCATGCTAGTCGCACCCGTAACCATCGGCGATGGAGCTATGACTGGCGCGGGAAGCGTGGTGACAAAGGATGTCTCACCCGGCGATCTTGTTGTAGGTGTTCCGGCGAAGTCGAAATCCTCTAAGTAAGATTGTCAGCTATGGTAAAATAGTGCGAAAAGGTGGCGTGGTTTATGACAATAACGATTGAATTACCAACTGAGGCGGAAGCCGGACTTCGAAAAAAAGCGAGGTTTAAGGGACAAGCGTTCGACGAATACGTTAAAGGCGTGTTGGTGCGCGAATCTGAGCCGACGTTGGCCGAATTGCTAAAGCCGATTCACGATGAGACCAAGAGGAGTGGTATCACCGAGGAAGAGCTGGAAGAATTGATCGACTCCGAATTGGCGGAAGTTCGTCGGGAAACCCCGCTTTGGAGCCGATGATCGTCGCCGTCTTTGATGCCAATATCATTCAGTTGTGGAAGTAGGCTCTCTCGGTAAGGTGCGAGATTATGATAAAATAAGCAATATGAGTGTTAAGACAGAGCCACGCATAAAAAAAAGTCTCAAAGCTGTTCGCGAGATCAAGATCGAACGTCCCGAAAGGGCGAAACTCTCAGCGGAAGAGTCGCTGAAACGGACAAAAGCGTTTGACGAAAGACGGGAGCAATTCATTGCCACTATCCGCCAAGGGAAGAATTGAGGTTTATTTACCTGACCTGCTCAATCCCGCCTATCAGAATTTACTGCTCGCGCTTGAGAACGAGTTCACCTTTAACTTCGGTGGCTGCACCATCGTTAGAGGGCTGGACGGGCGGTATTTGTCTAAAGCCGGATTCAAAATTCACGACCGTATCACATTGATTTACACGGACTCGCCTTATTCCTTTCAGGAACATTTGGATCTATTATCGTCTTATATTGACCGAATACGTGACGCTGCGTTTGAAGCACTAAGTGAAGAGACTGTTCTTGTCACTGCATTTCAGGTTTTTCATTCCACTTAACATATATGTGCGGAATTGTTGGATACGTTGGAAATAAACAAGTTGTACCGTTGATAATCGATGGGCTGCGGAAGCTGGAGTATCGCGGATACGATTCGGCGGGGATTGCGGTTGTTGATGAGAATCAGCATCTTGAACTGCGTCGGGCCGAGGGCAAGCTGCGCAACCTTGAGGAAGCGATCAGGCTTAAGCCGCTCGACGGGACGTATGGCATCGGCCACACGCGGTGGGCGACGCACGGACGGCCGACCGAGGAAAATGCGCATCCGCACCGCGACCGTTCGGGCAAGGTCGTCGTTGTTCACAACGGCATCATCGAAAATTATTTGCAGTTGAAAGAGCGGCTTGCTGGCGAAGGCCACGAGTTTTCGACCGAGACCGACACCGAAGTGGTCGCTCATCTGATCGGTCATTATGTCGAGACCGATGGGCTTTCGCTTGAGCTTGCTGTCAGAAAAGCCGCGGCGGAACTTCGAGGCATTTTCGCGTTGTCGATCATTTCTGTCGATGAGCCTGATACGGTCATAGCCGTCCGCGAAGGGCCGCCGGTTGTGATCGGTTTGGGCGATGGTGAGTTCTTTGTCGCGTCCGACATTCCGCCGATTCTGGCACACACACGCGACGTGTTTTTTCTCGGCGACCGCGAGATCGCGGTGCTGACAAAAGACAGCGTTCGTGTAACCGATTTTGACGGAAATGTCGTCGAGCCAAAGCAGCAGCGGATAACATGGGATCCGATAATGGCTGAGAAAGGCGGCTTTAAACACTTTATGCTCAAGGAGATATACGAGCAGCCGCGTGCCGTCCGCGACACGGTACAGGGCCGCATCTCGCTCGATACGGGCAAAGTATATCTTGAGGAGATGGATATTTCCGAGGAAGATTTCCGCTCGATCACATCGATAAAGATCGCCGCCTGCGGCACCTCGTGGCACGCGGGATTGGCAGGGAAATACATGCTCGAAAAGCTGACACGCATTCCGGTCGAGGTCGATTATGCGTCGGAGTTTCGTTACCGCGATCCGGTTTTGAGCGAGACTGATCTGCTGATCGTTATCTCGCAGTCGGGCGAAACGGCCGACACCATTGCCGCGATGCGAGAAGCTCGTCGGCAAGGTTGTAAGGCTCTCGCGGTCTGTAACGTTCAGGGGTCGATGATCCACCGCGAGGCTGACGGCACGATATTGACACACGCCGGGCCGGAGATCGGCGTCGCATCGACAAAAGCGTTTACGGCGCAGATGATCGCGCTCTATTTATTCGCTATGTATTTGGGCGATCTGCGCGGAACGATCTCTGAAGAAGAGAGTAAAAAACTGGCTCAAGACCTTGCCGAACTTCCTTTAAAGATCGAGCAATTACTCAACGATGCCGACTCGATCGAGGAACTTTCAAAAGACTATTTCCGAGTGCAGGATTTCCTATATCTCGGCCGCGGCATCAATTTTCCGGTTGCCCTCGAAGGTGCGTTGAAACTAAAAGAGATCAGTTATATCCACGCAGAAGGTTATCCGGCCGGCGAGATGAAACACGGGCCTAATGCTCTCATCGACGAAAAACTTCCGGTCGTTGTCGTAAACACACGCGAGACCGGAAACGCCGGCAGCGAGCTGCGATACGAAAAAACGCATTCGAACATAGTCGAGGTCAAGGCCCGCGACGGCATTGTTATTGCCGTCCTGACCGAAGGCGACGGCATGAGTTCAAAGGTCGCGGATCACGTGATCGAGATACCGGAAACATCCGATCTGCTCGGCCCGGTTCTTTCGGTTGTGCCTTTGCAACTGCTCTCGTATCACATTGCCGTCCGCCGCGGCTGCGATGTCGATCAACCGAGAAATCTGGCGAAATCTGTGACCGTGGAATAATTGTACGGCAGGCTGTTAGCCTGCCGAGCCGACAGGCTAACAGCCTGTCGTACCTCTATGAAATCAATCGTTGTTCGCGAATACGGCCCGCCCGAGGTGATGCAGGTCGAGGAAATTGAAACGTCCGAACCGACGGGTTCGCTGGTCTTGGTGAAAATTCATTCGGCGGGCGTGAATCCGGTCGATACATACTTGCGGTCAGGTATTCACGCACACGCGCCAAACCTGCCTTACACCCCTGGAAAGGACGGAGCGGGAACTGTGGAGGCCGTTGGCGAGAGTGTTGCGAAGTTTAAGTCGGGCGACCGTGTTTACACCGCCGGTTCGATCTCGGGCACGTACGCGGAATATGCGATGTGTAACGAATCACATTTGGGCTTGCTGCCTGCGAATGTAGGATTCGAGGAAGGTGCCGGTGTTTGGACGCCGTATGCGACGAGCTATCGCGCGTTGTTTCAAAAAGCCGGAGCTAAAGCGGGCGAAACTGTTTTGATCCACGGCGCATCAGGTGGCGTCGGCCTTGCGGCGGTCCAATGGGCAAGGTACGCAGGTTTGCGTATTATTGGAACGGCGAGTTCTGGAGCAGGCAAACAGATTGTGACCGATAACGGTGCGGATGCTGTTTTCGATCACACCGATTTGGACCATCTGACCGATATTCACGCCTATGCTGGTGGCAGCGGTGTGGACATAATTATCGAAATGCTCGCGAACGAGAATCTTGAACGCGATTTCGAGGCGTTGGCGATGTTCGGGAGAATTGTCGTTGTCGGAAATCGCGGCAGTTTACAGTTCACCCCGCGTCTTGCGATGACAAAGGATGCGAGCATTTTCGGAATGTCGCTGTTCAACGCTCCAAACGCCGCTATGGAAGAAATTCATAAGGCGATCGGAGCAGGCCTGGAAAGCGGTTCGCTGCGGCCGTTCGTTTCACAAAGATTTCCACTAGCGGAAGCACCTGCCGCTCACCACGCGATAATAAATAACAAAGCGGCCGGGAAGATCGTTCTGCTTCCCTGACCGCCGTTCGTAAAATTCCGCTGCTGCTAACCGCCCGGAAATATCTCGATCTTTACATCGTAGTTTCCGGTGTTGTCGTTTAGATTCCCTTCGTTAACGCCGAGGAAAAGCGCTCCGTCTCGCGATGCGGTAAATTCACGGTCGTTGCCGATGTAAATAAACTCGTTGTTATCGTCGCCGATGACCGCGATCAATGCTCCGGTCGGGACGGCTTTCAGCAATTTCGTTTCATCTTCCACATCCCATAAACCTCCAGGCGTCGATGTTTTACCCTTGCCCAGTGAAACTTCGCCGGTGCCTGAGATGCGTATCTTTTGGCCTTTTTTTACGACCCAGCCCGTGTTCGTCCAGCCGTTCGAGGTGTTGTCGGCGATCACCTTTATCCCCAGTTCGATCGGTTTCACTCCACTTGTATTTTGTGGGCGTGTTTCCGCTGTTTCGACCGGTTCGGGAGTCGGCTGAATGGGTTCCGGCGTTTGGTCCTGTGTCGGAGGGATTCGTTCAGTAACTACCGGCTCGTACCGCGGAACATTGCGTGCTGTATCGGTGGCTGCGGGCTGCTTCAGAGCGGCAGAGCGCACGATCGGTTCAAATTCGATCGATTCGACCTCGGCGGCGTCGAACGTCAACTGTCGCTTTCTGGTGCCTTCGCCGATCTCGATGGTAAACTTGCCGCCGGTGAACCCCGTAATTGTCCCTTTGATTATGCTGCCGTCCTTTAGCCGGACGGTATCTGCAAGGATCGAGATCGAAAAAATGGCGACGGCCAATGCCGCTGCCGCGAAACGGGTAATGGGCCTCATCCTAAACATATTCCCTCCAAACCAAGTGAATGCGAGAAAAACTGTGATCCACGGGCTGAAACTTTCAACCAGATTAAAGATGCAAATCAAGGCGGTGAGCGTTGCAAAATATTGCTTGACTACAACACGCCTGCATTATACAACGGAATGCAGGCATCCGATCCAATTTTCGCGAATGGTGCAACTGTTGCCGATCCGTTCGTTCTTTCTCTGGATGGCAAAGATCGCGATCGCGGTTTGAGTCGCCACACAAATGGGGGAATTTGAAATGATAAAAGTATTTTATGGATTGATGATGATCGTCGTTTTTAGTGTTGCGGCGGTCGCTCAGACTAGTTTGGGAAACACGCGTTGGGATCTGACCCACCTAAATGGAAAAATCGTCGCGGATTCAAAGGCATATATCGAATTCGATGAAAGCGAGAAACGGATTACAGGCAGCACGGGTTGCAACCGGATGTTTGGCTCATACGCGTTGACCGAAGGCAATTTTAAGGTCAATGGCATAGGCTCGACAAAAATGGCATGTATGCAGCCTGGCACGATGGAAACCGAGTCGGGATTTCTGAAAGCCTTGGGCGAGGCGACCGTTCTGAAACGGAGTGGGCGAAACCTTTATCTTTATTTGGGAAAAGCTCGTGTTTTGAGATTTAAGGCCGCGACGGTTAAAACGGCGCCGATTTCTGTTGATCTGACATCGAAAAAATGGCTGCTGAAATCGGTGAATGGAACAGCGGTCAACTTGGGCAATGAAGTTCCGTTCTTGAATTTCGACTCTGAAAAGGGATCAGCGGGCGGCAATTCCAGCTGTAATGTTTTCGGCGGCAATTACGAGTCGGATGGCTCAAAGATCAAATTCAGCCAGATCATCTCGACGATGCGTGCGTGTGAGTTCGAAGACCGCATGACCATCGAGCGCGGCTTTCTTGACGGCCTGCAAAATGCCGACCGTTTTGAGATAAAAGACGGAAGGTTGTTCATCTATAAAGGCGAAACTCTGCTGCTCGAATTTGAAGGAACAGCAAAATAAGGCGACCGAACTAATAGCCGACAGCTTTTGCCATCGGCTATTCAGTTTAGTTTGCAGATAATTGAACCGTTATCCGCTTTACACTTTCAGCTATCCGTTAACCGGAAAAGTAATCTCTCTCA